>CANLOE010000032.1 GCA_947492745.1 uncultured Cyclobacteriaceae bacterium | reverse complement strand
GAACTGAGCGTCCCTTATTACTTGATTGGGGAGTCCCGTCCTTACCTCTACGTATTCCTTATCTTCCACTGGGTAAGAAAGGAGGGGGAGTGGTTCCTTGACGACATGGATATCGAGGAGGACCGCACGCAGCATCGATGGGGTTTTTGAGGGAAACGCTGCTGGGTAAATGCAAAAAGGGTATGGAGCATCTATGGACCGCTTCTTCTTCGACTACCTTTGCTCTTGCTGGGATAGAGCAGCAACATCAATCCTTACGCTATTGATAAATCGTATAACCTTGGACGATATTAGCCTAGATTCATCATTAGTTCTACTGTTATAGGGTAAAATAAGTGAAGTGAGCCTGTTTTTTTTGAATAGACCGCAGTGGTACTGCACTGAATCCTGTAAAAGCCGCTGATTTATTGCATTTTTGAGTCCTCATGCTGAAGCTCCAAATGAGCAGCGTCAAAACAGACACAGGATTGGGCTAATTCAGAATCATGGATTAACCGTTTACAACAGTTACTAACCTATTATTCTTTACAACTATGATGACATCGATGCCTAAAATAAGTTTTATAGGAGCAGGCAATGTCGCATGGCATTTGGCCCCGGCTCTCGACAATGCAGGATATACGGTACAGGAAGTGTACAGTCCAAAAGGGAACAGTGCCAAGATGTTGGTACAGCGGCTGTACCAAGCCTACACAAAAGATGACCTGGATTTTGGTGATAGCAGCAGTCGGATTTTTATCATTTCCGTTCCCGATGATGCCATAGAAGAAGTGGTCAGGGAGGTTGTCCTGCCCGATAGTGCCCTACTCGTTCATACTTCGGGAAGTAAACCGCTACAGGTACTGGAGTATGCTCCTACAGAGAACATCGGTGTATTCTACCCCTTACAGACCTTTACCAAATCAAGGCCTATGGCTATGGAACGGGTCCCTATACTGATAGAGACCTTACAGAAGGAAGTCCGTAAAACGTTGTGGACTATGGGAAAGGCCATCAGTAACAACGTTCGGGTAATGGGTTCCGAGCAACGCAGGGCACTTCATGTAGCGGCTGTTTTTGCCTGTAATTTCACCAATCATCTGATGGTGCTATCCAAGGACATTCTCTCGGAGAAGCAGATAGATTTTTCAATAATGCAGGCACTTATCGAAGAAACTATCGGCAAAAGCTTGGATATAGGTCCGGAAAATGCGCAAACGGGCCCGGCCAAGCGGGGAGACCTACAAACACTGGATGAGCATTTGGAATACCTTAAAGAGCGGAATCCGGACTATGGCGATGTCTATAAAGTACTGACCCAACATATTCTGGATACCTATCAGCGAGAGGAATAGTGCGATGCCGGCCTCTCGATGGCTTGCTTATCGGTCATATATGTGGGTTATCTTAATTTAGACTGAACCTAAATTCAGTTTTGAGTTGCCTTTGATGTGTTGGGACATTTATATTAGAGAAAACCCCAATCAAAACCCCTTAAAAAATGGAATCCCCAAAAATAGCACAAAAGTCACCGATTGTCATGGATTGTGAGCCCGGTACCTATTACTGGTGCTCCTGTGGGCAGAGCAGTAAACAACCTTTTTGTGATGGCTCCCACAAAGGTACTGACTTTACACCCGTAAAGCAGGAAATCACAGAAGCAAAAAAAGTAGCCTGGTGTGCCTGTAAGCACGGCAACAATATGCCCTTCTGCGATGGTTCCCACAAGAACCTTTGATAGGAGCCTTTGCTGAAAACGATTTGGAGTAAGGGACATTATGCCCTTATGCCAGTGACTATCAATGGAATAGAAAACAAATCATGTCATCACATCATTTTGTGCGGGACGGTCAAGAGCCTGCACTACTGATCATGAATACCAACGGCCTTTTATGGGGCCAACTACAATCTTTATTGGAGTGGAACCCCAGCGTACTGGTCAGTTCTACCTGTATAGATGAGGTGATCTCTTGGGGTATCAAGGTAGATTCCGTACTGGGTAAAATAGAGGACGGTCAAAGACTCTTGGCCCTGCTCTCCGACCAGTTTCCCCTTACTTATGTATCCGAGCGGGAAAAAAGTACTGCGCTCTCCACAGGACTCTGTTTTTTAATGGAGAAAGGGCATATGGCAATCAATGTTATAGGAAGTTTTGATAACAGTGCCGATACCATAAAGCAGTTATTGACCGAACAGGCAGTAGGAAATATTGTGGTGTTCGATGAAGGATACCGCTGGGTGTATTGTAAGGGCAAAACCTATAAGAAATGGGCCGCAAAGGGCGACAGTTTTCAAGTGCGTACCAAGACGGACAGTATCCATACCTTGAGCTGGAAAGGCCTGCGGGAAAGAACGGGTGACAGTAGTGAAGCCATGAAAAACCTTTGGGAATCGAAGGGTCTGTGTGCGGTGCAGGAGGGTACCGTATACATAGAATCCGATGATACACGCTTCTGGGTCGGAGAAAGCCTGGATTAGGATTTTTGTCCTATGACAATACGGTCTTTTCCATGGATATCCTTTGCCGTAACGATTTGTCGGAACTTGAACTTTTCCAATACTGCCTCCGTATCCAGCGCATATTTTTCATTGATTTCGAAATACAGCTTTCCTTTGGGTGCCAATAGCTCCGCTGCCAAGCCGGCTATGCGCTCGTAGAACAGCAGAGGGTCGTCGTTTGGGACAAACAGGGCGCTATGGGGTTCGTGCAACAGCACATTGTTGTTCATGGCCGCCTTTTCGGATTCCAAAACATAGGGAGGATTGCTCACGATAATATCCAGAGCCGGTAATAGAGGTGTTTCGAGAAGGATATTGCATTGGAAAAAGTCGATGTGGCATTGATGGTGCAGGGCATTGCGCTTGGCCAGGTCCAGAGCCGGTGTACTGATATCCAGCGCATGTACATGTGCCTTGGGCAGGTTCGCTGCCAATGCTATCGGTATACAGCCGCTGCCCGTGCCGATGTCCAATACCTCTAAGGGAGACTTGCCGGAAGTGGAAAGGTGCTCCTCCAAGATCAGGGCTACCAGCTCTTCCGTTTCGGGCCGGGGAATCAATACCTCGGGACCTACCCTGAAATCCAGTCCGTAAAAATGGGCCTTTCCCAGAATATATTGAATCGGCTCCTGCTGCATCGCTCTGCGAAGGACCTCCTGCAGCTGTTTTTCCTGGGTCGGCTCGATACTGATTTCTGGATCCATTACCCATTGGGTAAGTGTGATGCCCAATACCTCTTCTAGGATAATGGAAGTGATGCTCTGAGCTTCTTCGGGACTGTAGACCTCGCAGAGTTGGTTTTGCAGGACCTTTGCTATACTTTTGATGCTAGTATTGTTCTTCATAGGATTGGCAAATGCTTCCATTCATAGAGAAAATCACCACTAAGCTATAGAAAATAAGAAAAATTGACTACACCGTTTTCAGAACAGGACAACTTGTATATGCAGCGTGCTATGGAACTGGCATTGCTGGGAATGGGCCGAGTGAGTCCTAATCCCATGGTGGGTTGCGTTATCGTGTACCGAGGCAAGGTTATCGGCGAAGGTTGGCATCGGGCCTATGGAGGTCCACACGCTGAAGTCAATGCGGTGGCCGATGTGGAACAGCAAGACTTGCTTTCCGAAAGTACGGTATATGTCAGTCTGGAACCCTGTTCCCACTACGGTAAGACACCGCCATGTGCTGATCTGCTCATCCAACATCAGGTGAAAAAGGTCGTCATCGCCAACACGGACCCGAATCCATTGGTATCGGGACAGGGTATCGCCAAACTGCGCGCCGCAGGCATCACCGTGGAGGTAGGGCTCCTGGAACAGGAAGGAAGAGAACTCAATCGACGTTTTTTTACCTTTATCGAAAGAAGGCGTCCATTCGTACTGTTAAAATGGGCCGAAACGTCCGATGGCTTTGTCGCTAGGGAAAACTACGATTCCAAGTGGATCAGCAGCACTTTCTCCAGAAAACTGGTGCACCAGTGGCGCGCCGAAGAAGATGCCATCATGGTCGGTACCCGTACGGCACAATATGATGATCCTCAGCTGAATGTCCGCGACTGGAAGGGCAGAGACCCCGTTCGGGTAGTCATCGATAGGGAACTTCGCTTGGACAGAAAGCTGAAACTGTTCGACCAGCGTCAGCAGACCCTATGCTATACCACCCGGGAAAATCGCAGCGATGGAGCCGTGGAATACATACGCTTGGATAGGGAAGGCTTTTTACAGGCCCTTTTCGAGGACCTCTACCATCGAAAGATACAGTCCCTCATGATAGAAGGCGGTGCCACGCTGCTCTCTTCGGTAATGGAAGCGGGCCTATGGGACGAAGCAAGGATCTTCAAATCCATGGAAGTGCGCTTCGAAGAAGGTATAGCGGCACCCACCGCCCATGGAACATTGGTTTCGACAGCACTTATCAGCGGTGACCGACTGTCCGTATACCACAGGCATGGATGATTCGCTGAATCTTTGGGAGCGGTTTTGAATCCTTAAGGTATTGGGCAGTGTGAAGTCGGAGAACTGATTTTGCTATAGTCAAGTGTTTGATTTTATCCCCAAACGCAATTGTTTTGGGACAGACCGAAAATGATTGCGAAAGCACTGTTCCGCCCGGAACGGTCCTAATGACCGATCCGCTAATGACCATTGTACCAATGCAGGTTTTTCCATTTTTACCCGACTCCTACTTTCCCATTTCATTTTTTCTTGATTATTAATCCTTTAGACTTTTATATTTAGGTATATTGACTATATTTCGGTTATCACATTGAATTTGGTACAACGTTGGACGTAATCCGAATTTCAATGGTTCATTTGAAAATTTTTTCTGTCTGAACGCAACGAGTTTCAAAATTTTCTACGTCCCATAGGCTGGCCCGAAACCCCTATGGGTTTCGTCCCGCTTAATTTTTATCGATGGGACCGAGCGTAAAGAAAAGGTTCGGGGAACCCTTTCAGCGCAGGAGTAAACACCCAGCCGGCTTGAGGCGAAAACGGATTTCAGGGCGGATAGAGAACATTTTGAAACCGATTGGAACGATGAAAACGCCCTACACCCAAAATGCTTTTCTTAAAACGAGGTTAATATTGACCAAATGTTAAAATCAGGGGTATAGCTATGTATATAAGTCCAACGGACGATATATCGATCAACTGTTAAAATATTTGACATAGTTAAGTATATAAGTCTATAATCCTTTTTTTCTACCCATAGTCTTTGCGGACAGTTGGTTTTCATAAATGTAATCTTAAAAGTTTCTTTTTCAACACGATAGGTCTGATACAAACTTAGCTTTTAAAATCGCATATCTTCCTGTTCATTTTGTTTCACTCTGCGTTGACCATCCTCGGGATAGCGCTGCTATCCCTGCGGTGTTCGCCTTGATTGAAAAAAAATGACCCGC
Organism: uncultured Cyclobacteriaceae bacterium; assembly: GCA_947492745.1. GTDB lineage: Bacteria > Bacteroidota > Bacteroidia > Cytophagales > Cyclobacteriaceae > Aurantiphycus > Aurantiphycus algarum. Next base: position 55,800 of record CANLOE010000032.1, on the reverse strand, counting down.
GCAATCCTATACGACATTTAAAACCCAAATTTGTATGAGAGATTTCCCAGCCTTCCTTATTTTTCAGGAAAAACATTATGTAACCCAAATCGATCGATAGAGGATTTTGTAATAACGGGTACGATTACAATAAAATCAACAGTTTATATGAGGAGTCTTTTTACATCACTAAGATGACGGGCCTGTGCAGCGCAAGACTGCTGATTTTGAAGCAACTTAAGTTCGGAATAGGAGGGCTATTGATTGTTTTGGGTTAAATCCTATGAATATAACAAAATATCGATGGACTGCTTAACCAAGCTTGACCATTTCTGTGATAAAGGCTGTATTGGTACCGCAATTATTCGCTGACCGGCACAGGGTACTTTCAAAGCCAATGCCTAAATTTGCGGATACCTGCTCTCAAAGTATTTCCCATTCGGAAAAAAGACATCGAGGATAGGCAGTGGGAATACCGGGACCACGGGTAAAACCTAAGTTTCGTCTGAGCGTTAGTGAAAACATAATCCTACATAAAACAAGTATATATAGACATGGCAGAAGAACTTATCATACCACAGGAAACCGATAAAAAGGCACGCTACGAAGCTTTACTGCCCCAGATAGAGGCATTGACCATGGGAGAGGAGGACCTGATAGCCAACCTTTCCAATATCGCCGCTGCCCTGCGCTATGGTATGGGCTATTTCTGGGTAGGCTTTTATCTGGTCAAGGCCCATGATATGTTGGTTTTGGGACCTTTTCAGGGGCCGATAGCCTGTACACGGATTCCAAAAGGCAGGGGCGTCTGCGGAACTGCCTTTGCTGAAAAGAAAGTTATCCTGGTCGAGGATGTGGAAGCTTTTCCGGGGCATATCGCCTGTAGCTCGGATTCAAAATCGGAAATCGTCCTTCCTGCCCTCAAAGATGGAGAGGTGGCCCTGATACTGGACGTGGACAGCGATAAGCTGGGTGACTTTGATGCAGTGGATGAAGCTTACCTGTCGAAGGTCATGAAGCTGATAGAAAAGATGCTGTAAATTTGCGGTTTCAGGGATGGCCCCATTCTAAGGAATCGTTGGGTACAGCATAATCGAAACTATTATGGTTGATTCGAAAATCGATTGATGTGTCGATTTTTGGCCCTCATGGATAAAGGGCCATTCACAGTCATAATGTCCTACTGAAATGGCCCGCGAAAAGGGTGTGGGCTTTTGGTTATTTCAATACAGCCAGCACTGTTTCTCCCCCCTTAGTTTTATCACCGATTTTCACCTTGATATCGGCATCCAGCGGTAAAAAGATGTCTACCCTTGAACCAAATTTGATAAAACCGAACTCATCTCCCTGAGCAAGTTGCTGCCCTTCCTTGACATACCATTTGATACGACGTGCCACTGCACCGGCAATCTGCCGCACCAGTACATCGGGTCCTTTTTTGGTAGCAACCACCATAGTGGTCCTTTCGTTCTCGGTACTGGATTTCGGGTGCCATGCGACCAGATACTTACCGGGGTGGTACTTAAAGAACTTGACACTGCCACTAGCGGGCATACGGTTGACATGTACATTGAGTGGGGACATAAAGATAGAAATCTGCTTGCGCTTCTCCTTAAGGTATTCGTCCTCAATAGCCTCTTCGATGACGACTACCTTACCCTCGGCGGGAGCCAGTATATGGCTTTCATTATTTTTCACCGAAATTTTCGGAAGGCGGAAAAACTGGAGTACCAATAGGTATACCACTAATGCAACAATAATGTAAAGAGTGGTCACCGTTTCCTGTCCGGAAGAAAGCCAGTCGACACCAAAATACCCGGCGGATAGAACGAGTAATAGTACGAACAGTAGTCTACGTCCTTCTTTATGAATGGTCATTTTGTTTTAAAATTTGAAGTCAAAAAAAAGCAGGAAAGATAATTTTCGAAATTATCTTTCCTGACAGGAATTGTTCAATAATTATACAGCGGTAAAATTCAGGGACTAAAAACCACCTCTGTATTTGTAGGTTTTCGCTACTTTATCGATAGCGACGATATAGGCAGCGATTCTCATGGAAACATTGTACTCTTTTGCCACTGAATACACATGGTCGAAAGCGTCCTTCATTATCCTATCCGAACGTCGATTGACACGCTCCCCCGTCCACTTATATCCCAAGCGGTTCTGCACCCATTCGAAATAGGACACAGTGACACCACCTGCGTTGGCCAGAATGTCGGGAGCTACCATGATACCGTTATCGTTGATAATGGCATCGGCTTTATAGGAAGTGGGTCCATTGGCACCTTCTACGATCAGCTTTGCTTTGATTTGTTCTGCATTATGGGTAGTGATGACATCCTCCTTTGCGGCAGGTACCAGTACATCTACCTCCAGTACGAGGAGTTCTTCTCCATCCAGTACTTCAGCGCCTTCATAGCCCTCTAGACTTCCCTTATTAGAGTTACGGTAATCAATGGCTTTTTGGATATCAATGCCTTTTTCATTGTAGTAGGCACCGGAGAGGTCACTCACGGCAACTATTTTCGCGCCTCTTTCTTCTAGGAGTAGCGCAGCAAAAGAACCCACATTGCCAAAACCCTGCACGGCCACGGTAGCTTTGTAAGGATTTATTTTTAGCTTTTCCATCGCGGATAGGGCTGTTACCATAACGCCGCGTCCAGTGGCTTCCGTACGTCCCAAAGAGCCGCCGAGTACCAACGGTTTTCCTGTTACTACCGAGTTGACGGTCATTCCCTGCGTTCTGGAATATTCGTCCATTAGCCAGGCCATCTCTTTGGGGCCGGTACCCATATCGGGTGCCGGGATATCTTTATCAGGACCGAATATCTCACTCATGGCGGAGGTATAGGCGCGGGTAAGCCGCTCCACTTCACCGGAGGACATCTCTCGGGGGTTACAGTTGATACCACCTTTTGCACCACCATAAGGAATGTCCACTACAGCACATTTCCAGGTCATCCAAGCTGCCAGTGCTTTGACTTCGTCCAGATTGACACCGGGGTCGAAGCGGATTCCCCCTTTGGAAGGACCCAAGATGTTGGAATGAATGACCCGATAGCCTTCAAATACCTTTATGGAGCCATCGTCCATAGTGATGGGTAAGGAGACTACCACCTGTTTGGCGGGTGATTTCAGAACATTATAAACTTCATCTTCCAGACCAAGAGCCTGAGAAGCAATGTGAAACCTTGACATCATCGATTCAAAGGGATTTTCCTTGTCCCGTATCGGTGCTGGTTCTATGTAACCCATAATCTCGATTATTTACGTTGGCATATGCCTATAAAATTAAACAAAATAGAACGAATAACGGTTCTTTCAGCATTTTAATAATCTTTATTATTACCCGTGTTTGTTAAAATAATTTCAAAAAACACACGATAAAAGGAGCTGCGAGTAACAATCCGTCAAATCGGTCCAGAAAGCCGCCATGCCCGGGGATGATGCTACCAGAGTCTTTGATGTCGATGCTTCTTTTTAGCATCGACTCGATCAGGTCTCCATAAGTACCGCCGACAACGATGATTCCCGCAAAGGCCAGCCAGCGGTTCAAAGATATATCTTTAAAATAATAAGACAAGACAAATGCCATTGCTGCCGCCAGCACGGCACCTCCCGCACTTCCTTCCCAAGACTTTTTCGGAGATACCCGCTCGAACAGTTTTCGTTTTCCGAACTTTACCCCTGCAAAATAAGCCCCCGTATCGCTGGCCCAAAGTATCAATAAGAATCCAAGTATCGTAGTGTACTGATAGTAACCATTGATGAAGGTGGCGACGTGCAGTAGGGAAAAGGGAACGGCCACATAGATAACCCCCAATAGAGTAAAGGCTATATTGGTAAAGGGTTTTTTTGCATTTTTTTTGTACAATGTAATCAGGTAAATACAGGCGATCGCTGGAAATAGGGCAAAATAATACTTAGTGGAAAGACTTCCCTTTTCTATCAAAAAAGAAAGCGTATAGATAAAAAGCCCTAGTACAGTACCAAAACTCTTTAACGGCACCAGACCATCAATCCCCACCAGCTTATAAAATTCCAACAAGGAAAGCATGCTGATCAAAAAAAACACGGAAAAGTAGGCCCATTCATGATAGCAGATACCAGAAATCATGACGATGGCCCCAAATATAGCTGCAATCAGCCTTTGAGTGAGATTACTGTATTTATTAAGAATAGAAGTCATTTTTGTCAGCTTACTTAGGTCTTTAGGTTGTACCTATCGTTCGTTAGACCTATTCCTGTTTCAGGGTAACAACGACAAACACAAATGTATTGTTTTTTTTATCATTCCATTGCTCATTCTGTTTTTTCGTCAGAACTCGAAAAGCTGTAGTGATGTTCACTTGAGTCACTTATAAGCTTCCTTTGCACCTCTTGGATAGATGGATTCTATCCCCCTTATTACTGAGAGGAAATCGTGATATATAGTGTTTTCCATCTTTTCCCTACTCATGAGAGTACCTATATTTCTTGATAGTTCTTAGTGAGAGAGCGATGAAAGAAGTACACTAATGCAGAAGTCAGCACAAGAGCTATGGCTGCCCAAGGCCAGGGTACAGTCTCTGTTTCTTGAATATTAACACTGATATAGCCACTCTGAAACAGGTACAACATCAATAAGGTGAACCCATTGTTGATAAAATGTGCCAGTATAGGGAAATATAGATTGCGTGACCAAAGGTATAGGTAACCGAACAGCGCCCCTAAGGTCATTCTGGGAAAGAAGCCCAAAAACTGTAGGTGCACCGCGCTGAAGAGTATAGCGCTTAGCCAAATGGCCAGGTGAGGGTTACGAAAAGCTTTTTGGAAATAGTTCTGAAGGAGCCCACGGAACAAGAGCTCTTCTCCGATTGCGGGAATAATGGCGATAACAAGTATACCTACCATAAACGGACCTATATGCTCGAAGTCAGTGACCAAGGCAGTCAGCTCGGCGGCGGCGGCTTCTCTTTGTACAATCCATTTTTCGAAGCCTTTCATAAACTCCGGGAAACTTAATTGCGCATTCCATTGTATCAATAGGGCATTGCATCCCATAAAGCTGACGACCATGAGGAAAACAACCAGACTAAGCATGGGGTCGGCAAAATTTTTGCTCTGAAAAAAGTTGAGGAAAGGGATTTTTTCATCGTATCGAATAAAGAGCCAAGGAACCAAAATGAGTCCAATAGTGGCGGCTATTCCCTGAATAATGAACAGTGGGGCCTGAATATTGTCATGAGCTGATGGATTCTGTAATGCTAACTGTAGGTCTTCCTGACTGCCACCGAAGATGGGCGCAGCAATCTGAAATCCGATAAGTGGCCCGATGGCCACAAAGGCAAGCAGTGCGGAGAACAGTACGATAAAGGCCTGTAATATCGGAGGCTTTTTATCGCGAAGTTGAGAGTAATGAAAAAGTTTAGTCATAATTTGTGTAAATTTAAGGCAATTTTTAAAAAATACTGCGCTTGATAACTATTTAGATAACATGGTACAAATCGGAGATGTAAAACTAGAAGGCTTTCCCTTGTTATTGGCACCCATGGAGGACGTGAGCGACCCACCTTTCAGGGCTGTCTGTAAAGAAAACGGAGCGGATATTATGTACACTGAATTTATCTCTGCCGAAGGACTGATCAGAGATGCGGCAAAAAGTGTTCAGAAGCTGGATATTTACGATTACGAACGTCCTATAGGCATTCAGATATTCGGGGATAAAATAGACTCCATGCGGCAAGCTGCGGCAATTGCCGAAGAAGCCCGTCCAGAGGTAGTGGACATCAATTACGGCTGCCCCGTGAAAAAGGTCGCCTGCAAGGGGGCCGGTGCGGGTATACTTCTCGATTTGCCCAAGATGCAAAAGATGACCGACGAAATCGTCAAGCAAGTAGGACTGCCCGTTACGGTCAAAACACGACTGGGATGGGATAATGATACCATCCAGATCATCGAAGTGGCCAAGAGGCTTCAGGATGTCGGTGTACAGGCCCTGACCATCCATGGGCGTACCCGAAAACAGATGTACAAAGGAGAGGCCGACTGGTCCTACATCGCGGAGGTGAAGAACCATCCCGATATCCACATCCCTATCTTTGGCAATGGAGACATCGACTCGCCCGAAAAAGCACTCGATTATAAAAATAAATATGGAGTGGACGGCATCATGATAGGTAGAGCGGCCATTGGCTATCCATGGATATTCAATGAGATAAAACACTTCATGGCAACAGGAGAAAAGCTGCCTTCACCCGATATCCACGAACGGGTAAGCGTGGCCAAAAAGCACTTGGACTTCTCCGTAGAGTGGAAGGGCGAACGAAAAGGTATCTTTGAGATGAGAAGGCACTATACCAATTACTTCAGGGGTATTCCGCACTTCAAACCCTACAGGACAAAACTGGTAGAACTGGAAACAAGAGAGGAAATCAGTGCGGTACTCGATGAGGTCGGAGAAGTGTTCGATACCGTTATCAGTCCGGTAGCAGTCTAGCGGATACACCTTTGTCAGTAATTATCCTCAGATGCCATAGATAAAAGGTTGCTCGTAGAGCAGCCTTTTGTAATTTAGCGCTTTCGCATTTTCAACGATTGCTCTGAACTGTATCTATCTTGTTTCAACCCTAATCGATCAATAGGATTTCGTGATGAAAATATAAAAAGTAATAAAATCAATGGTTGGGGAGAGGAGGCTTTTGTATCACTAAGGTGACACACTTCCGTAGTGTAAAACCGCTGATGTTGAGGTGATTTATGTTCGGGATAAGAAGGCTATCGATCAATTTGGGTTCAATCTATGGGGTATTGGTTTTCATAGGGATCAATGGACTGTCTTTTACCGATAATCCAGATTAAATGGAATCAGAGAATTCTCATTCCATGACCTATAGAAAACAATAGGATAGTGAAAAAATGCCTGCCCCTTGGTCAATGGGTCAATAGATATACCGAACTCGCGGGAAAACGGGATTCACCTCAAGTGTTTGCTTTCACCGGCATGCACATTACTATAGGTAATCTTTTTGCACGTAATTCCGTTGTTATCTCCTCAGGTCATACGGGTATCTTCGTTAATGGCCCCTGCGGCTGACCGTCCCCTTGACTGGCTAAGTCCTCAGGACATTATTTTCACGCTCGGTCCTGTCTAAATTGAGCAGTAACAAATTTTAACCCAAAATGTCCATTAGAAAATCTATTCCGGACTTAACTGGCTTCAAATCAGTAAATGAATGCGTTTTTTGGATTCACCGTAGCGGTGCTACGCTGAATCCAAGAAAACGCCCTGATGTATTGCCATTTAAGTCCTCATGACGAAGTTCCAACGAACATTCTGGGTTTAAGTATAGTTTCAAAATAGTCTCTAAGCATACAGCAGATTTATAATGCAGCTTCAAAGGAGTCCCTTAGATTAAATTTATCATGTCGGAAAAAAAGAACCTCACCGCTTGGGTATTATTATTGGTGCTCTCCCTGATTTGGGGGAGTTCGTTTATCCTGATCAAAAGAGGGTTGGAATCCTTCGGACCAGGGCAGGTCGGTGCTTTACGGATATTGTCGGCCGCAGTGTTTCTACTGCCCTTCGCCTTCGGACAGCTCAGGGATGTCCGAAAAAAGGAGTGGGCAATATTGATCTGCGTAGGTTTGGCGGGTAGTTTCATCCCCTCGTTTTTATTCGCCATGGCGCAGACACGTCTCCCTAGTTCGGTTACGGGCGTACTCAATGCACTGACACCGGCATTTACCATGATACTGGGGGTTATTGCTTTTCAACAGAGAACAAAAACCATCGTTGTTGTGGGGTTGGCATTGGCCTTTTTCGGAACGGCCTTTCTCATCATGGCCAGGGCAGATGGACAAGGGTTCGGTCTGAACAATCATGCTTTTTACGTGGTGTTGGCTACCATGCTCTATGCGGTCAACCTGAACCTGATCAAGTACAAACTGGCGCGCATGAAGGCCTTGGCCATCACTTCACTTTCGCTATTGTCAGTGGGACCTTTTGCCGCTGTATACCTTTTTGGATTTTCCGACTTTGTGGAAGTGCTACGATCAAGTGATGAGGCCTCTATTTCTTTAATGTACCTTTGTGTTTTAGGTATAGTGGGTACGGCGATTGCATTGATTCTTTTTAATCATTTGGTAAAGATCACATCCCCCATTTTTACCAGTTCGGTGACTTATATTATTCCCGTTGTCGCAGTGGCATGGGGGGTGTGGGATGGGGAATCATTGTATACATGGCACTACATGGGCATGGCGCTGATTTTGATAGGTGTATACCTCACCAATAAAAAAGGCAAGTGAAAGGAGGTACTTTTCGGAGATTGGGAATGGGCTTCGAACTACGATAAATTTAGGGACATACGGAAAAGCCCTGCACTGGAGCATAGTCCGGAACAGGGCCTCACTGTATACGATGATGTATTGGTAAACAGATGTGATATAAGGGCTAGTAAATCACTTCGGTTCTAAGATTGATTTTTAGCTAATCGTTGCCAATAGTATCGGCGATGGCCAGTGTCGGTATTTTTTTCATAAAACTTCTTATTTTATGGATGATATCTACTCCATCCTCCTCTAGGGCAAAATGGCCCGTATCGTAGATATTATAATCGATGTTGTCGACATCTTTTTTGAAGGCTTCGGCTCCACTTTCAGGAAAAAAAGCATCATTTTTGCCCCATACGATGAGTAAGGGAGGTTGATGCTCTTTTAAATAGTGTTGCCATTGGGGATACAGATTTACATTGTTCCGGTAATCATAGAATAAATCGATATGCATCTCATGCGCTCCCGGCCGGCTCAGTTTGAGGAAATCCAGATTCCAGGTGTCAGGATTGACATTTTTCGCATCTCGGGTTCCATGGGTATACTGCCACTGGAGTCCCTCCATGGTGAAAGCCGGCAGTAATGCCTTTTCAGTAGTGGCATTCCTATTGGCCCACAGTGCTTTGATTTCCTCCCAAGCAGCTCCGAGTCCTTCTTCATAAGCATTGCCATTCTGGTTGATAATGGCCAAGATCCTTTCCGGATGTGCCGTAGCCAGCCTAAATCCGATAGGGGCACCATAGTCCTGTATCATGATGGCATAACGGTCGATTCCTTTCAGTTCTAAGAAGGAGTCTATAGTAGTGGCAATAGTATCAAAGGTATAGTTGTATTCCCCTGCATCGGGGAAATCACTGTTTCCGAAGCCAGGATAATCGGGAGCAATCAGGTGATAGTCATCGGATAGGCTGTCCAACACTTTTCTATATTGATGAGAGGACGAAGGATAGCCATGTAACAGTACGACGGTCGGATTTTCCTGATTTCCCGCTTCTCGGTAGGCTATGCTTATTCCGTTGACATTAAGGGATTTATAACTTATTTTGTTCATGGTATTTTTTTCGATGGAGGATTAGAGACTGTTTTGAAATTATATTTAACCCGCATCATGCGTTGGAATGTCGCAACGAGGGTTTACATATCCATAAATCAGGGAGTTTTATTGGATTTAGCATAGCACCGCTATGGTGAATTCGAAAAACGTAGTGTAACGACTGATTTACATCTATTTAGATCCGTAGTAGATTTTCCAACGCATGCCCCTGGTTTAAGCGAATGTCACAGTTTGCGTTCATCCGCTTCTATTTCGAGGTCGTTGATACTGGCAAAGCGTTTGCGCATGAGCCCATCTTCATCGAACTCCCAGTTTTCATTGCCATAGGCCCGGAACCATTTCCCTTCTTCGTTTCGGTATTCGTACTCGAACCTGACCGCAATCCTATTGTCCCGGAAGGCCCACAACTCCTTTTTGAGTTTATAGTCCAACTCTGTTTTCCATTTATGGGCGAGAAATTCTTGTACCGCTTTCCTTCCGTGGAGAAATTGGTTGCGGTTGCGCCATTCGGTATCGGTGCTGTAGGCCAGTGATACCTTTTCCGGGTCTTTACTGTTCCAGGCATCTTCTGCCATCTGAACTTTTTGCTTTGCGGTCTCTTCTGTAAAGGGAGGTAAGGGGAGTTTTTTCATAATTGATAATTTAGTTACCGAACATTCGGTTAAATCGAGGGATAAATAATCATGCCAAATATCGATTTTCAATACTTCTGAGTACATTACTAAATACTTTGCTATCGTTCAGACCTTTTGCTACGACAAGACTACCCTGAATAGCTATCAGGGATTGTAGCGCATTTTCCTGGGCTATTTTAGAGGTTAAGCCCAAGGCTAGCCCTATCTTTTGAAAGGCTTCCAACCATAGAACCATACCACGGCGGATTTGCTCTTGAAACAATTCCAATCCCGACTGCATGGACAGTGCTCTGAGAATACAGGTTTTTTCACCTCCGGCATAAAGCATATCGATTTGTGCCAATCCATTTTTCAGCCGAAGAGCGGGAGGGTTTTCTTCATCACCCAGTGCACTAAAGATATGGTCTTCCACCCATTTACCCATATAGGTGAAAACAGCTTCCGCCATTTCTCGTTTTCCATTGGGAAAGCGATGGTATAGGCTTGCTTTTTTCAGGCCGGTGGCTTCTGCCAGGTCTTTTAGGCTGGCACCTTCAAAGCCCTTAGAACGAAACTCTTGGGTCAGTCCTTCTAAAATGTCGATGTCCAGAACTTTTTGCGGTCTCATAGTACAAATATACCAAAATATATTTTTTACCAAACGATTGGTAAAAAATATATTTGACTATTTTATCACAGCGCAAATAGATTGAGAAATCGACTGAATCCAAAAGGATCAATAGCCTTCCTATTACGAGCATAAATTGCTTCAAGATCAGCGTTTTTACGCTGCGCAGGTTCCCCACCTTAATGATGCAAAAGCCTCCTCACCTAAACCACTGATTTTAGTGCAATTATGCTCTCATGACGAAATCCTATTAATCAATTTGGGATAAAACGAACAGGAGGGCAGGAAACTTTCGAAAGTTTGTGTTGATGATATTTGTAAGGCATTTTATTCAAAATACCTTGGGAAAAAGACTGTTGGCCAATAAATCGGGATATCCTATTGGATTCAGTGTCTTACTGCTACAGTTGATTTATACCCAAACGCAATTGATTTGGGACAAGATGATTCGTTGACTTAAGTGCTACTATTTTCTAACGATCCTAATGACAGGTCTACCGGTAATATTTTACTGACTTGAAGTTTTTAAAGCTGGCATGAAAGGTATAATGCACTATTTGGTTCAAACAGAAGGCATCACCTGAATATTAGAATATACGGATGCCTTTCTATTTGAGGTCATTAAATTATACTCCTTCGGCAAGTACCTCCTCCACATCATTGGGAAGCATACGCTTGAGCAGGTTTTCGATGCCTGACTTCAAAGTGACCGTAGAAGAAGGGCAGCCACTACAGGAGCCTTGGAGCAGGACCTTGACTTTTTTATCTTCATAAGAGTGAAATGCGATAGCCCCACCGTCCTGTTCTACAGCGGGCCGTATATACTCATCCAGAATACCTTTTATCTTTTTCACGGTCTCGGAGTCGTTTTCATTGATAACGTTGGCATTTTCGGTTCCATCCAAAAGGATATTCTGACCCGATTCGAGGTACTGCTGGATATGCTGTTTGATCTTATCCCTGATTTCTTCCCATTCGAAACCTTCTTTTTTAGTGACGGTAACAAAATTGCTCATGTAAAATACGCGGTCCACAGACTCGAAATCAAATAATTCTTTTGCTAAAGGGGCATTATCGGTACTTTCTACACTGGGAAAATCATAACTTGCTCCTTCGGGTACCAGCATGAAACTGGCCACAAATTTAAGGGAATTCGGATTGGGATTGGCTTCCAGGTATATGTTGACGGGCTGTTTTGCTTCTGTGCTTTCCATAATGTATTGTGTTCGTTCTCTATCTTCGAGTAATTACTAATAGGTTAAACTGATAGGCTTGAATAAAGTTCCCATCAGAGCCGTAATTTACTTGCCCGTAGCTTGTTCATCGGGTAGTACGAGTTCACCTTCGGACTGTGCCACCAAAGTGGATACAGTGGCATCCCCCGTTACATTGACTACGGTACGGCACATGTCCAGGATACGGTCTACGGGAAATATCAAACCTATCCATGCGGGATTCAGACCGACTGACTCCAATACGATAATCATCAAGACCAAACCCGCACTGGGTATAGCTGCTGATCCTATAGAGGCTAAAGTAGCTGTCAGGATGATGATTAACTGTTGGGAGAATGACAAATCGACCATGTGCAGTTGTGCCAGGGCAATGACCGCCACTGCCTGGTACAGGCTGGTACCATCCATATTGACCGTCGCGCCAATAGGAAGCACAAAGCTGGAAACTTTTTCGGAAACGCCTATCTTCTTATGCATACAGTCCATCGTTACGGGCAGTGTTGCCACAGAGGAAGAAGTTGAAAAAGCCGTAATCTGAGCATCTCTGATTCCTTTTAGGAATCCTCCATAGCGTATCTTATTGATGAGTAGTGAAGCTAGTGAAGGGTACACCACAAAGACCATGAGTGCCAGTCCTACAACGACGACCAGCGAGTATTGGAGCAGAAAGTTGAGAAGCTCGAAAAACTTATCGGGGTCGGTTCCCGCAGCTTTCACGACCTGGCCCGCCATCAGGGCGAACACGAAAATCGGCATGGCTTTCATGACCATCATGACCATTTTGACGAAAATCTCATTAAGTCCATCGACCAGAAGGAGTACAGGAGCACTTTTGTCTTCTGGAATCGATACCAATACCACCCCAAAGAACACGGCAAAGAAAATAATCTGTAGCATGGACATATCTGCCAGTGCCTTGAAAAGGTTAGAGGGGACAATATCCACCAGTGGTTGTAGCGGCCCTTGACTTTTTGCGTTTTTTGCTTTGTTGAGCTTGTCTTGGACCCATTCGTTGTCCTTGGGTGCTTTTTCCCGTAAAGCGGCTACCCTATCGGCATTTTCGGGCAAGCAGGAGAGGCAGATGTCATCCAGTTTAGGGACTCCTTCTGTATTTTGCTGCCATAGTTCATAGCTGATTCTGAAGTCAGTACGGGTATTTTTATCCATTTTGGTTCCGGGCTGATATATATTGACCAGAATCAGCCCTAGCCCAACCGCAAAAAAGGTGGTGGTGATATAGATTCCCAAGGTCTTTACCCCCAACCGGCCCAATTTTTTGATATCTTTCAGAGAGGCCACCCCGGATATGATGGAAAACAGTACCAAAGGCACGGCAATCAGTTTGAGTATATTGATAAAAATATCCCCAAAAGGCTTGATGTAGTTCATTGTAAAGGAGTTCCACCCAAGGGAAATGGATAGATAGGCATAAACAGCGCCGATGACCAGGCCAATAATGACCTGTATGTGTAAGGGTAGTTTCTTCATAAAGGTTTCAGTTTGGCCGGAGTTGAATCCGGCCGATGATACTAACTAAACTTTAGGGACGGTCTTTTTCCCTAAGTTCTGTAAATGGAAATCAATCATGACCAGCGCGGCCATCGCTTCGACTATCGGTACAGCTCTGGGGACTACACAGGGGTCATGGCGTCCCTTGCCCGTCACCGTGGTACTCTGTCCTGCTTTATCGACACTATCTTGATCTTGCATGATAGTAGCGACAGGCTTAAAGGCAATCCGAAAGTATATGTCCTCTCCATTGGAGATACCTCCTTGGATGCCCCCCGAGTAATTGGTTTTGGTCCTTACCTTTCCTCCGTCTATGTAAAATGCATCATTATGTGCTGAACCTCGCATATGAATACCCTCGAAACCACTTCCATATTCAAAACCCTTGACGGCATTGATCCCCATCATGGCATGCCCCAGTGCGGCATGCAGCTTATCAAAGACGGGCTCCCCCAGTCCTACTGGGCTGTTCTTGATGACACAGGTGACTACACCACCGATGGTATCCCTATCCTTGCGTACCTGATCGATGAGCTCGATCATCTTATCGGCCAGCTCAGGGTCGGGACAGCGTACGATATTATCCTCGGTCCTGTTCAGGTCCAACAGGCGGTAATCGCCGGTCTTGTGGGGCCCTACCTGCGATACAAAAGCCTTGATATCAACATTCAGGTGCGATAGCGCCATTTTGGCAATGGCACCCGCAGCAACACGGGCTGCGGTCTCTCTGGCCGAACTGCGGCCTCCACCGCGATAGTCGCGTATACCATACTTGGCCTCATAAGTGAAATCGGCATGAGATGGTCGGAACTTGTCCGCTATATGTGAGTAATCCTTGCTTTTTTGGTCTTTGTTACGGATAACAATGGCTAATGGTGTGCCTGTGGATTTGCCCTCAAATACCCCCGATAAGATTTCAAAGGTGTCTTCTTCTTTTCTCTGGGTAGTGATTTTCGATTGTCCGGGTTTTCGGCGGTCCAGTTCTTCTTGAAGAAAGGCTTCGTCGATGTACAGACCAGCGGGACAACCATCGATGATGACACCGAGGGCCTTTCCATGGGATTCGCCAAAGGTGCTGATCTTGAAAATATTACCAAAAGAACTACTCATTAAGAAAAAGGGGTCTGAAAATTTATTTTTTGAACACAAATATAGCAGAAAGGACCAACATAACTAGGATTAATAGATTTGCCCACAGTTTTAGGTCCATGGCGGGACGGGTGCTGGATAGTGTGTTCGCTTGTAGGTCGATATTATCGTAAAAACCTCCCAAGTCATTGTCCTGTATGGATTCGTTCTTTTTGCTCTCTCCACTAACGATGACGTTTTCCGATGCTATTAAGGTATCGTATTTTTCGGTCTTGGGATTGAAAAACACCCATTTGAAGTAATCTTTCAGGGCGTACTCACCAGGTTCATTAGGGATAGCATAATAACTGAAAGATTTGGAACCCGTTACGCGATTTCTCCTTCGATTGATTTTTTCCGTGATATTGGGCGTGTAGAACTCAAAGATATCGTCCTTTGGGATTTCGGGTTTTTGAAGGGTGGAGATATTACCTTCACCGTAAATGTTGAAACCATAGGAAAAGCTTTCACCCGTAGTCAATTGGGTAGCGCTAATGCGCTCGTCTAACTGAAAGTCGCCTACAGCCACTGTTTCCTTTAAGGGATGGGGCGGTAGTGGCTTGACTTTGATTTTTTTAGCCTTGGACCGGAAGGTCTTGAACCCTTCTTTGCTCTGGTACCCAAAGATGGTTCTTCTTTTGGAGATCTTGTGTTTGATCATCTCCAAGGTGACGGAGGGCAGTTCGAAGTCTTCATCGTTCAGAGGGTATAGACTGCTTTGGTATAATTTGAATTGATTGTAGCGTTTCCCTTTGATACTAACGGGTTCACGATGAATGGACTTAATGCCAAAGTTCTCGTGCCAAGCATTGGGTACCTCCAATTTTTTTTTCATTTCGAAGATTTCCTCACTCAGCTTGGCATCATTCTGAAAATTTAGTGGGGCGCGATTGGTCTCCGCTATATAGAGCGAAACGGTTACTGTCAGTCCCTCTCCTACATAGACTTCATCCTTATTAGTGGTCATTGCCAGGAAAGCATCATCATCGATATCCACAAATTCCACCTCTTCGCGACTGTCATTGAAAAAATCGTCCATTAGCCCGCCGAAAGGGTCAAGGCGCCTCCTTTTTGGACGCTGCCGCTGTGCTGGAGGACCTACGGTTACTTTTTTCCCTGGTGAGCTGACCGTAGTCGTACCATTTACCTTCATACTGAACGGCTTGATGGCAAACGTACCCTGCTGTGTAGGGATATAATTCATCGTGATACTTATATTGGTGCTTCTTCGGCCATTGACGATACTGATGCCCGAGCTGTTGCTGACACCACCTTTTCTGAAACCAGGGATATCGGGAAACCCACTGTAATCCGACACGTTCATGTCCGTGATGTTCAGTGATACCTGGAAGTATTGATTCTGGGCGACCTTATCGGGGCCTAGTTGAATGGAGGCTTTCTGGGCCACGACCTGCAAGCAGCACAGCATCAATAATATAAGACTTAGAAAACTTTTGAAGATCATTTCCGTTCTTAAACTCATAACCTTTTATTGGACTTACTTCAGGTAAATTTAGTGCTATAATTTATTTTAGTCCAACTTAATTTGGTATATTAAGGTTGCAGAAGTTTAAAAGATATACTTCTGCATGGTCTTTAAAATGTTATTTGTTATGCTAGACTATGTGAAAACTATCCTCACTAAGGTGAGTTTTGACAGTAGAATTTTTGAAAAAGAATTGAGAAAAGCTATCAAGAACCTAATTTCGGACGACATCAAAGAACTTAAAAATTGGTGTTACCGGCAATTCGGCAGTCAACACAGTAAAGTGCTCAACCGGT
The DNA here is from genome assembly GCA_947492745.1 of uncultured Cyclobacteriaceae bacterium. Lineage (GTDB taxonomy): Bacteria > Bacteroidota > Bacteroidia > Cytophagales > Cyclobacteriaceae > Aurantiphycus > Aurantiphycus algarum. The sequence continues at coordinate 39,555 of CANLOE010000032.1, read as the reverse complement.
GCTTCCGTATAAGTAGAATTTAAGGGCGTATCGGGCAGGGGGCAATAACCACCGATTATCTATTGAGAAGCAAATGTAATGTTCTTCATTAGGCCATTGTATTTAGCTCTTTTTACAGCTGATTTTCTGAAAATGATACTAAAGGTTTCTTGAGTGAGTTCTTGCCAGTCTCGCTTACTCATATCCTTTAGGTCATCGTGCGGTAGGAATTCTTGTTCGCTATGGGGCTTTGAAAACCGGTTCCAAGGGCAGATATCTTGGCAGATATCACAACCGAACACCCAGTCATCAAACTTGCCGTTTACTTCTTTAGGGATTTCTTCTTTTAGCTCTATTGTAAAATAGGAGATGCACTTGCTTCCATCTACCACATAGGGAGAAGGTATGGCATCTGTGGGGCAAGCGTCCATACAGGCCGTGCAGGTCCCACAATAGTCTTTGAGTGGTGCATCATAGTCCAGTTCCAGGTCAATGATGACCTCGGCCAAAAAAAAGAAACTTCCCATTTTTCGGTTGAGCAATAGGCTGTTCTTCCCGACCCAGCCAAGTCCTGCCTTTTGGGCCCATGCCCGTTCCATGACAGGGGCAGAGTCGACAAAGACCCGACCTTCGATAGCACCTATTTCTTCGGACATTGATTGAAAAAGGGACTTTAATTTGTTCTTGATAACGAAGTGATAGTCCTTACCATAGGCATACTTGGCGATTTTGAAGCCGGAGTCATCGGCAAGGTCTTTCTCGGGATAGTAGTTGTATAACAGTGAGATAACGGATTTGGCACCGGGAACCAGTAGAGTAGGGTCCAGGCGCTTGTCAAAATGCCCCTCCATATAGCCCATCTGTCCTTGCATACCTTGGTTGAGCCATTGTTCCAAACGGGGTGCCTCTTCTTCCAGAAACTCGGCTTTCGCAATACCACAAAAACTAAACCCCAGTGCTTGAGCCTGGGCTTTGATAAAGGAGGTATACGTATTGTTACTACTTTGCTTCATGGTATATTACCGCATTCATGGGGTGTGTTATCGATTGAGGTTATGTGTGATGTTACTGGATTGGGCTGGGAAAGCCGAGCATGGCAATCACATACATGAGACTCAAAAGAGGTCACCCGTTTTTCCCGGAGGAACGATTTTCAAATGCTTGTAGGCTAACTCTGTTGCCTCCCTTCCTCGAGAGGTACGCTTGATATAGCCCTCTTGGATAAGAAAAGGTTCGTACACTTCTTCGATGGTTTCCGCTTCTTCACCACAGGCCGTGGCGATGGTCGATAGGCCCACGGGACCACCTTTGAATTTTCCTATAATGGTATTCAATATGCGATTGTCCATTTCATCGAGTCCGTTCTGGTCTACATCCAGTGCCGTCAGCGCAATATCCGCAATGGCCTTATTGATGGTGCCATTGCCTTTGATTTCCGCAAAATCCCGGGTTCGTCTTAGCAGATTGTTGGCAATACGGGGTGTACCTCGGCTCCTACGAGCAATCTCCAGTGCTGCCGGATCTTCGATAGGAGTATCCAATATTCGTGAAGAACGCTTGACGATAGTCGTCAACAGCGCCGCATCATAGTATTCCAGCCGCGCATTGATACCGAACCGCGCTCTCAAGGGAGACGTTAATAGCCCGGCCCGCGTTGTAGCCCCGATCAAAGTGAAAGGAGATAAGGTTATCTGTACAGTGCGCGCATTGGGACCTGAATCCAACATGATATCTATTTTAAAATCCTCCATGGCCGAGTAAAGGTACTCTTCGATTACGGGATTCAGACGGTGTATCTCATCGATAAAGAGGACATCATGGTCTTCGAGATTGGTCAATAGCCCTGCCAGGTCACTGGGTTTGTCCAATACAGGACCCGAAGAGACTTTGATGTTGGCCTGTAGCTCATTGGCAATGATATGGGACAAAGTAGTCTTTCCCAGACCTGGAGGCCCGTGCAATAGTACATGATCCAAAGGCTCGCCTCTCTTCTGTGCTGCCTGTACGAAAATACTGATATTGTCCAATACCTTTTGCTGTCCCGTAAAATCCCCAAAATTGAGTGGTCGTAATGCCCTCTCAAACTCCTTTTCCGACGGACTGAGTTCATCGGCATCACCACTTAAATATTCTTCACGCATATTTCCTTCTATATTTCCTCTAAAATAATCATAAGCAATGCAAATTCACTAAATTGCGCCAAATTTAAACGCATGAACAATAGGGTCAAGAACATTATCTATACCAGCATTCTTTTGTCCGCGATGTTTCTGCTATGGAAGTATCGCCAGTCCAGTGAGACGACGAAGCCATCGCGCCTGTTGCATTTGACGGGAAATACCATGGGAACGACCTATAATATCAAATATGCAGATGAGGGAGGAAGGAATTTCAAGCAGGGCATAGATTCCTTACTTGAAGTCTTCAATCGCTCATTGAACCACTACCTTAAGGAGTCCGAGATTTCGCGGTTCAACCGTGGAACTTCATTTGCTTTCGAACTGCCCTACTTTTACCCAGTGCTTCAAGAGAGTAAGACTATCTTCGAACTGACCGATGGAGCCTTCGACCCTACGGTCATGCCCTTGGTCAATGCCTGGGGCTTTGGACCGGACAAAAACACTTCCCCTGATAGCCTGACGATTGATTCTTTAAAACAAATCGTAGGGTTTGACAAGTTGGTACTTAACAAGCGGGAGGTAAGGAAAGAAGATGAACGTGTACAGCTGGACTTCGGTGCCATAGCCAAGGGCTACGGTATCGACGTAGTTGCTGACTTTCTTCGGGAAAAGGATAAGAAAGACTTCTATATAGAAATCGGCGGCGAAGTACTGTGCGGAGGTAAAAACCCGCAGAGTAAGCAACCATGGAGAGTGGGCATTATAGACCCAGGCTCCGATATCCTGAACCGATACCTGAAAGCAAAGGTCATCCTCAGGGATGAAGCTATGGCCACCTCGGCCAATAACTTCAATTATAAAATTGTCGATGGGGTAAAATACTCGCATACGCTGAGTCCGGAAACGGGCTATCCCATCAAACATGCACTACTGAGCGCCTCTGTCTTTGCTCCTAGCTGTATGACAGCAGACGCCATGGCTACCGCGTTTATGACGATGGGGCATGAAGCGGCCATCGAACTATTGTCTTCCATTCCCGATATCGATGCCTATCTGGTTTATAGCGACGGCTATGGAGGAATTGAGACCTACGCAACAAAAGGGCTGGATGGTCGTATAGAAGAAGTCAACTAAGCTGACCTTTTAATACTGTTAACAATATAATGAAAGCGAAGAAAGAGTGGTTTGGAGAGTGGTTTGATTCACCTTACTATCATGTTTTATACCAGCACCGCGACCATAGAGAAGCAAGTGCCTTTATCGACCATTTGATAGCCCATTTTGATTTTAGGGCATCGGATAAAATATTGGACTTGGCCTGTGGCAAGGGAAGGCATTCCATATACTTGAACAAAAAGGGCTTTGATGTCGTCGGAGTCGATCTCTCGGAGCAGAATATCCGCCATGCTCAAGCCTATGCCAATGAGCGCCTGCACTTTCATATCCATGATATGCGTCAGGTATTTTCCGAAAACAGTTTCGATTATATCCTGAATATGTTTACCAGTTTTGGCTATTTCGATACGCAGAAAGAACATGAACAGGCCATTTGTGCCGTGGCCCGCTCTTTGAAAAAAGAGGGGGTCTTCGTACTCGATTTTTTGAATCCCGATCTGGTCGTCAATCAACTCACCCCAAGCGCGGATAAGGTCATCGATGGTATACACTTTGATATCAGTAAAAAAATCGAAGATGGGTTTATCCTAAAGAATATCCTTTTCAAGGATGCCGGAAAGGACTATCGCTTTCAGGAAAAAGTCAAGGCCATCAACAAGTCCGAATTTATGGACTATTTTGAAAAAGCAGGCTTGGATATCATCGCTCTATATGGTGACTATACTTTAGGGGACTATGTCCGTGATAAGTCCGAAAGAATGATATTCGTGACCAAAAAGAAAAATGATCATTCTCAGTGTCAGATAGAGTGACTTGCCCGAATTGTGTGTATCTCCTGATAGGCCATTTTTAATATTCACTTTCTATATCAGTAGTATTTATGTTATTGGACTTTCTGATTTTATTTTTCGTGGCTCTGATGGGTGGTTTACTGACATTCCTGTTACCTCCTACCAAAAGTAACGGTTATCGGCTGACATTGGTTTTTGCCGGGGGATACCTGTTTTCGGTAACTATCATCCATATACTGCCCGAGCTGTTCGCACAGAGCAAGACACCTACCTATGTCGGGGCTTTCGTTCTACTGGGTTTTTTCATGCAGCAGGTGTTGGAGTCCTTGACTTCAGGGGTGGAACATGGGCATATGCATGCCAAATCAAAGGACCACGACCACAAAATAGCGGGTACCTTATCATTGATGGTAGGGTTGGCACTCCATGGTTTTTTGGAAGGAGGCTTATTGGCACATCCAAGCACGATTCATGCCCATCATTCATCGAATACACTTTTGTTTGGGATTCTCTTGCACAAGGCGCCGGCCGCTTTTGCACTGATGTCCATGCTGACCTGCCAGATGAAGAATCAGTCTTTGGCCGTTGTTCTTTTGGTCGTTTTTTCCCTTACTTCACCCATGGGACTTTTAGTAAGTGATATGTTCGTAGAGCAACATTATCTCTCCGAAGGTGCATTTACATTACTGTTTGCGGTAGTCAGTGGTAGTTTTCTGCACATTTCCACGACTATTGTTTTCGAGAGTAGTGTCGAGCATCGGCTCAATATAAAGAAGCTCTCTGCAGCTTTACTGGGTGCTGTTTTGGCGGTATTGGCGGAGTTGCTGTACTGATAGGAGTAGGTAGACCTAACCTTCATTGATTGAAGATGATCCCAATGTTGTCAGCCGTGCTGACCTCTTTTTCCGATATACTTAAAGATAGAGTAAATGGTAGGTCAACAAAAGAAATTCTACCTACCCAAACGGACTGTGTTCAGCTATTTGACTGAAAAAGGGGAGAAGGTCCATTGAAATTTGTCATTTCCGACTCACTATTGCCCTTGGGATTGTGTATCTTGACCGAAGTTCTGCCATTGGCACCTCTTGCTGAAAATAGTGGGGACTTGACCTGTTCCCTATGAAGTATATTCAACTGCGCTGTAGGCAATAGTAGCATGGCACCTCGAATTTCATTTACAATCTACACAAGTACCTATCTCTATATTATGAGCGACAAAATCCAAACCTTGAGTGGCTATATTTACGAATACCAAAAAAGTGTACAGGACCCCGAGGGGTTCTGGGCTAGGATCGCCGATTCGTTTTACTGGAGGAAGCGTTGGGACAAAGTCTTGGACTGGGACTTCGAGAAGCCGGAAATAAAGTGGTTCTTGAATGCTCAACTCAATATTACCGAAAACCTGCTGGAACGCCACCTGTTCACCCTAGGAGATAAACCTGCCATCGTATGGGAGCCCAATGACCCCAATGAACCCGGAGTGACGCTTACCTATAAGCAACTCCATCAAAAGGTATGTCAGTTTGCCAATGTACTGCTGGCCCAAGGCATTAAAAAGGGGGATAGGGTCATCATCTATATGCCAATGGTTCCCGAAGCAGCCATAGCTATGCTGGCCTGCGCACGCGTAGGTGCTGTACACTCAGTGGTATTTGCGGGGTTTTCGGCCAGTGCGCTGGCTGACCGTATTGTAGACTGCCAAGCAAAGATGGTATTGACCGCCGACGGGAATTTTCGTGGAAAAAAGACCATCCCGGTAAAAGAAGTCGTTGATGAAGCCCTGAAAAAGGCCGACACTATCCATAAAGTAATCGTACTTCAGAGAACCGGTACTACTGTTACCATGCAGGAGGGCAGGGACCTTTGGTGGCATGATACCATAGAGAACATGTCTTTTGATCATAGCGCCGAATCCATGGATGCCGAAGACATGCTTTTCATCTTATATACTTCCGGTTCCACCGGTAAGCCCAAAGGTGTAGTGCATACCTGTGCTGGGTATATGGTCTATTCCCAGTATTCTTTTCAGAACGTGTTTCAGTACACCACAGATGATGTGTACTGGTGTACTGCGGATATCGGTTGGATTACGGGGCATTCTTATATCGTATACGGCCCACTATTGGCCGGAGCGACCACGCTTATGTTCGAAGGCGTACCCACTTTTCCTGATGCGGGTCGATTTTGGGCTATTGTGGACAAATATAAAGTCAATCAGTTCTATACCGCACCCACGGCGATACGAGCTTTGCAGGCCTATGGCAATGCTCCATTGGAGCCCTACGGTTTGGACTCATTGAAAGTCATCGGTTCTGTGGGAGAGCCTATCAACGAAGAGGCTTGGCATTGGTATCATGATCATGTTGGCAAAGGAAAATGCCCCATTGTCGATACTTGGTGGCAAACCGAAACGGGCGGGATATTGATATCTCCCTTGGCGGGCATAACACCCACGAAACCTTCCTATGCCACACTGCCCCTTCCGGGAGTACAGTTGGTCATTGTGGATAATGATGGTAGGGAGCTCATGGGCAATAGTGTAGAGGGAAATCTATGTGTGAAATTTCCCTGGCCTTCTATGCTCAGAACAACTTATGGAGACCATGAGCGGTGCAGAAGTACCTATTTTTCAGTGTATGAGGGGATGTACTTTACGGGTGATGGAGTGAAGCGCGATGAGGACGGTTACTATCGTATCTTAGGACGTGTGGACGATGTCATCAATGTCTCGGGCCATAGGATGGGGACCGCAGAAGTGGAGAATGCCATCAATGAACATCCCAAGGTAGTGGAATCAGCAGTAGTCGGTTATCCGCATGACATCAAAGGACAGGGTATTCATGCCTTTGTTATCTGTGATATGGAAGGGCGCTCCGAAGCCAGTTTGGTTACGGAGATAAAGGAGACAGTAACTAAGATCATCGGGCCTATTGCCAAGCCTGACAAAATTCAGATCGTACCAGGACTGCCCAAGACGCGGTCCGGTAAAATAATGAGGAGGATACTGAGAAAAGTAGCCGAAGGGGACACTACTAACCTAGGGGACACTTCCACTCTGCTAAATCCAGAAGTAGTGGAAGTAATCAAAAAAGATGCTATAGATTTGATATAGTACTCATTAGCTGCGGTGGTGGACCGCGGGAGGGGGCAAGATATGGTAGCCCTTGAGGGTGAATTTGTATTATTGAGTGACAATTTTTTGGGCATGCCCGAAAAATTGTCACTCAAAGAAATTTGTTTTGGAAAATTCCTGCTGGTCACCAATTTTTCAATTTACTCCGAAATCGAGAAAAGTCATTGTTAGAGTAGTCAATAGGGGATGCCCCCATAAAAGTAAAAATTTTGGTGCCGGCCGATTTGTCCCGTTTTATACTCAAGAAAAAACGAAATGGGAAACCTTATAGGCAATGGCCATGGGGAAAATCCGTATAGTGTTGAACCGTCACGGGTAGACTTGTCATTTGGGTCGTTAGAAAATAGTGGCACCTAAGTCAACGAACCATCTTGTCCCAAATCAATTACGTTTGGGTATGGCTCCTAGATTCTATACTAGCTCATCGCAGTGCCTGTTTTTACGGATTCACCGTAGCACTTCACGATGAATCCAAAAGATACCTGTAGTGATTGATTTACCCATTGTAATAGAAATGCATGATCCGGGTTCAACTACTCTACCCTCATGCGAAAGTGAATGGGGGTTTATGGGATTTGCCGATAGGGTCTTTCCTCTATTTGGTAATCATAGAGCTTAGTATCCTGTATGGCATTGAGGAACAAATACCTCAAAAAATGAACCATAAGATAGACAGTGCCGGCAAGCTCTACGCTGTACAGAGGGTATTGTGATATAAAAAAACAGGCCGCTTTAACCCGGATCATGCGTTGGAACTTCGTGACGAGGGTTTAAATATCCATAAATCAGGGAGTTTTATTGGATTTAGCATAGCACCGCTATGGTGAATTCAAAAAACGTAGTGCAACGACTGATTTGCAAACATTTAAATCCGCAGTAGATTTTTCAATACATGATTCGGGTTTAACAAGTGGCCTGTCCTCGTATATGGACGCCATGTCCCTATTGATATTAGATTTTATTGGTCAATGGCAATTGCCATCAATCGAATAGTGTCACAGTAACGGTCTCAGAGGCTACATTGCCCGCTAAGTCCATAACTTCTGTTATAGTGATGTCCATCTCCACTTCTGCCGCAGGTATCAGTGCTGCCCCTACTCTGGGAATGAAATCTATATTCTCGACAACATCACCTTTGATTACCTCCATTTCAATGGTCACCATATCAAAATCTTCCGATTCTATAACGACTTTGACCTTACCCTTGGCCACTACCTCGGGGTAAACCAGGTCCAGAGAGACCAGTCCGATCTCGCCATCCTCAACGCTTACGTTCTCGGCTACGCGGGCAACTTCAGGCGCAGCATTGTCGATGATATAGGCTTCTTCTATTGTCTTTGCGTTCATCTCGAAACCGGCCACCGCTTCGGCTCCACTGAGGGTAAAATCAATGGTGTCCGTAAGTGCCATTCCCGCCCTATAAAGGAAGTAGTAGAACTCTTGATCCTCATCGATGCCATCAATATTAGGTCGGGTAATCGGCCCCTCAACTTTACCGATGATGGCATCATCCAGATTTCCTTCTCTGGAAACACGGGTAACGGTGGGCGGGGTGATGATTTTCGAACTTTCCCTATCGAAGGTCATGAACACGGTATCTATGCTTCCCGATTTCAGGAAATTGTCCTCTAAACTTACACTGAGTTCTTCAACAGCCAGACGACGGGGGTCGCCTATCTCTGCATTGTAATCGAACTGTGAGTTGAAAAACGAAAAGGTACCCGTCCGGGTAATATCGTTACTGGCGTTGCCACTATCGAAAATACGGCCGTCGGTCAGCTCCATAGTAAACTCTATTTCGAACTCATCTTCGATATTGACCTCTCCCAGAGTCAGTCCTACATGGTCCAGCAGCTCGTCCATCGTCGCGGTGAAGGTAAATACGGGTAGGTCCCGATCACCCGGGCTAAAAGAGGAAGCAGGTATGGTCATAAAAGATGTCGTGGCCTTGGAGTCTCCTTCGTCATCATCATCGACAAGGTCGGTGTTATCATCGAAACCGACATTCACCCTTACCTCTTTCAACAGGTTACCGTTCTGGGCATCCTGTGCTTCTAGGGTGATGCTGTAGCTAGAAGATGCGTCACTGATATCCAGACCATTGTTGACTTCAAGGTTTCTCAAAACCGCTCCGTTATTGATATTGCTCAGTGTTTCGTCTACCAGCGTCTCATCTCCACAGGCATATAGCTGTAGCACGAGTCCGAGTAGACCTATATATTTCAGTGTGTTTTTCATAGTTCAATAGCTAAATAATGCTGATTTCTTGATTCTGTTTTTTTTGACATCCATATCAGTTCCCTACCGGAAAACCCGTAGTGGGGTTGTTATCCCAGAAGACGGTCGATGTGACTTCGTCCTTTTGATTGACAGAAGCATTTCTATTGGCCAAGCTGGCAGGGTAAAAGAAAGAACGGATAAAACCACCGGGATTCGCCTCTAAGTTAGGCTGGATGTCCGTCGGTGTTCCCGTACGCCTGTAAAAGTTGTAGGCATCGATACCATTACCGAACAGTGCCACGAAATACTCTTTGGCCAAAATATTTTTCTTCTCCTCCTCATCAGCACTGGCAAAGAGTGTACCTACTTCACTGATATAGGCTGCATCAAGCGCCAAGGCCGGCTCCCTCGAAAGGTCCGCTGTAGCGTCCAATGCAGCAAAGCTTCTGACTTTGGCGATGGACTTAGCAATACCACTTTCTATAAATGCCTGTGCACTTCCTTCCCCACTGGCAAAAAGCGCCATCTCCGCACGCATGAAATCTACCCATGAACTGAGCATGACAGGTGTTATGCCGGCGCCCTGAGCACCTACATCAACACTGGCGATAACACTGAAGGACCTATCGTCGAATTTTCCTCCCACAGGATATACCCCATAGGTAGTTCTGGACTGTGTATCCGGCGGTATGCCCGCATCGTCCCCATGATCTCTGCCCCAATAACCATTTTCCAAACTACAGAAAACAGTCACCCCTTTTTCCATATAGTGTTTCGGAGGGTCTTCCTGAATACATCGGATATCGTTCGGGTTGGTAGATATGGTCGCTGTCTGGCGATAGAAGTAGTATTGGATGCGAGGGTCGGGCTCTTCGAAGATGTCCACTTCATTGCCGACCTTATCACTTTGCATGTAATCCATGAACCAATTGGACATGTAGTCAGAAGCTCCTGTAGGAGTATAGTTATCGACATAGTGCGGGTGACGGGTGACGGGGTTGGCTATGGAAGTACCCCAGTTGAACTGAAAGTCGCCCGAAGCATCCTGAATGAAGTTACCCGAGGTGACTATGGCATTGAAATCATCCAGTGCATCGCCATCGACCAGCCTCCTTTGCAGATAGATTTTCATCTTCAAGGTATTGGCCAGGTCGATCCATTTGTCCCAATCTCCGTCATAGTACAAATCTACGGCAGGCTCCATGGTGGGTTCTTCTTCAAAGTTCCGGATAGCGGCATCCAATAAGTCCAGAGCAGCATCATAAATATCGCTTCCTTTATCCACTTTTGGGTTCAGGTTACTGAGTCCCTGCAATGCTTCCGAGTAGGGGACATCTCCGAAGAAGTCCACCATAGAGACTATGGTATAGGCCTCAAATACCTGCCCCATAGCTACATGGTGATTTTGTCCGCTAGGTCCTGCGATGGCATTCATCGCTTTGATATCGTTCAGTACCTGCCGATAGGCCAGCTCCCACTCCACATCAAAATCAGTGGCGGCATAGGCCTCTCGGTATTGCCGGGTTCCCATGTTTACGATACGGGTTACCTGAGCTCCGGATTCTCCAAGAAAGTGGACCAATTCGGCAAAGTCCTCTTGGATGGCGTTCAAAAAGAAATCCGTGTTGGCTTCATCGGGATTGAGGGCATTGGGGTTTTCCGTCAAATCCAATTCTGTGGTTTCGCAGGCATAGAAAAGCACGGAGCTGACGATGCAGAGCAGACCACTATATATCAGATGTATTTTTTTCATGTATTTATTTTTTTGCTATTAAATAATTTGGTGAGACCGCCCCCTATTCAATTTCATTACATCGAAGTATTACGGTAGTCATTCGGTCTTTTCCATTGATTATTTCACTCCTCCCTATTCTCTTTTTCACGATGCTACAGTAGTCCTTTTTTCAGAAGATCTAAGCTATAGCCCAACGGAGCAATATTTATTGTATTCTTATTTTTTTTTAAAAGGTCAGCTTCAAACTGGCTCCATACCGTTTGGAACTGGGACCGTTCAAGAAGTCAAACCCTTGGCCATTACCTACTCCGGTACCCGCTACATTCGGGTCAAAGTTTGTTCCTTTGGGAATATTGACCGCTTCGAACCACAGATTATACCCAGCGGCTGTTAAGGATACCGTACCAAAAGGAAGTTTGTCCAGAACCGCCTTGGGCAGCGTATAGGTCAGTGACAGTTCCTGTAGACGAATGGTGGTCGCATCGAATATCCCTAGTTCATCCGGGCCGAAGAGTACGTTCGAGAAGTAAAAGGTAGAGTTATTGATCTGGATATCGTTAGTGACGTATTCCGGCGGTGCATCGGAAGGGGCGATATTCTTTACTCCATCCAGAATAAAGGGGTGTACTCTGTCTTCCGTATCCGTGGTGAGGCCACGACCGAGCAGTGTAGAGACGGTACGTGAGTAGATGTCTCCTCCATGGATATAGTTGAGTACTGCGGACAGGCTAAAGTTTTTATAGCTCAGCGTATTGCTGATGTTCAACGTAAAATCGGGATTAGGATCACCTATCTTGAACAAGCCTTCTTCTTCGACATAGCTTCCTTGGCTGTTCACGATAAATGCGTCTGCATCGGTACGTCTGATCCTACTGCCCAATATAACGCCCAGCTGCTCACCTTCGACGGCAAAATTTCCCAAGTCGGGAAGGCCCGCGATGCTGATATTCTCTGCTTCATTGCCCAAGTCGGTCACTTCACTCCTGTTTCTGGTAAAGTTTCCACGGACATTCCAGTTGAATCCTTTACTGCCGTTACGGATGACATCCACTCCCATATCGATTTCAATACCGACGTTGTTTACTTTTCCAATATTGGTGAAGGTAGATGTATACCCTGTAGAAGGGTCCAAAGGACGTGCGACGATGAGGTCAGTGGTCGATCGACTGTACCAGGACAGATCGAAGTTGATCCTATTGTCCCACAATCGGGATTCAAAACCAAGCTCAAGCTCGTTCTGTCTTTCGGGTCTGAGGTCAGGATTTCCCAAAAGACTGCCCGTAGTATTGGTAGAGACCACGTTTCCTCCTTGGTCCACAAAGTCCCTCGCAGTAACCTCCAGTGTCGAAGCCGTAGGATATCCGCCCCTAAAACCGGCAGAGGTACCATAACCCGCACGTAGCTTCAAGAGGTTAAGTCCTTTCTGGCTGGTAATTTCGGGCATCAGTTCCGATAAGATCAATGAAGTACTTATACTTGGGTAAAATAGCGTTCTATTGTTTTTTGTGAAATTGGATACCCAGTCATTACGCCCGGCCACGGTAACAAAAAGATAACCGTTATAGTCCAGTTCCGCCTGTGCAAAAAGTCCTACGATATTTTGCTCACTATAGAACTGAATGGGAGACTGATTGGAAAAATTGAAATGCCTAAAGGTGCCGAACACTAGCTGATTCTGGCTGGTCACTCCTTGACGGTCCAGTTCGGTCCTTCTACTGGTAGCTCCTAAATTGACATTGATGGAAGCCTTTTCGTTGAGTTCATAATTACCATTGAGGGACAGTGTGTGGTCCCATATCGTGCTCAGGTTATCGAAAGTACGGTACTGTCCATTCAGCGGACCTTCTACCCCTCCTTTGTTCTGCCCTGCTTCGTTACGCTCGTTGTAGATATCGAAACCTAACCTATAGCTGACGTCGAGGTTATCCATGATTTTATAGCTTACGGCGGTATTACCGAAGATACGATTGGTCAATTGACTGGTATAGGCATTATTGACCGTCCATAAGGGATGCTGTATGTCATTACCGTTCCTATAATATACACTACTGCCATCTACGGGATTTGCAAAGGGCAGGTTGATCAGGTCGATACTTCTGGGTGTAAAGAACACATGTCCGAAAACGGATGAAGTTTGTGTATTGTCATTTCCCGTAATGGGGTCAAAAGCACCGTTTCCTTCACTGGCCGCAATAGGAGGGGCTAGGAATTCCGTTCTTGTTAGATTCATGGTGCCACTGACGGTCAGTCCATTGTCCAGCTTCAATCTACCTCCTAGGCCCAATGTGTTTCTGTTGAGTTCATTCCCGGGCGTAAACCCCTGATCGTCCAGAAAACCGTAGTTAATGTTGTAAGACTTGCTCCCATCGTCACTGGCTCCCCTGATATTGAGAGAGGTATTGGCTACGCCCCCAGTTCTAAAGAAATTTTTCACATTGTCATAAGGCCTGAAATCGTAACGTGCTCCCTGAAACTCGGGAAAAGCATCCAACAATGCCGGGTTGCGAAATTGAGAGTAAGGATGGGGCAAAGTGCCATTTTCATCAATGGAAGCATCACTGCCCCAGCCGGCCAGACCATTTTGATTGAAGTTAGGACCCCAGTTACTAAAGAACCATCCAAACACCTGATCGAACCCACCACCGAAAGAATCTTGATAATCGGGTAATGAAGCAATTTTATTGGCAAAGTAGGATTGTGTTAGCGTTACGTCCATTTTTTTCTGAGACTGACCACTGGCACCTGATTTGGTCGTGATCAGTACTACACCGTTTCTTCCCTGTGACCCGTATAGTGTGGATGCCGCCAGACCTTTCAGGATATTGATACTCTCGATATTGTTAGGGTCCAAATCCATGAACCTGGAAGAGCCTCCACCTCCGCCATTGTAAAAATCATCGCCGGAGCTGCCATCGTCCCCACCACTATTGGTATTGGTATTGAATGGAACTCCATCGATGATAAATAGCGGCTGATTATCTCCCGTAAAAGAGGTGTAGCCACGAATAACAATATTGGTGCCCGACCCGGAAAGCCCACTTTGCTGGGTAATCTGTACCCCTGAAGCTTTACTTCGCAAGGACCGTACTACGTCTCCCTCGGTCTTCTGTGATACCTCATCTGCATCTATCGAGCTTACTGCGAAACCCAAGGCTTCTTTCTTACGTTTGATACCTTGAGCAGTAACAAGCACTTCAGAAAGTGTTTGGGTGTCCGAGGTCAATTTTATATCGACAATAGACCTGGTCCCTACCGATACATCCTGGGATTTCATCCCGATAAAGGAAAAGCTAAGGATGTCTTCATTTGAGGTGAGCTTGATGCTGTACTTACCATTACCATCGGTAATGGTACCGTTAGAGGTCCCTTTGAGAACAACGTTGACACCGGGTATAGGTTCTCCATCATCAACAGAGGTGACCGTACCGGTCACGGTTCTTTCTTGTGCCCATGAGGTCAAGGACGTGCAAAACAGAACCGCCATAAAGAGTAAAATCTTCTTCATATGAGGTTTTTTTGGTTAAAAATAGACTTTTAATTTACTGTTATAGTATAGGTTTTTTGAAATTCGAGACTTTCAATTTACTGTATTCTATCGTAAAACAGAAAGCCAAGCCCTTATTTACGTAACAAAAAATACAACAAAAACCAGTACACTCCTCTTGGTTTTTATTTACATTTCAATATTATTTAACAATAAATTAATCCTCTGATTTTCTGAAAATTCACAATGCATTGATTTACAATGAGTAAAGTTATTTTTCAGGGCTGGAGAATATAATATTTTCAACACAGAATTGAGTCGATAAATCACAAAATTCTAGTAGGTAATTTTCAAAACGACCTGTCTTTTAGAGGTTTATTTTTTTTTAGTGTTTTGAGTTCTGCTCTAAAAAGCGCTTTACCCCATATTATATACTGCCAAATGACAGTAATCTAAAACAGTCTTTTGAGATTATACTTACTATAGAAAAATATGATTCTGTAAAGGAAAAAAAATTCCACTCATTTCCCATGCAATACCCAAGGAAACACTCCTTCCAATCAGCAGGTGGGTAACAACAGTAACAAAAAGATAAAGTTTGAAATTATACAAATTTAGGTTTTAAATGTCGTGTAAGATTCCGCGGGTCATTTTGTTTCAATCAAGGCGAGAACCGCAGGAATAGCAGCGCTATCCCGAGGATTGTCAACGCAGAGTGAAGCAAAATGAACAAGAAGATATGCGATATTTGAAAGCTAAGTTTGTATTAGGTCTCAAGAATATATACCTATCTCCAGGAGAGCAGTATACCCCGAATTTCCCACTCCATTTTTTTCTTAAGTATAAGAGGAAAGTGAAGTGAAAAATAAGCCCGGAGGAGCTTCAGATGTAAATGAAGTGTATCGCCAGTCACTGGGAATGCTTCATAAAGACGTTGTTCTATCCAAGAAAACATCCTGTCCGAAATCAGTTATGTTTAACCCAGATCATGCGTTGGAGCTTCGTGACGAGGGTTTAATACAAATTTGGGTTTCAGATGTCGTATAAGATTTCGCGGGTCATTTTGTTTCAATCAAGGCGAGAACCGCAGGGATAGCAGCGCTATCCCGAGGATTGTCAACGCAGAGTGGAGCAAAATGAACAGGAAGATAGGCGATTTTAAAAGCTAAGTTTGTATAAATGTCAATAGATCAGGGGAGGTATTGGATTTGGCATAGCACCGCTATGGTGAATGAAGGCAGGTGGGCAAAGCTTCCGGTATGAAGCTATTTATGCGCGGAATAGGTTCTCTATTGATCATTTTGGGTTTAAGCATAGATTATCCAAACACCACCTGTGCCTCACCTATCCACACCTTTTCGTTTGCGGTATACCTGTCATTTGACATCAGTACTGACATTGTATGGCTTGCAGCCAAAAACTATTATTTGCCACTAATATCAATTGTTTTTTGTCCCGTCCTTTTCCCAGAGCTATTTTAGCCATTGCTTTTGCATCGTGGGGAGCGAAGAAACCACTTTCCAATAGTGGGACAGGTTCAAAGTGTCCATGACCGTCTCCTTTCAGGAAAAGTCCCATACCCGCATCATTTCTTGGGGTCTCTATCTCCGAGGCATAGAGGTTTCCCGAAATCAGTATATCCATGTTACCATCACGGTCATAGTCGTCGATTAGGATATTGTTGATAGAGGAAATTTGCGCTTCATTGGGAAGTACCCTTGCTTTGAAGTCCCCTTTACCCCTATTTTCAATATAGAGCGAGGCAAAGTTCTCCGCTGCATAATAAAGTGCTTTTTGCAGCTTCGCTCCATAAATGTCCGACAGATTGGCATCGCCAAACGATTCGTAGGTTGGGAATTCGGTATCGATTTTGGGGATTTGTTCCGAAGAGCAGGATTTTCCCCTCACGGGAAAGGCTTCCCCATGTTCATAATAGCTCAGGACAATGTCCCTGGACCCATTGCCATCAAAATCGTCACTGTAGACCTCAAAGGGAGCCTCCTTATCTGCTTTGTACTTATAGTTGAGCCCTAGGTTTCCCGCTATAAAATCTTGATCGCCATCATTATCAAAATCTGCCGACCGGACTTGGAAGTACCAGCCTCTCAGCTTTTCCAGATCAGACCCTACGGTTTTATTTTTGAATCCATCGCCCTCGTTCTCCATCAGCATAAGTGGCATCCATTCTCCTGTCACCACCATGTCCAACCGTCCATCTCCCGAAAAATCGGTCCAAGTGGCAGCCGTGACCAATCCCGGTTCCAGGAGCTCGGGAGCGATGGTTTCGGTGACATCGGTAAAATGTCCTCTATTGTTTTCCAATAGATAACTTCTCGCCGGAAGAGGATAAGCTCCCGGGACCACCCGTCCTCCGACGAACAGATCCAGATCGCCATCATTATCGTAATCCCCGGCACTGACCACTGAGCCACTGGTCAACATCTCCGGCAATCTATCTTTCGCTTTGCTCCATCGGCCTTTCCCATCATTGAGGTAGAGGCGGTCTTGAAGCCGTTTGTCCTTAGCTTCAAATTCATTACCGCCACTGACGACATAGAGGTCATCGTCACCATCGTTATCCGCATCGAAAAACAAAGCTCCAAGATCTTCATGCACTTTATCCTCTTCAAAAACAGGTATCGGCATGGCTTCGAAAGTAGCATCCTCTTTCTGCACAAAAAGCTGTGCAGTATGGCCCATCGCCGCACCAACAAAAAAATCTTCAAGACCATCCCTATTGACATCCCCTACAGCAAGCCCAGGACCGAAGTTGGACATTTTATGAGGCAGAAGCAGCTCCCTGGCGTAGTCATCATAGTCGTTTTCTTTATGAAAATAAGCTATACCGACCTCTTTTGTCACCTCTTTAAAGAGTTTATCTTTAGGGGTTTTCCAATCGATAGGGCTTAGCGATGGTTCATCATACTTTAACGATATCAGCTTGTTCGCCTCCAAATCTTTGATGACCTGCTTTTTTCCATCACTCCATACGATCATCGCACTGTCCACCACCTTCTCCTTTTTAATACCAAAGTGCAGTATGTCCTCACTTTTGGACATGTACCCCCTGGCATTGGTCAGCTCCTGCATCTGCCAAAAGCGACCGTTATGGTACAAATGTACCTGAGTACCCAGCGAAGGCGCTCCCCACTTATTAACTACCTGAAAACGAAGGTAATTACCTTCGTTTCTTTCCATAGCATTGTTCCTATAAAAGAAAACTTCCTCATCAACATTATTGATCACCAGATCCAAATCTCCATCACCATCAAAATCGGCATAGGCGGCACCGTTAGACATGCTGGGAATATCGATGCCCCACTCCCCCTGCTTTTTCTCAAAAGTCAGGTCGCCATTATTCTTGAACACATAGTTCACTATCTTATCTACGGGTGCCATGTTCACAAATTCCATGACATCGATCATTTCGTTCAACTTCTCGCCCGAGAGGGCGGCCACCTTTTCCAGGCTATCCAGTACCTCGGTATACTGGCGGTTCAGGTCGCCTTGACGCATGTTTCGCTTGATACCATTGGTAACAAAGAGGTCTTTCCAACCATCATTGTCAAAATCGGCAAACAGTGGGCCCCAGCTCCAATCGGTATTGGATACGCCTCCGATTTGTGCCACTTCACTAAAAGTACCATTACCATTGTTCTTTTGAAGGGTATTGAACATGTACTGGTAGTGCCAGCCTTTGTTGACGATATCCCAGAATACTTCAGGTTGCATTCCCCCCATATACGTTTTGATTCGCTTATGATCCTCGGCGACCATATCCAGTACCATAAGGTCTATCAGACCATCATTGTTATAATCCGCAGCGTCACTGCCCATACTGAAATTGGAAGTATGTTTGACCGCAGTATTGATGGTATTTCTGAACTTCCCGTTTCTTTGGTTCATATACAAATGATCGGGTTTATCAAAATCATTGCACACATACACATCCGGCCATAGGTCTTGGTTGAAATCCGCTACCGTTGCCGATAGGCCATAGGCAAAGTTTCTCGTGGTGGTATAATCGGATATGTCCGCAAACTCACCCCCCATATTCTTATATATCTTATCGGTATACAACAGACTTACATGTTCCTGAGGGTTGATTTTTCCCCCATTTCTTCCACCGACGCTTGGTGGCTGATTGACCAGATACATATCGGTCAGCCCATCTTTATCATAATCAAAAAAAGTAGCTTGGACCGAAAACCCTTTGTCGTTCAGCGCATATTTCTCTCCACTTTCGGTAAAGGTCAGGTCCCCGTTATTGATATAAAGAAGGTTTTTACTGTTCGGAGTATCCTTATGAACATTTTTACAGATATAGATATCCAAGTGACCGTCGTTGTTGACATCTGCCATAGTTACTCCTGTAGACCATGTTTTGACCATGGCTATACCTGCCTGTTCCGTGATGTCTTCGAAGCGAAGGTTTCCTTTATTGAGGTATAATCTATCTTCCACCTGGTTTCCCGTAATAAAGATATCCGGTAGACCATCTTTATTGATATCACCTACGGCTAGCCCTGCACCCGTGATGAACTCATCGTTGACCAAGTGGTTGTTCTCTTTGGTTTCCGTAAGTGTATTTTCAAAGGATAACCCGGTGTATGCTGAGGGCAGTGATGTGAACAGTTTATCGATATTGTCGAGTTCTTCTTTTGATATTTCCTGTCGACAGGCTGTGCAGATAAGCAATAGCAACAAGATTATGGAAGTCCTATTTCTTCTCATTCTGATGTGGGGAGGATGGTGTTTGTACTGAAAAACAATGGACTGGGAAGCCCAATCGGTCTTTCTGGCTTATAATGGATTTTGTGATACTGTTCGGCCTCCGAAATGAAGGTTTTTGAAGGCTCCAAAAAAAGGCCGCGATCATATTGTCACTTTTTGATGTTGAATCGACTGTCTTACTCTATACCCCAACGCTTAAAGGTAGCATTATTGAGGTTTTTCCTCAGGTTTCATTACTTGACATGTTCAATGAAAGAGTTTTTTTTGAAGTTTTATTTGTCAATGGCTCACGCGGCAGACCGGCCCCGTCACTAATAATGCCCTCGGGGCATTATTTTAACGCTCGGTCCTATCCAAAATAAGTGACAACAAATTTTAACTACAATTTCAAAACAGTCTCTTACTATCAAGAGTTTTTTTAACCAAAATGTTCGTTGGAACTTCGTCATGAGGACTTAAATGGCAATACATCAGTGCGTTTTCTTGGGTTCAGCGTAGCACCGCTACGGTGAATTCAAAAAACGCATTCATTTACTGATTTGAAGTCAGTTATACAAATTTAGGTTTTAAATGTCGTATAAGATTCCGCTGGTCATTTTGTTTCAATCAAGGCGAGAACCGCAGGAATAGCAGCGCTATCCCGAGGATTGTCAACGCAGAGTGAAGCAAAATGAACAGGAAGATATGCGATATTTGAAAGCTAAGTTTGTATTAAGCCCGGAATAGATTTTCTAATGGACATTTTGGGTTTAAGAACAGGAAAAAACCGCACAACTTATGAGTGCGGTTTTTCCCTGTTTGTTTACTTCAGATAAGAATGAACTATCGATCAATCACCGATACTAAGTTCGATAGGGCCTAAAACATCCGTTTCATTTCCCGCGTCATCCCTTATTACTACATAAATATCGTATTTTTTATCTTCCAGTACGATTGTATTCAATGTTACCGGACTGCCTCCCTTGACGGCGCTGTTCCCGGAATTTAGAGTAATACTAGGATTTGCCCCAACAACGTCGGCTACCTCTGGTACCTCTGAACCATCGGCTATAAGGATGAAAAAAACCGTACCATCTTCATTGGATTGAAGGGTGATTTCACCATAATTTTCATCATTGACTTCAATGGCCGATTCTCCTGAAAGCACTGGGTCGGTATTGTCCACAATAAATTTGTTCTTGGAGCCGGGGACTATAACACCCTGCTCATTACCCGCAACATCTACTGCACCGGTAACAGAAAAATCAAGAATACCATCACCTTCGGTGGGTAAGTACTTGAACATCCACACAGTGTTATCTATAATTTCGTCTTCATCATTAAGTGCTGTTTTTAGCACTGTTTCCTCCATCTCCGGAATGCCACTGCCCCCGGCAAATGAGACCTTGATGTCGCCCGGTTTAATCTTTAACGTTAAGGGTTCGTTGAAAGTAACCGTAACCGAGACCGAATCATCTCCATCTTTGACCAGCTGGTCACTGAATGTGAATTTAGCAAAAGGGCCAATGTTATCGACTCTACTGATTTCTGCCGAAGCTTCGCTCATTTCGAGCCCTCCATGTTCTATCGTCGCTACCGCATCGCTAACACTCACTTCAGCAGCGGAAGCATTACCCACATTAGCCGTAAATTCAGCATAATAAACCGAACCTACGGGTTCTGGGTCAGCTTTCCAAAAAGCTCTAGCTGCGGCTCCAGTGACAATATCCACTGTATCCGTAATTACCATCTCTTTTACTTCACCAAAACTTCCTTTTTCAGTAAGTCCTACTACAGGCAGTACTTCCAAGGAAGGGGCCGTGGCCAGAGGCTTGTCAAAGGCAAATAGGATAAATTCCGAGGAATCTTTCCTTAGTGGAATATCAGAGGCCGGAAATACATTTACGGTAGGTCTGGAGACCGTTATTTTAATTGTTTTGGACATCTCTTCGCCCTGTACGCCGTTAGAGTTCGTTTCAACGACCGTGACCGTCGCGGTACTATCCACGTTCAAGGGAAAATCCGTAAAGTCGATTTTCAACGTACCTGAAGTCGAAGCATTCGATACCGAAGCATCACTAACAGACCATTCATAAGTGGACCCCAAACGTTGAGAAACCGAATAACTGACCCCTTCACTGGCAATCTCTACTGCGTCGGGGCCACTGATTTTAGACGTAACAGGCACTTCTGTCATTAATATACCCTCATCGTCTTCACAGGCAATGAGCAGCACTACAGCAAAAAATAATGAGAAGCTGAACTTCATTATATATCTAAATTTCATCTTATTTTGTATCATAAAATTAGGTTTTGGGTAGGCCTACATGATTATTCGATTGTTTACTAAAATAATCCATACAGGTCAATTGTATCTATTACCGGGTTATTGTCTCTCCAAACCTGTGGGATCACTGTCCCCACCAAAATTATAAGTGGGTGCATTAATCAGCTCCAACTCTTGTGCCGGTACCGGCAAATGTGCCGGTGTGCCTTCCTGCAAGCCTCCCAAAGCATCCAATGCCCCTGTTTTCACCCTATCGGCAATTCTCCTTCTATCAAAAAAGTGTCCCGAGGGACCCGTGTTCAAAGTCTCGATAAAACGTTCGTAAATAATGGCCTCCAAGATTTCCGGACCAGAGGTGGGCACTGAAGATAGTTTTCCACGGGTGACACGTGTTCCCGCATTGACTATAGCGGCAGCATCTGCCTCTTTGCCATTTCGGTAGAGCGCTTCTGCCAGCAAAAGCTCATTGTCCGTAGTAGTGAAGGCCGGCATGGGACCATTAGAGATTCCATCGCCAATATAACTGGATTCTGATAAGTTTCTACTATGCTTGTAATGTGAAAAGTGCCAGAAGCCTCTTTCGGGCCGAAAATTATTGCCTTCCACAAAAGTGAAATCGCTAGTGAGGCGTGCATCGGGAGAGAAAGCGACCTTTGGGTTGGGCGGTGCCTCTTGGGTATAGGTAGTCGGCTGGGAATTATCAAAGGCATTGACCAGGCGCTGGTCCAATCTCGCCCAAGAGCCGTTGGGACCTCCGGTACCAATATGGGCATACCGCCAATAGCCAAACCAGACATTACCATCCGCTATGGGCGAAAAGTTCCTCCGAATCCCTTTCGAAGCAAAGGCCTCTACAGCGGCCCAATCCGCTGCATTGTTTTCGCCGACAGTACGTGGTGCCTGAGCGATAAATCTGGCGGCATAAGAACTGGCCAACGCAGCCAGTTCATCATTGGTCAAAGTCACCCCATTGATAAAAGCAGCATCAGTGGAAAAGGAAAGGTCATCTTCCGTAGCTACTGCTATAGCAGTCTCTAAGTCTACAACAGCTGCTGCAATCACATCGTTATATTCACTGAAAACAAGATTGTCCAAATCGGTATTTTCATCCGTTATATAAGCTTGATCGAACAATAGGCCCAAGTATCCCAACCCCAAACCACGCAATAACAACGCCGAGGAAAGCAACATTTTATCTTGGGATTTATCCCCAAGACTCAAGCCACTGTTCAGTGCGGCAATGACATCATTCGATGTCGAAATCGCCGCATAACAGCCGTTCCATGGGTCGGTCACCACTTGTGTATAGTCGGGGGTTTCGGAGGTACTGTTGTTATAGGACTGTCTGGGCTCCCACGACATCCTACGCATCCCAAAGTTACCCCATGAGCAGGATATGGCATCCGAGGCTACACCTAGTGTCATCCCAGGGTGAGATTGGTGTACTCCCTGCCACCAAGAGAGGAAGCCTCCACTAAGTATCCCGGGCAGATCATTTCCCGTGGCCAGTACCTTTCGGGTATCGGGGTTGTTCAGATTCTCCGTATCCAAGCTATCACAACCCAAAAACAGCGTAAAAAATGCCATTAGAGCAATCGTAGTTACTTTATTTACTATATATCTCATCATTTTGTATTTTCTCATACCTAAAATGTAATTTGGATAGACCCTGCAAATGTTTTGGTCTGTGGGTAAACAAAGGAGTCAAAGTAAAAAACACTGGGATCTCCATTAGGGGTATTCGCATCACTACCGGCACCACCTGCGACACGATTGCTCAACTGATTTTCATCACGTGGCGAAGAAGTAATGTCCGGATGAAAACCTGAATAATCGGTAAAAGTAAAAAGGTTCCTTGCCACAAATCCGATTTTCACACCGTGTACAGCGCCTCCCAGGAAGTTTGCCAGTTGTTCTTTATTGAACCTATAGGATAGCGCCAGCTCTCTTAACATGAAGAAAGAACCATCTTCCACAAAAGCATTGCTAGGCACGTTTACATTATAAAGATTGTTCCAGAAGTCTACGGCTATCGGAAGTTCGGAAGCTTCCTGATGTAATAGATCCCTATGCAACCATGCCCTACTCTGGTTGTAGATATCACCTCCATTTTTCCAATCAAACAAGGTGTACAATGTAATATTCTTATAGCTCAGTGTGTTAGCAAACCCCATTCTGAAATCGGGGTTGATGTCTCCTATTTTCCTGACCAGTGGGTTGCCCGCATCGTCCTCTAACTTGATGGGAACCTCATCGGGAGTACCCAAAAATTGTGATTCTACTACAAACCCGGCTTTATTGATCACAAAGCTGCCTTCTCTATCAGCGACTTCATCCAAAGAGGTTGCAAATACTTCCCCATTCATTGTACCGAACGAAACTCCTTCTTCGATTCTGAAAATGGTAGAACTTTGGTTACCCGGCCCTGTATTATAAGCAGGGACGTTCAATTCATCGATAATCTGTCGGGTCTTATCAAAGTTGACCCGAAAGTTCCATGAAAAGTCATCGGTATTGACGATTTCCGTGTTCAGGGCAAACTCGATGACCCTGGCATCTACAGTACCTGCATTTCTCCATTGCGCAGAGAACCCTGCAGCTGCGGGTTGGGGCACACGCAAAATCTGGTTCTGGGTCAGGGCCTGTACCCAATTGAACTCGAAGGTAAACCTATCCAAGAAAGAAGCATTGATCCCCAGCTCTATTTCTCTGGAATTTGCAGGCTCCAATAGATTATTCCCTAAGGTATTTTTAGTCGCGTTACCATTTCTCAAAGTAAAGGTCTCAAAACGTTGCTCAAAAGTAGGTCGGATACCCGCAGTACCTACAGAGGCCCGAAATTTCAACTCTTCCACTTTTGGAATCTCTATATCTTCGGTCAATCGGTAAGCTGCACTGAGCCTATAATAGGTTGCCCAGCGATTTTCGGGTCCGAAAAGAGAGGATCCTTCTCTTCTGATCAAGCCTGAGAAAATATACTTGTCCTGATAATCCAAATCTGTAATAATGAAAAAACTGTTCGAAACGATTTTTTGTTGTTCGGATTGCAATCTTATCGAGGCATTGTTGGTAATGTTATCGAATGACCTGATTCCTGATACGGAAAGGTCATCACCTCTGGCGGAGACAAAAGCATCATCCAAGTCTTCATACAGGTAACTTAAACGTGCTGCTAAATTTAAATCACCGAACTTCTCCTGATATACCGCATTTACGCGACTGATCAGAGAGTTCCTTATCCTGGAGCTTTCTTCCAAACCACCACCGGCACCATCTCCTCCTTGCACAAACTGCACACCTGCGCGAAGGTCATTGGAAAGAAATCCTTTATTGATGAATTCCTGAAAACGGTTTACAGAACGGTCCAGTGCTACTGAAGCATTGAAGGAAAATTTATCGTTCAGATCATAATTACCCTTGATGCCGCCTATCAGACGGGTTCTTCTCTGGGTTGTCTTCCTATTGGTCAATGTATACCAAGGATTACGAATGGTACTACCCAAAGAGTCGATGTCCCAATTGAATGGAGTACCGTCTTCCTCATTGGGCAAGTTCAGGTCATAGAAAGGTGGGTAAAACAAAATATTATTGATCAAAGCTCCTGTACCATTGGAAGGAACCCTATCTTGCTCCGAAGTAGAGTAGGAAGAACTGATACTCATGTCCAGCTTCCTATTAATGCGATGATCTACATTGACCCGAAACGCATTTCTTCTATATCCATCCACCCCTTCCAGGATGCCTTCATCGGTCAGTGTCTGTGCTGAAGCACCAAAATTGGTATCCTTGCCCCTACCCTGTACCGATATGGAATGTGAGGAAAAGTCTCCGTTTCTGAAAAATTGATCTTGGTAATCTTGGTAATTGGGATAGGGGTTATCCTGTAAACCATCAGCAGCGAGTACCCGAGCCCCCGTACCATCAAACTTAAAATTCCCATTCGGGTCCAATTCGTAGTGATGGGTATCCGCTGTTGGGAATCTGTTATTGGCCAAGGCAGAGGCGCCTATTTCCGTTCTATAAGTGATTCTGGTCACTCCTTCTTCAAGTCCTTTTCCCCTTTTCGTAAAAATCTGAATAACTCCGTTCGCGGCCTGTGATCCGTATAGTGAGGCCCCTGCGGAACCTTTGAGTACTTCCACCCTTTCGATATCTTCGGAATTGATATCCGCCAGTGTCGAACCATTAAGAAATACTCCATCTACGATTATCAAAGGCTGCTGACCAGTGGTCAGTGAGTTCGCTGCCCTAATCTGAAAATTGGCACCTCTACCTGGTTGCCCCCCTCCGGTATTTACCCGGAGACCCGACACTTTGCCCTGTAGGCCTGTGGCAACATTGGGCGCAGGAGCTTCCTGCAAGAGCTCTTCATCGATTTTTCCAACGGCAAAACTCAATTTCTTCTCCGACTGCCCTACCGCTGAACCCGTAATGACCAATTCTTCTATCTGACGGGCATCGGGTTTCATTTTTACGTCAATAGAACTTCTATTCCCCACGCTAACTTCCTGGGTAAGGAGACCAATGAATGTAAAGCGAAGCACAGCATCATCGCTGGGTGTAGCCACATTGTACTTACCATCGCCATCGGTTATAGTACCTGTGGATGTGCCTTTTATCACAACGTTGACACCAGGCAGGGGTTCACCGTCTTCAGCTGAGGTCACGGTACCCGTAACAGTTCTTTCCTGTGCAACTAGTATCTGAGCAGAACAAAAAAGAACTGCTATAAAGAGTAATATCTTCTTCATATGCAGTTTTTATTTAGGGTTAAAAATAGGCTTCTAAAATCTCTTCTTATATGTAGATTATGAGGAACTTACGGATTTCAATTTACAGGATAATAATGTAAAAGAAAAAAACAATTTTCTATTTGCTTTTGGACAAGCTTTAATGTCAATTGTACAATAATCCTAATTGGAATTCCGGCAATCTCTTCGTCAATAGTGGCTTATTGAAGATTACATCGCTCCTATAGAAATGAAATAACCTATAAATCAGTAATTTAACACTTGTATTACTATGCAGCACATACTGTTTCAGTGAATATATACTACATAAGGTGATATAAAAAAATCGTGAGGATTGTCAAAAATAATGATTGAGAAAAGTTGAGCTTTTTATGCCTTCAATTGTAACCCCTAGCAATGTAATTTCGTAAATGTTGTATTTTTCCAATCTAAAATCTGCTAAATATCAGGTTATTATTTTTTCTTTCTCAAGTGAAATAGCACTAAAAATCATCAGATTTATACAAGGAAAAAACTTATAAATGGCACACAATAGCATTCGTTATATTTTGTTTTTTTATATAAGATAAACCGAGGTCATGCATTTTTTCACTATGCAGTTTATCTACGGAGGTGTTCATGAAACGTAAGTTCATTGATTTCAATGGCATTCGTCGAATTTGTGGTTAAGCTCGTTTGGAATCTGTTTTTCAATGGAACTCATGAATCTACGATTTGTTCCCTTCTAATTAGAGCCTCGAATCAGTAAAGCACATACCTTTTTTATTTAATCATGGTGTTGCTAGGCGAAACTCAAGAAAACCCAAGGTTTATTGTATTTTAACCCAAGTTAATCAACAGTATTTCGTCATGAGAACATAAACCCGGATTATGTATTGAAAAATCTACTGCGGATCTAAATGGCTGCAAATCAGTTGTCGCACTACGTTTTATTGATATGTAAACCCTCGTTACGAAGTTTCAACGCATGATCCGGGTAATACAAATTTGGGTTTCAGATGTCGTATAAGATTCCTTGGGTCATTATAGTTTCAATCAAGGCGATAACCGCAGTGATAGCAGCGCTATCCCCGAGGATTGTCAACGCAGAGTGAAGCAAAATGAACAGGAAGATAGGCGATTTTAAAAGCTAAGTTTGTATTAAACCCAAAATGTTCGTTGGAACTTCGTCATGAGGACTTAAATGGCAATACATCAGTGCGTTTT
The DNA here is from genome assembly GCA_947492745.1 of uncultured Cyclobacteriaceae bacterium. Classification (GTDB taxonomy): domain Bacteria; phylum Bacteroidota; class Bacteroidia; order Cytophagales; family Cyclobacteriaceae; genus Aurantiphycus; species Aurantiphycus algarum. The sequence continues at coordinate 12,020 of CANLOE010000032.1, read as the reverse complement.
CTTGGGTTCAGCGTAGCACCGCTACGGTGAATTCAAAAAACGCATTCATTTACTGATTTGAAGCCAGTTATGTCCGGAATAGATTTTCTAATGGACATTTTGGGTTAAACCTTCAATACAAGGTTTTGTCGCATTGACGGGCTCAAGGTGAATAGTAGACAAGCACAAAATCAAAAACGAGCAGCCGAATAGCGATAGGCTATCTGACTGCTCGTTTTAGGATAAGCTCTAAATCTTAAATATATCCTGTACTGAATGAACTAGGACTACTCCATATCCCAGAAGAGCCGAGTTGTGACCCTATCTCCCCCTATAGCTGAGGATGCTACTGACCAGCTAGCTCCGTTCAATGTCTGTTCTACAATAGGATAAGTATACCGCACAGGGATAGGAGAGATAGCCTCTTCAGAGGGTTCTAGTTTTGGGTAGTCCAGTCTTCTCCATTCTCTCCATGCTGTAAATCCTCTGTTATACAAGGCTATCCACTTTTGCATCCCTATTTTTTGTTTGAAATCACCTGTAGCTGTAGTATAGGCAATTTCAGGTAAAGCCAGGTAATCAGTAGCTTCAGCAGCCGTACCTCCCCAGAACTCCACAGAAGCCACAATCGCTTTATTATAATGCTCTTCAGCATCGCCGGCGATATAACCACGCTCGACAGCCTCGGCCAATAAGAACTCCACTTCCGCATAGTCCATGAGTGTACCGGAAAACTGAGGCGTATGCAGTGCATGCCCTATTCTACTGAATTTACTGAATACATTCCGTACTCCATAGATACCCCCCAGATATACGGTCTCAGGGACACTGCTATCGGCATCCAAGTTGTCCATGAAATAATATTTAGCACGTGGATCGGTATATTTTACCGATCCGGGGACTATCGTTTCTCCATCTCCTTCATATTCTCTGGGCTGCATGATTTCAACCAATGTATTGGCAGGGACAAAGTCATCCCTGCCACTAAGGACGAGTGAAGCATAAACGGGGTTGGTATTGGGCGTAGTCGCCAAGTAGGGCATAGAAGCATTGTCTTCATTGCCGGCAAACACACCACTTGTTAGAGCTTCTTGGGCGATTTTACCTGCTTTTACAGCATCCATATCCGCATATAACATTCCCATTCTCAATTTTAGTGAATTAGCAAACTTGATCCACTGTGCCACGTCACCGTTATAGATATTATCTTCTTTATCGGAAAAACTCCCTTTGCTTTCATCAAACTGACCTATAGCAACATCTAACCGTACCAATAGATCATCATAAATGGCTTGTCCATCATCGTATTTCGGGGATAGGTTACCGATGTTCAAAGCTTCCTCATAAGGTACATTGCCAAAGGTCTCTACCAGTACGGTGTAGGCATATACTTTTAGTGTTTCGATGACCAGAAGTTTATTCTGCTTTACAACAGGGTCATCTGTAGACAATAACTCCGTAGCTGTGATCACATTCGTAGCTTCGTCCAAATCTTTCAGAACGTCCCTGTACAATACCCGCCAGTGTTGCTCGGGAATACTCCTGTTCACCAAGTCATACTGGCTCTCGTCGGGATAGGTTGTTTCGGTCCAATGTTGGGCAAATAACCTAAAGACGTTGCTGTTTACGCTGGTACTGGTCATCTGATCGACCAGATTTTTCTGCGCTCCGGTGAACAATGATTCTCCGGATACATTGCCGGGGTCTTTTACGTTGGTATTCAAATCGTCGAAATCATCGCAAGCAGCGAAGCATCCGATACCGATCAGTAGTAAAATATATTTTTTCATTTTCGTTATATTTATCTTGACGTGTTCGATTTTTCAGATAAGTGATAAAACCGAACGATTAGAATTGTAGTTTGACATTGAACCCAAAATTACGGGTAGTGGGCAGTGAACCGGTAGAGTAGCCCTGTAGGTTACCCGATCCCAGTCCTGATTCTGGGTCGGCATGAGGTAGATTTTTGTGGATAATCCACAGATTGGAACCTACAAAACTCAACGATGCACCTGTCAAAGGCGTCTTTTCCATCAAAGTCTGAGGAAAGTTATAAGATAAAGTCACTTCTCTGAGTTTTACATAACCCGCATCATAGATAAACGCTTTATTGGGAAGGCCACTGCTATAGCCCTGTCCACCGAATTCATCAGCAGCGAGTCGGGTAGTATTGACCGTTCCATCAGGATTGACACCTTCATTGATCAGGCCTCCCCCTTCGCTCAGAGCGTTCCGTACAGGGTTGCCCAGGTCATTGATAAAGGCCGTCTCCTCATATAATCCCGTCGCTTGGCCATAGTACATATCCAGAGAAAACAGATCTCCTCCTTTCTGGATATCGATCAAGAAACCTAAACTAACGTTTTTGTAGGTAAAGCTATTGGTGATTCCCATCAGATAGTCGGGATTGACATTACCGATGGCATTATCAGAACTGCCGGTAACAATGTACCGCCCGTTATCCGGGTTGATTATCCTACTTCCATTTTCATGATAGGTATAATCCGTGCCGTAAATAACGCCATAAGGCTGCCCTAGGGCCGCATTGAGTGTGACACCTCCCTGAAAAGAGCCCAATTGTAGGTTTTCGATACCTTCACCGAGAGATACTACTTCGTTGACATTCTTTGTCCAGTTGACGTTTACGTTCCACTCAAAGTTTTCTTTCTGGATAGGAGTGCCCGATAGTGATAGTTCTATACCTTTATTTTCTATCTCGCCCGCATTTATCACCTTAAAACGGTACCCTGTACTTTCAGAAACCCTGATGGGTACGATCTGGTCTATCGAATTGGTCTTGTACACTCCAAGGTCTAGCCCAACCCGTCGATTCAAGAAGAACATCTCCAGTCCTGCCTCGATACTTTTGGTCTCTTCGGGTCTCAATTCAGGATTTTTCTTCGTATTGGCAATCGATGTATTAGCTCCGTTGAAAGCCTGACTGACATCATAGGTGTCCCTGATCAGATCAAACTGGGCATCGTTACCTACTTGAGCATAATTCAAGCGTACTTTACCAAAAGAAACGGCAGGAATCTCCACCAGCTCCGTAAAGACCAAACTAGAAGCAATGGAAGGATAGTAATAGGAATTGTTCGCAGTGGGTAATGTGGACGATTGATCTCTTCTCAAAGTACCGTCCAAAAAGAGGTAGTTCTTGTAGCCTACAGAGAAACTTCCATAGATACCGTTCACGCCTATTTTTTCATCTCTTTCTTTCGGATAGGCCAGTGGACCTACGCTATTTTGCAGAGAATACAACCCTTCTACATTTAACCCTCCATTCGTAGAGGCCAAAGAAGACTCGAAATAATTTCTTCGTATATTCATACCCAAAACCCCTTTCAAACTGAAATCTCGGGAAAGATCTTTATCAAAGTTCAGCATCAGGTCATAGTTGTACTCACTGAATGCGATATCTCTACGTTGATACCCGGAACCGGCATTTACCCGACCAATACTACCGTCACTACCGCCACCTACACCAAAGGCATTGGGCACACTACCGACCGCTCTTCGCTCCTCTTGTAGTTCTCGATAGGTATCCGCGGTGATACGCCCGTACAGGGACAGACCATCGGTAAGCTGATAATTTAGAGCAATGTTGCCAATGATACGGTTTCTTTCATCATTTTGGAAGTTCTCGTACCTTGTCCAATAGGGATTGTCCCAGTAGATGGGCACTAGTTTATCATAAGCCTTATAATTCCACGTGGCATTTCTTCCTGTATTAAAATAAGCTTCCTTTTGTTGCTGCACGTCAACATTGGTCTGCCACCATTGGCGGAACATACCCATGATATTATCATTATAACCTGTAGAATTACGGCCCAGTCCCGTCGTTCTTATAAAATTGGCCATACCCGTAGCGGTAAGCCGTTCGCTTACTTTAGCCGAGAGATTGATATTGAAATTGTTTCTTTTCAGCTCACTATTGGGAAGAATACCTTTCTGATCGAAATTGGTATAGGACAGTCGGTAGTTCACTGCATCAGAACCTCCGGTAATAGCGATATTATTACTTAAGGTCACTGCCGTTTCGAAAAAGGAAGCCGCTCCATTATCTCCTGCGGATACCCAAGGAGTTCTCTGGCCAAAGTAGGGGGACTCCGGATCGAACGCATTCCATTGGTATACCAAAAGGTCTTTGTCGAAAGCAGGGCCATAAGAAGCATCATCTCCTATATTACCGATAAGGTCGTCTTCACCATCTCCATTGATATCACCTTTTAACCAGTCGTTACCTCCATAGCCAGCACCATACTGGTCTTGGTATTTGGGGAAGGTACGCTTATCTATGGTACCTAGGGTCACGCCAGAGTTGAGTGTGATACCTACCCCTTTTTTTGCGGTTCCTTTTTTCGTGGTAATCATAACAACTCCATTGGCAGCACGAGAGCCATAAAGTGCGGTCGCTGCGGCCCCTTTCAGCACATTGACCGATTCGATACTATTGGGGTCGATGTCCGAAGCGGCATTTCCATAATCGTAACCTGAGCCTGCTTGAGATTGAGAGGAGCTATTGGTATTTATATTACTAATGGGAACTCCATCTACGACAAATAGTGCCTGGTTATTATTGGTCAGGGAAGAATTTCCGCGGATAACAACATTCGTCGAACCACCCATGTTATTGTTCCTTTTAATACTCACACCCGCTACTTTTCCGGATAGGGAGTTCGCAAAGTTATCTGTCTGTACTTTGTTGAGTTCATCTCCGGATACTTCTTGGGTGCCATAACCTAGCGCCCTCTTCTCCCGTGAGATGCCCAGTGCCGTTACTACAACCTCGCTCAGCTGTTTTACATCAGCGGACATCTTTGCATTGATTGTGGTCTGGTTGGCTATGGGAACCTCTGAAGAAATGAGACCAATGAAGCTAAAAGTCAGTACCCCTTTTGTGTTGGGCACCTTCAACTGATATCGCCCATCCACATCCGTGATGGTTCCGATAGTTGTCCCTTTAAGGACAACATTTACACCAGGTATGGGTTCTCCGTTTTCCTCCGAAGTTACCTTACCCGAAACAGTCCCCTCCTGTGCTTGGGAAAAAGTAGCAAGCATGGAAAAGACCAATAAAAAGAGTAGTTTTTTTTTCATTTGAATAATGTTAGTGGTTAAATTTTTTCGCCTTTTGTTAAAGGCAACATTCTCCCAAGATATGACCATTTAACAAAAAAAACACACTCTGGTAACTCTCATATTCTCGTAAAAGCAGTAAAAAAGCTGGTTATCAATGCAATAAGTGTGTTTTTTTTGGCATTTTAAAAAAATCGCAGTAAAACAAAGTGACAAATTAAAGAATTTCGCAAAAAAACACCTGATATTTTAGCTCGTTTGAAAAAATACACCTTCCGTTTAGGGCAAAATTGAAAAAAATGGGAAATCAACACCCTGTAAAAATCATAACTATCTAGTAAGCAGGGATTTAAAAAGTGTGAAAAATCGATTTTGGGAACACTATATTCAAAAAAAAACATTCCGAATTTTCGGAATGTTTTTCTAACATTTTGCTTCTAAGCTTTATATCGCCTAAGCTTCTGCTTCAAAAGGTTCAACAGAAACATAAGACCTATTCCTTCTACCTTTCTTGAAAATTACATGACCGTGCTTCAGAGCAAATAAAGTATGGTCTTTTCCCATACCCACATTTTGTCCTGGGTGGTGCTTGGTTCCTCTTTGTCTAACGATGATATTACCGGCAACGGCTGCCTGTCCACCATATATTTTAACACCGAGTCTTTTACTGGCCGATTCCCTTCCGTTCTTGGAACTACCGGCTCCTTTCTTATGTGCCATATCTTATTTAGTTAGAAATTCCTTCAATTAAAATCTTGGTGAAGTCCTGTCTGTGACCGTTCTTCTTTTTGTACCCTTTTCTTCTTTTCTTTTTGAAGACGATGACTTTGTCTCCTTTTACATGTCCGAGAATCTTCCCGGATACCTTTGCGCCACTGATCAGGGGAGCACCTACTTCGACCTTACCATCGTTATCCAATAACAATACCTTGTCGAACTCTACGGAAGCGCCTTCTTCGCCTTGCATTTTTGGTGCATACACGAACTGGTCTTGCGTTACTTTGAACTGCTTTCCGGCTATGTCAACTATTGCGTACATAATAGATTGTTAGAAATATTTTTTTTAAAAATGAGCTGCAAATATAGCTGGTTTTGCCTTAAAATCAAACCTTACACCTCGTTAATGGCCTGCGATATGTTTTTTTTGAAAATTTACGCCTTATAATATTGCGATATTTAATAAAAGTATTAGTTTATAAATTTCATCAAAACAACTGAAAATCAATTGGTTGTGATAAAATTGCTTCTAAATAAAAAACTCTTTTATGCTTCTCTTTTCCATTGATTTTCTACGTACTTTTTTTCATCTTTGTAAGCACAAAAAGCTAGAAAGCTTCCCTTATATCTTTAATCAATAAGACTATATGCTTTTTTGTTTGGTTTTCAACAAAAACAGATAGGTTACGTTACTTTTCCGGTTATAGTACTCAAGCGTCTTGAGTTAGTTGAAATTTAGGCGTAAATTATTCTCATGCATGTTTGATAAGCTATGCGTTTGAAAATCAGATATTAATTCAATTATAAATATAAGATTCGTGGTATGAATAGTGTAAATGAGTCCGAAGAGCCAATCTTGACGGAAAATAATGGCAGGTTTGTACTTTTCCCTATAAAGCACAATGATATTTGGGAGTATTACAAGAAAGCAGAAGCCAGTTTCTGGACAGCAGAAGAAATCGATTTGAGTCAGGATTTGAAAGACTGGGTAAGTCTTAATGATGGTGAACGACATTTTATCTCACATGTACTTGCTTTTTTTGCAGCCAGTGATGGTATTGTCAATGAAAATCTAGCGGAAAATTTTGTGGCCGAAGTACAATACACTGAAGCCAAGTTCTTTTATGGTTTTCAGATAGCCATCGAGAACATCCACTCCGAGACCTATTCTCTACTCATTGATACTTATATCAAGGATAATAAGGAGAAAGACCGTCTTTTCAATGCTATCGACACGATGACATGCGTTAAGAGGAAAGCAGATTGGGCATTACGATGGATTGACGAAGGTTCCTTCGCGGAGCGATTGATAGCGTTTGCTGCGGTAGAAGGCATTTTCTTTTCGGGTTCCTTCTGTTCCATATTCTGGATGAAGAAAAGGGGACTGATGCCCGGTTTGAGTTTTTCGAATGAGCTTATTTCAAGGGATGAAGGTCTACACTGTGATTTTGCCTGTTTATTGTATAATAATCATTTGGTGAACAAATTATCGGAAGAAACGGTTGTCACTATAATAAAGGATGCCGTGACTATCGAGAAAGAATTTGTGACGGATGCACTGCCTGTCAATCTGATCGGTATGAACGCTGACCTGATGTGTCAGTATATTGAATTTGTAGCAGACCGACTCTTAGCGGAGTTGGGTTGCCAAAAAATCTTTGATTCCAGTAATCCTTTTGATTTTATGGAGATGATATCCCTGCAAGGAAAGACCAACTTCTTTGAAAAAAGAGTAGGAGAGTACCAGAAGGCAGGAGTCATGAACAAAGCGGAAGAGGATAGTCCTAAATTTTCATTGGACGAAGATTTTTAATTAATCCCATTTTACACCTTGTTAAAAAGAATTATATGCTAGTAGTAAAAAGAGACGGTAGGCGGGAGTCAGTGAGATTTGACAAAATCACTGCACGTATAGAAAAGCTGTGCTACGGACTTGATATTAACTTTGTACAACCGGTAGAAATCGCCAAAAAAGTGATATCAGGAATTTATGATGGCGTGACCACTATCGAACTCGATAATCTAGCCGCTGAGACCGCTGCTTCTTTGGCTACAAAACACCCTGATTATTCCCTGTTGGCAGCAAGGATTGCCATTTCCAACCTGCACAAGGTGACCAGCAAGTCCTTTTCCAATACCATGAAGCGAATGTACACTTACATCGATCCCAAAACAGGGGAGAATGCTTCATTGATTTCCAAAGAGGTTTATGGTATCATCAAACAGAATGCAGCACTACTGGACTCATCCATTATTTACGATAGGGACTTTAGCTACGATTATTTTGGATTCAAAACCTTGGAACGTTCCTATTTGATGAAACTCGATGGGAAAATCGTAGAACGTCCACAACATATGTTGATGCGTGTTGCCATTGGGATTCATATGGACGATATTGAAGCGGCCATTGAAACCTATAATCTTCTTTCGGAAAAATGGTTTACCCATGCGACACCTACTTTGTTCAATGCCGGTACACCAAAACCCCAGCTTTCCTCCTGCTTCCTGTTGACTATGAAGGACGATAGTATCGATGGTATCTACGATACACTGAAACAATGTGCAAAAATCTCACAATCCGCAGGTGGTATCGGTCTGAGCATCCATAATGTACGTGCTACGGGTTCTTATATCAAAGGGACCAATGGCGTGTCCAATGGTATCGTCCCCATGTTGCGCAACTTCGATATGACCGCCCGCTATGTCGATCAAGGTGGAGGAAAAAGAAAAGGTAGCTTTGCTATCTATCTGGAACCTTGGCATGCGGATATTTTTGATTTTCTGGACTTAAAGAAAAATCACGGTAAGGAAGAATTACGAGCCAGAGATTTATTCTACGCATTGTGGATATCTGATCTTTTCATGAAAAGAGTCGAAAACAATGAAGATTGGACACTTTTCTGTCCTAATGAAGCTCCTGGTCTTGCCGAATGCTATGGCGAAGAGTTCGAGCGGCTATACACTAAGTACGAAAAAGAAGGTAAAGGAAGAAGAACCGTAAAAGCACAGGACTTATGGTTTGAAGTACTGGAGTCTCAAATCGAAACAGGTACTCCTTACATGCTCTATAAAGATGCCGCCAATAAAAAGTCAAACCAAAAGAACCTAGGTATCATCAAGTCCAGTAATCTTTGTACTGAGATCATCGAATATACCGCTCCCGATGAGGTAGCTGTATGTAACCTTGCTTCTTTGGCACTACCGAAATTCGTCACGGAAGAAGGTACTTTCGACCATCAAAAACTGTACGAGATTACTTATGTGGCTACCAAGAACCTGAATAAGGTCATTGATGTCAATTACTACCCCGTACCCGAAGCCAAAAACTCCAACATGCGCCATCGCCCTATAGGTTTGGGCATACAAGGTCTGGCGGATACTTTTATCAAGCTAAGAATGCCCTTCGACTCCGAAGAGGCCCGAGGCCTGAACAAGGACATCTTCGAAACGATATACTTCGCATCGATGACCGCCTCCAAGGACCTGGCCAAGATTGACGGTCCTTATGAGACCTTCAAAGGTTCTCCCGTATCCAAGGGGATATTCCAGTTCGATATGTGGGGTGTCAGTCCCAATTCACAACGCTGGGACTGGGATAGCCTGAAAAAAGAAGTCAAAAAACATGGTGTAAGGAATTCGCTTTTGGTAGCTCCGATGCCTACCGCCTCTACTTCGCAGATTTTAGGTAACAATGAGTGCTTTGAACCTTATACTTCCAATATATATACCCGTAGAGTCCTTTCTGGAGAATTTATTGTCGTCAATAAACACTTATTGAAAGACCTTATCGATTTGGGTATGTGGAACGATAGTATGAAAAATCGATTGATACAGGCCAACGGTTCTATCCAGAACATTCCAGAGATTCCTCAGAATATCAAAGACCTGTATAAAACGGTTTGGGAAATATCACAAAAGGCCATCATCGATATGTCCGCTGACAGAGGCGCCTATATCTGCCAAAGCCAGAGCCTGAACATTCATATTCAAGACCCTAACTTTGGTAAGATGACATCCATGCATTTTTATGCTTGGAAAAAAGGTCTGAAAACAGGAATGTATTACTTACGCTCTAAAGCGGCTACAGATGCCATTAAGTTTACCGTAGATAAAGCTGCTGCTCAAACGCAAATCACCGCAGAACAGTTGGCGCAAAATCAATCTGACATGGCATGTTCTCTGGACAATCCGGACGACTGCGAGGCTTGTGGCTCCTAAGCCGGGAACAATCGGCCTACTACAGCCAACAATCAATTACATAAACAACAAAAAGTCCCGAGTTTCGGGACTTTTTGTTGTTTAACCCAAATCATCAATGTCGTTTAGTTAAGGTTTGTAAGCCATAAAACCGGCAGGTCTTCCTCCATACCTTCTAATACAAACTTAGCTTTCAAATATCGCATATCTTCCTGTTCATTTTGCTTCACTCTGCGTTGACAATCCTCGGGATAGCGCTGCTATTCCTGCGGTTCTCGCCTTGATTGAAACAAAATGACCAGCGGAATCTTATACGACATTTAAAACCTAAATTTGTATAATTCTATTGACAGTCCTGTTTGGCCTTACTATTTCAGCGCAGAAGTATCTATCCCTCTTTCACGGCACTTTTTAACCCAAAATGATCGATAACCTTCCTATTGTGAGCATAGATCACTTCAAAATCAGCAGTTTTATGCTACGCAGGTTTTATACCTTAATGATCTCATGATGAAATCCTATTGATCAATTTGGGTTTAACCCAGAATGTTCGTTGGAACTTCGTCATGAGGACTTAAATGGCAATAAATCAGTGCGTTTTCTTGGGTTCAGCGTAGCACCGCTACGGTGAATTCAAAAAACGTATTTATTTACTGATTTGAAGCCAGTTAAGTCTGGAATAGATTTTCTAATGGACATTTTGGGTTGAAGGCTGCCCTTGCCCAATGGTAACGGGAAGTGGACCAGAGAAGAAAACCCCAGGCCCCTGTTGCGTGTGAAATCCGTTCCGGAAACCCTGAACCGTTCCTTGACGGAACCATCTTCGATCTCTGTTTTTATGAGGGTTGAAAGATCCTCCGAAAAGGTAAAGGATCTCTGTACTTTTAAATGCGCTACTGAAAAATTATCGCTCCCTTTTCCTACAACCCTAGGTTAACACTTTTCCCTTAACTAAACGACATTGCCCGGATCATGCATTAAGCCTCCTCACCTGGACCGCAGATTTTAGCGTGTTTTATGCCCTCATCACAACATCCTATTGATCAATTTGGGTTAAAGAACGCTGCCCAAAGCTTCCATAACATAACTGTGTGCAATCAAAAAAGTAAAAACCAGACCAAAGGCCGCACCAAAAAAATGAGCATCATGATTGATATTATCACGTTGCTTTTTACTCATAAAGTAAGAATAGGCCAGATAAGCCAAACCCCAAACAATACCCGGTAAGGACAGAAAGCCGATGCCATAAGGAGCAATACCCACAAAAGGATAGAAGAGAATGAAGCTGAACAGCACCGAGGAAACGCCTCCCGATGCCCCCAATGCATTGTAATGGACGTTGTTCTTATGCTTAAGATAGGTAGGGATGTCCGAGACAACGATTCCCATAAGATAGAGTGTCAAATAGGCGACTACGCCGACTACGGGACCGAAGATACCTATAAATGATTTTTCTACCGTGCCGCCAAAAGAATAGAAAACATATACATTGAAGAACAAATGTATCTGATCGTTATGGATGAAACCTGATGTGATGAACCTATGGTACTCTTTGTGGTTTTGGATAGTATAAGGGTTGAAAATCCATTTGGACATGACTTCGTTATTGCTCCAGGCGTAAAAAGAAGCCAGAACGGTAAGTATAGAGATAATCAGCGTTGCGGACAGTTCCATGAGCAATATCTTAGTTGTCGTTGTAGAAAAGGAAAATACAATGAAAGCATAAGGGCCACGCCCTCATAGGACAAACATAAGGTTAATTTCAATGCGCAAGGCAAGCGCTATTCAAAATTTCGTGTATTTCGTTCCGTTTTGCTTCTAAAAGAGGACACCTTACTGCTGCATCGCTACGTTTGCCGGTACATCGGGACTACCGAAAGTTCTCAAAATTTGAACATGATGACGGTTGCTGTGTGGAGTGTATACATTTGACTGGACAGTAAGAAAAGCTCAATAGGGTTAACTTACAGAAAGAATGAAGAAAACAAGAAGGAAGTACGACAAGGAATTCAAATTGATGGCCGTGAATCTATGTCTTACAGGGAAAT
>CANLOE010000031.1 GCA_947492745.1 uncultured Cyclobacteriaceae bacterium | reverse complement strand
CTTCGAAGTGTACTTTCTTTCCCATCTTGGAAATTAATCAATATATACGACATTAAAAATATTAATCTGTATTATACGACATTTAAAACCTAAATTTGTATTACTGATTTGAAGCCAGTTAAGTCCGCAATAGATTTTCTAACGGACATTTTGGGATAAACTACAAAAGAACACAATGAGTACTTCAACGATAATAGGCATGGCATTGATTTTAGGGATAGTCGTCGGTGGTTTCACCTACTTCCTTTCGCTGGCCATACGGCAAGAACAAAGAAAGAAAAAACAATGAGTGTCACCGTATTTCCAATATACCTCCCAGAAGGACAATCTTGATAGCGCGGGAAGATGATGTAATGGAGGGCTTTCCAAGAATAGGATTCTTCTTGAAAGGAATCAGCTTGTACCAAACCTGTAACGGTTGGGCATATTTCACCAGAGTACCTATCTGCTCCTTACCGATTGTACTTGAGTATAATCATGTATTTTTCTTTTTGTCCAAACTGTTTTTCCCGACCGTGTAGGCATACGCTGATGATGGGAGAAACTGAACTTTTAACCCGGAATGTTCGTTGGAACTTCGTCATGAGGACTTAAATGACAATAGATCAGTGCGTTTTCTTGGATTCAGCGTAGCATCGCTACGGTTAATTCAAAAAACGCATTCATTTACTGATTTGAAGCCGGTTAAGTCCGGAATAGATTTTCTAATGGACATTTTGGGTTTAACTCAACCGTCGCATAGTAGAACAAAGGCCCCGAGAGCTTCGCTTTCGGGGCCTTTGTTGCTATTTTCATAGAAAAAATGTGCTATCACACTACAGCATCTACCTGAGTGGCGACCATAGCGATGCCTTCTTCAAAGCTTCGCGGACTGTATCCCAGTACCTGTTTTGCCTTGTTGATGATAAAGCCCGTCTTTGGGGGTCTTTTGGCCGGCTGGGAAAATATAGTGGAGTCCGCCTTTTGGATATAGCTACCATCGAGTTTGAAATATTCAACGGTCTTCATGGCCATATCGTAAGGACTCAAAAAATCCTCACCCGAAATATTGAATATACCTTCGGCCTTATTTTTAACGATCAGGAAACACCCCATGGCCAAGTCTTCAGCCAAAGTAGGTGTGCGCCACTGATCATCCACTACCTTGATGTGCTGCTGTTTTTCCAGGCTATTTTTCACCCATAGTATGATATTGCTACGGCTCATGTTTTTGGTTATGCCATAGACAAGCACCGTTCTGGCGATGGCCCACTTCAGCTGGCTCTTCTGTACCAAGCGCTCGGCCTCCAGTTTGCTTTCACCATAATAATTGACAGGATCGGGCTGTTCCATCTCGTCCAAAGGCCCTTTTTTGCCATCGAAAATGAAATCCGTAGATAGATGCAGCAAGAAACTGCCTTGTTTTTCTGCTGCTGCGATGATGTATCCTACGCTATCCACATTCATTTTCCAGCAGGCTTCGCGATTTTGCTCGCATTCGTCCACATTGGTCATGGCCGCACAATGGATAATGGCCTCGGGTCGCTCCTCTGTGATGACGGCTTCCACGTCTTCCTTGCTAGTTATGTCCATAGAGCGGTAGGTATAGCCCTCGCCTTTATAGCGGTCTTCTCCCCTACCCGTAGCCACAAGGGTCACCCCCGCTTCGGAGGCCATCAGACTTGTCAGTTTCTGTCCCAAAAGTCCATTGGAGCCGGTCACCAATATTTTCATTGTTCTTCGTTATTTGGTTTTAAAATCGTAAAGGTAAGAACTCAATGTAGGCCCATCCCTTAACTCCTGTTATCTTTTCCTTATCATTCCCAGTAAGTACGGTATAATTACGCTGTAATTATAAGAATATATACATTAATCCAAAGAACTGACAATCATTTTCAATCTTCAGGGTATTCGTAACCGTACAGCTCCGTGATTTTCTTTTTGAGAAGACTTTCGAGTTCTACACTCATGTGTATGTCCGTGACAGGTCTGTCGCCCTGCCGGGTAGGCTGCTCAGCTATCTTATCGATTACCTCTAGACCTTCCACTACTTTACCAAATACCGTATACTCTCCGTCCAGATGCCCAGCGCCCCCTATCGTAGAGTAGGCCTTCAGTTTCTCCTCGCTGACTTCCTTATCGGCCTTGATGCCGTACTTTTCTTCAATAATGGGTTTTAGGGAAATGATTTTTTGACTGTAAGCCTCCTGATCGCTACGGTACAATGTCCTCAGTTCTTCCATCAGCAAACTATCTTCTTCCGCGATACGCTGTATACCCTTTCCCAGTTCGACCCAGTCCGTGGTCAGCTCTTCTTTGCTGGACTTTCTGCCTTGTACGACATAGAACTGACTACCGCTACTTTCTTTCTTTGGATTCTGACCGTCGGGCATTCTTGCTGCCGACAATGCTCCTTTGTGATGGTAAAAACCTTCGACGAACTCTGCGGGTAAGGTATAATCAGGCCCCCCACTGCCCAGCTGTGCTTCGGGGCTCGCTCCTCTGGAGTCAGGGTCGCCCCCTTGTATCATGAAGTCTTTGATCACGCGGTGAAAGAGCAAACTATCGTAAAAGCCCTCTTTCACTAATTTAATGAAGTTCTCCTTGTGCTTGGGGGTTTCTTCGTATAGAATGGCCTTCATATCGCCATAGTCGGTCTTGATGATGACCAAATAATCCTTCTCAGCTTTACAGCCAATGATCAACATCAGAAAGGTCAGTATGACCGTGATATTACCTATCGGTTTTTTCATAATTTATATTGTCTATCGGTTGTGGTAATGTGATATGGTTCTTCTTTTTATTCCTCAATAGCAGGACTTTTTCCGGTATACCTAGCGGATAATGCAGGGACACCAAGTGAAGTCACCCAGAACAACTTACTTCTGCTGCGCTGCCCTTATTTCTCTAAGTATTACATCTCCCCCTACTTTCAGTATATGGTCTGCCAATTGTTCTCCAAGTCGATGGGCATCGGCCACTGGCGCATGAAATTCCGCTTCGATGAGTTGCTTACCGTTCAGGGAGATGATACCTCCTTTGATAGTCACCTGTCCTTCATCATCCGCACTATGTACCGCCATCGCGAAAACGGGGATACTGCACCCCCCTTGCAATTTTTTGAGGAAAGCCCGCTCTGCCAACAAACATTGCTCTGTCGCACTATGGTTCAATAGCTCTTTTAGTCTGTTCTTGAGTTGCGGGTCCATCTGATCATAACATTCTATAGCGATACTTCCTTGTCCTACAGCGGGGATGAAACGGGAAAAAGGCAACTGCTCTTTGATCATGTCCGTATATCCCATTCGGTAGACTCCCGCATAGGCCAATAATAATGCATCACATGCCCCATCCTTCATTTTAGCGATACGGGTCTGTAGATTGCCACGAACGGCAGTCGTGGTAGTTTTAGGATAATAGCGCTTCAGCAATGCCACCCTCCGTGTGGAAGCCGTACCGATAAGCGGGGGACTATCGGCATCGAGGCGGAAGTCCTCTCGGTGACTGACCAGTACATCATGCGCTTTCTCTCTTTCAGTGAAGGCAATCAATTCGAAGCCCTCGGGCAATACAGAAGGCATATCCTTGGCACTGTGAACGGCAATATCGATACTACCCTCGGCCAGCTGCGTTTCTATCTCTTCGGTAAATACGCCTTTACTACCGATCTTGGCGATACTGACATCCAATATCTTATCCCCTTTGGTCTCTATTTTGACGATTTCCGTCGCGAAGCCTCCCTCTTTGAGCAAAGCCGCTATATGTTCCGCTTGCCAAAGTGCCAATCGGCTACCGCGTGTGCCTATTCTTATATGCTGCATACTTTAATTACAATATCATCAATATATCATTATTTATCACTGATTTTTCGGGACGCGCCTCTTGACATCCGGCTATGATGCTTATCCTTGAGGACTTTCATCGAGTAGATAGGAAAAAGCACCGATGAACTCATCGGATCATCCTGGCAATGGTCAGTGACAAATCCAAAAATACGATTTTAGGACTCCCGTTTCTTTCCAAGTGGTAGTGGGCCTGATTGAGCGCCACGGCAATACCTTCTATTTTTTGAGCATCCATGACCTTACTGAAGTTCTGTACGAAAGTCAAGGTCTCCCCTTCTGCCCGTAACATGTCCTTTCCTTCAAAACTGCATATCAACACCTCTCTGAAAATGGTCAACCCATACTGTAATAAGCTCTTCTGTGCTACCTTGCCCATTTTCTGAAAACTATCCGACCACGCCACCAATTGTGTGAAATCACGCTGAAAACAGTGGCGCATCCATTCTCGAAACATGCTATGACTATCATCCTCTACCTCCTCATGAAGCTGGAGTGCTTCGTTCAGGTCGCCATCTGCCAAGTGGACCAACTGCCCAGCCCTGGAAGTGTCGATATGATAGGTGTTCACTAAGATGTCCCTGAGTTCATCATCTGTAAAAGACCGTACCTTGACCATTTGTACGCGCGAACGGATGGTCGTCAGTAACTGTTCCGGAGCTTGGGATACCAAGAGGAATACTGTTGCTTCGGGTGGCTCTTCCAGTATTTTCAGAATACCATTGGCAGCCGCAGAATGCATGTGCTCCGGCAGCCAGATGAGCATGATTTTGTACTTGCCCTCAAAAGGCTTCAAGGCCAGAGCGCTGATGATCTGCCGGCTTTCCTCTTTGGATATGTTGACCTGTTTGTCCTCTCCTCCATAGGCCTGCGACCACTCTACCTGAGTACCGTAGGGCCTCTCCTGAAGAAACTGCCGCCACTCACTGAGAAAGCTCTTGCTGATAGCATCCTTTCCCGTCACCTTTTTGGTACTACTGACGGGAAAGGCAAAGTGTAGATCGGGGTGGACAAATTTTTTGTTTTTCAGACAGGAAGGGCAGGTACCGCAGGCATCTTCATCGGTCCTGTTCTCGCAGTTGAGATAGCCCGCAAAAGCCAAGGCCATGGGCAGGGCAGCCCCTCCGACACTTCCTGCGAACAGTTGTGCATGAGCGATGTGATTGTTATGAACAGAGGCTATCAATGCCTCTTTTACTTCCTGTAAGCCTTTGATGTCCGCGAAAAGCATGGGTTATTCTCTTTTCCTTTACTGTCCTAGTTCCCAATCACGATGTGTCCGGGTCATTTCAAAAATCTCCGCTAATATAGTCTTTTCTATCTCATTGAGGGACTTCTTTCTGCGTAACATTACCTTTTCGGCAACTTCCAGCATTTTCTCCAGCCGAAAAGTAGCCGGTTCTCCCTTACCGCCCCATAAGAAGGAGGGCAGAAACTTGGGAGGAAAATCACCTCCAAAGATATTGGCCCCCACCCCCACCACTGTCCCTGTATTGAACATCGTATTGATACCACATTTGCTATGATCGCCCATCATCAGGCCGCAAAAAGTCTGACCTGTTCCTTGGTAAGACTTCGAAGAATAGTCCCAAAGTTTGACCTCGCTATAATTATTTTTCAGATTGGAGGTATTCGTATCGGCACCCAGGTTACACCATTCTCCGATGACCGTATTACCGATAAAGCCATCATGCCCTTTATTACTGTAACCGAAAATAACAGAATTGCTGACCTCTCCCCCTACCTTGGAAAAGGGTCCAACGCTAGTGTCGCCCCTTATTTTTGCCCCCATGTTCACAACACTTCCCTCTCCCAAAGAAAAGGGGCCTTTGATTATCGCTCCTTCTTGTACCTGCGCATCCCGACCGATATAAATAGGCCCCTGCTCTGCATCCAGAATAGCGGCCCGGATGCTGGCCCCACTCTCTAAAAAGACATTTTCCTCTGAATACACCTTAGTAAAGGGGTCTCTGATGGGTTCGGAATTACGTCCCTGCGTCAACAGCAGGAAATCTTCTCGCAATTGCCGACCGTTCTCCCGAAAGATATGCCAAGATCTGCGAATCAGGGTACAATCTTCCTCATACACTACCTTATTCATGTCCTGTAGGTCCGGCATTGCCCTTTCCGTGGTTCGTAGGCCCAGACAAACGCCCCCCTTCATCAATGCGGCCCCATCCTCCAATGACCCAACAGCACTGACCACCGCCCTGTCAGGACATAAGGCACTATTGACAAAAAGGTTATCTTCTTCGGTATGTAGTGGATATTTCGCACTTAGATGAGGGCTGGTATGATGAGAAGGGCGCAGCCCCATATAACGTTCCCATTTTTCGGCAATGGTCAGTATACCCACACGTATGCCCGATATCGGTCGCGTAAAGGTAAAAGGAAGCAGCGCTTCCCGAAAATCAGCTTCGTCGAACAAGATAAGGTTCATATTCCCTTTTTATATTATTTGAATAAAAATAGCTGCTTACCACTCATTTTCAGGTAGATAAAAACCGTTATCAGATAACCGGTTTATAGACGCTATATGATTGGAAGTCATCCTCAAATTAACGCTAATCTCAGTACAAAAAAAACAAGGCCCCGATCAAATTTCCTCCATCCCTACGCATCGTATACTCCAGCGCAATCGGTTTGGGAACAGGGTGCTTTTTTTGGATGGAAGGGTATCTCTATGAAACATTCCCAGCGACCCTTTCACCAATGTACAATGGACCATGGACTTCATTATGTCTGACCGCTCTCTTGAACCTTTCCCTATTCATTTTCTCTGGGGCATACATGCCGTCCATATACAAAAAAGAGCAAAAAAAAAGTCCTTCAGCTGAGCCGAAGGACCTTATAGTTAAATGTCTTACTTTGGAAATTACTTCTTCTTGTATTTCCTGTTGAACTTCTCGACCCTACCGGCGGTATCCACAAATAGTTTCTTACCAGTGTAGAAAGGGTGCGATGCAGAACTTACTTCGATTTTAATCAAAGGATATTCGTTACCATCTTCCCACTTGATAGTATCTTTGGAAGTCATCGTAGAACGGGTCATGAACTTAAAGTCACTTGACTGGTCATGGAAGATAACTTCTTTATATTCCGGGTGAATTTCTTTTTTCATTTTATTTATATATTATACTTCACATGCTATTCCAAAAGAGGCACAAAGATACTACTATTTGACTTAGTAACAAAAAAAACCGTTAACATTTAGAACTAATCAAAAAAAAATAGCTGATAGATAAAGTTTGTCCTAAATTGCCCTATTTAAAGTTAGGCATAAGCTTTTCCATTTTTCGGAAAGTCGATGCTGTCCCAATGTAGCTAATTTCAACGATTATATGCAATATACGATTTTTCTTGGGGTTTTGGCATTACTTTTCGGCTACTGTACCCCAGCCCATTCCCAAAGTATCAACGCTCCGCTGGACAGGACCTATTATCACTGGGTGGACCGTTATGAAATCAAATCCGGTCGACCCAGCCCTTTTTTTTTCTCTGTCGGCAAGCCCTATCAAAGAAAGGCTATCGCTAATTTTGCGGATAGCGTCGCTCAGTATATTACCGGCTTATCCGCTGTGGACGCCTTCAATCTGGACTACCTCCGCAATGATAACTGGGAATGGGCCTCCTCTCCTAAGAATACGAGCGAAAAGCCTATTTTCAAGCGGTTATACAGAAAGAAATCCGATTTCTACCATGTACAGACGGAAGATTTTGAACTGCACCTCAATCCTGTCATCCATTTCAGCATAGGGCGGGATACAGAAGCCGACGAAAGTCGCCCTTATATCAATACACGGGGCCTTCAGCTAAGGGGGATGGTCGGTAAGCGTCTCGGCTTCTACTCTTTTATCGGGGAGAACCAAGCACGTTTTCCTTCTTATGTCCGCGATAGGGTCCGTGACAAGCAAGTAGTACCACAAGAAGGGTTTTGGAAGAACTTCAAAGAGGATGGTGTTGATTTTTTTACCGCTAGAGGATATATCAGTTTTCAGGCGATCAAAGATATCATGCAGGTACAGTTTGGGCATGACCGTTTTTTTATGGGCAATGGATACCGGTCCATGATCCTATCGGGAACAGCTCCCGCTTACCTCTTTCTAAAACTGGATACAAAAGTATGGAAACTGAACTACACCAACCTTTTCACACAATTGACAGCAGATGTCAGCTCTTTTGCGGGCGGGACATTATCCGACGGTAGCTATCCGAAAAAATACATGGCCCTGCATCAGTTATCTGTCAATATCAGCGATAATCTGAATATTGGGCTTTTCGAATCCATCATTTTCGGAGCTGATTCCACTACTTTAGGGCAATTTGACCCCAACTACCTCAACCCAGTCATCTTCTACAGAGCACTGGAACAACAAAACGGGAGCGTGGACAATGCCTTGGTCGGTCTGGATTTCAAATGGAACTTCCTACGACAGTTCTCACTCTATGGGCAATTGACCATAGACGAATTTCTTTTGGGAGAGCTCCGTGCAGGAAACGGCTGGTGGGGAAACAAGTTCGGGGTACAATTGGGGGGTAAATATATTGATGCTCTGGGTATAAAAAACCTCGATTTACAGGCCGAAACAAATATAGCAAGACCCTATACTTACAGTCATAGCTCTGCCTATGGCAATTACTCCCATTTCGAGCAGCCTCTGGCCCACCCACTCGGTGCCAATTTCAATGAGTTTATCGGTATTGTCCGCTATCAGCCTTTGAAGCGGCTCAATATTACGGGCAAGCTCCTGCTGGTCGATCAGGGCTTGGATACTTTAGGGGTAAACTGGGGCGGAGATGTTCTGAAGAACAATACTACTCGACAAAGGATGAATTTTGTGGAGTTGGATCGGGGGAACTTCATCGGTCAGGGTATCTCTTCGCAATTGAGGTCCTTAAGCCTGGGACTATCTTATCAGTGGCGTCACAATATGTTCATCGATGTACAGCACCTGATGCGCCGCCGGAGTAGTGCATTACCGGAGAAAGAGCAGGATACTGCCTATACCTCATTACACCTTCGATGGAATATCCCCGAACGGAACCATAATTTTTAAACCTGCAATTATGCATTGGCTTACCTTTGTATCTGTTTTAACCCAAATCGATCAATAGGATTTCGCGAATACACTGATATCCAAACCTTTATAAAGGTTCGAAATGCAAGAAAGTATGTCAATTTCACTGATTTGAAGCTATTCAAATCAGTAGTGGAAAGTCAAGTCGAAGACCGATGCTTTGATTGATTTTCACTGGAATCAATCAAAGCCGTTTCCATGAACACCTATGGAAGCTAAATAGCGGAGTGAACTAAATGCATGATTCCTACTTAAATTTCGGGAAGCTATACAAATTTGGGTTTCAGATGCCGTATAAGATTCCGCGGGTCATTTTAGTATCCATCAAGGCGAGCACCGCAGGGATAGCAGCGCTATCCCGAGGATGGTCAACGCAGAGTGAAGCATAATGAACAGGAAGATAGGCGATTTTAGAAGCTAAGCTTGTATTAGATGCTGCCCTGAAATTTGTTTTCGCTTATTTTTGATGCGGAATGAAGCTCGATTGATATCGATAGCAACACTGTTTACAGAAATTTCGACGAAATTATACCTCAAAAAATTGTATAAAAAAATAAAAGATTCATTTTAAAACGGTCTCTTAAGCTTTTCGATGTTCATATATTTTAAAAATTCATTATCTTGTTTGCAGGAGGAGTAATAATATTATATTTAGTTTTGGTTACTAAAGGCATGGATGCCCAAATCGGTCATATGCCATCAATGATGGTATAGAAGACAGACCCATCATCATTTTTTTAATTTCAAATTCTCCTGAAAAAGACCCATTGTCTAACAAATCATTATTGGTAATATGAAAAAGTATCGTGTTGTTTTTTATTTTCTTTTCTTTTTTTTCCATGTCAGCCTCTTTACTTTTAGCCTCTATATCGAAAGTCATGAGGCCGATTTCAATTACCTCCTCAAGTTACAAGGGTATATTGGTTATATGAAGTATGGGACGCTACTCGGGTTGATTTTGGTCACTATAGATTATTTTATGGACAAGGTGGAATTGGGAAAGCTGAACAAAAAAATCGATGCCATGACCGATGAGATCAATGGCTGGAAGGCCAAACTATATGACCGACAGGAAAAAGTGAAACTGGCCAACCAAACCAAAGGAAAAGTGCAGGACCGCCCTGAAGGAATGAGCGGCAGCAGTAAGTAATACTATGACAGATTTTCAACACCTGATTCGCCAAGAGCTGTCGGAAGCAGCCAAGGTATTAGATCAGTTCATACACCAAGCCCCGACCATTGAAAAAATAGCACAGGCAGCACAGCTACTGGCCGACACACTACAGCATGGTGGCAAAGCCATCGCCTGTGGTAACGGGGGCTCGCACTGCGATGCGATGCACTTTGCCGAAGAACTCAGTGGCCGTTTCAGGGAGAACAGAAAAGCCCTCGCGGCGATGGCCATTTCGGACCCGAGCCATATCTCCTGTGTAGGGAATGACTATGGTTTCGATTATATCTTCTCTAGGTATGTCGAAGGATTGGGCCGGAAAGGCGATCTCCTTTTCGGTATCAGCACCAGCGGCAACTCCCGGAACATCATCCATGCAGTCGAAGCAGCCAAGGCCCAAGGCATGAAGACCATTGTACTGAGTGGTAAGGATGGGGGAAAGCTCGCCGGCATGGCCGACGTGGAAATCAGGGTGCCACATCATGGCTATGCCGACAGGATACAGGAGGTCCATATCAAAGTCATCCACATTCTCATATTGCTTACCGAAAAAATCCTTATCTGATATGCTGGCAAAAACTTTCGGCAGTGCCGTACATGGAGTAGATGCCACGAAAATCGATATTGAGGTCAACGTAGGACAGGGCACGAAATTCTACATGAGCGGTCTGCCCGATAGTGCTGTAAAAGAGAGTGAGCATCGGGTAGAATCAGCCATCAAATACCATGGTTTCAACATGCCCCGACAGAAAATCGTTGTCAATCTGGCCCCGGCCGATATACGCAAGGAAGGTTCTGCCTATGACCTGCCCATCGCTCTGGGTATACTAAAGGCTTCGGGGCAAGTTTCCGCTCCTGAACTGGAATCCTATGTGGTCATGGGAGAACTGGCACTGGATGGCGTATTGCGCCCCATAAAAGGTGTGCTCCCTATCGCTATCGAAGCACGGAAAAATGGATTCAAAGGGTTTATCCTACCCAAGGAAAATGCCAATGAAGCTGCTATCGTCAATAACCTGAACGTCATCGGAGTAAAGACCATCAAAGAGGCTGTCGACTTTATGGAAGGCGATATCGACATCGCTCCATTGGTTGTCGATACACGTGATATCTTTCTCTCTGAAATCGAACATCACGATACGGACTTCAAGGATGTCCAAGGTCAGGAAAACATCAAGAGAGCCATGGAAATAGCCGCTGCGGGCGGGCATAATGTTATCATGATAGGCCCACCCGGCGCTGGAAAAACGATGCTGGCCAAGCGGCTGTCTTCCATATTGCCCCCATTAAGCCTACAGGAAGCTCTGGAAACGACCAAGATACACTCCGTAGCAGGCAAACTGGGGACCGATGCCACGCTGATAGCCAAAAGACCCTACCGCGCTCCGCACCATACCGTTAGTGATGTGGCTCTTGTCGGGGGCGGGGGCATCCCCCAACCCGGAGAAATCTCCCTGGCACATAACGGGGTCCTCTTTCTCGACGAACTGCCCGAGTTCAAGAGAAGTGTACTGGAGGTCATGCGCCAGCCCATGGAAGAGCGCTTTGTCACTATCTCCAGAGCGCGGGTATCCATGGATTTTCCTGCCAACTTCATGCTGATTGCCAGTATGAACCCCTGCCCCTGTGGGTATTACAATCATCCTGAGAAAGAATGCATCTGTGGGCCGGGCATGGTCCAGCGCTATCTGAACAAAATCAGCGGCCCGCTGCTTGACCGTATCGATCTCCATGTGGAAGTAACCCCCGTTTCTTTCGACCAGATGACGGCAGACAGAAAAACCGAAAGCAGTGCCGACATCAGGGAAAGAGTCATCCTGTCACGGGAGATACAGCAGAAAAGGTTTGAAACCTATAAAAACATCCATTCCAATGCCATGATGGAATCCCAAATGGTCAAAAAAGTATGCAAAATCAATACTGCGGGAAAAACACTGCTCAAAACGGCCATGGAAAAACTCGGACTATCGGCCAGGGCCTTTGACCGGATACTGAAAGTCTCTAGGACCATCGCAGACCTGAGCAGCTCCGAAGACATAAAAATCGAGCACCTAGCAGAAGCGATCCAGTACCGGAGCCTGGACCGGGAAGGCTGGGCAGGTTAGACCGAATCCTTTGGTCGGGTCAATCGCAAATGCCTATCCCCAAGTATTTCTTCTTATATTGATCTCAAGCTGATAACCTATCTTGTTGACCTAGCGTTGTAATAGTCAGGAAGAAATGAATTGGGAAGATTTTCGCAACTTTACAGGTCGGTACATAAGTGTAATACAAATTTAGGTTTTAAATGTCGTATAAGATTCCGCCGGTCATTTTGTTTCAATCAAGGCGAGAACCGCAGGAATAGCGGCGCTATCCCGAGGATTGTCAACGCAGAGTGAAGCAAAATGAACAGGAAGATAGGCGATATTTGAAAGCTAAGTTTGTATAAAACCCTGAAAATAAATTCGATGGTATCGTTTAGGATAAACAATTATGTGCCCCATAAAGATGGCATGAACCTTTTTAGGTTCGGGACCTGCTTTGTCAAGCTAATCCTTTATCCCGAAATGTTCGTTGGAACTTCGTCATGAGGACTTATGCTCAGCAAAAAATGAAATGGGAGATTTGAAGTTCCGTAGTCTTGGACAAATCCTGTATTTGTTGACCGGTCATTAGCTGATTGGTCATTAGGGCCGTTCCGGGCAGAACAGTGTTTTCTTGATTGTTTCAGTAAGTCCCAAAATAATTTCATTTGGGTATAAATGGCAATACATCAGTGCGTTTTCTTGGGTTCAGCGTAGCACCGCTACGCTGAATTCAAAAAACGCATTCAGTTACTGATTTGAAGTCAGTTAAGTCCGGAATAGATTTTCTAATGGACATTTTGGGTTTATATCATGAAACACTATTTTTTGTTTTTCTGCATTTTGTTCCTTAGCTGTACTGCCAAGGCCCAATGGCCCTCTATCGCGGGGCACTGGGAAGGAGTCTTGCCGCAAAGCAATAAGGCTTATGATTTCCAGCTGAGCATGGATATCGAACAGAAAGGAGATTCGCTTACGGGAACCTCGACTTTAGTGAACCCAAAAGGAGGAGCCTATGTCACACTTCTATTCAAAGGGGCGATAACCAAAACCGGGAAGGTCACACTCAAGGAATACCGTGTGGTCAAAAGTACTCCTATACGCAAGCTTGACTGGTGCATCAAGCGCTTTACAGGACAGTTTTCATCAAAAAAACAAAAACTCATACTTAGCGGCACTTGGCGGAGTACTCAATTATATGCCAATGGGAAATATTACACGGGCCATTGCAGTCCTGGACGCTTTACTATGGAAAAAAGAAAAGAGCCTCCGACCAAGACTAAGATAAAAATTCAAACTTCGCCATTGGTCACCGTGAAGGGCTATATATACGACCAAAGTACCTTACTTAGCCTTGAAGCAAGCTTGTTTTTCTCCAAAGCTGACCTGTCCCCGAATAAAGTGGAGGCAAATAAGACAAAGGGATATACCCAACGGCTTGAGGCCAATACTGATTATACCATAACCATCAAAAAGGAAGGCTATCTGCCCATAAAAAGTATTTTGAGAGTCCGTAGCGAGGACCTTGTACACAACCTCTTCCTTCGCCCTATCGAAACTACACCCGATATAGAGGAAGCTTTCTCCTTAAATACGTCCATAATACTGGAAAATGTACTCTTCCAACAGTCCACGGCACAGATATTGCCCGAATCCATGAAAGAACTAGAGCGGCTGTACCGTCACCTTCGATTGCATACCGACTACCATATTACCATCGAAGGGCATACCGACCGGATAGGCAGCTATAAAAAGAATATGATCCTATCCGAGGAGCGATCGAAGGCTATTAAGACCTACTTGATAAAAAAGGGTATCAGAGGCAAGCGTATCGATACCATAGGTTATGGACCACAGCAAATCATCTGCCGACCACCCTGTAAGAAAAACCGACGGGTAGCTTTTGTACTTTCTAAAAAAAAACAAAAATAGACTCCTGAGGATGGCCACATTTACTATACTGGAAGTAATCATAATACTGTATCGGCAATTTTTCATAAAACAACATCGCAAACCGTTGCTTTCGACATGCAATCCACCGAAGTAAGAAGCAAAATACCTATTTTTATATTCCATGAAAATAAGCACGTCTCCGGCTCGTTGAACCTTGAGCTTAGCGGACATACTGTGTGATTTTCGATAAAACCGAGCCAACACCATTGAAATCAATGGTTACAATGCATCAAAATCGATCTTCGAAATCCTACTTTCATATTTATAACCTAAATTTGTATTACTCGTAACTTACATAAGGGTAAAACAATAATAGACAATACCGAAGTACTACAAAGAAAACCACAAGTAATTGTCCATGGTAAAGATGCCTACCCTTGAAATTGACCGGTTGAGAAAATCTGTCAAGTAGGATTGCCGATTTCATAAGCCTTCAATAGGTATTTATAAATCGCTACGAAAGAAAAAATCAATAAAAAGCCATTACAAAAAGTGAATAATCCTAAAGAAAATCATAGGGGCTACTCCATCTTGGCAAGGGAAAATAGGCCTTACCTATCAAGGTTTATCCCTCGGAAAAAAAAGGAGTGGGCCATAGCCATTATCTGTGTCGTCGTATTGGGTTCCGTACTGATATTACAATCCGGAAGAACACCGCATAAAGCCATCTTTCATGCTTATTTCGAACCTTTTCCCTACCCTGGAACACTACTTGAATCTGCCCCTCTCTCCGTAGGTTATGTCAATGGCCAGTACGATGCCGTTATCGAGGGTCTGCTGCCTTCTTCCGAGCTTGCTCGACCGGGATATGAAGAGTTGGTTCTCGGTTGCTCCTATCTGGCACTGGGGCAGGAGGAGGAAGCTATCCGTTGGTTTACATCGCTTAGTACATCGACATCAGAGGAACTGAAATATCATGGCAACTGGTACCTAGCGCTCTCCCATCTGAAACTGGGAGAAGTGAGCAAGGCCAAGCTTTTGCTTCAACGTATTTCGAATACGGATTCTCCATGGCAGGAGAAAGCACTCATGCTATTGAAAGAACTTTGATAAGGGCCTATTTTGAGCTTGTGATCTATACTCAAAAGAAAATGAATTGGAAAGTAAGGTCAAAAGACTAGCCTAGGAACAATGAGTCTTTAGTACATTAGTCATTTATGTATGTATGGGGCACACTGTAAGTAGCTATCCTAAAAGAAGTCTCCTTTCTCGAAACCAGCAATAGCCTCTAAAATAACTATATGAAAATCAAAATGATAGAGCTGTTATAAAAGTAAGGTTATCCGCAGATGTAATTGATAAAAAGCAATCCCTGCGATTCAGCCTTTTTCTTTCGGCTGTAAACTCAGCTTGTTTCACGTTGATTCCAACTTTTCAATCGTGATATAACTCTTAGAACTTCATTAGGATAGAAAACCTCTGATTTTCGGTATATAATAAGAAGTTCAAATCATTTCGTTTATATTTTTCACTGTCCAAAACACGAAAGGGCCATTGATAATGACTACTACTCCCTAGTCATCTCTCTGGACCTGACAAGTACCGCCTTCTTATCAAGTATTTTCACGAAGGGCTTTGATTGTCATCGGTGCTTTGGAATAGTCACCCAAAGAGCAAAAACAAGTAAATACCCTAGTCCAAAAAGGGTAAACCCTTCTACGTTTGAGGAAGTTCTTTCCCACCTCGAATTCTGCGTTTCACCCAATGTCAGGGCACTTATTTATGGCAATCAAGCAATTATAGGTATTTTAAACTATACCTCTAATACAAACTTAGCTTTTAAATATCGCCTATCTTCCTGTTCATTTTGCTTCACTCTGTGTTGACAATCCTCGGGATGGCGCTGCTATCCCTGCGGTTCTCGCCTTGATTAAAAAAAATGACCCACGGAATCTTATACGACATTTGAAACCCAAATTTGTATAAGAACTACCTTTTTCCACCCGCCCAGGCTCCTTTACCACAAAATTCTCAGAACATTTTTTGACATTCGGTCCTGCTCCGCTCCACACTCCATAGAAGTAATAACAAAATCGAATTATCATTTCAAAACAGTCTCGCATTACATCGTACTTTGGATGCCGAAGGCGAAAATTTCACGGGAAAGTTCTTTTCTAAAAGGGCTGAATTCGTCCTAGACAGTCCACGGAAAACCCGTAGATAGCAAGGTCAGCAATTTTTCCACGGTATCCACCTCTAGCATTGGCTTGTTTCCTGTTTTTTCATCAACGACCTGCCATAAGGGACTTTCCTCTGTTCCCGTCAGTAATACACTTACTTCCGCACCATCACTGGAGGATACCAAGGGATAACCATTACGCTCTAGGGCATTTTTGGTCCACAGATAGGCATAGCCCCTTCCTTGAATATGGACCGACAGGTGCTGCGTGGTCCTGTACGTGATCCTTCCTGTTTTCAGGTCATAGCCTTTCAGACGAAAAGTATCGTCCAGACCCCCATTGAGGACCAAGTCTTCGGGTATGCCCGTTAGCAGCGGACCGTCCGAGTGCGCCAGCCAGAGCCTGTCCGCTACCTGTAAGGCAAGGTCCAGTTCATGAGTCGCCATTAGAATAGCTTTATTCACCTCTTTGGAGAGTTGTTTCAGTAGAAGGACGATTTCTATCCTATTATTGAGATCTAAGTGTGCCGTGGGTTCATCCAGCACCATCACCGAACAGTCCTGTACCAGTGCTCGGGCAATCATCGCTTTCTGTCGTTGTCCATCACTGAGGGTATGGAGTTTTTGCGCTAGCAGCGTTTCGATATGTGTCAGGGCGATGGCCCTATCGATCAGCTCTCTATCCTGCGAAGATAGTCGGATGTCCCATCCCAAGTAGGGATACCTGCCCAAAGTCAGCAGCTCGTATACCGACAGGTTGGCCGCTGGGACCTGTTCGGTCAGTACCAAGCTCAGTTGTTGAGCGATGTCCTTTTTGGATAGTGAGGCGATGTCCTTATCACCTAGCCATACTTTACCTGCTAAAGGGGGCTGGATACCGGAAAGTGTCCTGAGCAGGGTCGACTTACCTACTCCGTTTTGCCCCATAAAACAAACCAACTCGCCATATGCCATAGTGACATCCATACTACTGAGTATGACGTGGGCTTTCTTTTTATGTTTGTATCCTACACTAAGATTGTTGGTCTGTAGCGCGTATTTTTTGGAAGTAGTCCTGATTTTTCCGTCCATGGTTCGGTGTGATATGGTCATGTGGTCATAGGGTGTTTCCTATATTTCTTTTACGGACCACCAACCAGATAACGACAGGTGCACCGAACAATGCCGTCACCGCATTGATGGGAAGACGCTGTTCACTACCTGGCAGCTGTGCCAGCATATCGCAGAACAGCATGATATTTGCTCCACCCAACGCGATTGCGGGCAATAATAATCTATGATCGGAGGTATTGAAAAGTAAGCGTATCAAATGGGGCACGGCCAAACCCACAAAAGCAATAGGTCCACAAAAAGCAGTGATGCTTCCCGCTAATAGGCTCGTTGCTCCGATAATGCCCAAGCGCACCCTGGACATGCGAATGCCAATACTTTCGGCATAGCGCTCACCCAGTAAGAGTGCATTCAAGGGTTTGATGTGTGCATAGGATACCAACAAGCCCAAAAATACTACAGGTGAAAACAGAGCCAGTTCCTCCCAGTCCAGCGCCCCTAGGCTTCCAAAGGTCCAGACCAAGTACTGCTGTATCTGCTCTGCGGTACTAAAGAACTGTAGCACACTGACGATGGCACCCGTAACACTGGCGAACATCAGACCGATGATGAGCAATGACATACTATCACGGATTTTTGCGGACACACTCACGACCATGACAAGGACCAGAGCGGCTCCGGTACTGCCCGCCAATACTATCGTCCAAGTGCTAAGGGTATACGCGGCGATACCCGACAGGGTACCCATCGTCAGTACGATCAAGGCCACCCCCAAGCTAGCACCGGAGCTGATTCCCAGCACAAAAGGGCCGGCCATGGGGTTTCTAAAAAGGGTCTGCATCAAGATGCCACTTACCCCCAGACCCGAACCGACCAAGAGTGCCGTGCAGGCCCTGGGAAGCCTGAACTGAAGCAAGATGATGCCCCAAGTCGTTTTCTCAGCTTCCTCTCCCGATAGGACCCGGAGTGTTTCGGAGAGGGGTATCCACACACTGCCCAGAGAGATATCCATCAAAAACAATACTGGGAGCATAGCCCCCATGAACACTAGTGACCGAGTATATCGGAAGCTGTTATGGTGCCGGTTCGATTTCATTTATACTCAAGAGAAGGTGAACTGGAAGATAAGCTAGAAAAACGGCCCTTAGGTAATGAAGCATAGTGTACAATGTTCATCTTGAATAGATCATTAGAGATGCTACACAAGGGCAGAGCACCCCTATAACAACACCTTGTTCCGAAACAATTGTGTTAAGGTATACGATAGTAGGTTCCATTCATTTTTTCAGTTTTTGATAGAAGTACAACTCATGTTCGGGCAATAACTCCGGGTGCAGGAGACGTACCAGATCGCTCAGAACAATATCAGGACGGGCCATGCCCTGCTCAAAATAATCGTTTCCACCAGAGGCGTTGATCCTTTTACTATAGGTATATACTTCTCCCGTTTTAAAAGGCCTGAAGTACCCGTAGCGCGATTCTTGCTTTAACAGATCCTCTAAAGCGAGTGCATTGCCCGCACCAATCCAGAGGTCCGCTTCGGCGGCTTTTTCATATACCGCTTCGAAACTGAGCGGTATGCTTCCCGATTCGGAATTGTCCTTCCATAGAAAATCGGCTCCCGCATCTTCGAGGTAAGTCGCTGCCCAGCTATTGCCCCCTGGCATGTACCAGACATCATTGTATACCGTTGAAGAAAGTACCGTTGGTCTTTGTTGCACTTTGGTGGCCTTGGCCTTGACTGCCTCATACTTGTAGGCTATCTGTGAAAAAATAGAATCCGCCTCTTTTTCCTTGTTGAAGAACAGTGCAATAAATTTGATCCATTCTGCACGGGCCAGAGGACTGGACTCCAGATAGCCGGCCTCCAGAACTACAGGGATGCCCAGACGCTCCATTTGTTCGGCTTTTTTCATGTCACCGTCCAAAGTATAATTAAAGACCACATCCGGTTCCAAGGCCGCTAGTCTTTCCACATCCATGGCATTGTCCACACCCAGTTCTTTTACGGCTCCCTGACGAATACGCTCTAGCACTTTCTCCGAAGAAATATACTGCCGAGAGGGAAAACCCACCAAGCCGCTGATTTCTTGGAGCATCTCCATGGCAGGCAATAGTGTTGTAGAGGTACAGACATAGTCTTTTATCGGTATTTCGATGACTTTGATACTATCACTATGCTGAGGCATAACCATCCCCCGCTGGATCAATAGGTAATGCAGTGGAGTCTTTGCCCCTTTGTAGGGTTCTTTAACGGTGAGCAGTTTGGCCGATTCACGATACTCTACCGCGAAGTTGGTCGCATACTGTAGTACGGTCGGGAAGGGCCGATAATCTCCCGAGGAATCCAAGGATTCTTTTCTGTCCGATTCCCCTGGGTTGGGAGTACAGGAGACTACCGTCCCCATAAGCACGAAAATCAGCAGGGACACTAGGGCAGGGTAAGGGTACACCCTAGGCAAAGAAAAGCTTTCCATGACCGCAGTGATCATAGCTATTCTGCGCCTTAGCTGATGGTGATGCTCCTTATACCTAGAGTAATCTGCCTTCTCCGCTTGCAGTAAATCCCAATGGCCGTACTCTTTCATCGTTTTTATTGTATATCAGGAATTAGGATAAATTGATAATCAGTTACAATATTAATCAATAGACTTATATACTTAGCTATACTACTGATTTTAACCCAAAATGTCCATTAGAAAATCTATTCCGGACTTAACTGGCTTCAAATCAGTAAATGAATGCGTTTTTTGAATTAACCGTAGCGGTGCTACGCTGAACACAAGAAAACACCCTGATTTATTGCCATTTAAGTCCTCATGACGAAGTTCCAACGAACATTCTGGGTTTAACAATCGGCCAACCTATACCCCGTTTTTGAGAAAAGTATTTTGGACGTGTTGCGTTATCATCGTTCAAATCGTAGTCAACATGTTCCCTATTCGCCCTGAACTCCGTTTTCGCCTAAAGCCGGTCGGGCTCTTACCCTTGCGCGGCAGACCGGCCCCTTCACTAATAATGCCCTCAGGGCACTATTTTAACGCTCGCTCCTATCCAAAATAAATGATGACAAATTCTAAAATAATTTCAAAACAGTCTCTTAGACCAGCCCATTGCGCTTCCCACGAACCAGAGGCAAGGCACATTTCCGGCACCCAATCCGTATGATGTGAATAAATTTTAGTATTTTTGACAAAATTGTCAAGGTTAAATATTCAAGATGATCAAGGAAACATTTGGCGAGTATATTCATAAACTGAGGACCGAAGGGTCAATGACGCTGACAAAACTCGCCGCTGCGCTCGATATAGACCAGTCGACCTTATCCAAAATCGAAAACGGAAAGAGGACTGTACCGGAGGGAATCCTTCCCAAACTGGCTGACATCTTTGATTTGGATATGGACCAATTGGAAAAGGAATACCTCAGTGAAAAAATAGCTGAAATGATCTATCCAAAGGAAAACTCAAGTGAATTCTTAAAACTCGCCGAACAAAAAGCAGAGTACAAAAGACTCACAAATATGAAACAGGGAAAAATAGATTTTAAAAATGCTTAAATATTCAAAAATCCGCAAAGGTCTGGATATTGAAAACATAAATGGAAATGCTGAGGATTTGGCATTTTTCACACATTACCTTCATAATCACACCAACGGTATTTCCAAATCATTTGAAAAAAGGGCAGTCGAATATTACAAGCAACAGAACGAGGACTTGAGCATCGCTTCCGAACCCGAATTACAGGCAATGCTACCCATTCAATGGGACGTTCCATTTCCGGGGCCCAAGAATCCTGAATTTACCTTCATCGACCTCTTTGCGGGAATCGGTGGATTCAGAATTCCCATGCAGGAAATCGGTGGGAAATGCGTGTTTTCATCCGAGTTCAACCATCATGCCCAAAGGGCCTATGAATTGAATTTTGGAGAGGTTCCTTTTGGGGACATCACCCAACTTGACCTGAACATTGTCCCGGAACATCATGTCCTATGTGCAGGTTTTCCCTGTCAGCCTTTCAGTATTTCAGGAAAAATGAAAGGCTTTGAGGACACAAGAGGAACTTTGATCTATCACGTTTTCAAAATCATCGAAAAGAGAGCACCGGAGGTGGTACTGTTGGAGAACGTAAAACATTTACTCTATCACGATAAAAGAAGAACACTTACCACAATCGTTCAGCATTTGGAAGAATTGGGTTACCAAGTTTCCAAAAAGGTACTCAACGCATCGGATTTTGGCGTTCCACAAAATAGAGAACGTATAATAATCGTGGGACACAAGGAGAAAAAATTCGATTTTTCCAAATTGCAAACGAAACCAAAACCTGTTCTGAAAGACTTTCTGGATAAGGAAAATGATTTTGAATTTCTGGACGAGCCCTATACTATTCTTGAGGAAATGAAAACTCAGGATTCAGGTTTGATATTTGCAGGCTATCGAAATAAAACCATACGAAAAGCAGGTGTCCGACCAAATACCGAACACTTGTCCCGTGTTCATAAGCAACCAAATCGCATATATTCCACAGAGGGTGTACACCCCGCATTGCCATCCCAGGAATCCGCGGGAAGATTCTGGATATACCACGAAAATGAAGTCAGAAAACTGACCATCGAAGAATGCTATAAAATCATGGGCTTTCCCAAGCAGTTCAAGCTGATAAACAATAAATCCGAACTGTACCGGCAAGTCGGTAATTCCGTTGCCGTTCCCATGATAAAGGGAGTCGCCACCCAAATAAAAGAACAACTATTGACGTCAATCAAGATAAACAATGCCGAATACGTTTCTTAGAAAAGCCTTTGATGAATCAATGACCTTAGTGGGTTCCGGCAACAAAATCAAATCAGATCTGCCTAAGTCAATAACGAAACATTTGGATGTAATTCTTGGCAAGTCGGAATCTTCCAAAGGAGTGCTTACCGTCGTACTTACCAGCTTGGTCTACAAAAGGCTAACCCCAGCACAGGACATCAGAAATCATCAGACGAGTATCGATAATGGATATTCAGGTAGAACCTTTGATACAAGGTATATTACCCCATTTCTTAAAAGTGCAAAGTTTCCCGCCATGGCCGAAAGCGGTTGGCTGACCCGTTCCCTGGAACAAAAAGTCCCTTATGACAAGAATTATTCCGGAGCAATAAGACCCGAAAAACTGAAAACCTCATTTTTGGAAACTGTTGATTTCATTCAAAAAGGGCAGGATTTGGACGGGTGCTTAAGCTATGTATTGCAGGGATTGATCATCAAAAGAAACAGTCAGGCCATCGACTTGGCGAAGCCTTTACATCTTCCAATAGCAATGATTATCGGATTGCTTACAAAACATTTCAATGCCAAATATACAGCAGACGGGGCTTCCCGTCTTCCTGTCCTGGCATTGTTTGCAGCTTATCAATGCTTAATGAAA
Organism: uncultured Cyclobacteriaceae bacterium; assembly: GCA_947492745.1. Classification (GTDB taxonomy): domain Bacteria; phylum Bacteroidota; class Bacteroidia; order Cytophagales; family Cyclobacteriaceae; genus Aurantiphycus; species Aurantiphycus algarum. The sequence continues at coordinate 39,235 of CANLOE010000031.1, read as the reverse complement.
GAAGCGAAGAGGTTTGAACGGAAAACTCTCCTTGAGATTGAAAGCCATACCTCTGCTGACATCAGAAGCGGACGTATCGGAGATATTGACATCGTAGATGAAAAAGAAAAAGAGTTTGAGGCAGTAGAGGTCAAGCATGGTATCCCAATCAATGCACAACTGGTTAAGGACGCTTTCGAAAAATTCAAGACTACACAAGTGAACAGGTACTACCTGCTATCGACTGCTGATATTGACCCAAGTGAATCCGAAAAAATCGAGACTGAGATAGAAAGAATAAAGAATATCCACGGTTGCCACGTCATAGCAAATGGACTTATAACCTCTCTTAACTATTACTTGCGCCTTCTATCCGAGACTTCTGAATTTATATCAAACTATGTGGACCTGATAGAATCCGATACCGCCCTGAAATATGAACATAAGAAAAGATGGAACGAGATAATTTCAGCAATGTAAATAAAGCCAATGCGACGACCCGGAGAGAAAAGACACCAAACACAACCCTAAAATGTAAATCATTCTGCATGCCAACCTACACTCAAGCCAAATTGTTCTGGAAATGCAGTGTCCGTGAAAAATGAAATGTTTCCGGACAAGTGTTCTTGTGGTCATTGGTGGATTGATCATTAGACCATTATTTCACCGAAAATGAAAGTTCTTGAACCCAAATTCATCAATAGGATTTCGTGATGAGGGCATAAAGTATCATAAAATCAGTGATTTAAGAGAGGAGACCTTTGTATCACTAGGTAACGTGCCTGTGTGGTGTAGCACTGCTGATTTTGAAGTAATTTATGCTCGTAATAGGAAGATGAACGGGTGATTTGGTTTTGTGGGACTATTGAAAAATATGAAGTTATACCGAAAAATTTGCCTACTTTTACAAGTATTGATTTGGATAGGTGTTCATGCTTAGCTTCTTAGGCATGTACTTAATAGGGAATACCGTGAAAACCGGAAGCTGTCCCCGCAACTGTGATCCGGACTTCGTGTAAGCACGAGGTCAACTATTGTCCTGCACTGCCATTGTTTCCTTTGGAGATGAGAAGGCTGACAATATTTAGGAGAGCCAGGAGACCTGCCATCCATCATTTGCATTCAATGCTTTCGGGTGAAAGGCTTGAAAAACATGATACAGCACAGCAACGATAGTATTCCTAAAGATAGGGCGAGAAAAATACCCTATTGCATCACCTTTCTAATAGGGTGCCTACTAATCCTATATGTCCCCACAACCTTCGCCCAGCAAGAAGAGAAAACCCGAGCGAAAACTTTAGAGGAAATACTCATCACCGCCAAGCGGGAAGCCATTGTCAGTGGCAACAGCCTACAAGAGTATGACTCTACGACCCTAGCTAGCTATACCGATGGCAACTTATTCGACCTTCTCTCCAGAACTTCCTTTGCCTATATACGGACCTACGGCCCGAGTGGGCTTTCCACGCCTACTTTCCGAGGAACAGGAGGCAGTCAGACGGCCATTCTCTGGAACGGCATCAATCTACAGAGTCCTATGAACGGAAGTGCCGACTTTACACTACTGCCCATGGCCTTTGTCAACGAACTGAGTGTCCAATATGGTGGAGAAGGTGCTTTGTTCAGCAGCGGCAGTATGGGGGGAGCGGTACATATGCACACCTCAGAGCCTCAGAAAGTGGGTTTCGGTGCGGAACTACAAGGTACTATCGGTGATTTTGGTCAGCGCTATACAGCCCTGAAGCTCAACTGGAAGAACCGTAAGTTTTCAAGCCGTATTACCGGACTGTGGAATGAGGCAGACAACAATTTCAAGTTTGTCAATAATTTTAAAGCCCAAAAGCCGATAGAAGAACGTAGGCATGCGGGCATAGAGCAAAAAGGTATGCTCTGGGAGAATTTTTTAGATCTCAATCCTAAAACCAAGCTATCGCTCCGACTCTGGCATCAAGACAACCAAGTAGAGATTCCAGCGGTTTCCTCCAGTAGCCAAGCCTCCCGTGCGGGTCAGAAGGACCGGTTCACCAGAGCCATACTGGAAGTAAAGCGTCACGGGAGATGGAGGCAAGAATGGAAAACAGCCCTACTTCAACATAGCCTGAATTACCAAGACCCGGCGATTGGTGTAACTTCCGATAGCCGATCTTGGCAGTATATACACCAGTGGGAGGCCAAAACACTACTGGGAAAACGAGCGGTCCTCCACACGGGACTACACCATCACTTCGAACGGGCCGAGGTACAGAACTATGGTAGTAATCTGGCCGAAAGGCACCGCTGGGACCTGTTTTCTTCTGTACAATGGGCAAGTAAGAACAATAACCTGGAAGTCAACCTCAATTGGAGACAGGCCATCAATAGTGGTCTTTGGTCCCCCTTTCTTCCTGGGTTGAATGCCAAGTACCGCCTTCACAGGTCGCTACATCTGCGCGGAAGTATTTCCAAGACCTACCGCATACCGACCTTCAACGATCTTTTCTGGCAGGGCGTGGGTGCTGTGGGCAACCCTGACCTGCAAGAGGAAAAAGGCAGCAGCGCCGACATAGGGATCGAGAACAGCAAGCCCCTAAATTTGACAAAGAACCTATCCATAAACAGTTCCTTTACCCTGTTCAGCAATCGGTCGCGTAACTGGATTACCTGGCAAAGTAACGACGATGGTATCTGGTCCCCTCTGAACAAGGAAAAAGTCCATGCCAAAGGTATTGAGGCCTCTACAAAAATCATGTGGCAGTTAGGCCAGTGGTCCCTCCGAACCCGTGTCGCCTATACGCTCACAGAAGCCTTGATTGTCTCCAGCAACAACCCCAACGAACTGAACAAGACTTTGACCTATACGCCCAAGCACTTGGGCAGGGCCTCCCTGCAATTGAAGGGGCATGGTTTTACCCTGCATTATAACCATATCATCAACGGCCGGCAATTCATTGATTTTACGGACAGCTTCAATACCCTCCCCCGATTTCAGGTAGGCGATGTCTCGCTGTCCAAATCTTTGTCCTATAAACGATACCGATTCGCACTCTCCTTTAGAGTCGATAACCTATGGAACCATAGTTATGAGGTCCGAAAGGGATGGCCCATGCCACTGAGAAATAAAAACATAAGCCTAAAGATTCAATTTTAAACATCAAGTCAACACTATGCACAGTAATACGATCAAGAAAAGCCATCTCTATTTCGTCCTACTTCTTTCTTGTGGCCTCTGGGCCTGCGATGAGGATACGGAACCTCAAGTCCCCGTGACTACCGAAACCTCAGGTATTTTTGTGGTCAATGAGGGAGGCTTCCGCCAAGGGAACACTTCCATTTCTTTTTTCGACAGCGAAAACAAGGCCATGAACAACAATATCTTTGAACAGGCCAATGGGAGACCCCTAGGGGACCAATCCCAATCTTTTGGTCTTATCGGAGGAAAAGGATATATCCTAGTGCAAAACTCCTCTAAAATAGAGGTCATCGATGCCAATAGTATTTCCTCCATCACCACCATAGATGCGGGCATCACCTCTCCGAGGTATATCCTGGACGTCGGCAGCGACAGGGCCTATGTCTCCGATTGGGGCCAGTTCGGTAGCACCAGCCATATAAAGATCATCAATACGAAAAATGCCACTGTCATCGACTCCATCGAAGTGGGCAGTGGTGCCAATCGGATGATCCGCTCCGGAGAAAAAGTGCTGGTTGCCAACAGCGGTGGATTTGGTCGTGACAGTGTCGTCGTTTTCATCGATATTGCCGCTGGGACCATTGACAAAAAAGTGACCATTGGAGACAACCCCAATAGTATACAGGAAGATGCCGATGGCAATTACTGGATTGTGGGAAGTGGGTATACCGCTTTTGGTCCAGCTCCCGATTTTGAAATCGATCTGGAAAACAGCAGCTCTGGGTTCGTCGCTAAAATCAATAAAGATGGGCAAATACTCTTCTTCGAGAGTTTGGGAGAAAAGGGAAGTACTGGCCCTAGAAATCTTGAAATCAGTCCGGATAAAAAAACACTCTATTATCGTTTTGGGGGTGCGACCAGTGGGGATATCTATAAAATAGACTACAGAGAGACTTCCCTTCCCGGCACGCCCTTCATCAGCAAAAAATTCTACGGTATCTCTGTCCACCCTGTTACGGGCAATCTCATCTGTGGAGAAGCACCCGACTTCAGTTCTGCCGGAAACATGTTTCGGTACAGCCCTGAAGGGACACTGATGGATAGGTATGCCGTGGGTATCGGCCCCAGTAGCTTTACCTTCAAATAAGGAGCATATGATACATTTGATCACCGGAGGTGAGCGGTCCGGAAAATCGAGCTATGCCGAACGGTTGGCCCTGACTTTAAGTGATGCTCCCGTTTATCTCGCTACTGCCCGTGATAGAAAAGAAGATCAGGAGTTCCAAGCACGTATAAGCAAGCACAAAGACCGTCGCGATGAGCACTGGTCAACGATAGAAGAACCCTTGGAAATTGCCAAGGTCGTACCCAAGAATCGTGTGGTTGTTATGGATTGTGTCACACTATGGCTGACCAATTACTTCATGGCTTTTGATTACGATATGGTCAAAAGTCTCGAAGCGGCCAAAAAGGAATTCGGTCTCCTACTCGAACATATGGGCGAAAAAGGAACGCTGCTCATTGTCAGTAATGAACTGGGCATGGGACTACATGCCGATAGCCGGATGGGACGCGATTTTGTAAGCTTGCAGGGTTGGATGAACCAGCACATTGCTCAAGCTGCCGATAAGGTATCGTTCATGGTAGCAGGGCTACCCTTATCCGTCAAATAATTGCTTTTCGATAACCGTAGCATTTTACTATAGGGGCTTGAAAAACGAAAGGTTTTCGATACCATTCACCTTTTAGAGAGGTGCTATAACGGAAGGTCAGGGGCTGTGGAGAGTGAATTTGCATTTGTGAAAACAAAATCCCTGTAAATGTTATTTAGTAATTGATGCTATAAAAGCAGCAATATCAGGACCTCGGCCAAGCTACCGCATATCCCGAAGAAGCGTCGGGAAGCTATTGTCAGGTCTGAAAATCTCGATTTGAATCAAAAACTAAATTGGAAAAAGGGTTATGGGGCGATTGTTTGATAGAAGAAAAAGTGACGGCAAGCAGGAGGCAGCGAACGAAGTCGAGGCAGATTATTATATAGAAAATGGCCTGTATGTATTTACAGCGGCCTATCATCTCAAACGAGGGTATTGTTGTCAAAGTGGTTGCCGTCACTGTCCCTATGGTTTCAAGAAATAATGATAGTTTTACCAGAAGATCCTAATTAATTCAGTATAGTGAGATTTACAATCGAAGCGGTCAAGTCCGATGTGGGTGATGCCCTACAAAAGAAAATCGACCAAAAGACCAAGCCCCTCGGTGCGCTGGGAGAGCTGGAAGCAATAGCCCTAAAGATAGGACTGATACAACAGCGTACCGACCCCGTCCTTCAGATGCCAAGCCTACTGGTATTTGCCGGTGACCATGGTATTACCAAAGAAGGGGTCAGTGCTTACCCTCAGTCCGTCACCCATCAAATGGTCCTCAACTTCTTGAACAAAGGTGCCGCCATCAATGTATTCTCGAATCAGCATGGCCTACACCTTCGTATCGTGGATGCAGGTGTCGACCATGATTTTGATGCACATCCAGATCTTGTACAGGCTAAAATAGGGCGCGGAACCGACAGTTTTTTACACGGTCCCGCTATGCACGTTGAAAATTGTGTGAAAGCTATGGAAAAAGGCGCGTCGATTATCGATGAACTCCATAAAGAGGGCTGTACTATCTTGGGATTTGGTGAAATGGGTATCGGCAATACCTCTTCTGCCAGCATGCTCATGAGCCTGTTCTGTGGTTTGCCCCTTGTCGATTGTGTGGGAAAAGGAACGGGACTGGACGATGATGCGCTGAAACACAAAGTCACGATTTTGGAAAAAGCACTTTCCTTCCATAGTGATCGTCTGGATAGTGACGACCCCTATGCCGTACTCAGTACCTTCGGTGGTTATGAGATGGCCATGATGTGTGGTGCCATGCTTCAGGCGGCTTCTTTGAGAATGGTGGTATTGGTAGATGGGTTTATTGCCACAGCTACGTTCTTGGCAGCGTTCAATATCGCTCCCGAAATCAAGGATTATGCTCTTTTCTGCCATGTATCCGATGAACAGGGCCATCAAAAGATGCTCGATCATATCCATGCCAAACCCATTCTTAACTTGGGTATGCGCCTAGGGGAAGGCACCGGTTGCGCGCTGGCCTACCCTATTATACAATCAGCTGTAACATTTTTGAATGAGATGGCCAGCTTCGATAGTGCCGGAGTCAGTGAACGCGGTACTACCATCAACTGAGTCCTCTGTGCCTATGTCGCCCACTTACCAAAAATCAAGGTTCAAGAAAGAAGTAGAGGTCTTTCTTACTGCCGTCATGTTCTATACGCGGATTCCCTGCCCTAGGTGGATAGGGCATTCCCCTGATCTGCTGGCAAAGGCTACGCGCTATTTTCCTATGATCGGCTGGATAGTGGGTGGCGTATCGGCCATGGTCCTGTATGCTACCGGTCAACTGTTGCCCATCAGCATCAGTATCCTCTTCTCGATGATTACGGGTATACTGCTCACAGGAGCTTTTCATGAAGATGGCTTTGCCGATGTCTGCGATGGTTTTGGTGGAGGCTGGACCAAGAGCAAGATACTCGATATCATGAAGGACAGCAGAGTGGGTGCCTATGGACTCATAGGTATGGTACTGATATTACCATTGAAATACCTTCTATTGTTTGAGATATATCAAGCTCAGGGCACTCTTTGCTTGGCATTGGCACTACTGTCCGGGCATAGCCTGAGCCGTTCCACTGCGGCCAGCATGATCTATACGCATGAGTACGTTAGGGAAAATGAGGATAGCAAGGCAAAACCCGTGGCCAAAAGAATGAGTATCAATACGCTGATCATGGTAGTGTTTTCAGGACTGGCCCCCATTCTTCTTTTTGGAAATCCATTATTACTATGCATTGTACTCCCTGTCTATGCCATGAAGGCTTATTTGGCCCGTTATTTCAAAAAATGGATCGGTGGCTACACGGGGGATTGCCTGGGCGCAGTACAACAAATCAGCGAAATCATCATCTATCTAAGTTTGTTATCTCTATGGAAATTTATTTGATCCGGCACACGACACCCGACATACTACCGGGTATCTGTTATGGACAATCCGACCTGGACCTGGCCGACTCTTTTACGAAAGAATATGCAATACTTCGAGAAAAACTACCCGAAAAATTAGACCAAGTATATTCCAGCCCCCTGTTTCGCTGTAAAGAACTGGCACTGGAACTTGGTTTTCCCATCACCCTTGATAAGCGCCTGAAAGAGTATGATTTTGGAGACTGGGAGATGCTACCTTGGAAAGATATACCCAAAGGAGATATGGAAGAATGGATGAAAGACTTCGTTTCTGTGGCTCCACCCAATGGGGAGTCGTATCATGCCCTCTTTCAACGGGTAGAGTCCTTCTGGGATGAACTTCTCCAAAACGACCCAGATGAAGTTATCGCCCTGACCATTCATGGTGGTGTCATTCGTTCCCTACTTGCTCTATTGCTGGAAATCCCACTGAAAAACGCTTTCCGATTACATCTTGATTATGGCAGTATCTGCAAAGTTACCTTCGAAAAGGGACTACCCTTAGTGCACTATATCAACCGTTGAGTGCCAAAAGCCTCTGATATGGACCATCAACATAGAGGAATCAGTGTAAAAGAAAGGATAAAAGGCTTTTTTTCCCCTCTAAAGTTTGATTTGATTCCTATTTCTTATTTTCTTGAATACCGAGTAGATGTCTATGAGCAAAATCCTGAAAATCATCGTATTCTTCCTTACTCTTTCCCTCCTTATAGGCTTGGGGTTAGGGAATTACTTCCACAATGTGGTGTTCAAAAGAGAAACCTATCATGGTTATAACCAGTACGAACAGTGTCTGGGGCATGGTAAGTGTTTTGATAGGGAATGGTTCCAAAAGCAGCAGAAAGTAAAACTGAGTATTCCCTCTACGTATGGCTATACTTTGGACGCCCTTCTCATACCCCATCCGGATACCGTAGCCAATACCGTCATACTTACACATGGTATCGGCTCTGATAAATGGGGAGCGATGAAGTTCGGGGAGATGTTTCAAAGAGAAGGATTCAATCTACTGCTCTATGACCACAGTAAACACGGCCAGAGTGGAGGTAACCGTATCAGTTACGGACATTTCGAAAAAGAAGATCTAGCTCAAGTGGTCTCTTTTGCAAGAAAACGGTATCCCGAGGGGATGCTGGGTGTACATGGAGAATCCTACGGCGCTGCTACTGCAGGACTCCACGCCGCTATGAACGAAACTGACGAAGCCGTTTCTTTTTATATTATGGACTGTTCCTATTCCGATATATACAATCTATTTGCTTATCACTTAGAAAAGGACTACGGCATTCCCAACCTATTTATTGTAGACTTTGCCAACTGGATTACGCAGTGGCGTCAGGGCTTTGGTTTTGAGGACATGTCCCCTATCAATGCCATGTCCCAAGCCAGTACCCCTATCCTGTTCATCCACGGAGCGAAAGACACATTTACACCAGCGCGAATGACCGAAGAGCTATACCAGGCCAAACATGGCCCAAAAAGGATGCATCTGTTCGAGCAAGCGGGACACGGTCAGTCTTTCAATAACTATCCCGAAGCCTATGAAGAAACGGTACATATGTTCCTAAGGGATATGTTCCCAAAAAAACAATAAGCTATGGGGAAGTAAAAGTCATGTACCCGGAGATAGAACCCATATGCTGCATTAGAGAATTTATCGCGACCTCAAATAGCCAAAAATTGGCGAATTGGACACTTTTTAAAAAAAAATTCACCCTAGCGATGCTGCACTTAATCTAACGAAAACCACTGATTATACAAATTTAGGTTTTAAATGTCGTATAAGATTCCGCGGGTCATTTTGTTTCAATCAAGGCGAGAACCGCAGGAATAGCAGCGCTATCCCGAGGATTGTCAACGCAGAGTGAAGCAAAATGAACAGGAAGATAGGTGTTATATAAACTGCAAGTCTGTAGTAAAGGCTTGGGGTTTCTATCCCATTTGGTCAAAATAACCCTTTACCAGTTCACGGGCCGTCTTTAGGGGCAGGGCCTGGCCCTGTTCCACTACCTTTTCCTTTTCCCGAAGTTGATCTCGAAGTGTTTCGTTTTCATAAAAATGAACACGTAGCAGTTGGGTGATACTTTTGTGCATCCACTCCACGTTTTGCTGTTGTCGATTTTTTTTCCAGAGTCCCCTTTGCAGCATATGCTCTTTATGAGCCAGGATCAATTGCCATATTTCGTGGATACCTTCCTGCTCTTGGGAAGAACAGGTGAGCACTTTTGGGTTCCAGCCCGAAGCTCCCAAAGGAAAGAGGTGTAGGGCATTTTCATAGGTCGCTCTGGCTTTCTTGGCCTGGAGACGATTATCTCCATCTACTTTCGTAATGGCGATGGCATCGGCCATCTCCATAATACCTTTTTTTATTCCCTGTAGCTCGTCCCCTGCTCCGGCAAGCATTAAAAGCAGAAAGAAATCCACCATGCCCTTGACCGCTACTTCCGATTGTCCCACTCCAACGGTTTCCACAAAAATCACTTCGTAGCCCGCTGCCTCACAGAGTAACATGGCTTCTCTCGTTTTATGGGCTACGCCTCCCAGTGCATCGCCCGTAGCCGTAGGACGGATATAGGCCAAGGAATCATGCGCCAAGGATTCCATTCGGGTTTTATCACCTAAGATGCTCCCTCCGGAGCGCTGACTACTTGGGTCAATAGCCAATACTGCCAATTTGCTCCCCTCAGAAGTGATGCATCGCCCCAGCGCTTCTATGAAAGTACTCTTCCCGACACCGGGCACTCCCGTAATGCCCAAGCGAAGTGACTTTCCCGTATAGGGCAATAGCTGCTCCAGCACGGCAGCGCCCAACTCATTATCCTCCCGCAAAGTACTCTCCACTAAGGTGATGGCACGGCTTAAGATTACTTTATTGCCCTCTAGTATGCCCTCGATATAGGCCTCTTCCGATAGTCTCTTTCTTCTCAAAACAGTAGTTAATTACATCAATTCCGGTATCATTTCACACAAAAACACGGCTTAGCCATCGATATCCTATAGCTACACATCGTTCTGGGGCAATGATTCAAAGATGCCATGCCATCGACTGTTCAATAGTATAGCAAAATTAACACGAATATCAGTCAAAAATTCGATTTCCAAAGGTAGGAAAGATGATAATTCTTCTTTCTTAATCCGCCGATGCTTCCATTAAGCTAAAAATAGGCACCCTGTGTCGGAAAGAAAAACAGTATTCCATTGTGGATCAACTGTTTTTTCGCCAATTTAGTTTTGAGGATATCCTTTTTTATTATGAGTGCAATGGGCAGAGCATTTTGGATCAATTGTGTACTGGCAACCCTATTCATCTTTTCTTTGATATGGAGTATTACGAATATCAGCCAACTGGGTATTTTTAACGCCTTTGACCCTATAGGAGATGCTCTAGAGGATGTGGAACTGACCGACGTGGTTTTTTCCAGGCTACGGGCCGACCCACTAGTAGATACCTCCATCGTAGTGGTAAACGTGGGCATGCTTTCACGGGCCGAAATAGGCCGACAGCTGGAAATCATCAATCAATACCAACCCAAGGTGGTGGGCCTCGATGTTTTCTTTTCCCATCCTTCTATGGACAGCCTAGGGGATACCGTACTCTCCCAAGCTCTACAATCGACCAAGAACTTGGTCATGGTATCGAAACTTCTACAGACGGCCTCTCTAGCAAGTACACATGCGGGCGAATACCGGTACGATTCATTGGAACGATCCCTGCCCCAATTTCGGCAATTTGCACGAGAAGCCTTTGCCAACCTCGATACCGATGCCTTAGAACAGGATGATTATAAAACCTGTAGGAAATTTATGCCCAAAGTTCATATCGGACAAAAACAGCACCTTGCCTTCGCCGCAGAAGTTGCCGCACTCTATGCTCCGGAAAAAACAGAAGCTTTACTGGAGCGTGACAGAAAATTGGAAATCATCAATTATCGCGGCAACTTGGTCGACCTGTTCGGTAGGAACAGCAAAGAGTCCAGAAATCTGTTCTTTGTACTCGACGCGGAAGATGTGCTACGGGAAAACTTCGTCCCCGAACTGATCAAGGATAAAATCGTACTCTTTGGCTTTATGGGGAGGGACCTCTTCGATACTTCATGGGACGATCGTTTTTTCACCCCTTTGAACGTGAACTATGCGGGCAAGACCAACCCCGACATGTACGGTGTAGTGGTTCATGCCAACATTGTTTCCATGATCCTCAACGAAGATTATATCAATGAAATGGGAACCGTCAGTCAGGTCATAGCGGCCATTCTATTGTGTTTTGTCAATGTGGTCTTCTTCTCCATGATCTATAGGAGACTTCCCAAGTGGTACGATGGACTTACCAAACTGGTACAATTGACAGAACTACTTGGCTTCAGCTTTTTGATGGTGATGTTCTTTCATTGGTTCGGTTTTAAAATGAACCTGACCATAGCCTTAGCAGCCATCGCTCTGGCGGGCGACTCACTGGAGGTATACTACGGTGTTATTGTCAATGCCCATGAAAAAGTCCACAAAAAGTGGTTCTCGGGCAAGCGCAAAAAACGACTGAAAACTCAAGAAGAGAATGGTGACTTTAGTATTCTCCCTGAGTCAGAGGCATCACCGAAAACAGCAGCCCAAAAGCCCTGAACCCACGAACAAATCCCTATTCAAAGAAACTATACATCAATGCGTTACGTTTTATTGTTCTATACCAATTCGAGTATAAAATGAGTCAATGGGCATTCTGTTTTCGGCAAAGATCGAGTGTTATAGAACTGTTGGGGAAATATTCCCACTAAAGGGGCTGGCCTATCGTTAGGGATAACAGCGCCAAAGAAAGTATTTTGTCTCGTTCCGCATTCGGTATAAATACCCATGAATGCTGAATACTATCTTCAAAAACGTTCCTTGATTTGACCGCTGATTAGGTATCAGTGTTCAACTATCGAATAGAAATACCAGTACAAACTTGACGCTACCTATCCCTCGACCGCTGGTTTTGGGACGGAAAAAACAGAAATACAAACTTTGGAAAAGATTAAAGTGCTTTAATAACTCTAGTTTTCCTTAAATTATTTAATTTCAATCCTGATTTATGGTATCTAATTGGCTTAGATTTTTTCTTTCGGTTGAAAATTCAGCTTTTCTTAATTCATTTTGATTTTCTATGGTGATGTAACGCTGGTTATACTACTTAAAAAAGGCTTCATCAGGATATAGAGTACTTGATTTTTGCTTCAAAACAAAAAGTCCCGACCACTTCCATACCGATCATTAAACCGTCATTATTCATGAAACATATCGTTACTATTTTCATATCACTATCTCTTGTGATAGGGAAACCGTCCTCTTACGCTCAATCCTATACCTTCAAGGTATTGGCAAACAAGGGTCATAACCAAATCAAATCCGGTTCGGAATGGCTTCCTTTGAAAACGGGAGTATCACTGGACGATAAAAATGAAATCAAAATAGCAAGTCCTGCCTATATAGGCTTGGTACATCGCGGTGGCAGGACCCTAGAGCTGAAAAAAGCAGGTGTTTATTCTGTCGCCGACCTTTCCGCAAAGGTCAACAGTTCGAGCAATAGCGTAGCGGGTAAATATGCTGACTATGTATTGAGTAAAATGCAAGCAGGAACCAAAGCCAACCGATTGAATACCACAGGAGCTGTACACCGTGGCAGTAGTGACAGCGAGATAAAGCTAATGATACCACGAGCAGTAGAGATCTATAACCCAAAAGTGACCCTTAACTGGGAGAAGACCGATTTGGAAAACGATGTGACCTATGAAGTTACCTTGAAAAATATGTTCGATGATGTCCTAAAAGTAATTGATACGAAGGACAATTTCCTACAACTTGACATGAGCCAAGAGGGTATGGTCAATGAAAATGAGCTTTTAGTAGATGTCAAGGTCAAGGGAAAAGCAGACCTAAGCTCAGAAGTATATGCCATCAAAAAACTGAACAGCTCCAGGTCCGAGGAAATAAAAGTAAACCTTAATGAGCTTAAGCAGGCCATCAAGGAAGAAACTGCACTGAATACGTTGATTTTGGCCGCCTTCTACGAGGAGAACAATCTAATGATGGATGCTTTGGACCAGTACTACAAAGCAAAGGCACTGGCCCCTGATGTGGAGAGTTACGAAGAAGCATTGGCTGCTTTCATTGCCAGAAACGGGCTGGACAACTGATAGGGGATACATTTCTCTTGGGGTAACTAACGTTCCCTGTTAGGCCACCTTTTATACAAACTTAGCTTTCAAATATCGCATATCTTCCTGTTCATTTTGCTTCACTCTGCGTTGACAATCCTCGGGATAGCGCTGCTATTCCTGCGGTTCTCGCCTTGATTGAAACAAAATGACCCGCGCAATCTTATACGACATTTAAAACCTAAATTTGTATTATTCATCGATTTTATTGTGATAAACAAAACGTTGAAGGGATTCTTTCACCCTGTTTTCATCACTCCAATATTCGCGGCTGAAAACCATTCTATACTTCCAGTTTTTCTTTTGCATCGTAAAAGGGGTATAGACATGGGCTTCCTTAGAGGATATACTGTTATAATAAATGTCATCATCCGTCATAATAAGACCTATATAGTGTCCATTCTGCCCTATCGTCAAATCTGCAAAGGGCAGTTCACTGTTGGCATGATACTCGGGTAGAATGGTATTGATACAAGTAGCGATCTTGGTCTTAAGGTAGCTATCGCTCTCTCTTTGTTCACTTGGGTAGGGACTGGGTCTGAAATGCCCCTGTGATACCTCAAAGGCATATTCCAAATAGGCCTTCAGGAGCTTGGGACCCTCATTTTTACTTCCTTCTACATGAAGCTCCTGTGGCAGTATACTGCTGACCACATAGATTTTCTCCCTTGCTCTGGTAATGGCAACATTCAGTCGGTTTTCACCATGCAGCGCATTGAGACTTCCGAATTGCATCATCATCTTACCCCCCTTACTTTTGGCATAACCTATGGAGAAAAGGATAATGTCCCGCTCATCTCCCTGAACGTTCTCTATGTTCTTGACGAAAAGAGAACGCGGAGGGTTGATCTTCCTTTCGATAGTGATGGCTTCCAGTACATCTTGGATATGGCCCTGTTGTTTGGCATTGAAGGTAACAATGCCCAAGCTTTTCTCGGGCTGCGCCTCCCACAGGTCCAGTGCCAGATTGACCACGGTATGGGCTTCCGTATCATTGATATTATTTTCCCATAGGCCTTCTACCTTCACATAGGAGATAGACGGTTCTTTCTTGTTGATATCGTGGCTATCGGGCAACAACCTGAGCTTACCTTTGTAAAAGTGTTGATTGGAAAAGTCAATGAGATCTAAGGACTTACTGCGGTAGTGTCCTCGTAGTTGTACACTCATTAGGTACTGTTCCGATAGTTCCAATAAGGAGTCCACCTCTAGCGATGGGTCCTCTTCTTCTTTCTCCGACTCATAGCGGACATGGTAGAGGTCATTAGGTCTCAACTGCATGTTGTCCCCTGTCACGACCAGCTGTTTGCCACGATAGATAGAAGGAATGCCTTTCTCTGCAAAGCACTGTGATGCCTCGTCAAAAATCACGAGGTCGAAAAGTCCGGACATTGGAAATATGGCAGAGACCGATTCGGGAGAAGCCATCCAACAGGGCATTAGCTGAAACAGTTCGTCGGCGTAGGCCGCTATCAACTTTCGCAAAGGCCATATCCTTCTTTTTTTGGTCACTTGATGGTCGAGTTCCCTATACGTCACCCTATTGTTCAGCCGATTGTAACTGACGTTCTCATAAGTCTGCTCTCTTACTTTTATGAGCAATATTTCTTTGCTCACCTCCATCTTGTCCTTGACGGCCTGCTGTAGTTCTGCTTCCATTTTCTGGAACTTCATGGAAGAGACGGTCCTCAATATGGGATACTTGGTCTCTATATGTTCTATCCAGATAAAGCTCAGACTGTGCAAAAACAAAGGTGCTCCCTGCTCTAGGTCTTTGTCCTGGACCCTTTCAAAAAGCTTTTCCATAGTGCTCAGCTCATGAGGCTTCAAATCGCGCCTCAACATATCGAACTCACATACGGCATCAAAGTCCTGTATCAGTGCTGACTTGATTTTTTCGGCCCTGGACGGGTCATGGATGATATTACTGACCTGAGTAGTGGAAAGGTACCGGTACCAGTCGCTTTTTTTATCGGGAATACCTTTCATCAAAGATAAAAGCTCTTGAATTTTTTCTTTCAGTGCTATGTACTCTAGCTTTTGCACGTTAAAGTAATCCTTGAATCCACGAGCAGCTCCGAAAGTCAACTTACACTTTAGGGCAGCAGTCTGCGTCCTGAACCATTTTTGGTAATCTTCCTGTAGAAAGGTCGCCGGCATATCGGTCAACCAAGCTTGTTTCTTTAGTTTTGTGATATTATGCTCTAGATTGAGCCGATTGTCCACTTTCTCCTCCATGATCTTGAACCCTTCGACTGTAGGCTTCAACCCGTTGCCTTCAAAGGCCTTATCGACCAAGTCTTTATCCGAGGATAGAAACTTCCATTTGGCCCATTTTACCAGCCCTTTCCGTGCTTCCATACCTCGTTTCAATACCGATTGAAACTTTCCCAACTCCTCTGTGCTCAGGGTCATTTCAGGTTCTTCCCCACTGTAACATTCCATAAATACCCTTTCGGTATTGGCCAGCCAAAGTAGGTCGGCATCTCTGAAAGGGTAGTTCAGCATCCATTGAAAGTAGCGGTAGACCTCAGGGTCATTCAGTGTATCCACCATTTCTTCTATCGCCTCTTTTTTTTCTAAGATGGCTTCACATTCTTGCAGATTGAGTTCAGAGTTGAGCACTTTTTTCACTTTTCCCATCATGTCCACTTGATAGCGGGGGACCTCCTCCAGGATTTCCTTCATTCGCTGAAAGTCGGACAAAGCAAAATCCACAAATGGTTTTCTATTGTACAGTGCGTGTTCCCGCTGATCGAATCGCTGTGCATAATCGGTGTAGAACTTTAGCTTTGATAGAAATTCGGGGACATTATCGTAGTGAAAAAACCGATATTCCTGTTTTAGGTTAATGGTCTCATCTCCCATTTCACTGCGCAGGTACAGTTCTTTGACCGAGAGACCACACTCACTGCGGTCGAAGAGCGCAAACCGAAACTCTTCCAGGCTCTCGGTGAGCTGGTCGATTTTACGGCTTGCCTGCAAGAATCGCCTTTCCAGCTGGATGGTATCCAGCGCATTGTTTTTCTGCCTGAATTCAGGGAGGTTGGATACTTGCTGAGCTATCTTATCGTAGATTTCCTTACGGTCATTTTTGAAATCATGTACCAATGCCATAAAGTCACCAAGGTCTTTCTCGACCATACGTTCGTATACAACGTCCAACGCTGCCTTTTTCTGGCATACCAGAAGTACTTTCTTACCTCTGGCGATAAAATCGGAAATCAGATTACATATCAACTGGGATTTACCTGTTCCCGGAGGCCCTTGCACTACCAGAGAGCTTCCCTTTTTGACGGCTTTTATTGCGTTTTCCTGAAA
The DNA here is from genome assembly GCA_947492745.1 of uncultured Cyclobacteriaceae bacterium. Classification (GTDB taxonomy): domain Bacteria; phylum Bacteroidota; class Bacteroidia; order Cytophagales; family Cyclobacteriaceae; genus Aurantiphycus; species Aurantiphycus algarum. The sequence continues at coordinate 22,571 of CANLOE010000031.1, read as the reverse complement.
AGCGTCCAGCTTGAAGGGTGTAAAGGTACGCTCTTCCTCGACCTTATCCAGAAAAGTGAAATTGTTGCTCCTAAAATCTTCATTGTCCTCTACGGAAGTATGGTTTTTGTGTAAAAAAAAATCTTCCATATCCACGAAGGGTGATCCAGTGATAAGCGCAGTATAATCAGGCATCAAATGGGAACCCGACTGCGGAAAAATCCCCAGTACAGCTTCTGGATACAGTTTCAGTTCGCCTACCGGGTGAGTTTCTTCAAAGTCCTTTTTCTTGAACTGGGCAAAGGACCTAAGTTCGTCCTCGAAGTTTTCCTGATTGAAATTGATCTCTACATCACTTTCCTTGAACAACTGATAGAGTGCTGTTCGAAATACGGTAGCATCCGTGTCGAAATCGTCGAAGACCCGCTCTAGTAGCTCATCGCCCAGCTCTACTTTGTTGTAAAAGGCATAAGCCAGAAGAAAGGTTTTGTTCAAGGTAATATTGACCTCTTTTTTTGACCTCAGTGACCACTGATTTTGCTTTAGTTCCAGTGCCACAGGAAAGAACATCAACGGGCATCTCACCACTGTTCCATCAGAAAATTTACCACGCAAAAAAGGCCAGCCTATATAAAGGTCACGTGTCCCCCTCTCCTCAAAGAGGAAGCGCTCTGTCCGCTCCAGCTTCTTGAGCCTTCTTCCCATAATATTACTGTCCTGGTCCCTACTATCGACCATCGCACATAATGGGATTTCTTTCGATCTTGCTATAAGGCCTGCAATAATGGCAAAAGAAGACTTTCCATTTAGAAAATTGAAATCGTGTATATCGACAAATTGCTCTAGCCCTAAACGCAGCAGTGAAAGGGAACGGTTATTCCCCGTAAGGTTGGTCAAACGTTTTAGGTATGTCTTGAGCACTTTCTCCATAGTATGAAAATATAGTTAGTAACTGTTTCTGAGGCTGTTTTGAACTCTATTTCTTCTTTTACTTCCTTCCGGAAATTATCTATATCTTTATCATCGGAAGAAATAACGAACTCTTTTCATGTTTTTTTGAGGCAAATCTTTCACGAGGATTCCATGGGTGTTTATTGATAGCCCGTTTCGAAATGCATCTCCTATTTTCGCATGCGCCTCTTTGGTGTACAATTTCGTTAAAAATCCGCAAATAGCGCTACTGTTTTTATACATCCCCCACATAGCAGGTCGGTCCTTCCAACGGCTAAAACCTCCGGACATCGTTTTTGCATTTGGTCCTCTCTAAAATAAGTGATACCGGATTTTAACTATAACTCCAAACAGTCTCTTATCCTATCCTCAAAACAAACGGGCCCGATTTAAATCATTATTTCTCAGCAAATCAGATAGCAATATAAGGGAGTATTTTCAAATAAACAGTGGAATCCACTGAGTGTAGTTGCAGGAGTTCCTCGATTGTGTTGAAATCTCCATGCTGATATCGGTAATGTACTATACTTTTTGCCAATGCTTTTGAGATATAGGGATGTGTTGACAATATCTTTTCATCGGCTTCATTGATATTGATCTTGACCGGTATAAACTTTTCGGTGATATAGGTCCACTCTTTTAATTGTGCAAGCGCTTCAGGGTTCAATCCATATACTTCGGACAGCTGTTCCTCATCCACAAAACCTCCGAGTTTGTCCCTAAACTTGACAATCCTTCCGGAGAGTACGGTACCGATGCCCTTTATTTTCTTCAATGAAGTGGTATCGGTGCTGTTCACATCAAAAGTCAAAGGGACTTCCCTGCCTTGTACCCCTAGCGGCATTGCCTTTTTTGAAAAAGTAGAGACGGAAGGTCTCACTTCAGGAAGTATAATGAATGCTTCCAAGTGTTGGTAGTGTCGATCGGAAAGTCCATAGATTTTCCTTAGGTCTTTCTTTACATAAAATCTACCTCCTTTATTCCTATAATTCATGATATGCTTGACGACTCTCGGTTTTAGACCGAGCAGTAAAGCACTGTCCTTAGAAATGGTATTGGGGTCAAAAAAGAAGGCTTCCCCCTTAGAGATGACTGCTCTCTTCCATTGTTCTTTTTTTAGACTTTTGGCATCTTTTGCCGAGCGATACGTTGATTTCCCATAGTTTTGGGAAGAGTACTGCTGAACACGTTCAAAAGCATAGGTCAAACTGTCCAACAAAGCCATATCTTGATTTTCCCCTTGTTGAAGACGCTCCGTTTTCCACCAAAAAGAGGTAAAAAAAAGGAAGATAAAAACGATTAAAAGGGGAATGACACCGTTGGCTTCGCGCTTTGATATACCGAAAAAACCAGTTATCCTTTTTTGTATCCTAAAAAACGACATATAGCAAAATAACTATTTATCTTCATCAGTAGCTAATATCCCAATCAAACTTTCTTATCTTTCAATCGAATCGCCAAATACAATGCTTTACCCGAAGGCCGAGTCATATCTATGCTTAAGATAAAAGTAAAATGACCAAATGAAAAGTGAAGTCAGCTGATGAAGATGTTCATTTTGCATCGTTGTCATCGGCGAATTGGGCATTAAGAGACTGTTTTGACACCCATTCTTTATACGTTGCACCTCTTTTGGCACATCATTATGTAAGGACATCCTCAAATAGCACTGTAATCTTTGTCAATAGATTCTCACGCGGCTGGCTGGCCTCTCGCTCATAATGTCCTCAGGACATTTTCTTAACGCTCGGCCCTACTCAGAATAAGCGACAATAATCTTTGATATACTTTCAAAACGACCCCTCTGATTTCACCTCAAAATCACGGTTGGTCTTCTTCATGACGGTTAGTCCACATTCCATAAAAAAAGGCTGAACAAAGTGCGAAAATTTCGTAAATTGTTTATTAACTCTCAGAACAAAACATGGAGTTCTAAAGCTATACGCTTCTAATCAAATACTTATATTAAAATATTCCTATTAACAATGATCAATAGCAGGCACTAGTAATGAATACTATTCAACAATAGGGCAGTGCCATTTATTTGTAATCATTATAAATAGAAATCGCCATTAGTAGTAGTTATGGATTAAATCAATTATGCTTTACTTTTGTAAGGTATTTTAGTTATGATGCAGGGAAATTTTAAAGTATTAGGAATCTCTTTTAAGAATGCCCCGATATTGGTTCGTGAGGCACTCGCTTTTGATGAATCTTCTTCGAAGCAGTTTATGCTTCGGTTAAAGGAGTTGTTGAATGTCAATGAGGTATTGGTATTATCGACTTGCAACCGTACCGAAATCTATTTTTCCTCCGATGAGGAGATTGCAGAAGAGATCCTGAAGGTTCTAGCCCATTATAAAGGTTTTTCCGATAGTGATTCTTTTAAAGATTTCTTTATTTATCGGGAGATACATCAGGAAGCCATCGTTCATTTGTTTTATGTAGCGATGGGCCTGGAGGCACAGGTTGTAGGGGATATGCAAATATCCAATCAGGTCAAGAATGCCTATCAATGGAGTGCCGACGAAGGCATGGCAGGACCTTTTCTTCACCGACTGATGCATACGATTTTCTTCACCAACAAACGTGTGGTACAAGAGACGCCTTTCAGGGACGGTGCAGCCTCTGTATCTTATGTCGCCACAGAATTGGTCACGGAACTTACTCATAATTTTCAATCCCCAAATATACTTGTATTGGGCTTAGGGGAAATGGGGGCCGATGTCTGCCGAAACCTAGAAGGAGTTGCCGCAAAAGATGTAACTATAGCCAATCGCACTTATGAAAAAGCAGTGGATATTGCTGAGGAGTGCGGTCATAGAGCAGTTCCTTTTGATGATGCCCTTTCACTGATAGCTACTTCTGATGTTATCATCTCATCAGTAGCTCACAGTACTCCTATTATTACCAAATCGTTGGTTGCGAATGTGGATATCTTGTCCTACAAATTTTTCATTGACCTGTCCGTACCCAGAAGTGTCGCTCCGGATGTAGAGGACATACCCGCAGCGGTGATATACAATATCGATAACATTCAGAGCAAAGCAAGTAAGGCTTTGGAAAAAAGAGTACGGTCCATTCCTGCTGTAAAAGCCATTGTACATGAAGCCATAGAGGAGTTCAATACCTGGTCAAAAGAAATGGCTGTTTCACCGACCATCAATAAGTTTAAAAATGCCTTGGAACAGATTCGAAAAGAAGAATTGGCAAGACATCTTAAAAACACCGATCTGCAATCCGCTGAGGTTATTGATAAAATAACCAAAAGCATGATGCAGAAAATCATCAAACTACCTGTACTGCAATTAAAAGCAGCTTGTCAGCGAGGTGAGGCCGAAACACTTATTGATGTACTCAGTGACCTATTCGACTTGGAAAAACACTCCGAAAAAATCAATAAATAACTTCAATTATCCCTTTGTTCCTATGTAGATTTAAGATACTGCTTTGAAATGTATCTTTTATTTTCACGTGTAGGGTCTTGATTTTAATGGTCAAATGGAATTCGCAGGTACAAATTCATTTCAAGCTCAATACCTCATTTACCCTATGTATTGCTGTATGTCATTTTCCAGCGTACTATTTTGCGGAAATTTTCGCATATAGTGCGACTATCTTTTCTTGCGCAACCAACTCAACTCCTTTACTGACAAAGTCCTCTGAGTATCTTTTCGGGAGTTATCTCAGGAAGATACATCAAAAAAAACAAATTTATCTAATTGAAAATCAATGACAAAAGAGTACTTTTACAACCTAAAAATCAAACTATTGTTTATGCGGTCCGTCCCCCTTTTTTAGAGACGGTTTTGAAATATGTCTTTTATTCCTATTGCTTCGTGCAATTTCATTAAAGCCTACACAGAGATAGTGCCATTATCCTTACCTTAGCACAATACTAGCCTCTTCGCAGGTAAAATCCATAGGATATTTTCTTTGTACTAGGCTTCCGACTGACCCTGAACCCATATAAGTGATAACAAGTTTCAAATATAATTTCAAAACAGCCTCTTATCCGAAGTTTTATCTTTTGATATTTTTTTCAGGGCTGTTGGTTGCTCCAGAGCTCATTGGCAGCCCACTACACTTTACCGGCACTCCCGAAAATGATTATATGGTTTTCGAGAAGAGTGGAAAAAGAGGTTTGAAGAATAGAAGTGGCAAAATCATTATCCCCGCTCTTTACGAAGATATTGGCTGGAGCCAAGGAGAGGCAAAACCCAACAAAAAGACCATCGGCTACAAGGATGATGGCCTTTGGGGCCTTATCGGTATTGACAATAAGAAAATCACTGCCACAGAATATACAGTACTATACCCCAGCCCTCATCAGCTGGTCGTTGCCGCAAAAAAAGGGCGTCTGTCCAACAGAATACTTTTTGGTCTGATCAATGTATACGGGAAGAACGTCATCCCTTTTCGCTATCACGGTATAGAACATCACAATCAGGTAGCAATAGCTATTACAAAAAATAATGGGAAGTTTCTATACGGACTATTGGAATACGGAGGAAACACTTTGATACCGTTTACCTTCAGTAAAATAGAATCTTTGAGCCATAATCGCTTCGCTGTAACGGATACAGAACGAAAAACTGCCCTATATGATGCGTCGGGGCAGAGAAAAATAGGCTTCGACCTGGACAGTATCAGTACTTATGAAGATGGCTACGCCATCATCTATAGAGGACACATGGCAGGCATTATCAATACGGAGGGAAGAGTAGTGGTTCTGCCCCGCTATAAAGCCATAGAGCGGAAAGGAAAAAAATTCACTTTATGGCCATACGATCATTGGAAGATTCTAGATGCCAATAACAAAAAAGTCGCAAGCCTATATTTTGATGATATAGAAGCGATAGAAAGAAGCCGCTTTAGAGTAAGTGCCAATCATTATCAATGGATCATTGACAGTAATGGCAAGGCCCTTACTCCTACAAACTATACTTATATCGAAGAAATCAGCAAGGATAAGGCCATCTTTCAAAAGGGCATTAAGTATGGTTTTCTAGATCTACAAAGGGGCCTTATCGTAAAAGCAAAATTCGACTCGCTGGTATTCAACACCCCTTTCATCTATACCCAGCAGAAAGAACGAGGTCAAGTACTGTGGTCGGTATACGATACTTTTGGTATTGAAAAAACGCGAACAGCTTATGAGAACATACGTCCTTATGACGGCCGTCTTTTCGCTGTAAAGCGACGGGGACACTGGGGCTTCGCGGAGAGAAGCGGGGAGGAAGTCATACACTGTGTTTATGACAGTGTGGGAAGTTTTGTGGGCAACAATACCGTTGTCGTTTTTCATGGAGAATATGGGGTTTTGAACAGGTATAGTGAATGGGTAGTGCTACCGCAGCCTTACCCTATTGACTTGGTGAACGAAACACTGTACCTCATGCAAATGGACCAACAGACGCAGTTGAGAGATTTTGAGGGAGGCCTGATTTACTTTACCGACAACCCCATCACCAATCAAAAGAACTACCTTCTTGAGGCTTTACCGTCGGGAGGTTTCTGGAAAATCGACTTCTCGGGTACTATCCAGCGCGATTCGAACCCGAGTGGTAGGTCTTTCCAGGCCATCTACCCTCCTTCTGAGGGGTATTATGGCGTGAAACTGGATGGAAAGTATGGTTTTATCGATGAAAACGAATTACTGAGGATTGCCAACCGCTATGACAGTATTGGTTTTTTTCAAGAAGGACTGGCAGCTGTAAAACTACTCGGCAAGTGGGGCTACATCGACAAGTCGGAGAGGATACGCATACAACCTACATATGATGAGGTAGGCCCATTTGTCAAAGGAAAGTCCATTGTGCGGCAAAATGGACTTTACGGCATCATTGATAATCTCGGCAAAAAAATTGTTGCCGAAAATTTCGACCGTATAGAGCGCTTGGAAAACGGTCGCTTTCTAGTTTTCCGTAATGGTAAAAAGGGATTGCTGGAGCGTGACGGTCAGCAGCTCCTCAATGCTAAATACCATCATCTGATCGATATGAACAATGGTTATGTCATCGTTGAACGGAACCGTAAAATGGGACTCGTTACCGAGCAGGGAGTAAGTACCATACCCTTAGTGTATACCAGTATTCAATACGACCCTAATCAAGATGCCTATCTCTGCCAACAGACACAATCTGTTGAGCATATCGACCTTGATTGATTGTGTACTGGGCATACGAACCATTTGGTACCAATAGTAGTATCCGAACCGTTCCGTCATTACCCCACCTTTTCTTTATAGGCTTCCAACATGGGCAGCGACATCGCTATACCTCCACAAACAAGCACCAATACCGACTTGGCGTCCTGAAGTACCTCTGCGTTGTTATATACAGCGGATAGTGCTGCTCCGCAGGCCGGTTCTACCAGCACTCTAAATTCACTCAAAAAAGAGGAACAGGCATCCAGTGCCATTTTATCAGTGACTACATAAGGGCTTACATTTTGCTTCTTAGCCCATTGGAGTGCCTCCTCAGCAATTGTTTTGGCCGCTAAACTCGTAGCAATGGTATCCACTCTTTCCAAAGTGACCAAACTACCCACTTGGTAGGAGGCCGCAAAAGATGCCGCACCTTCGGTCTCAGCAGCAATCAATCGGCTATCTCCCCAGCCGTATTTTTCCATTCCTCGCATAACACCGCAAAGCAACCCACCACCACCTACAGCGGCAACAACGGCATCCGGTCGGCTTATCTGAGTCGTACATTCATCGATAATAGATGCATTGCCCTTCCACAGGAGCGGATCGTCAAAAGGGTGAATGTAAGCTGCTTTTAGGCTCTCGGCTTTTGCCATAGCATACAGATGAGTGTCATCCCAAGCATCGCCGACGACTTCTACATAAGCACCCAATGCACTGATTTTGTCCATCACTTCACTATGCGTTGTATGGGGAACGATTACGGTGGCTTCCGCGCCGAGTTCTCTTGCAATATAGGCTACCGAATATCCTGCATTACCCCCAGAGGAGGATAAAAAATGGTTGTATCCCTTTAAAAAATAGGCTTCACATAATTCCCCTATCCCTCTAATTTTAAAAGAGCCTGATGGTTGATAACAGTCCATTTTAAAGTACACCTCTTTGTTCCACTGATTGGAAAGTAATGCTGACTGGAATATCGGTGTTTTAATGTGAAACCTTTCTTTTGCCATATGTCAATCTTTTTTTGTCAAGTCCATGTCCAAATGTACTATACCATCCCAAAGATACTCTTCAGAAATGGCCTTAAAACCTTGCTGCTCGTAAAATGACCTCAGATAGGACTGTGCCGATATACGGATAGTTACATCATCATAATCCTGACGTATCCTATGAATCCCCTCTTCCATCAATGCATGACCTCGATCTTGGCCACGATGGGTATCTTTGATAACTACCCTTCCTATAGAGGCCATTCCAGGATATAGCACCTCAGGCGGAAATATCCTAGCATAGGCGACTATCTCTCTACCTACAGTCCCTATTAGATGCAGCGCCAAGTGGTCTTTCCCATCGAGTTCGGGATAAGCACAATTTTGCTCCACTACAAAGACATCTACCCTCAACTTCAAAACCGCATACAATTCCTGTAAGGTTAGTGTTTCATATGGTTTATAGGTCCAGTTCATTGTTTCTATGCTAGCATATCCTTAAAAATAAAATACTCATTCCACCCGAAATTCAAAAAAATAGCGATAGTACCATGTTTATTCGAATAACTATTTAAATCTGTCGTTCAGAACAGTCTCCGAATGTCTTAAGATATCCTCTACACTTTTAATCTTACTGTCCTACTTTTTGCGTCACTATAATGATTGGTTTTGGTAGGTTTCCTACTAAATTAGTAAAGCTTATTATTAAAGCTAAAATCAGTCTTAATTGTTTTTAAATAAAGCGATTTTTTATAAAATACTATCCGTAACAAACCGGCGAGGACAGTACTGAACTCATAAGGCCAGGCCATTGCGCCCCACCGATGAAGGTTGTTTTTCTGTGAACTCATGTTCTTTCCATGCAATAACCCCATAGATTTAGCTATCAAAGTAGGTTGAAAATTGTCCTGAAATATCTCTTTGACCCAAAATATGCATTAGCTCACCGCTGTTCCTATTTAGAATGGTTTCGTGAATAGGCTGTATTCGGGGTTTTGTATAAAACCCCGTATAGTCAATAGCCTTCCTATTCCGCACATAAATTGCTTCAAAATCAGCTGTTTTGCGCTACGCAGGTTCGTCACCCTAATGGTACAAAGGCCTCTCCACTTAAAGCGTTGATTTTATTGCAACTATGTCCTCATGACGAAGTTCCAACGAACATTTTGGGTTAAAGGTTTAAAATGTGATCAATCAGCGGTTTCTAATGGACTCTGCATAGCATCACTATGGTGAATTCAAAAAAGGTCGTCCTTTGGTCCCTCTCCTCGAAGCGAATACAATCGATATAGTGTCACCGACACTGTGATCGGCAGATAGAGGCAAAGTATAAAGTTAAATAGGTGGGCAAGAAATAGTTTCGAATAGGATAAGTCCATATCGATACTACTTTACCCTGTCTGAGGAATTATTTTGAAATGTGCCTTCTATTTTCTACGTTGATAGTGTCAACTCTCATCGCTCATATGATATTCACTGATAAAGGTTTATCCCAAGTCGAATACCCCCTCCATCATACTTGATATCGTATGTACTCTTTTGACACTCGTTTCCGTTTAAATTTCGCGCAGATAGCAGCATTTTCCTTTCTTTCCGCACAGCGGACCCGTTCTTTTAAGAACACTGTCCTCAGGTACTCGGTCCCATCTCATTCTGCACTCAGGATAAAATCAATGATGAGTGATACCGAATTCTTGGAAAATTCCTTCAGAACAGTCTATGAGAATCGTTTCTCTCCAGTTCATCCTCTCGATCAGTGACCAACAGCGTCTCAGATGACCTGAAAAGGGTATGTCTTATTACTTTTTAGGTTTGTTTTTCCCACTTCCCGATATAGAGTCCCTCATGTCGGTATCTGCCTGTATGTTCTCCATTTTATAGTAGTCCATCACGCCTAAGTTCCCCTTGATGAAAGCATCGGAAATAGCTTTAGGTATTTCTGCTTCCGCTTCGATAACCTTGGCCCTGGCCTCTTGTGCTTTGGCTTTCATTTCCTGTTCTAGGGCTACAGCCATAGCTCTTCGCTCTTCCGCTTTGGCTTCGGCGACTTTCAGGTCAGCAGCTGCTTGATCGGTCTGTAGGGTAGCTCCGATGTTAACGCCTACATCTACATCGGCAATATCAATAGATAATATCTTAAATGCCGTACCGGCATCCAGGCCTCTTTCCAGTACCACTTGTGATATCCTGTCGGGATTTTCAAGCACTTCTTTGTGTGTACCTGCCGAGCCTATGGACGTCACGATACCTTCACCGACCCTGGCCAATATGGTATCTTCTCCTGCCCCACCGACCAGCTGTTGTATGTTGGCCCTTACCGTAACTCTTGCAACAGCTATCAGCTGTATCCCATCAGCGGCTACCGCTGCCACCTTAGGTGTGGTAATCACTTTAGGATTAACAGAAATCTGTACCGCCTCGAATACATCCCTACCTGCCAGATCAATAGCTGTAGCTTGTTTAAAATCAAGTAGAATATTAGCCTTATCCGCAGAAATCAATGCTTTTATGACCGAAGGGACATGGCCTCCTGCCAGATAGTGAGTCTCCAACTCCTGCGTGCTTACGTCAAGGCCTGCTTTAGTAGCCGTAATCATGGAATTGACAATGATACTGGGCGGTACTTTACGTATACGCATACCGATAAGCTCTCCTATCGAGACTTTGACCCTTGCAAAAACGGCGGTTATCCACAGTCCTACGGGTATGAAATAAAGAAAGATAAATAAGGCGATAATCGATAAAAAGATGATGACCAAGGTAGCGATTTCCATAACACTTAACTTTTTAGAGGTTCTACAAAAACTTTATGTCCCTGAATTTTAACAATTCTAACTGCAATTTTCTCTTTGATATACATTCCCAATGAGCTGACTTCATAGATTTTTTCTCCGAAAGCAACCCTACCGACAGGCTTTAATACAGACATAGAGATACCCTCCTGCCCCTCTTCCAGTCCAAGGAACAGGCCTTCGTTTACCTTACTTTTGATTGTCCCTTTTAGTGCAAATCTCATCCAAATCTCGGATTTGAAACTAAAATACAGGGAAATGCCCGATATGACCGTAGTGGCCATCAAAATGTATATCCCTACGGTACGTCCGTAATACTCAAAACCATAATATACGCCTACTAAAATACTCAGTATGCCGAAAATACCGATGATTGTCGTTCCGGGGATAAATATCAACTCAATGATTATCAATAATAGCCCACTAAACAAAAGTAGGATAATCAGCAACCATTCACTCATTCTTATGTATATTTATTTACAAAAATAATCCATTTTCGGGACGTGCATATTGCTACCTTTTACAGAATCATAACATGAAGGTCTGTATAGGTAGCATTCAATAATAGCTATTCTCTTATAATCAATTATTCCTTATGTAATAAGAAGATAATACTACACACAAAATGCAGAAAAAAAATCAATTTTCAAGCATTGCCTTTTTTATTCCATCAATAGGCCTTTGCAAACAAGACTCTTCTCTTGGATGGTTTTCCGCTATGTACACAGATTCCGGTGGCAGCATCTTCCATCAGTGGAATACATCGAATCGTGGCTTTGGTTTCATTTTTTATCTTCTCTTCAGTCTCAGCGGTCCCATCCCAGTGGGCACTGATAAATCCCCCCTTACTCTCCAACACTGACTTGAAGGTATCAAAATCGTCAACTTCGGTAGTATGCTCAGCTCTGTAGTCGGCTGCTTTTTTGTAAATGCTTTCTTGGATATCTTGTAATAGTTTTTCAATTTTCTCCTCTATTCCTTCAATAGGAGTAACTTCCTTGGTCTTGGTATCACGACGGGCCAGTTCTACGGTCCCTTGTTCCAGGTCCCTCGGGCCGATCGCCACGCGTAAAGGCACTCCCTTCAACTCATACTCCGCAAACTTCCAGCCCGGCTTGTGGGTATCCCTATCATCGAACTTTACGGAAATCCCTTTTTGTTTCAGTTTTTCCTTGATGAGTGTTGCTTTTTCGGCAATGGCACCGAGCTGTTCCTCTCCTTTGAATATCGGTACGATGACAACTTGTATCGGAGCCAATTTTGGTGGCAGTACCAAGCCATCATCATCTGAATGGGCCATGATCAGCGCTCCCATCAAGCGCGTACTTACGCCCCACGAAGTACCCCATACATGCTCCAGACCACCATCCTTCCCCGCGAACTTCACATCGAAGGCCTTGGCAAAATTCTGTCCCAGAAAATGTGAAGTGCCGGCCTGTAGAGCTTTGCCATCTTGCATCATTGCTTCTATACAATAGGTATCAATAGCTCCGGGAAACCGCTCACTTTCCGTTTTCACCCCCTTAACCACGGGCATGGCCATGTAATCTTCTGCAAAATCAGCGTATACCTTTAGCATCTGTAATGTTTCATCGATAGCCTCCTGCTCGGTAGCATGTGCCGTATGCCCTTCCTGCCACAGAAACTCGGTTGTCCTCAAAAAAATACGGGTCCGCATTTCCCAGCGCACCACATTGGCCCATTGGTTGATCAGTAGCGGTAGATCGCGATAAGATTGTATCCAGTTCTTGTAGGTACTCCAAATCACTGTTTCCGAAGTTGGCCTGACAATAAGCTCTTCTTCCAGTTTCGCTTCGGGGTCGACTACGACACCTTGTCCTTCAGGGTCATTTTTGAGCCTATAATGGGTTACTACGGCACATTCCTTGGCGAAGCCTTCCACATGGTCCGCTTCTTTGCTCAAATAGGATTTGGGCACAAAGAGCGGAAAGTAGGCATTGCTATGCCCTGTATCCTTGAACATACCGTCCAATACCGCCTGCATCTTCTCCCATATGGCAAAACCATAGGGTTTGATGACCATACAACCTTTTACCGCAGAGTGCTCTGCGAGATCGGCCCTTTTTACCAATTCATTATACCATTCGGAATAGTTTTCGTTCCTTTTAGGAAGTGATTTAGACATTTTTGGTATGAAATTTGCTGAATTACAATTGTTGAACAGAAGCAAATATAGGTTTTTGTGGCGTATTAAATATCCTGTTTAGCAAAATAACCATTTTATTGTTATATTTATAGACCCTATTAAACAAATGACTATGAGCTTCTCTTCCAGATATTCCGTCAGAATACCACTTCTTTTTTTGATTGGTCTTTTTGTTTTCTCCTCTTCTTTTTCCCAAGAGTATGATGACATGTATTTCAATGGTGATGATCGCGCTGCTCAAGAGGACCGTTCTTTCCTTCAAAAAGCGCCCAAACCTGTGGTCAACAAAGAAGAGTATCCGGAAAATGCCGAAGAGAGCTATTCCTCCAAAACCGTAAATCCTGAATATTTATCACGTTATCAAAGCAGTGCTAGCAACGATATCGATGTTCCCTCAGAAGAAGAGAGCATTTATTATGAAAACCCTGTGAGCAATGCTTCTTACTCCACTTACGGTAATGGTTATCAAGACTATGCCACCAATAGAAATACTCTCCGTGATTATAATTATTATGGCAGAGCCTCTCGTGCTCCCTTTTTCAATAGTGGTTTTGCCGTAGGTACAAGTATTTATTACAGTAATGCTTACTACGGAGCTGCATCATGGAACAGGTGGGATAGAAGGAACCGCTGGGGCAATCCTTATGGTTTTCACAATACCTACGACCCTTTCTTCGGAGATTCTTTTTATGATGACCCTTTCTATGCCAATAGATTTTATAATGACCCTTTCAATCGCTTCCGCTACTCTTATGCCTATGGTGGCTGGTACAGCAGAAGGAATAATTCCTTCAACAATATCTATTGCCCTCCTACTTATTACAGTTCGAGGCCCATTGCCGTCAGGGAAGGCAGTCAAAGGAGCATAGGCAGAAGTAACCCTAGGAGCAATGTTATCGGTACTACCTCCCGTAGGAGAAGCAATAGCGAAGCTACTACCAGAAGTTCAGGAAATGGGCGTATCGCAAGTGGTACCGATTCACGTAGTGGATACTATCGACGTACGAGGCAAAGTTATACCGGTCGCTCCTCCAATAACGGTGTACAATCCTCAGGTACCAATAGAAGTAACTCCTCTTATAACAGGAGCCGTTCAACTAGCCCAACAAGAAGCAGCGGATCCTATGGCCGTAGTTCTTCGTCCTATAACCGGTCCAGAAGTTCTGCCAACAGCCCCTCAAGAAGTAATACCAATTACGGCAGCAAGCCATCGAGCAGTAGCCCCTCCAGAAGTCGAAGCACATATTCTCCCTCTGGAAGTCGTAGCAGCTCCTCCTATTCATCGGGAAGCAACAGCCGTTCACGTTCTTCCTCGTATTCCTCAGGGAGCAGTGGCCGATCATCCAGTGGTGGAAGTAGAAGCAGGTCTTCCAGTGGCTCTAGCAGAAGTAGAGGTGGTAGAGGGAATTAATCCCTCCGCAACCTATATAACTGACTAGACATTTCACAGATTTCAAAAAACAAATATTATTCATGAAAATCCTCAACAAGCTCATTTTGAGCATGATGATATTCTTATGCTCAGTGGTAACCTCCCACGCACAGGACTTAGCAGAAAGCTCCCTTCTTTTCAGTCAGACTTTTAGTGGGGGTAGTGCACGTATCCAAGGACTTGGCGGTGCCCAAACAGCCCTGGGCGGTGACATCAGTTCTGCTGCATCCAATCCAGCAGGATTGGGCATGTTCAACCGTTCGGTATTTAGTTTTTCTCCAGGGTTGAGTTTTCACAATACCGAGTCTTCTTTTCTTGATAGCGACACCAAGGACTCAGGAGCTAAATTCATCATCCCCAATATTGGTTTTGTATCACAGAAGGTTCCTCGAAATACTTCCGGTCCTATCAAATCCTATTCGTTCGGAGTCAGTATAAATAGGGTCAATGATTTCAACAACCATTTCACCTATGCCAATAGAAATTCGGAACCTACTATTGTCGACTTTTTCCTGCAAGATGCCGAAGGTAGTGAAATCAGTCAATTTGATGCTGATGGTTTTAATTCCACTAGTCTGACTGCACTTGCTTTCGACAATTTCCTGATCAATCCGAAGGTCTTGAACCCTACGGATTTTCCGGACGACCCTGATTCGTTGACCTCTTATTTTTCTGATGCAGGCACTATCGCCGATGTTCGAGAGCGAGTAAGTACCAGCGGCTCACAGAACCGATGGAGCTTCTCGGCCGGCGCTAACTACAATGATAATTTTTATTTCGGGGCCAGTATTGGTATTATAGGCTTTAACTTCGAGTCAGAAAAAGAATATAGCGAGGAATATAACATTGAAAATGGCAGTAACGGTGTCGTCAACCGCATCGACATTCGCGAAGAACTGGAAATACAAGGCACAGGGTTCAATGCTACGATAGGGTTCATACATCGCCCTGCCAACTTCTTACAGTGGGGGGCATCACTGGTTACCCCTTCGTATTTCGTTCTGACCGAATCCTATACTGCCAGTTTGAATTCTGATTGGGATAACTTCCTATTCTCCACCGATGATCCCAATACACCGGAAGACGAGTTGATCATACTGAATGAGGTGCAGTCAGAACTGGACCTTTTGCTTTCCGAGTATACGGTCAGCACTCCTTTGAAATGGAATATAGGTGCTACTTTCTTTCTAGGGAAAAATGGGTTTATAACAGCAGATGTAGGCGGTACCAACCCTACCAAGAATCGTTTGGATTCAGAGGAGTTCAATACTGATTTTGACAACGAAAACATTGATTTTCTTTTTCAGAATACCATAGACTATCGTATCGGTGCCGAACTCCGTCATAAGGCGATGCGCTTCCGCGCTGGATATAATCATATGGGAAATTCTTTCAAAGACGACCTTGGAGACAGCAGTAGTGATGCCGTTACCTTCGGTATAGGTATATTACAGAAAAATTTTCATGTCGACTTTGCCATTGTTCACCGCACTTTCGAGAGTCTCTACTTCCCTATCAAAGAACAGGTGGTCGCAGCCCCGGCTACAGTGGTCACGAAAAACAACCGTATCAATGCGCAAGTTACCGTAGGGTTCAATTTTTGATATCGGTATCCGAGAAAACACAAACTGAAAAAGAGCGTCCATAGACACTCTTTTTCAGTATAGCCCGAATGGATAAAAAAGGAGATATGCCCCTTATTACCCATCCAGTATTCCACGACTAGCAATTAAAATTATTTTAGGATAACAAAGCTATCCGCTCTAGCGGCGAAACCATCAAAATTGGTTCCTTTGCCTTTTACAGCCACCGAAAACGACTTACTGGCACCTTCTTGTTTTACATTATCAAACAGTACAACTTCAGCCGCATCGAGCTCTGCCCTCACCGAACGCGCCCTGTTTCTCCAAAAACGTGGAAATGTATACTTTGATGCACTCGCGTTGAAGTATTGAAAAGATCGGCCTTTAGTTTTGAACTCTTCATAAAAAACATAATCAGGAGTTCTGGAAAATCGTTGACTTGTTGTTCTATTTTTCTCAAGATAGGTGTTTGCTTCCTTTTCGGTATCAAATAGAAAGGCATCTTTTTGACCTTTCATTACCCAATCCGTTGAATAGAACACTTCCGGCCCAAAGGTATTTTTCAGCGTTACTTCGGTATATGTCTTTCCACTATAGTGATAGACTATTTTTTCATTGTTTACCTTTTCTTCTGATAAGGTCACATCGGCTTCTGTACAACTAATCGCACAAATACCTATGAATACAATACTCAATGTTGTTTTAAAAAAATTATGTTTCATGATTTTTGTTGGTTAAGGTTTAATAAATATTTGATAATAGTCGTGGTTTTTCTAGATAACTGGTCAGTGTTCGTGTAGGGCCATTTCAATCGCTACTTCTCGACTCTCCATGAAAAATTCCGGTCCTAATGGTAGGTTATTTTCTCAAATTTACAATCCCATCCTCGAACTACACTTCATCACAATATATCACCATGGATATCTAAATGCAATACGTGGTATCCCAAGAAATCTTTATTGCAAACTGTAATCATTGAATAGAAACGCAATCCGGTTTCCCAAATCTCTGATGGCGAATTCATTAAATCCCAATCCCTTCTTTTATGAGCTTTATTAATAAACCGAGTAACTTGGCAGAAAAAATATGGATGGAAATACATGCATGAAAAAGCGGGAAAAATCTAACTTTCTCAATCTTAGAATTATCTTCAGAGATTCATCATGAGGCTATAAGAACAATCAAATCAGGCTAATAGGTAAGGGATTTGTGCAGTATTATGACTTGTGACAACAGAGCTACATGAGGGTTTCCTTATGTATTTATTGATTTCCGACAGTCATACGGAATTCGTAAGGAATGACATTTATCTTAAGTTAGGTGTTTTCCCGATGATACTCATTACTGCATGTAGTCTTTCGTCGCATAACTGCGCTGGGGGTTTCATAGATGGCACTCCTATTCTTGTCACTGCTGCTTACGCGACCGGCTGGCCTTTTGCTGCCTCCATGGGGATTTTCTTAACGTTCGGTCCTACGCAAAATAAGTACTGCCAAATTCCTAAGACAATTTCAAAACAGTCTCTAAGCTTCAAAAGTGGTGGATAATCCACGAAGTATTCAGGTTTTGCTGATCTGGCGAACCGAAGTCAATAATTCTTCCAGTCCAATACTGTCTCCGGTCACTTTCAATATCGATTGTTCGTAAAAGGAGGCACGCTGTCGCAGTTGCTGCTCGATTTTCGCTTGACACTCCTCTTTGCTCAACCCTGAAAACAAGGGGCGATGTTCGGTACCGTCTTTAATGACCCTGTCCGCTATCGCAGCCACACCTACCTCAAGGTAAATACTGATACCTTGAGCATTGATCGTGGTCATGTTCCTGTGAAAGCAGGGCGCCCCACCTCCCGTCGCCAATACGAAATCGTCCTTTTGGCTTGTTTTCACTAAAGCTCTATGCTCTGCCTCTCGAAAGTAGGCTTCTCCATGTTCCTGAAAGATTTCGGGGATACTACGTTGCTCTTGCTCCACAATAAGTTGGTCCAAATCCAGAAAGTCCAACTGTAGGGCTTTGGCCAAAGGCTTTCCCAGAGTGCTTTTTCCCGAGCCGGGCATTCCTACCAAATATAGCTTCATCATCATACCGGTATCATAACCACTTTTACTGCCCTGCGATCAGCGCGTTCACTTCTGCCGCTGACGGGGCATCATTGAAATGCCACTTTCCCAAAACGGTGCCGTTATTCAACAGGACCAAGCCAGGGTTAGAACGGACCATCGCTTTGAGTACTGTACCATCGGTGAAGTAATAAGGCACTGCCAACTGATGTTCATGTCGGAAAGCTTCAATGACAGCAACACCTGATGCTGTCAGTACCATGGGGTTGATCTCTTTTTTCAGTCCCAGTAACATCGCATTGATGGACTTCATACTTTCTTTATCGGCTTTAGCGGCATCGTACATTACAATAAGCATGCGGGCACCTTGAAAGGAAAGCCCCGTAACATCTTTTCCATCAGCATCAGTAACATTGTAGTCGGTAATTTTTGCCTCATCTTCCGGATTTAGCAGCTTCTGCTCATAGCCTTTGTACTTGTAGAGGCTTTCGTCAGAATATTTGTTATCCCACTTCTCGAAACTCTCTTCCTCTCCTGTCTTTACATTGACATAAGTATAGGTCTGCGCATACTTCAGCTCTTTTGTAGGTTCCATCTGGGCAGGGATGTTCTTTCCTATCTCGTAAGGTCGGAAATCAATATAGGGCAGGTGCCGAATGGCGTATATACCTATATAAATACAGAGTAGCGTCATCATCACAACAGTAAAATGCCCCGGTCGGCCTTTGAGTACAGGTTTGTAGCGCTTTCGGTACCAGAAGAGGTGCGCGATCAAGACAATCAATATAAGATCTTTATAGAAAGACTGCCAGGGTGTGAGCGGGATTGCATCACCGAAACAACCACAGTCCGTCACTTTATTGAAAATCGCTGAGTAGCCCGTTAAAAATGTGAAGAATACAATCAGCACCAACAATATCCATGCCGTGGTATTCATTTTGTAGTTCAGGAGGACGGCCACTCCCAGCACAACTTCCAAGACGACCACAAACATAGCTACAAGTAAGGCATAAGGAACAAAAAACTCAAAGAAGCCACCAAAGTCCACGGCAAAGACCTCAAAATACTCCTCCATTTTTATTTGAGTTCCTCTCGGGTCGTTCAACTTGATCAATCCTGAAAAAATGAACAGGCCTCCGACTATAATGCGGATAGTATTGTCCAAAATATTTTTAAATGTCATTGGTTTTATACTTATGGTTCTTAGAGACCGTTTTGAAAGATATTATGTTTAAAATTTGCTGTCACTTATTTTGGTATCCGCATCAAATACCAAGGATAGCAACGCTATCAGTGGAGATTCCAACAAAATCATGAACCAAAAGAAGTACATAAGAAAATAAAGGTATATTTTAAAACAGTCTCTTAAATATTCATCCCATAAAATTTCCTTGATGCTGATCACTCCCCACATACCATGACCAAGTCACGCTCATTCACTACCTTTTGTTAGAAAATCGAGCTTGATTAGGGAAAAAACAGAATAATTGATCATGTCCTGATAATTAGCCTTGACCCCTTCCGAAACCAAAGTCTTCCCCTGATTATCCTCTATCTGCTTGACTCTCAGTAATTTCATGAGGATAATATCCGTCATGGAACTGACCCTCATGGTACGCCAGGCCTCTCCATAATCATGATTCTTATTCTGGAGTAGCTCTAGAGTATCTTGTACGCATTTATCGTACAGCGGTTCCAGGTCTTTGTACTCCATTTCCATTGTTGTGTTCTCCATTAGGTCGATTTGCATCATGGCCATGACACAATAATTGATAATGGCCACAAACTCTCCAGCGATACCTTCATCTACTTTTTGTACACCTTTTTCTTGAATGGACCTAATCCTTTGTGCTTTGATATAGATCTGGTCGGTAATGGAGGGTAAGCGCAATATTCTCCAAGCGGTACCATAGTCTTTGGTTTTCTTTTCGAAAAGCACTTTGCTGGCCTTTATCACTTGATTATATTCACTTGCTGTTTTTTCAATCAATGTCTTGTGGTAGTTTTAAGCTATTGCTGATGTCCATCTATCAGCTAATGTATTATGAGTGGAAATCAGAGATTTCCACAAGCTGGATAGCCCTCGAAGCATCCGATTCAATTTATTGTTTATTACAACTCATTTAAAAGTGGCGAAAGATACTGTTTTTTCTACAAAAAAAATACTCAAGCTCAATGGAAATGCCCTCGACCTTTCGACTCCTATAGTTATGGGCATCCTGAACCTTACTCCTGATTCTTTTTATGACGGGGGACGCTATACCGACGAAAAATCAGTAGTACTACAAGCTGAGAAAATGCTATCGGAAGGAGCTTCGATACTTGATATCGGAGGCTATTCTTCCCGTCCCGGCGCAGCACATATCCCGGAAGAAGTAGAAGCCTCACGAGTAGTCACGGGCATTAAGGCCATTCATCGTGCTTTTCCCGAAGCGAACATCTCCATAGACACATTTAGAAGTAATGTGGCCCGACAGGCCATAGAACATGGTGCTGCCATGATCAATGATATTTCTGCGGGGACTTTGGACAGAAAGATGCCTGCCACAGTGGCCCAACTAAAGGTTCCCTATGTTATGATGCACCTTCATGGAACACCGCAGGACATGACTGCAGCACATCATATCCAGTATGAAAACCTGATGGAGGACATCATCGATTATTTTGTGGAAAAGGTATTTCAACTGAATCAAATGGGAATAAAAGATATTATCATCGATCCTGGCTTTGGATTTGCTAAAACCACCGAACAAAATTATGTAATACTGAAAAATTTAAAGTATTTTCAAGTTTTAAAACTTCCTATTCTGGTAGGGCTTTCCAGAAAATCAATGATCTACAAGGTACTGGGTACCTCTGCCGAAGCAGCGCTGAACGGCACATCGGTATTGAACACCCTCGCCTTGACCAAGGGTGCCGGCATACTCAGAGTTCATGATGTAAAGGAGGCGGCAGAAGCTATTCAATTATTTAAAACTACAGATTATTGATATTACTCTTTAACATAGGTTTTTTAGAAATCACTTGGGTCGATATCATCGACATCACTCTGGTCAGCATCCTTCTATATCAGGTATATAAGCTGATGCGCGGTAGTGTGGCCCTGAAAATCTTTCTGGGCATACTCTCTCTCTACTTGATCTATCTGATTGTCAGGGCTGCAAAAATGGAACTCTTATCCATTATACTGGGACAGTTCATGGGCGTGGGGGTACTGGCGGCCATCATCCTTTTCCAGCCTGAAATCAGGAAGTTTCTCCTCTTGATCGGTAGGACGACTTCTTTCAACCGCGAAAGTTTTTACAACAATATATTCCTGTGGAAAAGGAAAATCCAAAAACAGGAACTTAAATTAAATCCTATTATAGAAGCATGTAAGAGTCTGGGAGGGACGAATACGGGCGCACTGATTGTGTTCTCTAAAAACTCCGAGCTACGGTTTTATGCTGAGTCAGGAGACCTGATAGAAGCTTTCATCTCTAAGCGATTGCTGATGGCCATTTTCAACAAATACAGTCCTCTTCACGATGGGGCGGTCATCATCTATAAAAACAAAATAAAGGCAGCCAGGTGCATCCTCCCCGTATCAGAGCAGGACGATATACCCGCTCATTTCGGGCTTCGTCATCGCGCAGCTATCGGGATGTCCGAAATTACCGAGACATTGGTACTCATTGTTTCCGAGGAAACGGGGCAGATGTCCCTTGCCAGAAACGGGAGGATATCCCATAATCTGAACCCGAAAGAGCTTCGAACCAAAATCAACGAATACCTGCTGGAAGAACAAGTAGTCAAAAAAGAAAGCGGGGCGGGAACGTTGGAAAATAGTGAAGCAAATACCTTGGGCATAAAAGAGATCAAAACCTCCAACCCTTCCTAAACAAGCACCGTGAGTGCTATATAAGTCCGCAAGGGTATCCAATCTCAAAAAGTAACTACATGTAAATCAAAACCTTAAAGCAAGGACTACTAAAGAAAAAAATAAAAATTATAGATGCTGGGTTACTAAATGGCTTCTTGTTGTATATACTGGTACATAGCACTTTAATACACCTGTTTAGCATGGTAAGTAAAAGTCGTCCTGAATCCTCGGGACGACTTTTCATTTTTCTACCACTATATATCCAAATGTGAAATATTCAAAGTGAGGTAATCTGGACTTTTTCTTTTCCAAAGTGGCCTGTCACGGCTACTGCCCTGCCGGGTACTGCCATTCGTCGATTTGCCTTATCAAAAAAAACGAAAAATTCGTATCCCGCCTATCGTTATGATAAATACTATAGTGGTTTTTGGCCGGAAATCTAAAATATTCTTATAACTGTGACTAAGGTGCAGTTCTGAAATGTATCTTTTTCTTTCTTATGTACTTCTTTTGGTGCCTGATTTCGTTGATATTTCCGCTAGCTAGCGCGACAGGCTATCTTTGTCAATGGCTCACGCGGCAGACCGGCCCCTTCACTGATAATGCCC
>CANLOE010000030.1 GCA_947492745.1 uncultured Cyclobacteriaceae bacterium | reverse complement strand
CTCCAGAAGAGTTTAGTAAAATCAATTATTCAAAATGTGCTTAACTTATTGTCCAGTTTTTTATTGCAATTCCAAAGGCTAATTGGAGTGTCATGGCCAAAATCTGTTCTTTGGAACAATCACAAATATTATTCGCTCAGCGATGGAAAGAAAATTTTGGCATGTTCGTTGCAGATTGTATTCGTAAAACCAAAGAAAAAGCATACTAGGTTTATTCATTTAGATTTTGATACTCTCGTTGAGCAGGGTTTCATGGTTTGACGAGGTATCTGTTAGATTGTTTAACTATTAAAATTTGAAGAAAATGAGCACATTAGTAAGAAGAAACAGTTTCTCTCCTTTCCTTTTTCGATGACTTCGATACCAAGGATTTCTTTGGGTGGCCACGTCTTTCCAGCGAGCAACTGACCTTGCCCAAAGTAAACATTAGAGAGAGTGATGATGACTTTTCGGTCGAAGTAGCTGCACCCGGTATGAACAAAGAGGACTTTCATATTTCCTTGGACAATGATATACTCACCATAGGTTATGAAACTTCCCGAAATTTTCCCAATGCCGAAGAAGAAAAAGAACAGCAGTACTCGCGAAGGGAATTCAATTACCAGTCCTTCAAGCGTACTTTTCACCTGCCCAATACAGTGGAACATGAAAAAATCGAGGCCAAGTACCAAGAAGGTATCCTATCGCTGACCATACCCAAAAAAGAGGAAGCCAAGAAAAAACCTATCAGAAGGATTTCAATATCCTAATGGGAAAAGCGGCAATGGTATGCCCTAGCAAAAGAAAAACGAGCGGAATATCAACCAAATAACCGATAGCTGACCGCTCTTTCCGAACACCTGTTTTTGTGATTGTTATCGGTAAAGTTATACGAATGTAGGGAACCACCCCTTATCAGGATATTCATAATGGTAGGCAGGGTCATGGATTATTGTCCATGACCCTGCTGTTTTTTCGGCACTGTTCCTACACGGACCTATGCTGTATGTCCCTGTTCATCTACTTATGGTTCGCGGTACTGCTCCAACAAGCCGATATGCACAATGGCATCTCCCTGATGGACCACGGGAAGGTGATTTATTCCTATAATGATTCCTCCCTGGGAGGCCTTTACGTGCGCAGTAAATTCGCCAAAAGGATTGGTAATGGTTCCCAATAGCTGATTTTTGGCTACCGTATCCCCGCAGTCCACCACGGCGCGGAACAGACCTGCAAATCGGGCCCGTACCCATGAGGTATGTTGCAGTACTTCGGTAGGTGAGGTGTTGAGAGGGGCGGTATCTATCATGCCCAGAAAGTGCATGACCCGCAAGGCTCCCTCCGCCCCCATGTGAATCGCATTTTCATCAAATCGCAAAGATTCTCCACCTTCGTACACGATAATGGGTTTACCCAACTTAAAGGCTGCTTGGCGCAGTGATTTGGCCCTGAGAGGTGCATTGATGATCAGTGGCGGGGCAAAAGCCTTGGCCAAATCCCTATTGACCGTATGCTTTAGCACTGCCCTTATCTGTGGGTAATTAGCTCTCGCTGCCCCGCCCGTATGAAAATCAATCCCATAATCGATTTTGGGAATGATTTCCTTCATGAGGTAATAGGCTACTCTACTGGCCAGTGAACCGTTCTTATTACCCGGGAAAGAACGGTTGACATCTTTCCCGTCGGGGACTTCCCTGGAAAAATTGATAAAGCCGAAAACATTGAGTATCGGTATGCAAATGACGGTTCCTCTTTGTACGCGATGATGCCCCTTATCCATCAGCTGCCGGACAATCTCCATACCATTGATTTCATCGCCATGCAGACCACCCATGAGCAATAGGGTAGGTCCCTCCTCCTTTGCTCGGTATACCAGTATGGGTATCTCTATGGGAGTATGCGATGGCAATCGGGCGATGTGTGCATTGATTCTTTTTTCCTCTCCTTTGTATATCGGCACATCGGCAATAAAAAGAGGGACTTCTTCTTTACTCATGCGTTTACCTTGTCTTTGGGCATTCTCTTCTTTCCTGCTGCTGCCTCCACAACATAGTCGATTACCTTACCCGCGACATCCACACCCGTGGCCTTTTCGATACCTTCCAGCCCGGGAGAAGAGTTGACTTCAAGTACCAAAGGTCCTCTTTTGGACTGAATCATATCCACACCGGCGATGGCCAGTCCCATAGCTTTGGCGGCCTTGAGTGCCGTTGACTTCTCTAGCCGCGACAATTTAAAGACAGAAGCCGAACCGCCCCGATGCAAGTTAGAGCGAAACTCACCTTCCTTTCCCTGCCGCTTCATGGAGCCGACAATCTCTCCATCGACGATAAACACACGGATGTCAGCTCCGCCCGCCTCTTCGATAAACTCCTGTAAGATGATTCTCGTCTTCAAGCTTTCAAAAGCTTCCACAACGGACAAAGCCGCTTTATTCGTATCGGCAAGGATTACTCCCAAACCTTGGGTACCTTCCAGTAATTTGATAACTACGGGAGCATTACCGATATGTTTTATGACCTTGTTCTCTTCTTTGGAGAAATTGGTAAAGGCCGTCTTGGGCATACCCACTCCGGCTCTGGAGAATATCTGTAAGCTTCTCAATTTGTCACGAGAGCGGGTGATGGCCAAGGAATCCACGGCACTAAACACCTTCATCATCTCGAACTGTCGTACTACTGCCGTACCATAAAAAGTGACCGAAGCACCTATTCTGGGGATTATGGCATTTACATCTTCGAGCATGCTGCCTTGGTAGTATATACTGGGGCCTTTTTCATCCATGATGATATCACACTTCAAATGGTCTATTACTACACCGGTATGACCTTTGGCTTCGATAGCCTCTAACAGACGACGGGTAGAGTACAGTTTTGGATTGCGGGAGAGTACAGCTATTTTCATTTTCTTTTTTTCTTTTTGTGGGATAGATTTTTCTGGGTTACGTCTATAATAAAGCGGCCTCTTAGGAATTTTCGCCCCAATAGGATTGGGAACTTCATGGATTCCCTATCGGTCAGCGAAAATTCGATATCAAAGGAAGTGTCGAATAGGGTAGCCTTCGTCGTGATGATATACCTCCACTCTACATGACCGAAGGAGTTCTTTATCTTTTTTTGTCGGTAATTCTCGAAGACATATTCTTTACCATTGTACTCGTTATGGGCAGGGTCCAATAACTTAAAGATCAGGAGTTCCTTTCCTTCTTTTTTGACCGTACTGATATGATGACAATGGAGCGCACTGGTATAGGCCCCGGTATCTACTTTGGCAGCTATATCGGTTAGTTTCATTTGAGGAAGATCGATTTTGTCGTTTCTCCCTAAGCATAGTTTACTTGACATAGGCAATTTGTGATTTTTCAACAACTGTTATCTCCTATAGAACAAGAGCAGTCATCGTTCTATTTTTACTCGAATCCGGTGCTTCTTTTCCGGCTCCATACGCATACTGTATAGGAAAGCAACATTCCTAAGGTCTTCGCAATCTATGGAACCTTATTAGATTTCCAACAACAATTCACATCAATACCAGAAGACTGTTTTAAAATGTATCTTTTATTTTTTTATCCCGGATCATGCGTTTCTATTGGCGGATAATTCCATTGAAATCTCCTCGGATAGCACTATTGTATTTGTCGATTCTACACTCAGAATAAATGATGACAAATTTC
The DNA here is from genome assembly GCA_947492745.1 of uncultured Cyclobacteriaceae bacterium. Lineage (GTDB taxonomy): Bacteria > Bacteroidota > Bacteroidia > Cytophagales > Cyclobacteriaceae > Aurantiphycus > Aurantiphycus algarum. The sequence continues at coordinate 59,218 of CANLOE010000030.1, read as the reverse complement.
AACTAATATAATCTCTACAATAGGGACAATCATTGTGGAAAGCCCAATGAACCTTTTAAAATCAATGTTTTAAAACAGAAGGGGCCTGTCTTCTTGTCTTTTCCGCCAGTTTTATCCAAAGTGGACTGAGCAGCAGAGACACTGATATCACGGCGACAATCATCTTATAGGCATAATCCGTGATAACCCCACTGTGAAATGCGGTCGCACCGATAACAAAACTGAACTCTCCTATCTGGGAAAGCATAGCACCGGCATAGATGCTTTCTCGGATATGTCCCCCAAAAAGTCGGAATATAGAGGCATTGATAACAGTATTGGTGATAAAGACAGCAACTACCAACAGGCCTATCTCCAGAAGATGCGTACTGAAAAAACTCAAATCGATGAGCATACCGACAGAGATGAAGAAAAGTCCCACAAACACCACACGCAAAGAATTGAGACTGTGATGGAACCAACCTGCGCCACCTGTGGCGGAAACGATAATACCCGCTGCAAAGGCACCCAATGCACTCGATATTCCGAAGAGTCCCGTCAGGGTAGCCAGTCCAAAACATAGTGCAAAAGCAAAAAACACCTGCATTTCATGGTCTTCCATCAGCAAATGAGAGAAGGGCAAACGGATATTTTTCTTGCGCAAGGCAAAATACACTAATCCAATGATCAGGATACCGCCGACCAACTGTTTCAAAGACTCGAATACCGAAGGTGGAGTACCTTGCATGTAACTCAGGGAAATCATCATAGGAACAATAAAGATATCTTGCGCCAATAAGATGGCCAGTACATTCTGACCTGTAGTGGTGTTAAGTTCTTGTCGCTGCTCCAGAAGTTTAATGACTACCGCTGTGCTGCTCAGACTGATGACAAAGCCCAAGGTGACAATCCTCACCATATTCCATGAGAAGAAGGCACCCAAGACCCACACAACTCCAATGCTGATCATGATCTGAGCCAGTGTTCCCAGCACCGATATCTTCCAGTTGGAAACCAACTGGCTGACCTGAACCTCCATGCCCAAAAAAAACAATAGCAGTATCAGTCCTATAGAACCAAAGTCCATGATCAGTTGTGTATCTGAAAATATGCCAAGCCCGTACTGACCCGCCAGTACTCCTGTGATGATATAGGCAATGATATTCGGTTGTTTGAGCAGTTTCAGCAAAAAACCTAGTAAGAGAGCTAAAAACGCCACCAATACAAATTGTGTCAGGATAGGGTTACTTTCGATGACGGCCAGTACCATATTTATCTATGATTAACTTTGAACAATAATTAAGCTGCGGACCATTGATTATTAGAGGTCCACTTCGATAGTTTCTTCTGCACGTATGCTGAGCATAGGAGTCTTGGACCTAGAGATCAATTGTTTGGCTTTTGGAGAAACCCAGAGATCGGACCAACGAAACCCCGGAAAACTCATGATGACAATCAGGTCCATTTCCTGAACTTGGGTGTACCGCTCTATAGCTGACAGTAATGTTCCCTTATGAACACCACTGCTCTTGACCCGAAGCCCTTTTGCAGAAAGCTCATCGGCAGTGGTATCCAATTGCTCACGAAGTGCTACCTCTTTTCCCTTGTCTTCAGTGGCCGATAGTAGGTGAAGCGTAGCGGAAAAGTGCCGAGCCAACAGTACGGCCTGAGGTATTTTATAAAGACTGCCGTCGCTAAGGTCCAATGGCAGAAGGATATTCTTCATCACTGATTTTGGGACTGTATTGGCAAATGTAAATACGGGACAAGGTGCATTCAAAACCACATTATAAGCCGTAGTATTGAGAAAATGCAGCTCAAAATCACTGATATCGGGTAGCTTATGATGACGCATCACAATCATATTGATTCTATTTTCTTTAGCAAAAGTGATAATATGCTCGTGAAGTTGAGCCTTGCTGCCTACTATTCTCAAATCGATTTTTCTGATAGAGGGATACCGTTTTTGTATAAGAGCTAATTTGGGACGCAGTTTGTCACGGACCAGCGTAGTAGAAAAATCCTTCGCTTGGACGGAATCCGTATAGTCCTGCGCATCAGCTACATGCATTACCATAATATCTCCTTTCATGACCAATGCCAGCATCGCGGCATAGTCCAAAGCTGATAAAGACCTTTGGTCATCATCAAAAGGTACCAATATTTTAACCGAAGTCAGGATTTGCTTCGTTTCGTTTTCTTGGTTTTCCATGTGTATAAAGGTAGTGCAAAGAACAGCAAAGGTTAATGGTGCACTGATAGAATTGTACTTCTATCATCCGTTTTCCCTATATGTCATCCTTTAAAATAAGCGATAACCAATTTACGAAATACTTTTTCAATGAAGTCTTCACTTTTGAGCCTACCCCTCGACTATTATTTACTTTAGTAGATATTATAATCGTTAAAATAACAAAGGGGTTTATTCTTCTGGACAAGGGGCCGTGATGTCTCTGGGGCAACTACTCCTTAACACAAAGTAGAACACCCAAGGTCAACGTCAAAAACCTCCCCTTATCTCAACACACCAAGCGCAAACCGTTGATTACAACAATATTAAAAACAAAGAATAATTCAAAAAAAACCTCATCAACTCAATCCATACTAAAAATAAATTATCAATGTAAAAATATAAAATAATAAATAAAAATATTACTCAAAAATCAGATTACAAGTAATATACTAAGAATAATCAAATTGTATACTCGAATATTAGGTTTTGATATTGCACTCAAAATACATAAATTAGCTTCTAATTATTAGTAAAGTTCAATTTTATAAGCATCATATTGATTATTTCAGCAATGACACAAGGTGTTGATTTTTTAAAGACTGAAAATATAACTAAGCAATAAACTCATAATAAATAATTTTGACTTATGTCAATGGAATGAATCAAATCCTATTCTTGAAAACCACCTTAATTTCCATTTATTGAATTGTAAAAAAAAGAATATCCTCAAATAGATAACCTAATAGTTGTAAGGGAAGCGGTAAGAAACAAGAGCTATTTTTTCCGCTCTTTATCGGTCTTCGCGTGTCTCTTACTGTCAACATCACAAAGGATTTGCTTTTCGAGTACATAAAAATCGATGAACCAGACCATGCCAAAAGCTCACTTTGTGAAAGTGCATTGTTATCACCTTATTTTTCAATATTTTTTTTTAATGAAAACCAAACAACCTTACTATGAAAATTATGATACATTTTAAACACTTACTCATTCTGGTTTTATTGTTCAGCATGGCCAGTGAAAGCTTTGCGCAAAATCCTGGCTTCAACAAAAACAAGGATTTTCTACTGGCAAATTTCGACCTCAGGCCCGATGAGGATGATGTGATGGCTGCCGCTGCGCTAGCTGTCATGTTAAGGCATTCGGACCTGTCGGGTGTAAAGAGCCTAGCGGTAGCGGGTGCTTATGGCGAGCAGGGTGGCACTTTCATCACCACTGCCGTACCATCGTTTTACAATCAACTGTTCGGTGCCGAAAACAATAAATGGACCAATGCCCATAAGAATTGGAATGCTTCGGTAGGCAGGGCCAAGAACAAGGTAAAATCTACACTTAATAATGGCGGTAAAGTTTTCGTTGCCGAAGCAGGGCAATCTGACTTCACCCATGATGTATTGCGTGCCGTTATCAGAGAAGGGGTTTCCCGAAATACCGTAAAGAGAAATGTCTTCGTGGTACAACATAGCGACTGGAACGAAGACAAGAGCAACAAGGATAAACTGGATTGGGTAATGAAAAATACTCAATACCGAAAAATCGACAATGGCAATGTCAACATCAGACATAATAAAACACCAGGCTATAATAATAGAGACAGAAAATGGCTTCGTAGCGCAAAGAGCAACAACAACCCTAACAGGACAGCGAGAAGTTTTTGGACAAAGGCAGACCAGATCTGTGATAACTTCAGGTCTTCCTACGAAAACTCGGTAATAAAAGGCGGAGGTGTTGACTTCTCCGACTGCGTGGAAATATGGTGGATATTTAAAATAGGAAACAAAGCCGACAACGTAGGTAAGTTCTGGGACAGATATGTAACCAATAGAAACGGGAGACGACTCAGTATCCCTGATACTGAAAATGTCAGTGAAATCCAAGGTACTTCGCCTGTCGAACTCGATGAAAAGGAGATGACGATTTACCCCAACCCCGTACAGAATGTTCTACAGATAACTTCTCTGAAAGAGGGGGAAATGATAACGGTCATAGGGCCTCAGGGCAGGACAGTACTGAAAAAACAGGTAAGCGCTAACGCCACGGGTATTATTAGTTTGGATGTAAGGTCTCTGGAAAATGGCATCTATGCCATCAAGACCCACAACAGGACCGTTCGATTCATAAAGGAATAAGTCAGAGCATTCGGCACCAGTGCAATACGGCATTTTTATAAGTATCAGTACCGAGAAAGCCCTACGGGTGCAAGGCTTTCTCGGTACTATTTAATCATGGTAAACGAAACTATGACCGATTCCTAAAGCAGCGTCCGTTTCACTGATTTGAAGAAGTTGAGATTCACCATCATCAGGAAAGCAAGTCGAAGATTATCAATATAGGTTACTCCTTATAGAATGGTAAGCGAAATACATGGTACGGGTCGTAAGACCCTATGGTATAGCGTGAGAAGCAAAGCGGAACAATACCATGGAAAGAATTGACTAAGCTTAAAATATTTGAGCTCACTTTATTGGGCAATTTATGTTTTGATACCATACCTCCACCACAAATCTCGAATGTACCGATAAGTACTCCTTCCTCCCATCCATCACAAAAAGGAAATCAAGGTTGACCACGGGTTAGGCTATTGCAAACATTATCATAACCCCTTGTATAATAAAACCTTATCAAAACCAAAGGAACATCCCCTAATCCCTTGGACCACAGCTATAACCCAAAATGATCAATAGCATTCCTATTCCAAACATAAATTGCTTCAAAATCAGCAGTTTTACGCTGCGCAGGTTCGTTACCCTAATGATGCAAAAGCCTCCTCACCCAAACCACTGATTTTATTGCAATTATGCCCTCATCACGAAATCCTATTGATCAATTTGGGTTTAAGGGATTGTCGAACATTACGGATACAGCTATAGACACGGATAGCCACACAAAACTATTCGGCTCGAAATTTGCTTGAAATAATACAATCAACAATCGCATTTTGACTATGGCAACAATATACCAGATTTCCAGAACAACACTTCTTGCATATAACGCTGGCAAGAGGTTGTTCTTAGGAGTACTTTTGATTTTCTCTTTTGCCTGTCAGACGGAATTCCAAACACCCGATGCCGTTGAAAAGTCTTTCAGAAAAAAGTTCAAAATCGCACAAGGTATCGAATGGAACTGGGACAATGAACGTTATACCGTTAACTTCTGGGCCGGTGACATTCGAAAAAAAGCACTTTTTGATGCATCCGGGCAATGGCTGAAAACTTTTGTCACTTTGGATACTACAGCAATACAGCCGTGTATCCGAGAAGCAATAGGTGCAGATTTTCCAGAATACTATATCGATATAGCCAAACGAATAGAGAGCAATGAGGAGGAAATTTATTTTCTTCAACTGAAAAAAGCAGAGCAACACTCCCAAAATGGGACATTGAGAAGATATATTGATTTGGTTTTCGATGAAAATTGCGTGCTGCAAGAAAATACTCAATCTCAGCATATCACCAGTACGAATCCATAAAAAGTAGTAATACCTCAAAATCTGACAAAGGCATTTTTTTCCTGAGATAACGACTTATCCGAACCTTTTTTGACCGAGTTTCATCGATAATACCGAATGGCCTTTAATCCATACCTAACCTTACCCCTCCTCCTACAAAATAGTGGGAAAGTGTATAAAATATAATCATCATTTCTTCTAAAAGAGAGAAAAATCAAAAAACCCACAAACTTTAAGTAATACCAACAATAACCCCAAAGGTATATTTTGCAGTTAGATAACAGACAATTATTACATAATTAACAATTATACATATATTTATTGCCATCAGATTACAGAATACATAATTGCACACCCGATTATATGGTTTTATTTTTAGAATTTTTCCACTTATCTTGAATTAATAATCTTAGTCAAATCTAATATTTGATGACTTATTATTTTCGAACCATGAAGTAATGATTATTATCATATCTAACAGTAGGCTGTAAAAATAGCACAAACCCAGTTTCTTGGGATTTAGTTGGCAGAATATCGTATTTGCTCTTAAGGTAGATACTTCGTATTATCAGATCACTATACCCCATAAATTATTTTAACGTGATGCATTTCTCAAAATCAGTAGTACATATCCTACTGACTATTGCGAAACAAGGGCTTCATGCAAGGTTATTGATCACATCAATTCTCTTCCGTGAATATATACTACGTATATAGTAATCAACACATCGCGCAGAACTGCTCTGGACTATGGTGTTATGCCTATGACTATTTAAAAATGCATCTTTTATTTTCTTACAGGCTCCTAATGGTGTCTAATTTCATTGAGGTTCCTTGGATAGGATAGTTGCCATCTCAGTCAATGTCACGTGTGATCGGCCTCAGTACCAATAATGTCTATAGGACAATATTTTAAAGTTAGGTCCTTTCCAAAATAAGTGACAACAAGTACTGAAATAATTTCTTTCAACACAGCTTAAAAGATGTATCTATTCATATTTCCATGGTATTCAGGAATCATCAAAAAAAGAATATCGATGCGTAAGGGAAGGTTCGTTTTCAAAAAAACACGCGCATTATATAATATCTAGTACCATTCTAATTCAACAACCTAAAAAAAAACCATGAGATATTTTACAAGTACAATCGTTTTCTTATTTCTAATTATAATAATAGGAGAAGCCTACGCGCAAAATCCCGGGTTCAACAAAAGCAAGGACCTGCTTTTGGCCAATTTTGATCTGAAACCTGATGAGGATGATGTAATGGCGGCGGCGGCGCTTGCCTCCATGCTTAAGCACCCGGACCTGTCAGGTGTCAATACCTTTGCGGTAGCGGGTGCCTATGGTAGACAAGGTGGTAGATTTATCACCATAGCAGTACCAGGTCTATACCATCAACTGTTCGGTGCCGAGAATCAAAAATGGACTGATGCCCATAAAAACTGGAGCGCTTCCGTTGGTCGTGCAAAAAATAAAGTAAAAGCTGCCCTAAATGGAGGAGGCAAGGTATTTGTTGCCGAAGCAGGACAATCGGATTTTACCCACGATGTAATGCGAGCAGCCATTAACGAAGGGATTCCTTCCCGCACCATCAAGGAGAATGTCTATGTTGTACAACACAGCGACTGGAACGAACGTCAAGCAAATGCATCAAAACTGAATTGGGTAAGGAACAATACCAGTTATCGTAAAATAGCTGATGGCAATAGTAACAATAACGGAACACCTGGATTCAACAACAGGGACCAAAAATGGCTCAATCAGGCCAAATCCAACAATAATCGAAATAGAACTGCCAGAAATTTTTGGATAGAGGCAGACAGGGTCTGTGATAACTTTGATGCTTCGTATAAAAATCCTACCATAGAGCGGGGCGGAGTGGACTTCTCCGATTGTGTAGAGGTGTGGTGGATTTTCAAAATCGGAAACAAGGCGGATAATATCGGCAAGTTCTGGAGCAGGTATGTAACCAACGGAAATAGTGACGGAGGCGGAGGAGGCAATCCCAATCCTACCGGAGCACAGCGAATCCAATCCGTCAAATCAGGAAAATGGGTGTCGCCCATCAATGGTACGGGCACCAATGGCGCACAGGTCGTCAACCATCCCAACAAAAGCGGGGATGCCAGACTATGGAACTTCGTGGATAAGGGCAGTGGTTTTGTGGAGATCAAAAATGTCAGATCGGGAAGATGTATAGCTGTACCGGGTGGAAATACGAACAATGGTGTCAAGCTAGCACAATGGGACTGTAGAGGCTATCAGGACCAACAGTGGAAGAGGCTATCCCGTGGTAATGGTCAATTCTCTTTCCAAAACAGAAAAACGAACAAGTGTATCGACCTGAGCGGAGGAAATACCAATAACAATGTCCAATTTCAACAGTGGGACTGTAACGCTTCCAATCAAAACCAGCGCTTCAAGCTATTGGCATCCAATGCTCGATATGGCACCAATACAGCACTGAAGGTATTGAGTATCTATCCCAACCCGGCAAGGGATATCATCCAAATAGCATTTGACAACAGTAAAAGCGAAACCGTAATCGTCCTCGATACCAATGGAAAAACTGTATTGGAACAAAAACCACTTTTAGGTACCAGTGAGTTGAGTTTGGATATAGCTCACTTAAAAAGTGGCCTCTATATGATCAAGGCCAGTGGTGATACTTTTCGATTCGTAAAAAAATAGAGGCAAACTTCGTGTTTTATATTTAGTTTAACCTGGATCATGCATTGAAAAATCCACTACGGATCTAAATAGCTGCAAACCGGTCGTTGCGCTACGTTTTTTGAATTCACCATAGCGGTGCTATGCTAAATCCAATAAAACTCCCTGATTTATAGATATGTAAACCCTCATCACGAAGTTCCAACGCATGATCTAGGTTTAATTGTTAAGGCCCTATATCGATGATATTAGGGCTTTTTCATTATTGTAGACAATAGAAAGAAAAAACCATGAATTATCTAAGAGACTGTTTAAAATGTATCTTTTTCTTTCTTATGTACTTCTTGATTTCGTTGAAATTTCCGCTAGCTAGCGCGACATGCTATCTTTGTCAATGGCTCAGACGGCAAGCTGGCCCCTTCGCCGGCCAAATCCTCAAGGACATTTTCTTAACGCTCGGCCCTACTCATAATAAGTGATAATAGGTTCTTAAGATAATTCCAAAACAGTCTCTAAGTTCGCTCAATCCCAAAGTCAGCCACCTCCGTAACAGCTCCCAAGGGCAATTCTGCCAAATACAAGTTACCTATTCTTATACGGATCAAGCGTAGTGTAGGAAAACCCACAGCAGCGGTCATCTTGCGTACCTGCCTGAATTTACCTTCCCTGATTGTGATGGAGGCCCATGAAGTAGGCCCGTGCCGTTCATCACGGATTTTCCGATGATGCGTTTCAAAGTCAACGGGATTACTTATGATACGGGCCTTACCCGGTAGGGTAGTATATTTATTGCCCCGTATGCTGATATCCACACCATAACGTAGGTGTTCCAGCGCCTCTTGGGTAATCAATCCATCGACCTGCACATAGTATTCTTTTTCCACCTTTCGACCTGTTATCGCTGCACTTACCTTCCCATCTGTAGTCAGTAGCAACAAACCCTCTGAGTCCTCATCCAAACGGCCGATGGACATCGTTCCTTCAGGAAATGGATACAGCTCACCCAAAAGCTTCTTGTTCTTCCGTTTGTTCTGATTATTTATAAACTGGGAAAGGTAGCCATAAGGTTTGTGCAATACAAAATGACGGTGCTGGCTCATTGGAAGTATATAAATAGGTAGTTCGACCTCAAATTAACACAAATATAACCCTTAAACCCAAAATGTCCATTAGAAAATCTATTCCGGACTTAACCGGCTTCAAATCAGTAAATTGAATGCGTTTTTTGAATTAACCGTAGCGGTGCTACGCTGAATCCAAGAAAACGCTCTGATGTATTGCCATTTAAGTCCTCATGACGAAGTTCCAACGAACATTCTGGGTTAAACGCGAACCCTGCATCAGAACACTGTCATGAGGGTTTAACTTTACAAGTAAAACTCATACCTACCAAACCAATAGTTATAAATTAGCTCTACCTTTGTTTTCATGAACGGTCCTCAAAAGAACAAAGAAGCTATTTTAAAAAAACTGGGTATTTACGAGCTGAACCCCATGCAGCACAAAGCACATGAGACTATAGCTTCGCGCACTGATACACTACTATTATCCCCTACGGGTACAGGTAAGACACTTGCCTTTCTGCTACCTATTCTCGAACATCTGAACTCCCAGATCGATGAGGTCCAAGTACTCATTCTAGTCCCATCTAGAGAGCTGGCAATACAGCTGGAACAGGTCTTTAGGGAGATGGGCAGTGGACATAAAGTCAATGCAGTCTACGGCGGCAGGCCAGGTGCCAAAGACAAAATAGAACTAAAGAAAGCGCCTAGGGTCCTTATCGGAACCCCGGGAAGGGTTGCCGATCACTTTCGAAAAGGTACTATCGCCATAGAACACATTACGACATTGGTTCTGGATGAGTTCGATAAGTCTTTGGAGATAGGATTTGAAAAGGAAATGAAGGAAATTCTATCCGCTTTGCCCTATCTTGAGCAAAAAATACTCACTTCTGCTACTCGACAGATCGAGGTTCCTTCCTTTGTGGGCCTTTATGAACCTACCGAACTCAATTTCATAAACAAAGAGAGTAATGCCCTTCACCTCCGGACAATAACAACACCTACAAAGGAAAAAACAGAGGTATTAATGGACTTATTGCATCATTTAGGGGATGCCAAAGGTATCTTGTTCTGTAATTTCAAGGATGCCATAACCGAACTGAGCCAGTCCCTACTGGCCAAGGGGATAGCTCACTCTTGCTTTCACGGAGACCTTGAACAAATGGAGCGGGAATATAGCCTTATCAAGTTTAGGAATGGTACCCATCGCCTACTTTTGGCTACCGATCTGGCAGCAAGAGGTATCGATGTACCGGCATTGGATTATATCATTCACTATCAGGTTCCAAGTCGAGAGGATGCATTCATCCATCGCAATGGCAGAACGGCAAGGATGCATGAAAAAGGCAGTGCTTACATCCTCAAGCGAGAAAACGAGGCACTTCCCGAATTTATCAAAGCACCCAAACTCACCGACATATCTTCTGTACCACATGTATCTCCGGCAAGTTCTTGGCTAACATTGACCATTTCGGGAGGGAGAAAGGACAAAATCTCCAAAGGTGATATCGCCGGATTCTTTCTCAAGCAGGGAAAATTGAAAAAAGAAGAATTGGGAACGATAGAGCTGAAGCATGACCGCGCCTTTGTCGCTATACCTTTCTCCAAGGCAGACTTTTTGATCAACACATTGAACAACCAAAAGCTAAAGACCAAAAAAGTAAGAATAGCCCTTTTATGATTATGGGTAAAGGGTTTTTACTCCCAGAACACCCTATTGATTTCTCGGATATAGCTCAGCTGGGAAAGGCGGCAAAGTACAGAACGATAAGCCCCCTGTCCCGTATTGCCGATACATAATAACTGCTCTTCCTTACACCCCGAACGTCCATTTGAAACAATACAGTTCAGCTGGGGGTTGATGACCTTGACTTCTACAAGATACTTCGGCGCATCGGGTATGCAGAACTCATAGTCTACAAGTACCTTGTCCCCTTTTTCACCCATCAGTCCATCAGCATCCATACTGTTGAGGTCGAAAGTCATTTTGGATAATTGACAGAGGGGTGCCTTATACGTAGCTATGGTATTCTTTTTGGATTTACAGGAAGTAATATACAGCAAGAGAAGCATACCGCATAGGTACAAAGGCCAGAACCTTGAAAATAGTATGTCAACCTCTTTCATTATGGAAATATACCCAATTTCGAGCAATCGATATCGTATCCATAGGTATTGCTCACATAGGCTGAAAATCGCCAAGCCATGATAGCATACAATGTCAAAATTTTACCACGCGGAACTCCACTCTTCTATTTTGTTGATGTTCCGGTTTTTTATTACCGTCCAAGGGAAGAATCCGCGCTGAACCTTGAGCTGATGCGTGAAATGGATACGCACTATATGGAGCACCCCGAAAAAGGAGCCAAGCGTATGCACACCTTGTGGAGCGCCTGTACTACAAAGTGACGGGGCATCGGGCCGGGCAGACATAGCCCAAAACGGCAACAGGGCTATAAAGTGTACCCTTACCTATGGCGGGAGCTGAAGGTGCAAAGGCCGAACCGAGTCCGGGCCATCGACATCATCTATATCCCGATGAGGAAGGGTTTCATGTATCTGGTGGCGGTCATCGACCTGTACAGCAGGTATGCGGTCAATTGATCGCTGCCCAATACCATGGATGCCGAGTGGTGCAGGGAAACGATAGAAGGTGCCATCGAAATGCACGGGAAGCCTGACATCTCCAATACAGATCAGGGCGCACAGTTCATCTCGGAGACCTTCGCAGGGTATGTACTCTCGGAGGCTATCCACCTGAGCATGGACGGTAAGGGGCGTGCCACAGACAACGCCCTCATAGAGAGAATGTAGCGGGGTGTCAAGTATAAGAAGATCTATCTCAAACCTCCCTCGACAGGCTTGGAACTCTATGAAATGCTAAAGCAATACTTTGCCCACTATAACACCGAGCGAAGGCACTAGGGAATAGATGACCGCATGCCCGCCGAAATGTACCTGCCGGGCACAACGAAAAAAGCTACTGCGTGAAGGCGGCTTTACCACATTACAACACCACCGAAAAATCCTTGAAGGGATTTAGGACATTGAAATAGGAGAAAAACCCTCAGGCAGCAGAACTAGGAAAACGGAAAAAACTGTCCTAAGAATTGGGGGAAGTACACTACTTCAAAAAGTATTTGCAAAAATACAATACGTAATACGCTAGTTGAAAAGCACTCCTTAATTTGGATAAAGCAATAGAATACTTCTTGAGACCTGCCCCTACTTAAACCACTGATTTTATAGTAATTATGTCCTCATCACGAAATCCTATTGATCAACTTGGATTCAACAGAAGCAAACCTAAGTAAGTATGTTGCTCACTGTTCATATACAAACTTATGCAATAGAGCAGTATTACAAATACTGAAATATCCTGCAATAGAAAAATGAAGCTGGAAAAAAAAATGGATATTATAGTCTTTTTGACTATAACTGGTTATATTGACACATGGGACAGACTACTCACTCTTTCAATACTACTTACATCACACTAGTTGCTACTTTGGGAGGGCTGTTGTTCGGTTATGATACAGCCGTTGTTTCCGGGGCCATTGGTTCGGTACAAGTCCATTTTTCACTGAGCGATACTGCTATGGGTTTTGCAGCTTCCTGTGCCCTTTTGGGCTGCATATTAGGAGCTTTGATAGCAGGATATATCTGTACACGATTTGGAAGAAAATCATCCTTGCTTTTTGCTGCGCTGTTGTTTTTTGTCTCTGCTGTCGGTTCTGCATTACCGGATGTTTTCAGTCTCTTTATTTTTTACCGTATCCTGGGCGGTATAGGTGTGGGCATTGCGTCCATGCTTTCGCCCATGTACATCGCGGAGATAGCTCCTTCGCCGATTCGCGGCCGTCTGGTTTCCTACAATCAGTTAGCTATCGTATTCGGCATTTTACTGATTTACTTTGTCAATTACTATATATCATTACAGGGTGATAGCGAATGGAATACTACTTGGGGATGGCGGTGGATGTTTGGTTCCGAAGCTATTCCCGCAGCACTGTTTTTTTTCCTGCTGCTCAGTGTACCCAAGAGTCCTAGGTGGTTGATCATGAAAGGCCGGACAGAAGAAGCGCGGAAAGTGCTAGAGAAAATTTCGGATTCTAAAGAATCGGCACAGGAACTTAAGGCCATCCACAGCTCATTACAAAAAGAGAAAGATCAAGCTACGGTCACGTTTGGTAACTTGTTTCAAAAAGGCATTTTCCGTGCTTTACTGATTGGTATCGGCCTATCGGTACTACAGCAGGTGACAGGTATCAATGTATTTCTCTATTATGCTCCTGAGATATTCAAAAAAATGGGGGATGGTATGGATACTGCTCTAATACAGACCATTATCGTGGGGGCGGTGAATCTGTTGTTCACTATTATCGCTATTGTGACAGTAGACCGTTTTGGGAGAAAGCCATTAATGGTCATCGGCTCTGTAGGAATGGGCATCTGTATGCTTTCCATCGGTTTTGCTGCCTATTTTCAGAATACTGACGGTTGGTTACTGATTTTCATTTTGGGTTATATCGCTTTTTTCGCCCTGTCTCTAGGACCCGTCACATGGGTGTTGCTTGCCGAAATCTACCCTAACCGAATCAGAAGCATAGCACTATCCATAGCGGTAGCTGCGCAGTGGACCTTCAATTATATTGTTTCACAGACCTTTCCCATGATGATGGGCAGTGAGACCTTGAACAATATGTTTCATGGTGCCTTTCCTTTTTGGTTGTATGGTATTATGTGTATTGTTTCTATGGTATTCAATTGGGGGATTGTTCCCGAAACAAAAGGAAAGAGACTAGAGGAGATGGACCTGCTCTGGAAAAAATAAGCCATTAAACCTAAACCATTATGTACACATTGGGAATAGATATAGGAAGTTCTTCGGTAAAGGTGGCCTTGTTCGATGCGGATAAGGGAAAGTCTTTGGGAAATGCTTTCAGTCCTTCTTCCGAAATGGAAATTACATCATCACGCCAAGGGTGGGCCGAACAGGCTCCCGAAGACTGGTGGGATAACTTTCAAGTAGCCTTCAAAGAAGTACTGACGAAGACGAGCCTCTCCCCTTCTCTTATTTCGGGTATCGGCATCGCCTATCAGATGCACGGTCTGGTCTTGGTAAACCAAAAGGCTGAGGTCATTCGTCCAGCCATCATTTGGTGCGATAGTCGGGCCGTAGCCATCGGCAATAAAGCCTTTGAAGAACTGGGATGGGATTATTGCCGGCAACATCTACTCAATTCTCCAGGTAATTTCACCGCCTCCAAGCTAAAGTGGGTAAAAGATTCGGAACCTGAAAATCTCGAAAAAACCAGGTATTTCATGTTACCGGGAGACTATATTGCCTTTAAACTCTCTGGGACCGCCACCACTACAGCTTCCGGGCTTTCTGAAGGCATTTTCTGGGACTATAAGGAGGAGAAGGTATCTAAAAGAGTACTGGACTATTTCGGTTTTGAGGAAAGGATGATACCCGATATTGTCCCGAGCTTTGGAAAACAATGTGTCGTTTCAGAAACAATGGCCCATCTACTCGGTATGAAAAAAGGGACTCCCATTACCTACCGAGCGGGAGACCAGCCGAACAATGCCTTTGCCCTCAATGTACTCCAGCCCGGTGAAGTAGCTGCCACAGCGGGTACCTCAGGAGTAATCTATGCCGTTATGGATGAGGACATTCAGGACGATGCATCGAGGATCAATACATTTCGCCATGTCAACAGCAGCGAACAGCAAAAAAGAAACGGCCTGTTGCTCTGCGTCAACGGCACAGGACGTCTCAACAGTTGGCTCAGAGACACTATCGCTCCTATCAACGGGGGTTATGATCAGATGAACGAAGCAGCTTCCCGAATCCCCATAGGTGCGGACAATCTTCTGTTTTACCCCTTTGGCAATGGTGCAGAACGATTGCTACAAAATCGAGATACGGGTGCAACACTGGAAGGAATGCAATTCAATTTACACCATAAAGCACACCTCTACCGAGCAGCACAAGAGGGCATAGTCTTCGCCCTGAACTATGGTTTTGAAGTATTGGGAGATTTGGGAGTTTCTAAAAGTGTCGTTCGCGCAGGCAAGGCCAATATGTTCCTTAGCCCGGTGTTTCGCGAGGCATTTTGCAATACCGTGGATACCCAATTGCAATTGTATGACACGGACGGGGCTGTGGGCGCTGCCAGAGGGGCTGCCTTGGGCAATGGATTTTATGAATCCTATGAGGAAGCTTTCCGGAACTTAGAGTGTCTCGAATCAATAGCTCCCGATAGGAGCAAAACCGCTCAATATAAAGAAGTTTATCAACAGTGGAAAAGTGAGCTGGAAAAAAAACTATCACATGACTAAGAGACTGTTTTAATGTCCATAAATCAGGGAGTTTTATTGGATTTGGCATAGCACCGCTATGGTGAATTCAAAAAATGTAGTGCAACGACCGGTTTGCAGCTATTTAAATCCGCAGTAGATTTTTCAATGCATGACCTGTGTTAAATGCTTTCTCTATCCTGTTCATTAGTCTGTAATCATTTGACGCATCATTCGCCGATAGTGCGGCTACCTTTATCAATGATGCTCACGCGGCAGGCCGGCCCTTCGCCAATAATGTCCTCAAGGACATTCTACTTAATGGCCGGTCCTACCCTAAACATTGATGGCAAATTTCCGAAATAAATCAAATCCGTCTCTAAATAGTATTCTACTCTTGAAAAACAAAAGAGAAAATGGACCAATCCAATAGCCTTAACCGGCTTGACAAGTTGATTATCAACACACTATCATCATGAGGAAAACCACTAGCATAAAAGGTTTTTCCGGAAATCTATTTGTTCCCAATCCATTGCACTTGGGCCTATTATTAAACACATATCAAATTTCTATCTATGAACATTTTAATTGGAGAAAAAGAGTATTTCAAAAATATAGGGAAAGTAACCTACGAAGGAAAGGAATCGGACAATCCTCTCGCTTTCAAGTTTTATGATGAACACAGGATAGTCGCGGGCAAAAGTATGAAAGAACATTTTAAGTTCGCCTGTGCCTATTGGCATACACTCTGTAATACGGGCGGTGATCCTTTCGGTCCGGGCACCAAGGCTTTTCCGTGGCTTCAGGCAACTTCACCGATACAACAGGCCAAGGATAAGATGGATGCTGCCTTTGAATTTATGACAAAGTTGGGAATACCCTATTTCTGTTTTCACGACTATGACCTGGTCGATGAAGCCGAGAACCTCGCCGAATCAGGGAAACGGCTCCGGGAGATCACCACTTATGCCAAAGAGAAAATGCAGGCCTCCGGTATCCGCTTACTATGGGGGACCGCGAACTTATTTTCTCATCCAAGATACATGAACGGTGCGGCCACCAATCCCGACTTTGCCATAGTGGCACATGCAGCGGCTCAAGTCAAAAATGCTCTCGATGCTACCATCTCACTCAATGGAGAAAACTACGTCTTCTGGGGTGGCCGCGAAGGATACATGAGTCTATTGAATACGGACATGAAGCGCGAACTGGAACATATGGCCCGTTTTTTACATATGGCCAAAGACTACGCACGCAGTCAAGGCTTCAAGGGTACTTTTTTCATTGAACCCAAGCCCATGGAACCTTCTAAACATCAGTACGATTTCGATGCGGCAACTGTCATCGGTTTTTTAAAGACCTACGATCTTGATCAGGACTTCATGGTCAATATCGAGGTCAACCACGCCACCTTGGCGGGACACACTTTTCAGCATGAGTTACAAGTAGCTGCTGATGCGGGCATGCTCGGCAGTATCGATGCCAACAGAGGCGACTATCAGAACGGCTGGGATACCGATCAGTTCCCGAACAGCATTTTTGAAATCACTGAAGCATTATTGGTCATCCTTCAGTCGGGAGGGTTGCAGGGCGGCGGAATCAATTTCGATGCCAAGACAAGAAGAAACTCTACTGACCTAGTCGACTTGTTCCATGCACATATCGGTGGTATGGATGTCTTTGCACGAGCTTTATTGATTGCCGATAAGATTATCAGTGATACCCAATTCACGACATTGCGTCGAGAGCGCTATGCTTCCTTTGATTCAGAAAAAGGCAAAACATTCACTAATGGGAAAATGACCTTGAGCGACTTAGCGGAAATCGGAATTGCCCAGATCGAACCCAAGCAAATCAGCGGCAAGCAGGAACTCTATGAAAATATCATCAACAATGCCATTTGATTGATTTCCATCCGTTCATGAGATATGCCGTACCGAAAATCGGTACGGCATGTATACCAACAATCGAAATCTCTTTTTTCAAAACTCAAAATTGAAGCCTTTTTTTTTCCACTCATCGTACACCGACTTGTCAAATCGGTATAACTTGGCCGCTCGGTGCGCTACTCCCCTTTCCTTCTCTTCACCATCGGTAAGCAGTTGCATTTTAATCATCTTCCGTCTGAAATTGGGCTTATCAAGCTTAATGCCCAAAATGGATTCGTAGAGTTCCTGCAAATGGAGCAAGGTGAATTTTTCAGGCAGGAGATTGAAGCCAATAGGTTCGTGCTTTACTATATGACGTAAATGCTTCAGCCCAAAACTGAGAATATCGTTATGATCATAGGGAAGCGAAGGCAGGTTTTGGATGGCAAACCATCTTGCATCAGAGGCCGTAAATCCAGGGATAAGTTTATAGGCATTTGGTTTTACCAAGGCATAGTAGGC
Source organism: uncultured Cyclobacteriaceae bacterium (assembly GCA_947492745.1). Classification (GTDB taxonomy): domain Bacteria; phylum Bacteroidota; class Bacteroidia; order Cytophagales; family Cyclobacteriaceae; genus Aurantiphycus; species Aurantiphycus algarum. The sequence goes on along the minus strand of CANLOE010000030.1, from coordinate 41,129 downwards.
TACGGTCACTACCCGTTTTTCGGGAAAACGATCTAAACTGCCAAAGGCACGCAACTGTTCGAGGTAAACATCACTGACTCCCGTAAGTGCGTACAGAATACGATGAGCTGCATCGTCCAAACTTTCATTGTGACATATCCATCCACCTGGCAAAGCCCATCGGCCGGCACTGATTCCCGTCCGGTGTTTGACCAATAGTATTTTCAGGCCATCCTCAAAGCCAAAAATCAGGCTGTCGATAGATAATGTCTCTATAATGTTCTTTCCAAACACAGTCATTTTGAAATGTACTCAAAAAGAAACCAAAACGGGAATACGTTCTATGCTTTCTCCAAGAGAAAGGCTGAAAAAAATGGGGGAGTCGCGAACAATGGTCATTCGGCAAGCCACACCTGCTGATTCACTCCGACTATACTGTTTCCGTAGCCCTCCTTAGCCCAATGGTCTTAATAATTATAAATCCGGAAAAAGCTCTGTACTGTGGGGGACTATGGCTATTTTTATTTATCGAACATTCCCTTGAATTGATTGAAAAATTCATAAAAGTATCTCATTCCACTTTCAAGGCTTTTGTCTTGGCCAGTATATAGGGGGAATGAAGAGGTTATCTGTCTATACTATATAGGATTATATAACAATCTATTTTTTTATCACATTTACATGATCACAATGAAAAACACACGAATTCTTACGGGTTTGAGTCTTCTTTTAACAGGACTTATTTTGATGAGTAGCTGTTCCAGCTTAAGCCATGGGGCCAAAGGAGGTATCGTCGGTACTCTAGGCGGTGCGGCTGCAGGTGCCGCTATAGGCAAGGCTGCCGGAAATACTGCTGCGGGTGCCATCATAGGCGCTGCTGTTGGAGGTACTGCCGGAGCGCTAATAGGCCGAAGGATGGACAAGCAAGCTGCCGAAATGCGCAAAGATCTGAAAAATGCAAAAATAGAACGCGTTGGCGAAGGCATCAAGATTACGTTCGATTCCGGGATTTTGTTCGATGTAAACTCTTCCAGTCTAAAATCGGCTGCAAAACAAAACATTAGAAGTCTATCCGAAACCCTAAAAAAATACGGTGACACAGAAGTAATGATCATCGGACATACCGATGCCAGTGGCAGTGACGATTACAACCAGACCCTATCTGAAAAAAGGGCCGCGGCTGTAGCTTCTTATGCTACTTCCCTGGGAGTGGCGACCACTAGAATCAACACCATGGGTGCGGGCGAAAGCCAACCTGTAGCAGATAACAGCACTGCCGCTGGGAAAAAAGAAAATAGAAGAGTAGAACTGGCCATTTATGCCAATGAAAAATTGAAAAAAGCAGCAAAAAGAGGAGATATACCGATGGATTGATATTACTCCATGGATGGCAGCCTTCAAAATCGATTTTGAAGGCTGCTTTTTTGGGAGTGTGCAGTACAAAAGGAAAACGGAATAGATATCACTGCACAAATCAACCTTTTCCTATCCATTTGATATTACAACCTTGGCTGGGTACCTGGTCTTCGCTGATGGGGTTACCTTTCAACAAATCATCCAGTGCATCACGCATATCCTGACCGTTGAGCGGTTTTCCATTACCCGGACGGGAGCTGTCCAACTGCCCTCTGTATACCAAATCCATCTCCTTGTCGAAGATGTAGAAATCAGGCGTACAGGCAGCTGCATAGCTTCTAGCTACCGCTTGCGTCTCATCGTATAGGTAAGGAAAAGGGTAGCCCCACTTTCTGGCTTCCTGTTTCATCTTATCCGGCGCGTCTTCAGGATAGCTCTCCACATCATTGGAGCTAATGGCAATACATTTGATACCTTCGGGTAAGTAGTCTTCTGCCAGTCTGACCACTTCGCTTTGTATATGTTTTACATAGGGGCAATGGTTACAGATGAACATAATTACCGTAGCCTTATCGGATTTCAGTTCCTCCAAGGTAAAAGTACGTTCAGAAACAGTATCGAACAGCTGGAATGCAGGAGCCGTAGTGCCCAAAGGCAACATAGTAGAGAGTGTAAGTGCCATAAAGTTATTGATTGGAAAGTCAATGTACCCGATTACGATTACCGAGGATTCATCCTTTAATTTAACAGGAAATAGTTTTATTTGCCATATTATTTCCTGTTACTATAAATTTTTTGTCAAAACAAAGTCAACGTACGTAAAGGCAATCCGATCAGTAGCCTACCCCAGAAGGATAGGGATAATGGTTGTTGGCCTAGCTCGTATACGTTGTCCAATTACAGAAAAAAGAAAATGAAAATAGGTTTGATTTCGGATACACACGGTTATTTGGATGAAAAAGTCATTGACTATTTCAAGGACTGTGATGAAATCTGGCATGCGGGGGACATCGGCACCGTAGACGTATTCAAGGCATTACAGGCCTTCAAACCCTTACGGGCAGTCTATGGCAATATTGATGATAAGGCCATACAGGAGCTATGTCCCGAACATCAACGCTTTGAAGCAGGGGGACTCCAAGTCTGGATAACACATATAGGGGGTTATCCCCCGAAATATAATACAAAAGTCCGCAAAACCATTATAGAAAACACACCGGATATTTTTATCTGTGGGCATTCTCATATACTGAAAGTAATGTCCGACCCACAGCGCCCCCGCTTACTGCACTTAAACCCCGGTGCCGCTGGACAACAGGGTTTTCATAAAATCAGAACCTTACTCCGATTTGAGATACAAGATGAGAAGGTACAACAAATGCAGGCTATAGAATTGGGCAAAAGAGGTAGGTGAAATTTGATTTTATCAAGAGACTCTTTTAGCCAAAATTATGCATTGGAGATGCACCATGAGCGCCTAAAATACAACAAATCAACAAGTTTTCTTAGATTCAGCGTAGTATCACTACGGTTAATTCAAAAAAACACATGCATTTCACTGATTTGAAGCTTTCTAATCCGAAACAGAAGATCCGATGAATACCTTTAAACCCAAAATAATCAATAGCTTTCCTATTGCGAGCACAAAAGCAAAAAACCTTGCCTGTTATTGGACAAGGTTTTTCTTGTATCTAAATCAGCAAAAAGCTGTAGTTCAATGCTATCGGAAAGAAAGAATGTAGGTGATTATTTTCCGCCGTTCAGTTCGTCCTGCCAAGCTTTAAGCTCATCCCACTTCGCTTCGGCAGCCATTTCAGCTTGTTTTGGCCAAGTGCTAGGGTCTTTACTTTTATAGCTTCCGCCAGCTTCTGCTAAAATCTCTTTTAACTTGTCCACTTCGGTTTGCGCCAATTTAGCAAATGTGTCAATGCCGGCACTTTTAAATATCTCGGCAATTTTGGGCCCGATGCCCTCCACTTTCCTCAAATCATCACCAGCGGCGGGTGCAGTTTCTTTCTTTGCTTCCACTTTCTTAGCGGGAGCTTTTTCTTTTTTCTCGGCTTTAGCGGAAGTACCGGAAAAACCTGCCTTTATCTTTTCTACATCGACATTTTTAATAACAGGCTTTGAATTCAACCTTTGGATGGTCTCTACTCTAACCCTTGCCGTTGTCTTATTTCTTCTTCCTTTTCTTTTTAATCTAGTTACAGCCATTTCGCAAATGTATTTTCAAATTGAGGTGCAAATCTAAGGGATAATTATAAAAAACAGAAGCGTAACCCCTAATTTTATTGAACATATTTTTTGAGATTCAGCACTGTCAGCCTTATAATGGACCTCTTCTAAGAGACTGTTTTGAAGATATTATTTTAGAATTTATGATCACTTATTTTGGATAGGACCTAGCGTTAAAATAATGCCCCGAGGGCATTATTTAGTGAAGGGGCCAGCTTGCCGTCTGAGCCATTGACAAAGATAGCATGTCGCGCTAGCTAGCGGAAATTTTAACGAAATCAAGAAGTACATAAGAAAGAAAAAGATACAGTTTAAAACAGTCTCTAATACAAATTTGGGTTTTAAATGTCGTATAAGATTCCGCTGGTCATTTTGTTTCAATCAAGGCGAGAACCGCAGGGATAGCAGCGCTATCCCGAGGATTGTCAACGCAGAGTGAAGCTAAATGAACAAGAAGATATGCGATATTTGAAAGCTAAGTTTGTATAACTCCTCTGGTTTTCCCTGACTATGCCTCATGACCCGATTTCAGATAATAATTGCATGAAAGGTTAGCCTTTACCGGTCTATTCGCGAGGAAACAAAATCTTATCAGTCTTTTTTCCATGTCAATACTGAAATCCCAGCTTTTTCGTAGTTTTACGACGATGAGTCAGAAACCAAGTATACCCAAAGGAACCAGAGATTTTGGCCCCGACAAAATGGCCAAAAGGAATTTGATATTCGATACCATTCGTAGTGTTTTTCAAAAGTATGGCTTTATGCCCTTAGAAACACCTACAATGGAAAACCTATCCGTACTGACAGGAAAGTATGGAGACGAGGGGGATCAACTTTTGTTCAAAGTACTGAATTCGGGAGATTTTATGTCCAAAGTGAAAGAGGAGGACGGTAAAGATTCCCAAAATTTACTGAGGAAAATTTCGGAGAAAGGAATGCGCTACGATCTAACAGTGCCTTTTGCCAGGTATGTGGTCATGAACCAGCATGAGATTGCTTTTCCTTTCAAACGCTATCAAATGCAACCTGTCTGGCGAGCGGACCGACCGCAAAAGGGCCGATACCGCGAATTCTATCAGTGCGATGCTGACGTAGTGGGTACGGACTCGCTTTTATGCGAGTGTGAAATCATACTGATGATCAATGAGGTCTTTGAGAAATTGGGCATAGAGGATTATCACATCAAGGTAAATCATCGCCAGGTACTCAGTGGTATTGCCAAGACCATCGGCGCGGAGGGTAATGAGCGGGACTTTTTTGTGGCCATTGATAAATTGGACAAGGTCGGCCCAGAGGGCGTACAAAAAGAATTACTACAAAAAGGTTTCAGCGAATCATCCCTCGAAGTACTCTTGCCCCTGTTGAATATGGAAGGTTCCATAGAAGATAAAATAGCGCAGCTGAAAAGGACTTTTACATCGAATCAGGTCAGCGCTGAGGGGCTGGAGGCCCTGGAAACCGTATTGGCCATGTTGTCTTCTTTTGCCTTAGCGGAGCATCATGTCGAATTCGACCAGAACCTGGCTCGGGGATTATCTTATTATACAGGGATGATCTTCGAAGTAAAAGTAAAGGGAGTTGCTATTGGCAGTGTCAGCGGTGGTGGCCGATATGATGACCTCACGGGTATCTTCGGCCTCAAGAACATCTCCGGTGTAGGCTTTTCTTTCGGAGTAGACCGCATCTATGATGTCATGGAGGAATTGAACCTATTTCCCGAAACAGTGGTCACTACTTCGCAGGTACTTATCGTACACCATGACCTACCCGCCCAAGAGTACGGCATGCCTATACTGGCACAAATGCGCCGGTCCGGCATCTCAGCAGAGTTGTATCCCGATGTGAGTAAATTCAAAAAACAAATGACTTATGCCAATAAAAAGGCTATTCCTCATGTTATCGTTATCGGGGATGAAGAGATAAACACAGGGCTACTCACCTTAAAGGACATGCGGACAGGACATCAGGAGCAACTTTCCCTACAGGACATCTGTCAAAAATTGACTCTTAGAGGACATACCGATACCAAAGACATGAAATCTTAGCGCTTTTTCCCAAACTTATAGTTAAGTTTAAGGTTAAGATTAGCAGTGATTTGGATAAAGTTTTGGGCAAGATGACATAAACTAAGTATTCCGAAAACAGATTCTTTCAGAAATCTGCTTTTGCTACCTGTGCTGATGAGACCATAGATATTCTCTTTTAAACCCGAATCATGTATTTAGTTCAAATTCCATTGATTTCTGTAGGTGTTATGAATTTTAGATTTGTCCTTCTATTACGGATTTAAAAGCTTCAAATCAGTGAAATGAACGTGTTTTATGAATTAACCGTGGCGATGCTAGATTCAAGAAAAAACTAAGATTTATTGTATTCTAAACCCACATGACGAAGTCCTACATCACAACATCTTCACGAAACCATTAAAACAGAACCAATGATAAGCTAACGCAGGATTCAGGTTGAAGTCCGTTATCAGGTATTGATTATCCCTCCTATTTATTCCGTATGGATTTAACTAGGAGGTACTTTCGATAAAGCTTCATTCGGGTCAAGCAACAATTTATGAACTGGATAATGCGTTACTACTTTGATGCGCTCAGGTAAAACAAGATAGATGTGGTTTACTTTAGGCAGTGGTGTTTATAGTATAAGAGTGGATTTCCCCTAAAGGTCAAATTAAAGAAAAATAAATAGTAGTTTGAAGTTATCTTATCCCTATACCTCCTTTTCCCCATCGGCACTTGTTCCGATACTACTATTGATGCTCGTTAGCTTTGTTAATACATCACTCCATGCTCAACATACCAGCGATTTGGGTCGTTTTGAACTGGATCGTATTAAAGGTTGCGCCCCATTACGCGTCACCTTTACCCCTACACTACCTGCCTGTCCCTGCGATGCATTGTCCTGCCCTTGTGAGTTTGATTATCTTGGCGATGGTGGGGGTTTTGATGATAAACAGAATACTTTTTCTTTTACCTATACAACACCTGGGGTTTACAGGATGGCCGTCTTTTTCAACAATCAAATACCCAGAACAGACTCCATAACAGTGACCGTGACCGAAGCCGTTCCTCCGGCTTTTGAGCTCATCCCTTGTATCGATAACGAAGTCTCACTGGTCGTAACCGATATGAATTATGAGCGTTATGCCATTAATTTTGGTGATGGCACGCCCGGTGCTCAACAGATTATCGATAGAGGTACCGCTGTACCTACCTACAGCTATAGCCCAGGCACCTATACTGTCAGTGTTAATGGACTGAACACAAACGCCTTCGACAATTGCCCCGATAATAGTCTTGAGGTCATGACATTGGACACTCCCGTACTCTCCCCTCCCCTGTTGAGCGGAGCGGAAGTGGTCGATGCTACCTCCACCCAGCTTTTCTATGAACAGCGTATAGCTATATCCACACAACTGGAAATATCTACTAATAGTGGAAGTACTTTTAGTCCTCTTCAGAACTTGGACTCCGGTGAACGAGCCATTATTGTCAATGGTCTTGACAATGAAAACAATTCCTATTGTTTTAGAGCAGCGTCGGTCAATCGCTGTGATGGCACGGTAGCTTATAGCGAAACCCTCTGCACCCCCTCACTGGATATCGATATTTCGGACAAAAGAAATACCCTGACATGGACCTCTCCACCTATAGGTGTCGACAACTACACCATCGAACGTAACGGGGACCCAAGTTACCTGACCGTCAATAGCCCATCTCATGACGATATCGATGTCATCTGCGGTACGGAATATTGTTACAGAATCATATACAATTATACCAGTGGGGCCAAAAGTTGGTCTCTCGTACGCTGTATATCGGCTATTTCTACGGAGAGGCCTCCGGCTGTAGAAGATATCTCTATTCAAATTGAGGGCAGACAAGCTACCTTGGATTGGACACCCTCACCAATGGGCTTTAAAGTCGACTCCTATTCCGTTTTTAAACGGCGAAAGGAACCTACCCCTATGGTGAGGCCACCAAGAGTCTTCACCAACATACCTTCGAATAATTTCAATGATTTTTCTTCGGGTACGGATAACGCCAGTCAATGCTACAGTATCACTTATCGCGATATTTGTGGTAATGCCGCTCCTGAGGGCATCATCGCCTGTAGCCTATTGCTAGTAGCCGTAGAAAGTAGCGACGGTACTACTCAACTGATATGGAACCCCTATGAGGGCTGGGCCAATGGAGTGTCAAAATACATTGTAGACAAGCTGGACATCAATGGCTCCCTTGCGGAAAGTGTGGATGTAGGACTCGACCTGAGTTATACCGCTCCCGATAGCGATGAACAATCGGTGAGCTACCGCATCAGGGCCGTTGCCAATGATGTAGGGATATCTGAGGCGAGTTCCAATATCGAAACCTTTAGAAAAGCCTCGGTTTTTACCGTTCCGAATAGCTTTAGCCCCAATGGAGATGGTATCAACGATACTTTCTCCATCATCAGCCGGTTCGTCGATAGCTATGAGCTGCGGATATTTAACCGCTGGGGACAACTTATTCATTATTCCGATGACCTACAGAATGGGTGGGATGGCAGCAGTAGCGGTAAAACAACACCAGAAGGCACCTATGCTTATGTTATCAATGGAAAAGACAAGCTAGGAAAGCCCTTGAAAAAATCGGGAACCGTCCTACTGCTACGCAATTGATATCACCTTAGAATACCCTATTCGGAGAACCCTCAAAAGTTCTGCCCACTAATAACCGTCACAATAACTTCTTTCTCCGAAATCATCAGTAATCTCTGCAAAATAAAATCCGGAAATACCTTTGATTACGTCATCGCTACTCTCATTTTTGCACTTTTTGGAGTAAAGAAAACAAACGATGCTTTTGTTACGTAAATGCTCCTAATAGTATAGGGAGGTAATTGAAATGTTTTTTTGAAGAGCAATACTCAAAAAACACATCTTGTTCAACATCTATTTTCCTTCCTAAACCCTATAAATCGCGATTTATGTTCGATATGATGAAAATGCTAGGAAAAGTAAAAGAAGCCCAAGCAAAAATGAAAGAAGCACAGGAAAACTTAGGTCACATTACCGTAACAGGAGAATCAGGTGGAGGTATGGTCAAGGCTACGGCCAATGGAAAGAAAGAGTTAATCGGTCTGGACATCGACACCGAATTGTTGAAACCTGAGGAAAAACAAATGTTACAGGACCTTACTTTGGCCGCTGTCAACAAAGCACTTGCTGAGGCGCATATTGTTGCTAAGGAAAACATTAAGAAAAGTACCGAGGGTATGTTGCCTACCATCCCTGGATTGGATTTAGAAGGGTTGATATAAATGGGGAAAACGGCTATAGTTATACTCAACTACAATGGGGTCGATTTCTTGAAAAGATTTCTTGGTAATGTAGTGGACAACAGTCCTAATTGTGAGGTTATCGTAGCGGATAATTGTTCCACAGACGATTCTATTGTCTATCTCAACCGACATCATCCGACAGTACGTATCCTCGCCATCGAAGAAAACAAAGGATATAGTGGCGGATACAATATGGCCCTACAGCAGATAGATGCCAAATACTATGTATTATTGAACTCCGATGTTCTAGTGACACTGGGCTGGACAGAACCCATCATTTCCTTGATGGATGATAACCCTCAGATTGCTGCCTGTCAACCAAAAATCCTATCCTATTCCGACAAAGAATATTTTGAATATGCAGGTGCAGCGGGAGGCTTCATTGATAGTCTGGGCTACCCTTTCTGTAGAGGACGGATTTTTCTGGACCTGGAAAAGGATGAAGGGCAGTTTGATGATATCTGCCAAGTATTCTGGGCAACAGGCGCTTGTCTATTTGTGCGTGCCACTGCTTTTAATGAAGTAGGACAATTGGACGAGGATTTTTTTGCCCATATGGAAGAAATAGATTTATGTTGGCGGTTTAACAATGCAGGATATAGCGTCATGTACAATGGCCATAGTCGAGTATATCATGTAGGAGGCGGTACCCTTTCGAAGACAAATCCTAAAAAAACCTATCTTAATTTCAGGAATGGATTGTCGTTGATTTATAAAAATTACGATAAATCCGAACTTTTTTTCAAGTTTCCAATACGGCTAGTTCTGGACTGGATAGCAGCCCTGAAATTTACCTTATTCGATTCTGTGGGAGATGGTAAAGCAGTGCTAAAAGCACATTCGGATTTTTTCAAAAACGTATCAAGAAACCGTAAGAAAAGAAGGGAAACACAAGCTCGAAAAAGAGTGAAAAAATTAAAAGTAATCTATAGTGGTAGTATCGTGCTTCAATACTATCTAGGACGAAGAAAAAAATTTAAAAAACTGAAAAATAAAGGCTTAGAACTCAATAGTTCCAAACAGAATACTTCCTCTGCCGCAAATGCTTTCTAATATTCATTACAAAAACCATCCCTAAGTAAATGATAACAGGTGAGCCAAAGGTAATGAACGAAGCATAAACAAACGACAGACGAATACTGGAAGAATCCAATCCCAATTTATCCCCTAAATGAGCGCAGACCCCGAAGGCGTAAGATTCAAAAAAGCTTTGTAGACGTTTCATCGAAATATATGTGCTTTCACAAATATAATAAGCATAATATCAACTATCATGCTCTCTAATATAATTTTTTTTGAGTATAATTGCAATAGTTAAGATACAGCAATCAATATTTACATTTACTTCAACCAGATACTAAAACTTAAAATCAGATGAGAAAATTAGTTTACTTTTTAATGTTGTTTAGTACTGCTATGCTTTCAGGTTGTGCACTGAACAAAATGGTAAAATTAGCAGAAGAACAGCAACTAACCGTAAACCCTAATCCACTCGAGGTTCATGCCGATACAGTCAACTTTGACATGGCTGCAAACCTACCTGTGAAAATGCTTAAAAAAGATAAGGTATATACCTTAAAGACTTTTTATAAATACGGTGAAAATGAATTGGAACTAGACCCAGTTGAATTTAAATCTGAGGACTATCCCAATGCTAGTGAAGAGCAACCAAAGCAAAACAAATCCTTTTCTTTTGCCTATTCTCCTGCGATGAAGAAGGGAGAACTGGAAATTCAAGGAGTTGCTTCGGATCCTAAGAACGGCAAGTTCAAAGAAACCGACCGACTACCTATAGCTAAAGGGCTAATCACGACTTCAAAGCTAGTAGAGAACGTATATTTCCCTGCTTATGCCGATCATGGATACAATACGGGTGAAGAATTGATACCTACTAAAGTAGATTTCTATTTTGACCAAGGAAGATCAACACTGAAACGTTCTGAAACTGCCAGCGACAAAGGGAAAGAATTTCAGGCATTTATTGCTGAAAAAAATATTACCAGAACAGTTACTATTACAGGTACACACTCTCCTGAAGGTGCTGAACGTATCAACTCTAGACTTTCCGAAGACAGAGCCAAGTCTATCGAGACCTATTACAGAAGACAAATGAAACGATACGACTATAAAGGCCTGTCCGATTCCATTAAGTTCATTCTAAAGCCCGTCATTGAAGATTGGACACCATTCAAAGAAACTCTTTCCGCTTACGAAGGTATTACTTCCGATGAGAAGTCTGAATTCTTGAATATTGTCAATGGAGCGGGTTCATTCGAAGAAAAGGAAGATCAGCTGCAAAAGTTGCCTTCTTATAAGAAAGTTTTCAAGGAATTGTATCCTGACTTGAGAACAGCAAAAACTGAAGTGTTGACTGTTAAGCCTAAGAAGACAGAAGCAGAGATTTCTGTTCTTGCCAAGCAGATTGTTGACGGTACTGTATCTGCCGATACATTGAACGAAGAAGAATTGATGTATGCTGGTTCAAAGACACCTTCTCTTACCGAGAAAGAAGGAATTTACAAAGCCGCTACCAAGAAATCCGACTCTTGGACTGCACACAATAACTTAGCAGCTGTTTATATCGCTAAAGCGATGGAGGGTGGTGCCGATATGGGAAGCTACGCTGAACAAGCTCTTACTCAATTGGAAATTGCCGCTAATAAGAAGGAAGCTCCCGAAGTATGGGCCAATATGGGTTCTGTATATTTGATGCAAGGAAATCCTTATAAAGCATACGATGCATTGAGCAAGGCCAACTCAGCAGGACCTAGCAGTGACCTTTCTAAAGGAATCAACGGAGTGAAAGGGGCTACCGAAATCGTAAAAGCCGATTACAGTAGTGCTGTTTCTTCTCTTTCTTCTACAGAAGAAAATGCTGTCAATCTGTTCAACAAAGGATTGGCTCAAATTTTGAGTAAGGATTATCAAAACGCCATCACTTCTTTCAATGAAGCTTCCGAAAAAGACGGTAGCTATGCTATGGCCTATTATGGTGCTGCCGTAGCCAGTGCGAGATTAGGAGATGCAGCTCAGGTAATCGAATACATATCAAAAGCAGTAAGCAATGACCCCGAATTGAAAGGTGTTGCACTGGAAGACTTGGAGTTCGAAGCTTTCGCTTCCAACGAAGCTTTTAGAGGTGCTTTGAAATAGACAATAAAATACAGAAGCTATACTGCTTCCAGAAAAAGCCTTCCACCATATAATGGTGGAAGGCTTTTTTGTTTTATGCCGGTTTAGTGGACTGAGCGAATGCGTAGATGCCCTATTATTTCACTTCTTTATCCAGTCCTTATGAAGAAATGGATTTATTTTTCTGCAAACTCGGTCTTAATTTTGGTTATTCTCTATCGAGTACTATTTTTACACTCCAATAAAAATATCGACAAATGAGAGAAATTCAGTTCAGAGAAGCGCTCCGCGAAGCGATGAATGAGGAAATGCGCAAGGATGACAAAATCTTCCTTATGGGAGAGGAAGTAGCCGAGTATAACGGTGCCTATAAAGTCAGTCAAGGTATGCTCGACGAATTTGGTCCTGAAAGGGTCATTGATACACCTATTGCTGAACTTGGATTTGCGGGCATTGGTGTAGGTGCGGCCATGAACGGTCTACGACCTATCATCGAATTCATGACATTCAACTTCTCATTGGTAGCTATTGACCAAGTGATCAATAGTGCAGCAAAAATGATGTCCATGTCGGGAGGACAATTCCCAATACCGATGGTATTCAGAGGGCCTACGGGTAATGCGGGAATGTTAAGTTCACAGCATTCGCAAAATTTCGAAAACTGGTATGCTAACTGCCCAGGCTTAAAAGTAGTGGTACCTTCCAATCCCTATGATGCCAAAGGCTTGTTGAAATCTTCCATTCGGGACAATGATCCTGTTATTTTTATGGAATCGGAATTAATGTATGGAGATAAAGGTCAAGTCCCCGAGGGCGAATACCTGATTCCAATAGGCGTGGCCGAAGTAGTCAAAGAGGGAAATGATGTCACTCTGGTTTCTTTTGGTAAAATGATGAAAATCGCTACTGCTGCGGCAGCGGAAATGGAAAAAGAAGGAACTTCCGTAGAGGTTATTGACCTTAAGAGTGTCAGGCCTATAGATTATGCTACAGTCGTCAAATCAGTACAGAAGACGAATAGGCTTGTCATCGTAGAGGAAGCTTGGCCACTGGCCTCTATCTCTACCGAGATTACCTATCATGTCCAAAAGCATGCATTTGATTATCTAGATGCCCCTATTCAAAGGATTACCAATATGGACGTACCTCTACCCTATGCGCCCACATTGATAGAAGCTATCCTACCCAATGTAAAAAGAACTATCGAAGCTGTTAATTCGGTACTGTACCGGTAAATAGTTTCTTTACTATAAGCTTTCAGAAGGGGCTGATTTACTTATGGTAAATCAGCCCCTTCTGTATTTGGATAGTTCTGTAGCTATAAAACTCTTCGTAACTTTATGATTCGTTCAAGTGTTAATTGATTGTTTTTATTCTCAAGATGCCATTCTAGTATGAAATACAATCGTCTCGCCCTCATTTTGGGCAATTGTCTGTTTCCAGATCATGATTGCCTATCTCCCGATAAAGAAACATTGTTCTTTATGGCAGAAGATTTTGACCTTTGTACACATTTCAAGTACCATAAACACAAACTGGTTCTATTTCTCTCGGCGATGCGGTCTCACGCGGAAACCATCCAAGAGCAATGGGACATACAGTACCATCAACTGAATGAAAACAACAAAACACAGTCCTATGAGGATAAAATCAAAGACACCATCGATACATTCGGGATAAAGGAATTGGTCACCTATGACATTGAAGATCATTTTTTACAGAAAAGGATAGAACGATTCTGCGAGGAACAAGGCCTTCTGTTGAGAATTGTGGATTCACCCGGTTTTATTTCCACTAAAGAAGAGTTTGCCACGTACGATGCTTCGGTAAAGAAGCCTTTCATGCATACCTTTTATCAACGGCAGCGTAAGTCCATGAACCTACTTGTGAATGACGATAATAGCCCATGGCATGGCCAATGGTCTTTTGATTCCGAGAATCGAAAAAAACTACCCAAAAACATCCATATACCTGCGCGACCTACGGTACAGAAAACCAAGCATGACCTTGAAGTGATACAGCTGGTCGATGAGCTGTTTCCCCAACACCACGGTGACACGGCGAATTTCAACTGGGCCACGACACGACGGGAGGCTTTGAGCTGCTTGGACAACTTTCTGAAAGAACGGTTTCAGCATTTCGGTCCCTATGAGGATGCCATAGACAAAGAAGGGGTCTTTCTGTTTCACTCTGTACTCTCCCCCTATCTGAATATGGGACTGTTGACGCCATCAGAGGTCATCGATAAAGCCTTAGGCTACTCGAAAACGCATGAGATACACTATCCTAGCCTAGAGGGCTTTGTCCGGCAAATCATTGGCTGGAGGGAATTTATGAGGGGTATTTACCATCAGTATGATAGCCGTCTACAAAAAAACTTTTTTGGCCACAAGAGACACATGAAGCCTTGTTGGTATACTGCCTCCACGGGTATCCCTCCTTTGGACGATAGCATAAATAAGGCCCACCGGCAGGGTTATACGCATCATATCGAAAGACTAATGATTCTGGGTAATATCATGCTATTGTGCGAACTGCACCCTGACGAAGTCTATCGCTGGTTTATGGAGATGTACGTGGACTCAGCGGACTGGGTCATGACACCCAATGTCTATGGGATGAGTCAGTTTTCCGATGGGGGCCTATTTGCCACCAAACCTTATATTGGAGGCTCCAACTATATCATCAAAATGAGTAATTATAAAAAGTCCGGAGAATGGCCGGAAATACTCAATGGGCTGTATTGGCGTTTTATCAATGTTAATAGGGAGGTGTTCATCAAAAACCCAAGAATGTCCATGATGACACGGACTTTGGACAGAATGCCCTTGGAAAAGAAAGAAAAATTAATGGCTCTGGCAGATGGTTTTATTGAAAAGGTGACCACTATGGAAGAGGCTGACATTTAATGATGCCAACATACTTTTCCGATACCACCTATCTCAGTATTTACTTTGTTTTATCATTTGATTTTACCCCAAATTAATCAATAGGATTTCATCATGAGAGCATAATTACAATAAAATCAGTGGTTTAGGTGAGGAGGCTTTTGCATCATTAAAGTGTAATACAAATTTAGGTTTTAAATGTCGTATAAGATTCCGCGGGTCATTTTGTTTCAATCAAGGCAATAACCGCAGGAATAGCAGCGCTATCCCGAGGATTGTCAACGCTGAGTGAAGCATAATGAACAGGAAGATAGGCGGTATTTGAAAGCTAAGTTTGTATAAAACCTGCATAGCATAAAACTGCTGATTTTGAAGCAATTTATGTTCGGAATAGGAATGCTATTGATCATTTTGGGTTTAAACCCGGATCATGCATTGTCCCTTCCATTACAGCTTTAAATCAGTGAAATTTACGTGTTTTTTTGAATTAACCGTAGTAGTACTACACTGAACCCAAGAAAAACAAAGATTTATTGCACAACAAGTTCTTATGATGAAGTTCCAATGCATAATTCGGGTCTATTGGCAGAAATCCGAACCGGATAAGCTTTTACCAAGAATACCTTTTTCCTCGGACCAATTTGTATAGGGATTTATAGCGGTAAGGCTTAGCTCCTATGTACTAAAGGGTGCTCAATTACTTGCACCCCAGATAGAATCACCTATTTGCAATCTCCAGATAGACCCATTGTCCATCCTTTTTAAGGTCTTCTCATCGATAATCTCAAATACAATATCCTCATAGAGTTCGGGACCGTAATCCGCCCTTAGCGTGATGGTTTTTCCGCTTACAGAGTAACCGGCACGGTTCATAATATCCGTAAGCATGATAGTGGCATATTTCTCGTCCATAAATTCCAATTGCTGGGCGCAATTGATAAAAAACTCAGGATCGGTCTGTGCCTTGATGCATTCTTTTTCAGTAGCAAAGAGCAAGTGGCTGTACTTCTTACCTATAAAATGTTGAACATCGACATCTTCACTTTCACGATTGCAACCTAAGAATACACTGATTACAACTAATATCAAAAGTTGTAGTTTTGTCTCGGTGATTAAGTTTTTCAAAATTGTTTGCAGTTTTCTGTGGATGGTTATATTTTACTATGAAGTAGCCAAATCAATCGATATTTGCACCTCACCCCACAAACCTACTACAAAAAAGAAGAAATCCTACTCACATTTTTGCTCCCTTTATGACTTCGGAACCATCACCAATTCTCTATCCAGTGTCGCTATTATCTTATCGATACTCTCTTTCAGTACTTTGTATTCTTCCGGTGGGTAAACGGCCTTTTTAAAATCATAGCTGGAAAAAATCTTAAGCAGGTCGGCATTTTCCCGATAGATAGATGTATTCACCTTCAAAAGTACCAACTCATTCTCCAAAAGAACACATTCAGGAACCGTCTGTGGGGAAACAAATGTTCTCAGCCTATAGCTATAGTCAGATAACCAAAGCATTTATACAAACTTAGCTTTTAAATATCGCATATTTTCCTGTTCATTTTGCTTCACTCTGCGTTGACAATCCTCGGGATAGCGCTGCTATTCCTGCGGTTATTGCCTTGATTGAAAAAAAATGACCCGCGCAATCTTATACGACATTTAAAACCCAAATTTGTATTACACCCTGATCATCAATTGATTCATTGTATCCATTGATTTCAAAGGCATTCATCAAACCTTCGATTTAGTTTACTGTTGTGTTTGTCTTTTGATGGTGTTCATGAATCTTCAATGTAAGCCTCCTCACCTAAACCGTTGATTTTATGGTACTTTATACCCTCATCACGAAACCCTATTGATCGATTGGGGTCAAAAATACTTGACCCATGGCAAAGAACTTCTTTTCTTGAAGTCTGCAAAAGCCTCTGTGGGAAAATACAATAGCATGGACAACAATGACGCAATCAGCCATACTTGGTACAGGTGGTGGACACTAAAATATCCACTATCGGTATTCGGACCAAAGAAGAATAGAATTACCTTATAAGCTATCAGTAATACATATAAGTGCAGGACATAGAAAAACATGGGAGCGCCTCCCAGAACTTTGAGTGCATCTAGCCAAATGCATTTGACCCGCTCAAAGAAAGACAATAGAACAAAACCCAACCCCAGTGTTATCAGGAGGAAATCCAGCGATGGGGGATATTTGGTATAGTTCAAAAATGACATGATCGACATCACGAAAGTATCCTGAACTCTCCATGGCAGTGTCTCCCCATACACATTGAGTCCTCTGATAATAATGAGTAATAAGAAGCAAAGTCCTCCTATAATAAGTAAGTTCCTCTGTCGCTGTAGGACCGAGCCACTTGGCGTGTACAGCATACCTGCAAAGTAACCCAATGATATCACCCCTATCCAAGGCAGCACGGGGTAGGATGCCTTTATTCTAATGGTATCGAGCAACAGGAGATAACCTCTATCGTGCAGTATGGCCCATATCACATAACCTGTATCTCCGGGTTCAAAAGAAATCGGTGTCAGTAGGTTATGTCCCACAACGATTATCCCTCCCAGAATACCTACCCAGATTCTGGGCAGCTTACTCAGTAGGGATAAACTGATCATGCTCAGACCTATGGCCCATATCACTTGCAGGTATACCGTCCGATAATTACCGAACCAAGAAAAATTGATCAGGGTAAGTTCCAAAAAGACCAAGAATATCCCTCTTTTGAATAAAAATGCGCTGGGCGAACGCAAGGGTCGGCCTTCAGGGTGTGCATACAACCATGCGGAAAGTCCTGTCAGAAAAACGAATACAGGAGCGCAGAAGTGTGCTGAAAACCGGGTGAAAAACAATCCTACACTTACTTCATCGATATTCAGTGGATCGGAAATAGGCACATGATAAAAAAAGCGTTCGCGTACATGGTCGACCAGCATCAGTAGCATGACCAAGCCTCGCAAACTGTCGATGGAGGAAATTCGTGATTTTTTCTTTTCAGTATCCATTTGTATCGGTAATTGTACACCAGCTAATCTAAAGTGGAAAAATGTAAGCAGAAAGTGCTGATAAAACGAGCATTTCGTATGATGGTCATAGAGGTCGTAAGGACATTTCTGCAAAATATTTGCTGCGCCCTATTTGTACCTGATCAGTTGCGTTTGGTTATACGCAAACTGTAGTGCTTTTCAGTACTGTAAAGGTCAGCATACAGTATGGTTGTTTTGCTAAAGCATTTATTCTCGCTAAAAAATAGATTTCCTTGATCCTATCTACCGAGGTATTTGCCAATCTTAGAAATGATATCAATACGATGATTAAGATTGAGTGCATAATATGTTCATTTCTATTGGTTAGGTTACTTTGTTCACTTTCATTCTTAAAATCATTATCGGCCTGTTCACTTCATATGGAGTCAGCTTCAAATCAGAAAAATGGGCACATTTGTTGAATTAACCACCACAAAACCACGTTTAATCTAATATAATCAACTGATTCATTGCACTTTAAATCTTCACGATAAAGTTCTAGCGTAGAATACGCATCCAATAATGAAGCGAAAATAGCTTATTCTTATTAAATCCAAATAAAAAAATTAAATTATCCGCACTGCGCGGAACTGTCATTGCTGACAATAAGGAAACTTAAACCCGAATCATGCGTCAGCCCTTCTATTGCGGACATAAATAGCTGAAAATCCGTAAATTGAATTCAATAAAAAGCCCTGATGTATTGCTTTTTAAATCCTCATAACTAAGCTCTAATGCATGATTCGGGCAATGTCGTTTAGTTAAGGAAAAAGTGTTAACCTAGGGTTGTAGGAAAAGGGGGCGATAATTTTTCAGTAGCGCATTAAAAGTACAGAGATCCTTTACCTTTTCGGAGGATCTTTCAAGCCTCATAAAAACAGAGATCGAAGATGGTTCCGTCAAGGAACGGCTCGGGGTTTCCGGAACGGATTTCACACGCAACAGGGGCCTGGGGTTTTCCTCTCTGGTCCACTTGCCTTACGGCAAAGAACCTGTTGGGGGGGCGGTCATTTTGTTTCAATCAAGGCGAGAACCGCAGGGATAGCAGCGCTATCCCGAGGATTGTCAACGCAGAGTGAAGCAAAATGAACAGGAAGATAGGCGATATTTGAAAGCTAAGTTTGTATTAGAAGGTATGGAGGAAGGCCTGCCGGTTTTATGGCTTACAAACCTTAACTAAACGACATTGATGATCCGGGTTAAAATATTATCCTTACTCAGGCTAAAGATGACCATCAGTTGTCAACCAACAGCTTATCAAACCCTTGATGAAAGGGTAACTGCTATGCAATCGACAAAAAATATTCTTTCATTTTTATCTGTTCCTGTTATGATTCATAATCCAGGACAACATAGTGGGGGTAATCCGGCAGAGAGTTGATATACTTGCAGTCACTTTTCAGGGCATCGGTCAACGTTGTTGCTACTTGGTCGTCCTCAGTCCAAATAGATGTATAAAAATCGGCAAAGGAAGTATTAGAGTGCTGAATGATGTCCTGTAAGGTACAGACCTTGTGTATCACAGCTATTGGTCCTATGAATTCTTCTTTGTATGCCTGTGTATCCTCACTTATTTCGGTCAGTAGGGTGGGTGCATAATAATACCCTACACCTGCCAGGGGATATCCTCCTGTGATACACCTCGCTCCCTCCCCCATAGCGCTATGAACCTGTTGGTGCAATTGCTCCTGTTGTCCTTTCATGGCCAGTGTTCCACAATCCAAAACTTCATCTTGAGGATTGCCCAAACGTAAAGCTTGAACGGCTGATCGCATACGGGTGATAAACCTTTCTATTACTCCACCCATAACAAAAAAATGCTTTGCAGATATCCGACTCTGTCCGGCATTGCATACCATGGATTTGACAGCCATGGATACCGTTCGGTTGAGGTCCGCATCATCACAAACGATAAATACATGTCCTTGCATCTTTTCATTTAGCACCTTTTTTCCTAAGGTCATGGCATGGGACACTAACTTTCCCTTCTTCACGGAACTTCCCATAATAGCTACAGACCTCACCTGCTCATGGTCGATCAGCTGCGGCAAGGCATCTTCCGGCAACCTGATAGATTGTAGCACACCTTCGGAAAATCCGGCTTTGAGAAACAGTAATTCTATAGCCATCGCGCAAGTCGGCACATTCGGGGTATGTTGAAGTAAGGCTACATGGCCTTCGACCATAGTGGGGACAAGCGTACGAAAGACTTGCCAAAACGGGTAATCCCATGTCATCACTGCCAGCAAAGTCCCTTGTAATGACAGGTTTTGTCGCCCTGTATTACCAGTTCCTGTCACAAAATCAAGGTCTTCTTTTCCCGATAGGATAGCATTGGCATAATGGTCGCAGAATAAGGCACACTTCATTACTTCCGCAGTCGATTCGCGGATGTTCTTACCCATTTCTTCCGTTATCAGACGTGCATAGCGAGCACTTTCCCCTCTGAGCTGATCGGCCAAGTTCCTTAGCAGGCCTAAGCGTAGAGCAATATCCGTTTTACCCCATACTAATGACGAACTGAGGGATAGGTGCATGATTTTTTTCATTTCCTCATCCGTATGTGTCGGATAGCTGTTTTGTTGTTTCGTCGTATAAGGATTGATCGATCTGAAAATATGGGTCATATCAGGTATTTACCGAGGTATATCCAAAACATGGAAGGATGAACATATAAAGGGGCCGTAAAATTGATGAGTTTGCGGCATCGACTACAAGAAGGTGCTCATTTCCACTCTTTTTGTGGCCATTGGTATGCTATCACCTCAGGATCTGCACCCAACTCTTACATAGCAAATCACCGTCAAGACTCAATTCGTAAAAATAAACACCTGCGGCCACATTCTCTCCTCTCCATTCGTTTTTGTAATCACTATTTTCATAAACCAGTTTTCCCCATCGATTGAAGACCTTTAGTCCTACCTGTACCTGTGCCCTGACTTCAAAACTGTCATTGCGGCCATCCATAACACTTGGGGTAAATACATTGCCCACTTCCAGTGGTGCAAGTTGCACAATTTGAGTCTTTCTATCGAAACATACTCCATTGCCGGTCGTCAAACTGACCTGATACTCTCCGGTTTTTTCATACTGATGCATAGGGTCCCTTTCTTCCGAAGTATTGCCATCACCAAAATCCCAGCGAAAATCAGTGCCCGCTAAAGATCTATTGGCAAATTCGATACGGGATATCCCGAAACACTCTTGTTCTTTACTCAATATAAACCCCGCTTGCGCCCTAGGTACCACAGCGATACTGACTGTATCCTGAAACAAACAACCAGAGGCATTAAAGGCGGTCAGGTAATAATCGGTCGTTCGGTCCGGTGACACGGAAATACCGGAGGTCGATGAAATGAACCTATTTCGTTCGTCCTGCCAGGAGTAGGTCGATCCGGCACTGCCCAGAGCGGATAACTGCACTGTGGTCCCTGCACAGATACTGTCATTCTCACTCACATCGAAGTTGGCCTCCACTACCTCCACTTCCATAGCGGCGACATCCTTTTTCAAACAGGTGTTGCGGTCCAATGCCGTTAGGGTCACAGTGTAGGCACCCGGCACTGCATAACGATGTGCTACAGCAGAGTCATCTTCACGCGATACCTCTGGACTACCGTCCCCAAAATCCCAGAGAAACTCTATTCCCCCTTCGCTAAGGTTCTCAAACAAAAAGGTAAAGGGCGCACAACCTTTGACGATTCCGGGATTGCTCCTATCGGTCGTATTGCTCCGCAATGCCGCTTTCAGTATCGAAAAATCAAACTTGAAAGCGGCATTGTTACAGTTAATGCTGTTATTGGTACGTGACACGACTCCGGGTGTTGTCGGGAAATCAGAGTTGCCCTGACATCCTGCGCATACCGCATGGTACACAATCCCCTTAGGGTCAAAACGACTTGTGCCTCCATCTACATGGGTATTGGAAACGGTTCCTCCCAGAAAGGTAGCATAAAGAATATCACTTCCCGTAGCATTCATTACCATCAGGTAAAAGTCCGACCCGGAGGTGCTTCGCTGAAAAGCATCATCCGTAACGGGCATACCGAAGGTATCTCCGCCGGCATAACCATTATTGGTATCCCCTCCCCAACCGGCCAAATACATGTTCCCACATTCATTGACCAAAAAGGCGGTAGGTGATATATTGATGGTGTTCCCTGGTGAACCGAAGCGGCTGGAAAAAATACTCGAATCCATTTCGTTGGTCAGTTCGTGTACGAACTGACCACCGCCTCGCGCGAAGCCCATACCGATAACAGGATACTCACCCACACTCTGCCCATAAAGATATACGTTACGTTCATTGTCAAGGTCCAGAAAGTAACTCTGGTCATCCGAGGGTGTACCCAAGTAGGTGGCATGCAGTAGTCTGTTCCCTTTCGGGGTAAAACTGGCCACCCAAGCATCTATACCACCTTGATTGTCGGTAATCAGGCCATCCATGCCCCTGAGGTCCTTGCTATCCGTACCTCCACAAACATATATATTGTCTTCTGCATCCAATTTAATGGAATGAGCAGCATCTTCACCGCTCCCTCCATAGTAGGTACTCCATAGCAAGGTAGACATACCACTATCCAATTTGAAAAGTATAGCATCCATTTCACCACCGCTAAAGGTGTTCTGATAGGCGTTTTTCAGCGGAAAATCACGCGAAAAGGTCTTTGTCGCTACATAAACGGCATCGTCTTTGCCCAAAAGTACATCGCCACGAAACTGATCGCCATAGTTGGCCACTAGCCTACCCACTGCATCCATCAGTCCATCGTTCTCCGTCCCGCCCATATAGGTAGCCGCCAAAAGCCGGTCGCCCTCTGCACTCAATTTTGCCAAGAAAAGATCTGAGCCATCCGGAAAATCGACCAAATCAAATACCAAAGGGCGTACTGCACTGCCTCCTTTAAAATCAGTCTGTAAGGAAGTGGAGAGCATGGGCATATCGGCTGAGCCCGTGACTCCCAGAATAAATAGTTCCCCACCCTCACTGACAATCAGACTCTGGGGTACTTCCGTACCTGAGCCGCCTAGGTAGGTCGCGTACTCCAAGGTGGTGCCTGTAGGATTGTACTTCAAAATACCCAAATCCCAAAGCCCTGCTGTATTGGTCTGAAAGGCTCCTAAAGATGCAGGAAAACGCCCTGTAGCATAGTGGTTGGTGATTCCTCCAGAGTAGAGGTTGCCTTCTTTATCAGGTGCAGCGGTAAGTCCCCAATTATCGGCAGTAGATCCGGAATAAGTAGAGAATATCAACACTGGGTCGATAATCAATGGGACATTCCTATTGTATTTACCTAATGCAAAGGAAACCCTGTCCCCTTCCAGTACGAAATCGCACTGGACTTCTTTCTTTTTACCTTTATGGTATTGATATGCGTAGGGACGCTTTTCCATTAGTTCATTGACACTGGTTTTCAGGTAAAGATTTCCGTTGTGTATCTCTACTTTTTCCAGTCCTTCGTACTCAAAGGCAATTTGGGACGGATCCGCCCCCCTGGCAATATGTAGGTCATATTTAAGGCTACTCTCTTGAGCGTAAAACAATAGGTCCACTCCTGAGTACAGTTCTTTGTACAGAACAGAGCTATAGGCTCTGGCCTGAGTTATCCACTGATCGGGATCAGTACCGATAATGTAGTTAAACCGGGTAACCTGAGGGTTGGCCCCTATAGGTCGGGTGTCGTTATCGGTATTCAAAAAACGCATTTCAAATGCATGTTCATCGATATACGCTCTTTGGGGAACTGTCGGGAAATGGGCATTTTGCTTGATTGGGGTCGAGGCACTGGATACACCTTGGGTTCCATGGTCGTGGGTTTTAGTGAAAGCTTTTGTATCGTGGAAACGATAGGTGACTTTCGTTTTTTGTAAAAAGGCACTTCCACCGGGTAGGCCGACCATATAGGCGACTGTTTCGGGCCATTGTCCTTTGTTCTCTGTATACTGTAGTGTTCCGGGTTTTATCTTTATGTCCTGTTTTACATGACGCTGCGCCATAAGTGGCAGGACGCAATGTACCAGTGCAAGCCATAAAATACTTGTTCTTCCCATAACCGCTTTTCTTGTTTCACAAATAGTAGCTGTATCAGTAGTAGTTTGACATTACTGCTCTATAGGTGACGATGTATGTATTTCCGTTTCTCAAAATAAGCAATAATATGCAAGCTAGGTAGGGGTTTGGACAACTAATTTTGTTATAGATATCAGCACAGAAAAATAGTATATGTCTATAAAAAAAATTAAGCACCGAAGAATTCGGTGCTTAAGTAGGTTTTTCCGTAAGCTTAAGGCTAAGCCAGATATAATAGGAAGAGTATGTTACTTTACTGAGTATATATAAATATTGATGTATTAACTTGCAATTAAAAATATAATAAATTATACTATTTAATTAAAAAGATTAACTTAAAATTGATTGAGATAATTTACACTCATTGTTCACCTTAAACGAGGTAAAGGGTTGTTTATTGCATAGATATATCTGTAATTGATGCTACTTAATGGATTTATATAGGTGTGCCTGCTTTCAGGAACAGGGCTAATTCATCATCAATTTGTATTCCTGTCATGTGTCATCTATATCTGAAATTGTTTTGGTTGAGCACTTATCCTATAGGTCTAAAGAAAGCCTGTATACAGCTT
Organism: uncultured Cyclobacteriaceae bacterium; assembly: GCA_947492745.1. Lineage (GTDB taxonomy): Bacteria > Bacteroidota > Bacteroidia > Cytophagales > Cyclobacteriaceae > Aurantiphycus > Aurantiphycus algarum. Next base: position 16,521 of record CANLOE010000030.1, on the reverse strand, counting down.
TAGAGGCTGTTATGGGATTATTTAAGGTCTGTCATTGCTTATTTGGGGCAGTTAAAATTAGCAGTGTTATCTGAAGGGGTTTCGACGAAATATATGTGTCAAACCAATATTATGCATTAGAAGATTCATTACGGACCTAAATAAAGCAAATCAGCAAAACTAATATGCCTTGAACTCACCGTGGCGGTGTTATGCTGAACTCGGGAAAATCCCCTGATGTATTGAATTTCAAATCCTCATGACCAAGTTTCAATGCATCATCCCAGTTAAACTGAATGAGGTGGTTAGTATGCTCAAGAAAAAGTAAAATGGGAGGCCTTATCGGCAATGGCCAAGGAAAAAAATCCGTATAGCGCTGAACCGTTACGGGTAGACTTGTCATTAGGGGCTTTAGAAAATAGTGTTACTTAAGTCAACGAATCATCTTGCCCCTAATCAATTGTGTTTAGGTATAATATAAAAATTAGTGTCAAGTGATGGCCCATTAGGCTTTGTCTTCCTATCCGGACACTTCTCCTGCCTGATACACTACTTGGGGTTTCTGATCAACATGACAAAAATAAAAAGAATGAAAGCAAAAAAAATTTACTCCATCTTATTGATACTGGTATGTATATCTTCTACAACAATGGCTCAAAAGGAAAATACGAGACCGGAGTTCGGTATTGAAATCAACCCTGGATGGACCTTGGTCGGTATCAAGGATAGTGACTCCAGTCCCAGTGATGTTGATTTTACCGCTGACGGACATACCGAAAAAATAGCCAACCAAGAGAGTATCAGCCTACGCATGTATGCGGATTTTGATAAGGAAGGATTCATCTTCAGTACGGGACTATGGTTTTCCCAGAAGAAAATGTCCCTACTGAATATTGACGGCAGTTACCGTGGCGCTTCCACTTATGATGTTGCTTATTTTCAGCTGCCCGTTATCTTCAAAAAACAAATCGATACCTCCAATGAACGGGTCAGCCTACGACTATTTGCGGGTCCAAGTATCGACTTTAAGTTTTCCGAAAAGCTAAGAGGTCCGGATTTTGCCCATTTTTGGAATCTTTCCAGAAACCGCCTTGACCTGGACCCTACCCGTGGCCGTAACGGTAACGGAAAAGCAGTCAAGCTATTCAATCCATTGGATGTATCCTTTCATCTTGGAGCCGGGCTAAACTATCGCCTGAGCGATGACTTCCAGCTCTATGGTGGCATTAGTGGCAGTAAAGCTTTCTTCAATATGATCAATCCCAAACTAAGGTTCAAGGATCCTGAGCTGACCAAGGTACGTGAAGAGTTACGCATCACTTCGGGAAGCCTGACCATCGATATGGGGGTATTGTTCCGTTTATAGTACATGAGCCTAATAGGGATAGTCCATAAACACTACACTTCTTTACGCAGTATTTCCAAGGGAGGACTTTTGACAACATCTCTGGTATTGAGCCAGCCCACTACTATAGTCAAGCCGACAATCACGGCCCATATGACCAATAGACCTATAAAATCGGGGAGAAAGACGGTTTTAAAGAAAAAATAGGTCAAGGCCCAACCGGAAAGTAGGGAAAGCAGTATCCCCGTTAGCCCCGCAAAAAAGCCAAGATAACCGTATTCTATCAGGGTCATGGACGTAATCTGCTTAGTAACTGCACCTATGGTCCTCAGGAGTACATTTTCCTTTTGCCTTAGGTATTTACTGTTGGCCACAGCACCGGCCAGAACGATAAGGCCCGTCGCAATACTGAAGAAGGCCATAAATCGGATGATAAAAGATACCTTGTCAAAAAAGTCTTTTAGGGTATTGAGGACCAGACGTAAATCTATCATGGAGACATTGGGAAAGGCTGCCACTAGCTCATTCTGGTATTTTGCGGCAACACTTTCTTCCACATAAGTGGTCATGACATATATCTGTGGGGCTTTTTCCAAGATGCCCGTAGGGAAGGTAAAGATAAAGTTCGGAGGGTCTTTACTCCACTCTACATCCCTGACACCACCGATGTAGGTGGTCATGGGTACTCCTTGTACATTGAAGACGACGGAGTCACCCAAGGTTAGGTCTAGGTTCTCACTCATCGCCTCCGAAACGGTCACCAGTATGGAATCACGGCCATCCCTATCTTTGAGCAAATGTTGTACCTTACCTTTGATCATCTTTTCGGCGGGCATGAGTGTATCTCTATAGGTGACCCTATACTCCCTTCGCAATGCCCAGTTCGGCACGGCATCGGTCGTGTCTTCTTGAATTTCCTTTACGGTCTTATCCTTGACCGAGGCCAGTCGTGTGGTAATCATCGGCACGACCTGCTGTACATGTAGACCATTGTCCTGTGTCAGTTTCATGACACCCTCTTTCTGATGTGGTTGTATATCGAAAAGTATCGTGTTGGATTGATTTCCATCCCCGACAAGCTCTACCTGATTGAGCAGGCTATCCTGCACCAGATTGAGTGTAGCTACCAAAAAGGTGCCCAGACCGATGACCACTACCAGTGTGATGGTCTGGTTATTGGGCCGAAACAAGTTTGCCAGTGCCTGTCGCAGCACAAATGACCTACCTGTGGGAAAGTAGCGCTGTACGGCCCAGATCAAGACCTTTGCCACCAGTGTCAAACTAATGAAAGCTGTCATGAGCCCAGCAAAGAATATCAGGCCCGTCTTCCAGTCTCCCGACTGATAGGTAGCAAAAAGAATAGGGAAAAGCAGTATCCCTGATACTATGAACAGCCTGAGTTTGGAAAAATTCCTTTTACCCTCATGTCCTGGGCGCAATACAGCGAGTGGGGGTACGAAGCGGATGGATATCAGGGGCAGGACGGAGAATAGCATAGCGACGGCCACTCCCAAGATGAGGCCTTCGAAAATAGGTTTCCAGGCAATGGCAATGGTCAATTCTATAGGCACGAAATTACTGAGCAACTTGGGCAATAGGAATTGTACCGCAACCCCTCCCATCACTCCAATAATACTTCCCAATATGCCCATGGCCGTTGTTTGTATGAAAAAAATGTTAAAAGCCTGCCAGCCCGAGGCACCCATACAACGAAGGACGGCTACTGTTTTCCTTTTTTGCCGTACATAGATATAGATGGCGCTCGCTACGCCGATGCACCCTAGTATAAGTGCGATAAAGGCCAGCAAGTTAAAAAAGCGATATAGGTTCTGAAGACCTTTGCCCAGATTTTTCTTTCTTCGCTCAACCGTTTCGTAGGAGTGTCCGTACTTTTTGATGATGGGATCTAGGTGATCGACTGCTGATTCGACCGCTGCCGGATTCTCCGTTTTGAAGTACTTTCTGTAATTCACACGGCTACCGAACTGTATCAGTCCTGCCAAATCCAAAGCAGTGGTGTTGATATAGATAGATGGGGTAAACGTAGATTGTATCCCTCCTCCTCCGGGAATCTTAGTGACTTCTCCGGCAATCTTGAAGGTGAGGTTTCCTATTTTTACCGAATCATCCGAACTCACATCATACTGTTGGGCCAGGTTCTGATCGATAACCGCATAGTGCCCTTGGGCCATTTTCTCGAAAGCATTGTCAGGACTGGTCTCTACCTCACCATAAAAGGGGAATTTACCTTCTATAGCCACTAATCGTATGAGCCTCGTACCGGGCGTACCCGTCATAAAGTAGGCCATGGAAGCCAAGTTCAACTCTGTTGCCTTCTTTCCCGGTATAGAGTCCATCGCCAGTACCAGTTCCTCTTCGAAAGGACTGTTGGACCGAACACTCAGGTCAGCACCCAATAAATCCCGTGCCTGCACATCGATGTCATCCTGTAAATTGCTATTAAAGGCATTGATGGCCACTACCGCAGCTATACCGATAATAATAGAAGCAATGAACAGGAACAATCTCGAAAAGTTGTGTTTTGCATCACGCAAAGCCATTTTCCAGACCCAAGGGTCGTTGAAAAGGTTTTTGGAAGCTTTGTTCAATTTTATTCTATAGTCCATTCTTGGATGGGTTATGGCTTTCGGCCATAGGCCTCCAGCGTTCTAATTTTGTACCGGTCTCCACCCAATACATGGAAAACGGAACAGAGTTCATTCGAAGAGATTACATAGCCTATTCCATCGTATGGCTTTTACAAAAAAGACTATAAGGCTATAACTGCCATAAGAAAGATTGTGAATCTTCACAAGAATCATTACGTGTTAGAGGCTCTTTTATATTGTATCTCTTGTTTTCATCTACATCATTTAGATCAAAAGGAATACCTTTTACATCATGCTCATTCCTTATATACTCTTTTAGCACATGGTTTAGTTGATTTTTTTACAGATAACGCTGCTGTCCATGTCAATGATTCCGCACCCAGACTAGGTGATAACAAATTTCAAAGCAGTGCCCTGTTCTCTAGGTTCAAGAAAAGTCATTACACTACTAAAATATGCCTATTCTTTTCACAGTAGGTCAACATCGAAAACAGGAACCATCAAACAGTGGGCTGAATCAGCCACTCGTCTTTTACCAGTTTACCTCCCTTTATCTGTAGTATGCGCTGGGTATTCCTAGCGAGTTCCATATTATGAGTGACCAGTACGAGCGTGGTGCCTTCTTCTCTGTTCAATGTAAAAAGGAGTTCCGTCACCGTATTTGCTGTATCTTCATCCAGATTGCCCGTGGGTTCGTCGGCAAAGAGAATTTTAGGCGAGGCAATAAAGGCTCTTGCCATGGCCACCCGCTGTTGCTCTCCACCGGATAGTTGTGTCGGGTAGTGTCCAAAGCGCTCTCCCAGGCCTACCCTGGATAACAACTCTTTGGCCTTGTCCGTCTTGACGTTCACTCCCCTAAGCTCTAGTGGCAGAATAACATTTTCCAAAGCCGTCAGTGTAGGTAGCAGTTGAAAGTTCTGAAAAATAAAACCTACGTATTGATTGCGGGTGTAGGCTCTATCATCTTCGCTCATGGCATTGAGTTGAAGCCCCGCCAAGGTCACCCTACCCTCTGTCGGTATGTCCAGACCCGCACAAAGCCCCAATAAGGTGGTTTTACCGCTACCCGATGGTCCGACGATAGAGACTGTGGCTTTCTCTTCTACTTTAAAAGAAACATCGTCCAATACAGTGAGGGTACCTGCACCGGTTTTAAACTTTTTGCCCAACGCTTGGACACTCAAAATTTCTGACATAGTTTTTGCTTGTGTAGTGATGTATCTAAAAAGTATATCGTTTTTTAGGAGAAATAGTTTATTATTTGTTATAGATTCATAATGATAAAAATGTTAACAGTGAAAATGAAATCATTAGTATTAAGTTTGTTGGTGTTGGGTGCTTTTTTAGTGGCTTTTGTGCAAAAGGAAAAGACTATTGTGTTCTATGGCGACAGTATTACCGCCGGTTATGGGCTATCTCCCGAGCAGGCCTATCCCGCTCTCGTCGAAAAAGCACTGGAAGGCCAATATACCATTATCAATGCAGGGCTTAGCGGGGAGACTTCCGCTGGGGGACTGAGTCGTCTCGACTGGGTACTCAATCGCCCTACAGACATTTTTGTATTGGCTCTGGGTGCCAACGATGCCCTACGGGGACTGCCACTTGGGCAAACTGAAAAAAACCTACAGGCCGTTATCCTTAAAGTGAAACAAAAGTACCCCAATGTAAAAATCGCGCTAGCGGGTATGAAAGCCCCTCCGAACTTAGGGGAGCAATATACCAAAGAGTTCGAAAACCTGTATGTCAATCTGGCTCAGAAAAATGATGTAGTGCTTATCCCCTTCCTACTCGAAGGTGTCGCAGGGCATAAGGAACTCAATCAACCCGATGGCATCCACCCCAACCCTAAGGGACATTCCATTATCGCAGATCTTGTTATCAAAAACCTTCGTGATATACTATGATCCAGAACTGTAGTACCTATGGTTTGGGTTCAAACAAATAACCGAACATGGGATTATGATTCCCTCTTTTTCCCTGAGCACATCACTACGATGGGATAAATCCATGAGGTAAAAGTGGCTACCTACATTGTAGCAAGGTGACGAGTACCGGCCCTGACATTGGCCGGTCCGACTTGGAACCCGGATCATGCATTGGAAAATCTACTGCGGATCTAAATAGCTGCAAACCGGTCGTTGCACTACGTTTTTTGAATTCTCACCATAGCGGTGCCATGCCAAATCCAATAAAACTCCCTGATTTATTGATATTTAAACCCTCGCTACGAAGTTCCAGCGCATGACCTGGGTTGAAAGATGACAATTATTCTGGGCAAACCTACTCCTTGCACAGCCGAAGCCATAGAACTTAAAAAAGACAAAATCAGGGTGCTAAATGTAATATTTGCAGGTAAAAGAAAAAGTCCAGATTACTTCAATAAAAAAACCTGTTCGTCGGTTGCACGAACAGGTTAAAAAATAGGTTAGCGGTTAGTTATTCTTATATTAATATTGCCATGTTAGCCAGTTGACTAGATACTTTCAGATTGGATTTGGTGAAAGCTTCTTTGTTAAGTTCAAATCTTACTTTTGTTCCTTCGTTCTTAAAATTGATACCGCTTCCTTTATGCGCCAGACCTTCACTATTGGTCACCAACAATATGGAACGTTCATTTATCAAATTCATAATAGCATCAAAATCTTTCACCTTTCCAGTACCAAGATAAAATAAGTGACAATTTTGTACTTGGGATAATTCATCGATTCTCACGATAGTAATCTTTCTACCATAACGTTCAGTATTATTATACTTCCCCTCTAAGAAACGATATATCTCGCTGTCTCCATAAATACCGATGACCAAGTTTTCCGATTTATCTGTGTCAGGCCAGTGTACATACCTGATAAAGCTCAACATCATCATTGCCTGCAACTCATGATTTTTTGATTGCGCATATAACTTATCCGTAACCGATACGGACAAAATCACAATCATGATATAACATAATACCCTCATAAGTTTAAAGCAATAAATCTGAAATAGTCATGGATACGTATTTTATAATGACAAAGTAAAAGAGTATTGCGTCGATATGAAATCCATACTACCACCCTACCTGACTCAAGTAAGTATACCGTTGTTTTTGTTGTTTTTAAAAATAAGAAGTCTTACAAAAACACCTTTTCTCTTGATAAAAAGCTATTTACAACCATTTATCCTTAACACTCCTCAAGACTTCCCCTTCTTTTATATCGTGTGATATTTGTACACGGGATCTAATGAATCACTGATATTAACCTTACATAGCAGTAATACTACTCCTTAGAGATTCGATACTATCTTTTTATGGGCCGATTCAAGTTTTTTTGTTGGACGGTAAGCTATTTGCATACTTTCGGGTAAAACCTGGGGTAAAGAAGGCGCATCCATGACAGCTCTCCGGTAATAGAGTCCATCTTGGCTAGGTGCAAACGAAAGGGTATCGGTTAAGCCCGGATCATGCATTGGAAAATCTACTGTGGATCTAAATAGCTGCAAACCGGTCGTTGCACTACGTTTTTTGAATTCACCATAGCGGTGCTATGCCAGATCCAATAAAACTCCCTTATTTATGGATATGTAAACCCTCGTCACGAAGTTCCAACGCATGATCCAGGTTAAGCGAATGTTACTACAACACAAAAACAATCACTTTCAGCTGCATTGACTTCTACCAAAAGAAAACAGTAGGCCCAGTCCTATCTGTGGGCCTACTTCATAACGAGAAAACAGCGGTTAGTTATAGCATGATAAGTGACCGTGATAAAAAATCAGTGAAAGACGTTTCGCTAATGGCCGCACAAGTAATATCATTAAATGCAAATCAATAGTACTTATCAGGAGGGACCCGGGCTTGTCTTGTCGGAGGATTCTATAGTCTTCGTTCCACGGTCTTTCTTCTTTTTTGTCAGTAATCGTATACCATCTTTCATCGAAGTAGTCACTTTACCTACCTTGGCCGCTCCTGACTTCAATGTATTGACACCAGTATCCTTGGTGGCTTTCACCAAACCCTTGATGATTTTGCCCGAAGTGGCCAACATCAGTGATTTCAACATAATGGAAGCTTCCATAAAAGCATGTTTTTTCACTTTTTTGGCTTGGTATACTTCCAAACTACCACAATAGCGCTTGGCGATAACCCCAACCCTTAGTGTGAGAAAAGCATTGGTAGATCCTTCTAAAAGGGAGTCGGTCAGGATGTGTGCTGCATGCCCTACCAAAGGTATGGATCTCCCTGGGCTTTTGACAACAGCATTGAGAATCGGCTCTATTTGTCTTGAGAGATCGATATCTTCGATTTCGGAGGCCAAGAACGCAGCTGCCCCTACATTACCATATAGATGGCTCATATCTTTCAACGATGGACGTTGCCAATAGAGGTGAGCGATGCTCCATATCATTTTGCATTGGGTGACCAATACGGTAAAAGCATCCAATTTGCCGTTTTGAGAAACCGCTGTAGTCAGAAAAACACTGGTAGCGGTATCGTTGATAATGGTATTTGCTTTTTCGTCAAGTATTTTGAGCGCCTCTTTCAAGTCTTCATCAGTACTTAGGCTTATATTCTTGTTTTTCAGCAGCCCATTGGCCCGAAGCCTTTTCCTAAGTCTTGCTCTATAGACATCCTGTTCTTCTGGGTTCTGTGGAGGAATAAGGGCCTTTGGGAGTTTCAGGTACAGCACCACAGGGCTTAGTAATAAACCGAGAACAACAATCGTCAGAAAACCCGTCACCACTTTTGCCAAAAGTGGATTGACCTCACTTATATTAGCATAAAAAGTCAACAATTGATTCGTAGCGAATAATACAAAGAGCATGAAAACCAGCGCACTGATGGCCCAGACAAATTTCCGTAATTGTTTTCTCATAATTAAATATATGGATTATTGCCTGAAAAAGATGGTGTTGGCACAGTTCATTGAAGAAAGACCATGTGTTGTTTCGCTGAGTGGACCCGGTGAACAAAGAGGAAATGAGCATACGACATGCACATACTTCGGTGGTACACAGAACTAGCTAATCGTTTCGTATACTAAAATGGCATTGTACATAAATGTGCGAAAAACCAAGGGGATTTGAAGCTACACAGTACTCAAACAGAAAGCCTTCGGTGGCTTCTTCACATTTATGATTTTCGGAACGATTTTATAACTTGGTCACAGTTATCAAACTCAACCCAAGAGTCCTTTTTGGAATATTATACAAATTTGGGTTTCAAATGTCGTATAAGATTCCGCGGGTCATTTTGGTTTCAATCAAGGCGACAACCGCAGGGATAGCAGCGCTATTCCGAGGATTGTCAACGCAGAGTGAAGCAAAATGAACAGGAAGATAGGCGATATTTAAAAGCTAAGTTGGTATTAGTTATACAAATACAGGCCTTAGAGACTGTCTTGTAAAACCAATGAATATTTGGTATTGTTCTCCGTCAATGCATCATTGCCAAATCAGTGATATTACAAAGTTTGAAAACAAAAGAGGCCGAAGTCAATGCCAGTTCATCCGCTTCTTTCATACTTAGGCCTTTTTCCTGTAACAACATGAATTCCGTGAACCACTCCTCATTCAATTCGGCGATACATTCATCACAGCAGTTTTTTTCCATGAGGTAACCAATTTCGCTTTGTACATTATCTACGTTCAACTGAAAAGAAATTTTGTTCACATCAAAACGATATAAGATTTCATCGTTGTCTCCAGTGAGTTCGGTACTGAAAAGATCATCGCCAAAAGGTACATTATCAATAGCCGGTTGAGCAAAAACCTCCGTACTTACTATAGATAAAATGACTCCTATAAGAAATAAAAAACGCTTCATGTTACATCTATTTTTTTGTATATACCGTAAGAACTTACATAAATATATACCTTAACAATGGAAAAGGTGTCTCCAAAATCACTAAAAAAGGCATTTTACTCGTTCAATGCGTATAAAATAACGTTGAAATACGCACATTAACTTACAAGACAATAGAACTCCATGGAGAATGAGGTTCGTCGTCGTCCCATAAACCCAGAATGTTCGTTGGAACTTCGTCATGAGGACTTAAATGGCAGTACATCAGTGCGTTTTCTTGGATTCAGCGTAGCACCGCTACGGTTAATTCAAAAAACGAATTCAGTTACTGATTTGAAGCCAGTTAAGTCCGGAATAGATTTTCTAATGGACATTTTGGGATAAAAGTAACCTTTGGCATCTAATACAAATTTGGGTTTCAAATGTCGTATAAGATTCCGCGGGTCATTTTGGTTTCAATCAAGGCGAGAACCGCAGGGATAGCAGCGCTATCCCGAGGAGTGTCAACGCAGAGTGAAGCATAATGAACAGGAAGATAGGCGATTTTAAAAGCTAAGTTGGTATCAATCCTTCTTTTGGCACATGATATTGTGAGTGGGAGATAGTTAACCTTGCTTCTTGAACACTCAAAATCAAGATTATGCGATCATTTTGTCTCAAATTAATTGCGTTAAGGTATAAAACCCCTCAGGTAGCACTACTATCTTTATTGATGGTGCTCATGCGGCGGGTGGGACCCTCACTGGCGACTATACGGGAAAGAAAAGTGTTTGGTCACATTTTAAATTTGACAACCAGCGGTCATATTTTGCAAGATCCCCTAAATGAAATACAATATCAAAAACCAAACTACACCTTTGATAACCACACTATGCCCGATTTATCACTATCAAAAAAATCAATATCGTATCCGGATACTTTTTTAAAGGCCTTGACCAAAAACATGATTCCCGAACTATTGGCCATATTACTGGATTTCAATACGGCGGCACGGACTTCTTTTGATAACTTGCTTTTGATTTTGGGAAATAAACTGACGATTACCCAGCCTCTTGCACTGAAACTTACCCGACCTATCTCCCTTTGGTCAATAAGGAATCTTCGGATATTTCGCTCAAGGCTGAGCTTGATTGCCTCTTCCCACATTGTCTTGTAGATATCATCCGATATATCTCCATAGCAGCGCATTATCAAAATATTATGTTCGTCATTATATTGAATCTTCCAATTGGGATGGGATTTGTAATCCTGCATAGCAAAATCTAGATGAATTTTTATTTAATAAATTAACTTAGCAATAGTCATGCCGAGGCACTTGATAGCTTCATAACGTCATCATCCGACCACCACTTGCTTTTAACCCGGATCATGCATTGAAAAATCTACTGCGAATCTAAATAGCCGCAAACCGGTCGTTGCACTACGTTTTTCGGATTCACCATAGCAGTGCTATGCTAAATCCAATAAAACCCCTTGTTTTGTTGACATTTAAACCCTCGTTACGAAGTACCAACGCATGATCTGGGTTTGACGTAAATTTCGAATATCCAAAAGGTGAAGTTCTTTTTATAGCTTACCAGTGGTCATTTTTATAGGATTGAAGCGGTTCAAACTTTCTCCTATGATTGCAAAATGAGCTTGCCCATCCCAGTTTTGACTTTTTCTAGTGACGTAATGTTAGAAAGTACTTCAGAAGATAAAAGTCACACTTTATAAACAGCCTCTAAGTGGCCGCCAGCAATGCATCAAGATTTATCGTAATGGTGGCCCCCTATTACCAAAGAAGCCCTACCTATCCATGCTCATTGCTGTAAGTTGAAGATTGCAGACACTTCGTTTACTTTTCAAAGAAGTCAGCGAAAAAGACTTTAGATATACTTTTCCATGATGGACAGGCACTACTTGCAATAAAGCGTTGGTACAACACGTTAACCCAAAGTCAACTTAAAGTAGGTAATATTTATTTTTCTTCAAACAAATATAGTCATATTATAATTACCCAAAGAAAGAAACAAACAAACCTGCCCTCCTCTGACGCCAATACCTTGCAACCCTACCCTAAGTTGAACTCTATTTCAGGATGATTATACACTGCGACAACAGCTATCATCACCCAAGTATACCGAGAATATCAGAAAATACTCAAAATCCGGGCCATCTCCTCACCTTTGAGCCAATTGAACCAGGATCATGCATTAGCCCTTTTATTGCGACCTTAAATAGCTGAAAATCAGCCGTTGCACTACGTTTTTTGAATTCACCATAGCGGTGCTATGCTAAATCCAATAAAACTCCCTGATGTATTGCTATTTAAATCATCGTTACGAAGTACCAACGCATGATCCGGGTCGAAATACTGCGAAACAGTAAAAAAATGCATGAAGCGGATTAAAAATAGGAAGAATTAGACCGAACATTATGCATTTGAAATGGTTGTTATTACATTGGTTTTAGAATTGCTGATTATTTGAAAATTATTTCACTGGGCTATTCTAACAGATTTTCTATTATTGTTGTACTTCGTTTTATACTGAAATCGAGCTGTGGAAAAAGACGCTTTTACTATAAATATCATCGGTGCCGGTATCAGCGGCCTAGTAGCAGCTTTAGTGCTGGAAGAACATGGTTATGCCCCTCACCTTTTTGAGGCGAGTAACAGTGTAGGCGGAAGAGTCAAAACAGATATTATCGAAGACTATCAATTAGATCATGGTTTTCAGGTATTGCTATCGGCATACCCTATGGCAAAAAAATACTTGGATTTCGAGGCTTTATCTCTACAGGAATTTTTACCTGGTGCCCAAATATACCATTCCAATTCGACCCAAATTATCGGGGATCCTTTACGCTCCTCAGCATTATTGTTCCCTACGCTATTTGCCAACGCGGCATCTTTAAAAGATAAATTCAAGATATATAATCTTAACAAAGAATTACAGGGAAAGACATTAGAAGAGGTGTTTACCTCAAAGGAAGTCAATACGCTTACCTACCTGCAAGAGAAAGGGTTTTCCGATAAAATTATCAATAGGTTCTTCCGTCCATTTTTCTCGGGCATATTTTTAGAACCGCATTTGGAGACTTCCAGTAGGATGTTCGAATACGTATATAAAATGTTCGGTGAGGGCCTAGCGGTATTACCTGCGGCAGGTATCGGAGCTATCCCAACGCAATTGGCCACTGGATTGAAATCCAGTAAAATACACTACAACACAGCAGTAGTAGAAATCGGCCCAAGCTCGATTACCCTCTCTCCGGACATTATAATCGATAGTGACTACACACTTATCGCTACGGAAGCTAAAGGGCTGGTACCCAATCTCGCGGGCCAACCTACTGCGTGGCGAAGTTGCGATACGCTATACTTTGAGACCGAGAAGAATACCATTAACAAACCTCTCATAGGTCTTATTGCTGATGAAGATGCCTTGATCAATAATATATTCTTCCATAATGTACTGAAAACCAGACATCAAGGTAAAAAAGAGCTTCTTTCAGTGACAGTCGTCAAATCCCATGAACTGGGAGAGCAAGCACTGGTGGATAGGGTTGTCTCGGAGTTAGCTCAGCTCTGTGATATTAGAACGCTTCGTTTTTTGAAACATTATCCCATTCGCCAAGCTTTACCCAAGCTTACCGACCTCCAATACGACATTGCCCCTTCGGCCACGCAACTCAATGATACCGTATTCATTGCCGGTGACCAATTGCTCAATGGCTCGCTCAATGCGGCCATGATAGCGGGCGAGAGGGCTGCCTTGGGCCTTGTACAAAAAATCGAGAGTAAGTTGTTCTCAACACCATTAAGCAATCAATCCTAAGGCCTATTATTGTTAGCGTTTGCCGCGCCCTCTTCTCTTAGATTTGGGGCTGTCACTGATCAGGCCCTTTCGTCGGGCCTCGGCCTCACTCATGGCCTGCACCCGCACACCTTCCCTAAAACCATCGTCCTCCTCCGTTGAACGTCGATAGACAGGATTGGGGTCGGGCTGAGGAGTAAAACCCTCTGGCAAAGCGATGGGCACTGTGCTTTCGGCTGCTTCTGAAGATGTGGGAGCGGTCTGCTGTGGCGCTGGGTTGGGATTGATGGAAGTCGGAACGGGTCGGTTCCTCTTCGCTTGTTTTGAGTCTTGCGACACCTGCTGAGCTTCCTGGCGACCATTGAAACTGGGCTGTTTACGGTTCTCCTTAAGTAGTTCTTTTCTGATAAAATGTTCGAGTCGTTCTTTGGTCAATTTATGAGTGCCCGTATCTTCGGCATCAAAGCAGCTCAGCTTAATGATATTGGTGATATTAGCACCTGTGAGTTGATAGTTTTTAGCCAGTTTTTCGGGCAGGTCCACAGGTTCGTATTCATAGGCCTGCGGAATACCCTTACGCCACATCTTAAAGCGCTCCTCTTCTTCCGGTGGTGGTATATGGACATAAGTCAGTATTCTTCGCGTAAAGGCATCGTCCAGGTTCTGCTTAAAATTACTGGCCAGAATGATCAGGGCATTGCACTGCTCCACTTTTTGCAACAGATGACTGGTTTCCTGATTTGCATATTTGTCCTTGGCATCCTTCACTTCTGTCCGCTTACCGAACAGTGCATCTGCTTCATCAAAGAATATGATACAATTTTTATCCTGTAGTCTTTCAAACACCTTATCGATGTTCTTTTCGGTCTCCCCAATGTATTTGGATACGATCTGTGAAAGTTCGATGGCATATACATCCACTCCCAAGTGTCTCCCTATAATAGAGGCGGTCAGCGTCTTACCCGTACCGGGAGGTCCGTAGAGCATCATTACATGTCCGCCCTTGATCTTACCCGAGGCACCCTCTTTCTCAAAGACCTTTTTCTGGTTACGCAAATAGTCCATCGCGGGTTTTAGGTGCGCTATTGTGTTTTCCGGTAATATGAGGTCATCAAAAGTCTTGTCCGTCTGGAGTAACCTTGCGGGAAAATGGTCTCCGGCATCCAGTCGGGGCCGCTCTGAAAAAAGGAAGTAGTCGTAATAGGTGCTGTCCAAGCGTACTTCGCGGTTGGGCCAATACCCGGTATCCTCTTCTTTTTTGACAAAGTAGACAATCTGTTCTACAAAAAGCTTGCTTCTCTTCCTCAGGTGATAAAGGTACTTGGCGCTCGTTCTGCGGTCCTTACCTGCCAACAGAAAGAGCAAAGTCTGTAGCGTCGGATAAAAAACATAGCTATCCTGATCGATTCTACCTCCCAGACATTGATACTGCTTTTTCTCATCAGGGTCTATACCACAAAAATGGCCCAATACATCGGTATCATAGGCGGCACTGAAACACATGATCAACAGTAACCTTTCCGCGTAGTTCAACTCATGCTTCAAGACAAACTCCCGATAGGCACCTTCGGGTAATACAGGGGCACTGATCAGTTGTGGAGCACTTAGCCAGATTTCACCCTTTCCGTCAAGTACGGACTTCATACCACTCACCCTAAATCGGACAAGATCGGTAATCCATTTCAACTCTTCCTGTAGACAGTCCACGTTGGCATTGATGCTTTGCTCCAAAGGCTCATCATGTTCAAAAATCTGCTCAACGGCATGGTGTATCGTTGTCTCCTGTATTTTGTTTTGAATATGGGTCGGCTCCATAGCACTACGTTTTTTTTGTGAAATTTAAGCAGAATTTTACACTATGCCAACATCATCGCATTTTGTCCTACTTAAACCCAAATTGATCGATAGAAATCGTGATGAGCGTATCAATAGCAAAATACCGGCCATTTGGATTCGTTCGGCATAGCACCGCTATGGTGAATGAAGACCGGTGGGCAAAGCTTCCGGCATGAAGCTATTTATGCGCGGAATAGGTTCTCTATTCATCATTTTGGGTTAAAGACTCATGGTGATGGTCATCTACTATAGAAGACCTACTCCTAAATTAAGGTTTAGGCTTTTTTTAAATTTAGGGATGGCATTTTTCTGACATTGCCTATACCCTAGCTAAAACCGAATTATGTGTTTTTCCGCTATGCTATTGATTTCTATAGGTGTTCATGAAATGATCGTTCGCTGATTCCGTGAAGGATAACCATCCTTATCGGCAATCTCTGATTTGCCCATCTATTGTAGAGTAAACTTCCGTAAATCAATGAAATGTACGTATTTCCAGGATTCACCGTAGGGGAGCTAGGCTGAATCCTGAAAAACCCGCTACTGTATTGCTTTTTGAGCCCTCATGACAAAGCTCTAAATACAGCGTATTCACGAAACCATTTAAAAACAGACAGAACGGTAAGCTAGTATATAATTCGGGTCCAAACAATCGTCATATAATGGCCACACTTTCTATCTAAAGAAGCCTATTGTCAAATCATCATCAAGAGGATTCTTACGACCATTCAGTAAAGATGCCCCTCTCTGGATGACGTTTCATACTTGCTTAATTAAACTGCGTACATCGGTCATTACTCTGAAAGAAAGCTTTGGCACCTTTACTTATCTATAAAGAACTACTGATTCCTTGAGCTATAAAAAATAAAACCCTGATAAATCAGGGTTTATTGCAAGCAAAAAGGTGAATGATTTTTTTTAATTGAACTTTGAATTCAATTAAATGTACGAATATCCGGTAGCTTATAAAAGCGGAGTGAACCATTTTTTGTGCTACACGGGTATAGTTTTCAGATGCCATGAATCTTAAGAGACGGATTAGACTTAGAGACTATTTTATACAAATTTGGGTTTCAAATGTCGTATAAGATTCTGGAATTGCAATAAAAAACTGGACAATAAGTTAAGCACATTTTGAATAATTGATTTTACTAAACTCTTCTGGAGTCT
>CANLOE010000029.1 GCA_947492745.1 uncultured Cyclobacteriaceae bacterium | reverse complement strand
TATCCCGAGGATTGTCAACGCAGAGTGAAGCAAAATGAACAGGAAGATAGGCGATTTTAAAAGCTAAGTTGGTATTACAGGCATCCATCTCAAAATGACGCAGGATAGAGCCTATACACCTCAAGCTCGACTTATCCAATCACCTTCCTATCACTGCTCCATCCAAAAAGGGCCCTGCCTATCTCTCATCGGTCCAGTGAATACACTCGGAATGAAAATGGAAAGGTGAGGGCACGTATTAGGGTGACACAAAGGAGTATCTCCATCCGTTATAATGGGCTTCGTAAAGAACGTACGATACTACCAATTACAATGATAAGGTTCAACTCTTTTGTATAAAACCCGCGATATCTACCCAAAACCTATGACACAAAAAGGTTGAAGCTCAATGGCAATATTTTTTGATAGCTTTATCAGCTTCAGCACTACCAAGGTTCTTGGCCAACTTGAAATCAGCACAGGCATTGCCCTTGTCTTTCAAGGCCATTTTCAAAGCTCCACGGGACAGGTACGGTTCTCCCGAAGTTTTATCGATACTGATCGCCGCGTTGAAATCGGACATGGCCTCTTTCAGGTTTCCCAGTTTTTGATTGGATTTCCCTCGAAAGGTATAGGCCATCATATTTTCGGTATCATGTTCTATAGCTCTATCAAAATAATAAAGAGCACTTTCAAAATCGGTCTTTCTGTAAAAAGCATCTTTACCAATACTCATCAATGCATTGACATTATTAGGGTCTTCCTCTAATACGGATTTGAAATCAGTGATAGCCTCATCCAGCTTCCCCAGCTCTTCATGAGCACGTCCCCTATTATACAGTGATTTTATGTGTTTCGGTTTGAGTTGCAAGTATTTGTTGTAAGCGCTTATGGCTTCTTCATACTGCCCGTCTTTGAAGTATTTATCACCTATATCCGAGCTTTCATCTTTGCAAGCCCACAAACTGAGCATGAGCAATACTCCAAAAATTTTACCTTTCATTTTATCTTATTCGTTATACTGTGAATTTTATGTCGTATTATGTGTTTTTTGAACTACTACTAGCAAAAAACTTACCTGCACAAGTAACATTTAATTAATTGAGAACGAAATTTGATTGATTTTATTTACTATCGAGTACTCAAAACCTGTTCGTCATAACCTGCTGTCCCATGTATCACATTCTCATATGCTGTATTTTGTGCTTTGCAATGAAGCGTGGCGGGTGTGTCAAACGGAAGTCAAAAAATCCTTCAGAGCCTTCCAATACCCCATGGAATCAGGTGATTTTTTCCATAAAGCCTTGGCTCCATGGTCTCCCGTTGTCTCAGGGAGATAGTACTGCTTGTTATCGGAAGGAATGCCTTCATAAATGGCCCACCATGCATTTTTTTCATTTTTCATGGAAGTTATAAATACAGCTGCTCTATCGATACCTGTGACCGCCTTTTGAATAAAGGTCTTGGATTTATCCCTAGCAAAATACTCTCCAGGAGAGAACGAGACAACAGCATCGATATCCTCTTGTCGCTCTCCTGCCAATTTCAATACTAAAGCAGCAGAGTAGGAACTGCCCCATAGAATAAGCTTTCCAGTGGATAAATTGGATTTTACATAAAAAAGTGAAGCCTGTAGATCCGCATAAGCATCCAAGTACTGTGTTTCTTTCATGGCCCTGACCGCATTTTGTTTGGTCAGGTTGGGAATCCCATTGACACTACCTCCGGACCGCTGATCGACTGCCATACAATTATATCCCATAGCGTTGAGCTTTGGAGCAATCTCGATATACTCCCCCCTACTCCAACTGGCCTGATGAAAGAGAAGGATAAACGGTGCGGATTTATCGTGTACCATATAGAGGTCAGCAATGACTTCTAGACCATCCGAGGCTTTGAAAGTGACCTTGTCGACTGCCGATGCCTTTGAAAACACTAAGGCAGTCCCCAAAAAGGATAGGAAGAAAAACAACTTTATCTGTTTCATAGAACGGGTATCAATGACTAAATTCCTTCACAATCAATATATTAGCTATTTTTTTTGATATGACCTAGGTGATAAACGAACACTGGATTCTAGGAAACAAAGTTAAAAAAATTAACCGAAGGCGCTAGAGCCGTCCTGAATTTAAACCCGTATTTGTATAGTAAAAAATCTATTCTGTATTCAAGAGACTGTTTTGGCAGCTATTATTTTGAAAATTTGTTATCGCCTATTTTGGAGAGGACCGAGCGTGAAATATAATGTTCTCAGGGTTTAGCCAATGAAGAGGCCTGCCTACTGTGTCAGAATCATCGATAAAGATAGCAGCGTCAGCGGCACAGAGTGCAGCTGTAGAAAAGTAGGTTATCGTTTCAAATAATGATTGCTAGGATTTTTGAGTCCTTTGTAATTTACCAGTTCGATGACGGCATTACCAACGAACATATCCGCTTTTACCTTGAGGGGTATTTTATTATTATCGTCGGACAAACAAACCGTGATAGAATTCTCCCCGTCAAAGAGCTTGTCATCGGGAACAATGGGTATCAGTTTTAAAGCATTGAATTTACCGGCGCTGGTCCTTACCCCTTTCCTACCTGGAAAAATCACTTTCAGGTAGGAAAAGGTGTCTTCGAAAAAACCATTGACCTTGATGGTATCGCCGATGCTTTTTTGGGTATAATCTACCGTCCTAAGTAGTAAACAGCCGCTACGGACATAAACCCAAAGTTCACTTTGGATTCCAGTTCTTCGCCTTGCCCGAAATTATCCTGCCCCTCACTGTTATCGTTTATTGGTTTTCTATCGATGGCAGAAGAACTCATCGATATCCACACAAGGAAAAGTAGTATAGTATGTTTTTTCATAGTATTCCGGTTTTATCCTTAATGGTGTACTAAAGACAATCAAGAATACAAACCTGCCAAATAGAATGTAGGGATGATTTTGTTGCGAATCGGCTTCCCCGAACATACCAATGCATCATTATTGAATCCTTGAAAAAGCTTTAGTACCTGATTCAAGTCTGATCAGTACACTAGCCTATCGTTTGCAAAAGGACAAACGATAGGCTGGATACTTTGATTGTAGTATAGCAAAGCTGATACCAAAACACTAAATCCGGATACGAAGAATACGGTCTATCGATAACACTGCTTGAGCCTAAACGGAAACATTGTTATCTCGAAGTGCATCATTGAGTGATGTCTTCTTATCGGTACTTTCCTTACGTTTGCCGATGATCAGGGCACAGGGTACCTGAAAGTCACCAGCGGGAAATGATTTCGTGTAAGATCCTGGGATGACCACAGACCGTTCGGGGACATACATTTTATGTTCTACCGGTTTCTCTCCAGTGACATCGATGATTTTTGAACTTGCCGTCAATACGACATTGGCACCTAGCACGGCTTCTTTTCCTATTCTTACACCTTCAACGACAATACTTCTTGAACCTAGGAAAGCATTGTCCTCTACGATGACAGGAGCCGCCTGTACAGGCTCCAGTACCCCTCCGATACCTACTCCTCCACTTAAATGAACATTCTGCCCTATCTGTGCACAGCTCCCTACTGTCGCCCAAGTATCTACCATGGTCCCTGCATCCACGTAAGCACCGATATTGACATAGGAAGGCATCATGATGACCCCCTTGCTCAAATAAGCACCGTAGCGGGCCACAGCATGAGGGACTACACGAACCCCAAGTTTTTCATAGTTGGACTTTAGTTTTATCTTATCATGAAACTCAAAAGGGCCTACCTCGATGGTATGCATTTTTTGAATGGGAAAATACATGATCACTGCTTTTTTGACCCATTCATTGACCTGCCAACCTTTTGCAGTTGGCTCTGCCACTCGCTTCTTACCGAGATCCAGATCCGATATGATGGTCTTGACCGCAATCTGTGTCTCTTTATCCCGAAGCAGTTCCCTATTGTCCCAAGCCCTTTCTATTATTTCCCTTAATTCCATTAATTTTTTTGAATTTAGTATATTGTTTACTATTTAAACCTCATGAAGAAGACCAAAATCGTTATCGCATCTGTGCTCAAACCTGTTGATGATACAAGGATGTTTGAAAAAATTGGTGTTTCACTCGGCCAAACAAATAAATATGATATAAATATCATAGGCTTTTCATCAAAAAAAAATAGAAAGGTAAAGGGTATTGCCTTTCATCCCATATTTGATTTCAAACGTATCAGTTGGGCCAGAGCTACCCTAGGGTGGAAGTATCTTCGCCTCTTGAATTCCATCTCCCCTAAACTTATTATTGTTAATACACATGAATTACTCCTGCCCACACTCCTACATAAAACGCTCTATGACTGTAGTATAGTTTACGATATTCGGGAAAATTACTACTACAATATCATGCATACCACGGTATTCCCTCGATGGCTGCGATGGCCCTTAGCCCTATGGGTAAGGATGAAAGAATGGTTCATTTCTCCATGGATAGACCTCTTTCTACTGGCAGAAAAAAAATACGAACAGGAGTTCAGCTTCTCCAAAGGTAAAAGCATCGTTATCGAAAATAAGTATGCCGGTACCGTTACGAAGGTCAGCTGTGCTGAAGGCCATCAGAAGACACAAGGTCATACAAAGCTACTTTTCAGCGGCACGATAGCTAAGTCCACGGGGGTCTTCGAAGCAGTGCGACTCTGTGAGCTGCTACATCAGAAAGATCCTACAATAACACTGATGATTATAGGATATTGTGCCAAGGCCGATGTACTCCACGAACTACAACTACTTATCAAGGACAGTCCGTTTATTCGATTGGTCGGAGGAAGTACACTGATACCTCATGAACAGATAAAAGCCGCTATACAAGAGGCCGACTTCGGTATTATCTACTATCCATATAACAAAAGTACCATTGGTAGTACACCCACGAAATTGTATGAGTACCTTGCCAACGAGCTCCCTTTTTTAGTTCAAGAGCATCCCGAGTGGCTCGAATTGGGGCGCAAGTACGCTGCCGGTATACCTATAAGCATGACGTCCATGGATGTGGATGAACTTTTATGGAAAATGCAAAACTCGACCTTCTATCCAAACGGCGTAGGGTCTGAGGTTTACTGGGAATCAGAAGGAAAACTACTCATTGAAAATATTGAAATTATAATTTCAAAATGCTTATAATCATTAGATTATACCCCATCAGTTAAAGTATTTTCTCAATACTTTCCCACCTCATCTCTAATTCCTAATTAACGGCCATTGTACATCATATCTTAAGGCTATGTCCCATTGGCCTGTTTAGGGACTGAATCCCTTTGCAAACAACTCGTTTTTCGATTTTTAGACTTGTCTAAAAATCGAAAATAATGGCATAAAATGCTGAAAATCAATGATTTTTGAATTTTTAATTTAAATCTAAAAATATTTTTAGATTTGTCTAAAAATAGCTAGTTTTACAGAAATCAAAAATATGTCATGCTGAGCTACGCTGAAGAGAATTATCTAAAGACCATTTACCACCTATCGGAAGGTGGACTGAAAGAAGTATCTACCAATGCAATAGCAGAAGAGCTCCATACAAAGGCCGCTTCCGTCACGGACATGATCAAGAGATTAGCCCATAAGGGCATGCTGTCCTACAAAAAGTACAAGGGTGTCAATGTATCCCCTGAAGGTAAGAAAGGTGCACTGACCATCATCCGCAAACATCGGTTATGGGAAACCTTTCTAGTGGAACAATTGAAGTTCCACTGGGCAGAAGTACATGAGATTGCCGAACAGCTAGAACACATTAAGTCTCCCCTACTGATCCGTAAGCTGGACGAGTTTTTGGGTTTTCCAAAATATGACCCTCACGGGGACCCTATCCCCGACGAAGATGGAGAGTTCACCACTAAGCCGAAGAAACCCTTATCCACTGTACCTCTCGGTGATTCGGGAACCTTGGTCAGTGTCAAGGACGACAGTCCCGCTTTCTTAAAATACCTAGATAAAAATGGACTTTATATCGGTGCCCATTTGAACGTATTGGACAAAGTCGAATTCGATGGATCTTTAGAGGTATGTATAGATACCGATAAGACCATATTCGTTTCCAAAAAAGCTGCCGAAAACCTACTGATATCAAAATGAAATCAACATTCCTACTCTCCTCCCCTACGTATGCGCTATTATCGATTTTCATCCTTTTTTCCTGTGATAACAGACCTTCGGAAAAAGACGGTAGTGAGACCGCACTTTTACAGGTAGTGGCTACTACGGGCATGATCGCGGATGCGGCGAGAAACATCGCTCCGAAAGACCTCGTCAGTATAACAGCTTTAATGGGGCCCGGAGTGGACCCACATCTGTATAAGGCCACCCAAGGAGATCTGCAACAACTGATGAAGGCAGACCTGATCCTCTATAATGGTCTACACCTAGAAGGGAAAATGGGGGACGTGTTGAGCAAACTCAATCGTACACGATCCGTGGTGGCCGTTAGTGAGGCCGCCCCGAAAGACAAGCTTCGCAAAAGTCCTCAGTTCCAGAGTACCTATGACCCCCATATCTGGTTCGATGTTGCTCTTTGGAAACATGCGGTCAATGCGATCAATACCTCACTTCAAAAAGCAATTCCCGATAAGGCCTCATTGATACAGAAAAATACCGAGCACTATTTGACCCAGCTCGATTCACTGCACATAGCTGTCAGGGAAGCTATCGCCACTATTCCCGAAAGGCAGCGCGTACTGATAACGGCGCATGATGCCTTCGGGTACTTTGGTGATGCTTATGCCATGGAAGTAAAAGGACTGCAAGGCATCTCCACTTTATCCGAGTTCGGGCTGAAGGATAGAAGTGAGCTAGTGAAATTTATTTTGAAACGTCGAATAAAGGCCATTTTTGTAGAGACTTCCGTTTCGCAAAGAGCGATTCGATCTGTAATGGAAGATTGTAGAGAGGAAGGCATGAACGTCGTTATCGGAGGCAGTTTGTTCTCCGATGCCATGGGTGAAGAAGGCTCGCCCGAAGGTACCTATATAGGGATGGTCCATGCCAACGTCAGCAAAATTGTCGAAGCACTCAAATAATAAGGACTGAGCAAATAGAATGCTTTATTTTTAAAGAAGCTTCAGGGTAAAAGAATACAGTGACATGATAGAACACGTAGAGAATCCGATTTTGGAAATACATGACCTGACCGTTTCCTACGATAGGAAACCCGTACTCTGGGACATTGACCTAACACTGCCCGAGGGAAAGCTGATCGGTATTGTCGGGCCTAACGGTGCCGGAAAATCGACGCTCATCAAAGCCATTATGAATTTGATACCGAGTAATAGTGGTTATGTGAAATTATTCGATGAGCATCTGGAAAAAGTCAGGAACAGGATAAGTTATGTTCCGCAAAAGGAATCTGTGGACTGGGATTTCCCTGCCTCATCGCTCGATGTGGTACTAATGGGGCGATATGGACAGTTGGGCTTATTGAAAAAGCCCCGAAAAGCAGATAAGGAAGTGGCGATGGACTGTCTTCGAAAAGTGGGGATGGATGCTTTTGCGAAACGGCAGATATCCCAGCTGTCCGGAGGCCAGCAGCAGCGTGTCTTTCTGGCTCGGGCACTGGCACAACAGGCCGATCTTTACTTTATGGACGAACCGTTTGCGGGCGTAGACGCTGCCACCGAAAAGACCATCATCGACCTATTGCGCAGTATGTCCCAGCAGGGCAAAACTGTTATCGTAGTCCATCATGACCTGCAGTCCGTGACGCGGTATTTTGACTGGGTACTCCTGCTGAACCTACGTTTGATAGCCTCTGGGCCTGTCGAGAGTACTTTTACCCAAGAACTTCTTCAAGAAACCTATGGTGGTAAACTGACCCTGCTCAGCGAAGTAAGTAATCTCATGCGGAAAGAGGGTTTTCCCCACAGAGAACTACGTAAAGGAAAATCCTCTTGAATTTTAGGCCAATATCATGAAAAATCTGATTGATTTCTTTTCGTTTACCGACTCCAGCACAAGGTACGTCGTACTGGGAGTGCTGCTGCTGATGTCAAGTTCATCGGTAGTAGGCACCTTCACCTTCCTCAAAAAAAAGGCTCTGGTGGGTGATGCAGTGGCGCACTCGGTCCTACCGGGTGTTTGTCTTGCTTTCATGCTGGCCGGTAACAAAAACCCGGTATGGTTGATTACAGGAGCATTTATCACAGGCTGGATTTCATTGTACCTGATCGATACCATCAGTGCCAAGTCGAAAATCAAGGAAGATACGGCCATCGGCCTGATATTGTCGGTCTTCTTTGGTGTCGGTATTTTGCTATTGACCATTATCCAGCATTCCGGTAATGCTGAGCAAAGCGGTCTTAACTCATTCCTCTTCGGACAGGCTGCTGCATTGGTCGGAAAGGACCTGTATGTATTTGGAGGTGTAGCGCTGGTACTACTGACCACCATCACCCTGTTCTTCAAAGAGCTATCCCTACTGACCTTTGATGAGGCCTTTGCTCGGAGTATCGGTCTTCCTGTCCGTGCCTTAGAGCTACTGCTGACCACCTTGACCGTATTGGCGGTAGTCGTCGGCATCCAAGCCGTAGGGGTCGTACTCATGGCCGCTATTTTGATTACACCTGCGGCAGCGGCCAGGTTTTGGACGGATGATATCAAGACCATGATAGCATTGGCCGCTTTTTTTGGAGCAGTCAGTGGACTGGTGGGTACCTATATCTCCTATGTTTATGAGAATATGCCCACAGGCCCTTGGATTGTCATGATTATCTCGGGTATCGCGTTTACCTCTTTTTTCTTTGCCCCTAAAAAAGGGATTCTGCACAAGCTATTCCGTCAAATTCGGATAAAGAACAAAATGAATCAGGAGAATATACTGAAGCTATTGTACCAACTGGGAGAAGAAGGTAAGGACTTCTTTGTATCGCGCAGTATCTCCGATATCACCACTAGGCGCCCTTTTCCGATGAGACGGCTCATCAAAGGACTCAGAACACTGAAAAGACAAGGCTTCCTGAAAGAAAAACAGCGGCAATGGACACTGACCAAAGAAGGCAAGCTTAAAGGGCAGCGCATCGTCAAGCTACATCGCCTATGGGAACTTTACCTCACGGAATACCTGCGTATCGCTCCCGATCATGTGCATGAAGATGCTGAAACGATAGAGCATATCCTTACCCCTGAGTTAGAGGCAAGGCTAGAGCAGTTATTGGACTATCCCAGTGTGGATCCGCATGCCTCGGAAATCCCTTACAATCACTGATATTGAACTTGGAATACATACTATGATGACAAAAGAAGCATTTCAAATCATACTGGCAGGAAGTCTTGTTGCTATCCCCTGTGGCTTGCTGGGTTGTTTTCTTATCCTCAGAAAAATGGCTATGGTAGGCGATGCTATTTCCCATGCAGTACTTCCAGGCATTGTCATCGCCTTTTTGTTGTCCGGCAATCGGGATTCGCTCACAATGCTACTCGGTGCAGGGCTTATCGGCATCTTCACTACATTTCTTATCGAATTTTTCCATCGTATGGGGAAATTACAGACCGATGCAGCCATTGGCGTTACTTTTACTTGGCTATTTGCTATTGGAGTCATCCTTATCGATCAGTTTGCCGATCAGGTTGATTTAGATCAGGATTGCGTGCTTTATGGTGAGATTGCCTACGTTTCCCTAGAACAGTGGACCACCTCTGATGGGACCATGATGGGACCCCGGACACTTTATGTGGCGGGTACAGTGCTGCTACTTGTTATCGTTTTTATCCTAATGGGTTATAAAGAGCTTGTGGTAACCACCTTCGACCCTGTTTATGCCAGTGCCATTGGCATATCTACCGCGCTATGGCATTACCTATTGATGGCGGCAGTGTCGGTAACGACGGTGGCTTCCTTCGAGTCTGTCGGGGCCATACTGGTCGTGGCACTATTTATCGCACCACCGGCAACCGCCTATCTTCTTACCGAAAACCTAAAGCATATGATGGTGCTCACCGTCGTCATAGGAGTACTCGTTTCTCTCACCGGCTATTACCTGGCCGTCCTGCTCGACGGTGCTATTGCGGGGGCCATGGCCACTATGGCAGGAGTGTTCTTTCTTATTGTTTTCCTTTTCGTAGGTGTACGGAAAAAAAGAAAAGTTCAAAAGACACTCCTGACAGCACCGGAAGTTATACCGAAACACGACTGACCTGGGACATGTCCATTGATTATCGAAAAGCACTATCCCGTATAATAAATCCAAAATAATCAATAGAGAACCTATTCCGCGCATAAATAGCTGCAAACCGGTCGTTGTACTACGTTTATTGGATTCACCATAGCGGTACTACGCCAAATCCAATAAAACTCCCTGATGTATTGCTATTTATACCCAAATGAAATTGTTTTGGGACATACTGAAATGATCAAGAAAGCACTTTTCTCCCAGGAACGACCCTAATGACCGATCTACTAATGACAAGTCGGCCAGCGCAGGATTGGTCCAAGACCTGTGGAACTTCAAAATTCCCATTTCACTTTTTCTTGAGTATAAACCCTCGTTACGAAGTTCCAACGCATGACCCGGGCTTAAGCTATTGATTTCGTCATGAAATCTAAGGGGATATCCTGAGGTCATACATGTATTTCGTCGGACTATACCGTTTTATTTCGTAATTGTTAAAAAAAGAATAATGTTTGATTTTCAATTGGCTATATCTACCCCTACTTTTGAAGCTGGTTCCAAAAGTTTGGACAGCTTATCAATACATCACAGGAAATTATCGCCTCGTATGACATCTAAAGAAATCCATTCTTCCGGGCTTATCCCGCAAGAACAACGACAGCAGCAGAAAATGGAGGCCTATTACAGTTTCCAATCAAAAATATACGATGCTACCCGCTGGTCCTTCCTTTTCGGTAGAAAAACCCTTATAGGAAAGTTACCCAACCTTCCCGACGATGCCGTGATCATGGAAATCGGCTGTGGCACAGGGTTCAACCTCAAACACTTGGTCAAAAAATACCCGAAAGCGCATATATTCGGACTCGATGCCTCCTCCATAATGTTGGAAAAGGCCAAACGGAAACTGGGCGCTTATGGCAATATCAAAATCCTTCACGAAACCTATGGTACACCTTCCGAGAAACGGCCGAAAAAAGCTGATCTTATTTTATTCTCCTACTCCCTGTCCATGATCAACCCCCAATGGTCGGCATTGATAGAATGCGCCCATGGAGACCTCAAGGAAGATGGCATTATAGCAGTGACAGATTTTGAATACAGTCGCTTCGGTTGGTTTAGCCGTCATATGGCCAATCATCACGTGCGTATGGAAAAACACCTTGTGCCCAAACTCGAACAGCACTTCAAAGTAGATCTACAACAATCCAAAGCAGCTTATGGAGGGGTTTGGAATTACCTGTTTTTTGTGGGAAAAAAGTAAGGGGCCGTTCTGATTTTAAAACATTCATAATCGTCAAAATACCATTGACTTTAGAGACTGTTTTAAACCCAAAATAATCAATAGAGAACCTATTCCGCGCATAAATAGCTTCATACCGGAAGCTTTGCCCACCTGTCTTCATTCACCATAGCGGTGCTATGCCAAAAGAATCCAAATGGCCGGTATTTTGCTATTGATACGCTCATCACGATTTCTATCGGTCAATTTGGGTTAAACCCTCACAACTAAGTTCTAATACAAATTTGGGTTTCAAATGTCGTATAAGATTCCGCTGGTCATTTTGTTTCAATCAAGGCGAGAACCGCAGGGATAGCAGCGCTATCCCGAGGATTGTCAACGCAGAGTGAAGCTAAATGAACAAGAAGATATGCGATATTTAAAAGCTAAGTTTGTATAATACATCATCCGGGTTTAAAGATTAAATGGTTCGTCAGCGTGCAACCTGTACCGTTTCAACTGAGCCTCCAACACATCGATAGCTTTATCTTTCGACTTCACTTGCGCTACCAATCTGAAAATATGGGATTCCAATTCGGCCTTCTGCCTTTCTATCTCCTGTTTGGTTGCCTCTAGCTCGGAAGAGTTTTTTATCAGTTTCTCTTCTTGTACTTTCATTTCCATGGTCTTGCGCTGAGCTTGATCTAAAAGTGCCTGAGTACGTTCCCGGACCTGTTTGCCGAACAGCACATTGGCAATGTGTTCTGAAACTTTTTCGGCAAATCTGATTTTGCCGGGTTCCAAAGTGTCGAAGAAAGATAATTCGACAACCCCTACTATGGACTGAGTTGTCTTCAAAGGCACTACCAGCAAGCTCTTAGGGGCAATCATCCCTAGACCGGAAGTAATATTGGCATAACCTTCAGGGACATTGCTCAAGTGCAGGGTTCGCTTTTCTGCCATACACTGACCGACGAGCCCCTGTCCGATTTCTACCTCATTACCGTTAGGGGACGTGGCATTAAAGGCATAAGTAGCCAGACGATGAAGTCTGTCCATGCCATGATGTTGTATGTAGAGTATACCTTGCTGGGCATCAAGATACTTCGCCATGGTCCTGATGATACCACTGCTAAGTTCTGCCAAACTTTTATCCTCCTCCTTGAAGATATCCGTAAAGGCTGCCATGCCCTGATTGTACCAGTTGGTATACGATTTTTGTTTTTCCGCTTCTATGATTTTGGCCTGCATGGAAATGATGGACTTGGCCAATACATCGTTCCTGTCCACACTATCATAGTTTTTGTCCAGATTACCATTACCCAGTGCCGTAGAAAAGCGTACCGCCGCCTCTATCCTATCGATCAGTTCGTTCAGGGCTTTTTTGGTCTCTCCGATCTCGTCAGAAGTCCGGATAGTCATTTTTTCCGGAAAATCCCCGTCTGCCAGACTGATCATAGCGGTCTTCAGTTCTTTGATAGCCCTGGTCAGTAGATTGGAATAAAAAAAGACAAGCACAAAACCGATGAACAGTTGTAGTACAACTACCACGGACAGGATGATCATAGAGCGATGCGTTGACTGTCTACTGCTCTCTTTTACCTCTTTTCTCAGATGGATAAGCTCGGGTTCCATGGTGTCAAATGAACTCATCATTTTCCCTTTAACCCCTTCGCTATCGGTCAAACCTATGCTTTGCTCAATAGAGACAATACGGTTGAACTTCTCTTTATAATCTTTTATATCATCCAAGGCCTTACTTCGGAGGCTGCCCTCTTCTTCATTTCGCAAGGGTATCGACTTCAACGAACTATGGAACTCGTCTACCAACGCATTGAATCTGGAAAGGTACTTCATGTCCTTCCTTAAGAAAAAATCCTTTTCATGCCTTCTGAGCATTAGCATCTTGACCGCATCAAAGTCAAAATCACTTTGCTCGACACTGTGGATTGCTCTTCGAAGCGCTCCTTCCGTACCATGGTCTTTAAAGCCCCTTTCCCGTAACAGGTAAACCAGGTTTTTAAAACTACCGGTATACCGCCCCACTCCCAGTTGTATTTTCTTGAAGGCTTTTGCAGAAACATCCGAGGACAGTAGGTCTTCGGTCTTGATGCCCTGCAATATCCCGTCAACAGTAGCCAAGCGACTATCAAACTCCTCTAAATGTACACTATGGCCCGATGTCAGGAAATCATTTTTTTTATATCCCAGATGGATAAAATCCTTCGCTGTAGTATTGATTTTTAATAACTGTAAGGTAAGGTCATCTATTGCTTCGTTCAATTCCTTATGATGTAGGATAGTGCGTATTGATAATGTCGCCGTAACCATCAAAATAGCGGAAAGCAATAGAATGGAACCAAAGGCCACTAAAAGTTTCAGCTTGATTTTCAATCTGTAGAAAAGAGTCTTCAATCCCATGTTTGTCAATGCTTAACCCATAAGAGGAAGTGAAATTTATGATATATAATAATAGCCCATACCTTCCGAACTTTATCCCAAAGCGTATTATCAAATTAACAAGAAGTAAACCGCAAAAATCAGGTCAACAGAATTTTTGAGCACTTTATCGGCAATATCAGTCGCTTAGCCGAATTGACAATAATTACACACTTACAAAAACGGAGTCCATTAACACTTGAATTTTAGTATAATCCTTAAAATACATCTTTCTGAAAATATATTCATATAGGAAGAAATCCTTTTGATTGCTGGTATAGTTCACTTTCCGGCAACATACCCATCATCATTGCTTAATATAGAAATCCATTCCCGCCAAATGGATATAGGGAACAGGAAATCGGATATCAAATAAGGCAATGACAAATCACTAGTATCGATTTTGGGTTTAAAATATTTATGGACCGAAAGCCCACAGTTCTTCCTATGACAATTACCTTTATGGCTATGGACTCATGTCTTCAACTCCTTCTATCGAACATCGGTAGGAAAAGTGTTTTCTGTATATAACTACTATCTGTATTCATTATGCGTATAACCACATCAATAGGCCGGTTGAGATGGGCGGCTATCCTAGAAGGTATCAGTTATCTATTGTTAGGGGTCACTATGCCCCTAAAGTATCTTTATGACTTACCGGAACCCAATTTTGTTGTGGGTATGGCTCATGGGGTTTTGTTTATGGTCTATGGTATGCTTACTTTGCAGAACAGTATCATCCACCGATGGGGGTTCAGGATAACACTATTACTATTGGCAGCTTCGCTGTTTCCTTTTGCTACGTTCTATGCCGATCATACATTTTTGAGGAGACAACAGGACGCCTCTTCTTCCTAAAGTATGAGCATTCAATGCGTCTCTGAGGGGTAAGATACCGAATTTAACCTCCAAAGGACTCCTTTCTGCTCCGTATATAGATAAGAGGAAAATACAACGGTATACGGTCCGCGTTTATACAAACAGAAGGTGTCCTAGGACACCTTCTGTCACCTCAGAATTTTTCAATTAAGGTTTTCAAAGAACTGATATACAGCTCGCTCGGTTATATGGTAACCTTGACACAGTCCGATATCATACCACAACTTTCTGTCTCGGCCGTGAAGCATACTTCGTGGGTGCCGGGTTCAGAGATAAAACGAAGGAAAGGGAAAACTACAGATGATATCTTTGAGTTAGAGAGTACATCCACTCCATCTACAGACCAAACAATTGTCTTTCTATCAGAAATCAAAGAGTTGGCACCTTTAGCATGAACGGCCTTTCCATTCGTGAAAAACTTTAGTCCGTTGAACTTAGAGCAATCTCCAGAGCGTTCTTGCGCTACGGTCAGGTTTTTCTCCGCGCTATTATCGGACTCGATATTCTGCTCTACCAGTTCTTCTTTGTCACAAGAGGCAAGTACCGCTACGAACGATAATGCCATCATCATTGATTTAAGGATTTTCATAAAATTTAAAATTTGGTTTAAAAATGATTAATAGTGTCTAGACATAACTTTAAACGCTCTGTTTCTTCCCACCCCCCCCTTTGCTAAAAAGAAAAAGTTAAATAGCTGTATGCGAGCGATAAATATTTCGGATTGGCCAACGGCACTTTGCCCTCAGAGGTCATGCCCAATGCCCGTAAAAAAATAAAATTCCGGAATAGTGGGAAGATCGGTGGCTATGTATGTTCGCGAAATTCAAAAAATATTGATCGATACCTTGTTTTATACTCAAGAGAAAGTAAACCGGAAAACAGTCCAAAGGAGTAGTCGAAAAAATAAAGAAGCATATTGTCCACTGGTCATTGGAGATATTCGTAATGGACATAATGCTTCTTTGAGAAAAAAATCTTTTCCCCAACCATTCGCGTTTGGGTATACATACTAGTCAAAACCAAGAAAGAGCGGATAGACACAGTCTTCTACCACCCTATGCTCCCGGACAGAAAGTCGTCCACGCTGAACTCCATGGTGGTAGACTGTGTTCTCGTCGATGCCAAGGGCCATGCACACCTGCTTGACGCTGAATCCATCACAGAGCCTCAGGATACAGGTCGTATGGGAATGCACACGGGTACCCCCGGTCTTGCGGCGCAATCAACGGAGTTCTTCGGTCTTGGATGGGGGAAGATTTCTGGGAGGTGAGTTCAAATTAGAAAAATTCGACCTATCGATCAAGTTTTGTCACTTTTTATTTACGTTAGGGTATAAAATGTATCGTTTAACCCGTATCATCAATGTCGTTTAGTTAAGGTTTGTAAGTTATAAAACCGGCAGGTCTTCCTCCATACCTTCCAATTCTATTGACAGTCCTGTTTGGCCTTACTATTTCAGCTTGAGCGATCAGTTGTATGGCATATTTTTCCAGTGTCTGTAGTATGTCGTTCATGTTGCTGAACATTTGGTTGATGATCGGTCGTGTTTTTCGATGGGCCTGTGTCCTATTGACCCGGTATGTCCTTTTTTGGTGAGTTTTCTGCTCGGTACCGAACTTAGGTCTGCCCGAAAGATTATCCCATGAAAATCCTGCCGGACGGTATGTGCTGTCTTTACACTTAGGTTTTCCGGTTCGGCCCTGGTATTGAGCAATTTGAACGATTCTTCCACGGGCCACCTTTTAACCCAAATTGATCGATAGAAATCGTGATGAGCGTATAATACAAACTTAGCTTTCAAATACCGCATATCTTCCTGTTCATTTTGCTTCACTCTGCGTGGACAATCCTCGCGATAGCGCTGCTATTCCTGCGGTTCTCGCCTTGATCGAAACAAAATGACCAGCGGAATCTTATACGACATTTAAAACCTTAATTTGTATAAATAGCAAAATACCGGCCATTTGGATTCGTGCGGCATAGCACCGCTATGGTGAATGAAGACCGGTGGGCGAAGCTTCCGGTAGGAAGCTATTTATGCGCGGAATAGGTTCTTTATCGAACGTTTTGGGTTGAAGCCAGAATGTTCGTTGGAACTTCGTCATGAGGACTTAAATGGCAATACATCAGTGCGTTTTCTTGGATTCAGCGTAGCACCGCTACGGTGAATCCGAAAAACGCATTCAATTTACTGATTTTTAAGGCCGCAATAGAAGGGCTAATGCATGTAGTGACATATGTGCAAGAGGATTTCTTATGTACTTCTTTTAGCGCATAATTTCTTTGATCCTTTCGCTGGCTAGCGCGACATGCTATCTTTGTCCACCGCTCACGCGGCAGGCTGGCCCCTTCGCCATTAATGTCCTCGGGACATTAATGGCACGCTCGATCCTCTTTAAAATACGCGATGACAAATTTTATATATACATTTTCAAAACAGTCTCTAAGAAATATCCGATACTATTTGATAATCCTACCTCTTTCTCCTTAACTGGCGGAAATTAGTTAGGTTATATTGGACCTTTGGAAAACTTCGTATGCCTTAGGATAGAAATCAAGCTTATCACAAATCGGCAGAGGATACTTCTGGATTTCATATCGAAGGTGACCTTCAAAAATCATTTTGGCCTAAACTATCGCGAATGGGTATAAAACCGTTATTGACATTGACAAACGCTCACCAAGTAATAGGTTTATAGTCCTTCAAGAACTTACCCGACCAGTGCTTCCTTGTATTGATACCATCGAACAAGGGGTCCAATACCCTGGCCGCTCCGTCCACGATATCGAGGGGCGGTTGAAAATCGTGAACCTCTTCTTTTCTTTTGGCCAACTCGGCAGGGTCCTCATCGGTGACCCATCCCGTATCCACCGCATTGATATAGATGCCGAATTTGGCCAGGTCCGAAGCTGCGGTATGTGTCATCATATTGAGAGCGGCTTTGGCCATATTGGTATGTGGATGCCTGTCTTCCTTATGGAACCGGTGAAACTTACCTTCCATCGCCGATACATTGATGACATGTTTCTGCCCCGTATTTTCTTTTTTCATGATTTTCAACAGGCGGTTACAGAGCACGAAAGGGGCTACCGAATTGACCAGCTGTACTTCGAGCATCTCCACGGTATCTATTTCTCCAAGTTTCAAGCGCCAACTGTTGGTCTTTCTTAAATCAACCTGCTGTAGATCGGCATCCAATTGTCCTTCGGGAAACACTTCGGCCGTACTCAGCGAATTATCAATGCTATAAGGAATCTGGGAGAGTGCTGCGGAAGCACTCAGGCCGATACCGAGCCGTTTTCCATGCCAACTGATAGGAAGGTTTTTCTGCTGGTCGGAGCTAACATCTGCATTGAGCATCTTCAGTTCTTCGATGCAGGCCTGATGGTCGCTCAACAGCTCCTGTGCCACTATGGGTAAGTCCGAAAAAGCGAGTGCCTCACGGGGCATCAGGTGCTGATAAAAGCCCGATGGTCGGCGGACCGTCTGAGCGGCATTATTGATAAGTACGTCCAAGCGGTCATACTGCTGTTCTATATAATTACAGAATATCTCTACACTTGGTATATGTCTCAGGTCAAGTCCATGAATCTTTAAGCGATGCCCCCAGTCACTATAGTCCGACTCTTTGGAAAAACGCAAAGCAGAGTCTACGGGAAAGCGGGTAGTGGCGATGACCGTCGCCCCGGCACGTAGCATCATCAAGGTTATATGATATCCTATCTTTAATCTAGAACCCGTGACCAAGGCTACCTGTCCTGTCATATCTGCCGTCTGAAACCGCTTGGCATAATTGAAATCACCACAGTCAGGACACATCGTATCATAAAAATGATGCAAGCGATGGTATATCTCTTTACAGACATAACAGTTTCTTGGAGACTCCAATAGTTCCGTAGACGCAGCAGCCCCTGAGACCCCGATCATCTTGGGGGCTTCGAAGACGAGGGCTTCTCTTGCACTACGGATACCCGTATTGTTTCGTGCTTTTCTATCTTTTTCCCTGATCTTCCTCTTTTCAGCTTTCTTGGCCTCCTTTTTGCGCCTTGAAAATTCTTCACGACTGGGCCTGGACAGTAGACCGGCCGCCATGATCAAAGCCAACCTTTTTTCTTCCGGTATTTCAAAGATCTGATTGGTATCGGCATTTAAAGCTTCCAATACGGAAATGCACTGGTCTATCTGTTCCTGATGTATCTTCACGACTTCTTCTCCTTGGTTTTTTGTCATCATATTCTGTGTGTGACTGCAAATCTACTCATTAATCGCAGAATAGCCTTTAGTTACACCGCGAAAGCATAGGGTTCCCTAAAAGGTCATCGGCAAAAGGGGTTAAACGTGGTTCATGCAAATTTATGGTTTATCATTCGTGGATTGATCATTAGAGGTTTTCCATACTGGATAAAGCTCTCTAAAAAGAAATCATATTGTCTTTTACCTGTGGTGTTTGGATAAACAACACCAATGAGCTTCTCAATACCGAAAAGAATACCAGTTCACTTGATAAAAGACAGGGTTGTGCAAGAATACACAATGACTTTTGAGTATCGCTCTCTTTTTTTGAAAAACCACCCTTAAAAGCAGCTTAGGGCCTTTTCATGTGAACTTCTGGCATAAACTTCTGTGAGAATAAAAATAAATGTGCAAAATTGCACATTTATTTTTACCTAAACTTGCGTTTAAATTAAAATAGAGCTATAATTGTGTATAAATATTTTTTCAATATGTGCAAAAACACACAATCGATATGAGCGAATTTGAAAAAAAGCGAGTAGAAACGGAATTCAAGGACTTCACGAAAAGGAACTTTGAAAAACCAAGAAGATGTAAGAACCTAGAGCAGATACGGTTCTATGTTAGAGA
This sequence comes from uncultured Cyclobacteriaceae bacterium, assembly GCA_947492745.1. GTDB lineage: Bacteria > Bacteroidota > Bacteroidia > Cytophagales > Cyclobacteriaceae > Aurantiphycus > Aurantiphycus algarum. The sequence continues at coordinate 43,778 of CANLOE010000029.1, read as the reverse complement.
ACTGAGCACTAAGATAGAGGAATTAAAGCATCGCTTTAACTATGTGCCGAAATCGGCCTATCTTTTGCTATCCGAGTACAATTCTCTTCAAAACAAGATGGTATTTGCCGATTTCAAGAGTACCTATCATGGCTAATAGTGGGGCAAAAATGATATCGGTACTATGAGGTATGCCCCTCCCCTATCGCGCATAAATACAGCTATATTTATGCTGCGACGGTCAATCCGTCGGATAGGACGCAAGATCATAGGATAAAAAAGGGAGTCAACAAGGTACGTATCAGCCGTACCGAATTTATAATACAAATTTGGGTTTTAAATGTCGTATAAGATTGCGCGGGTCATTTTGGTTTCAATCAAGGCGATAACCGCAGGGATAGCAGCGCTATCGCGAGGATTGTCAACGCAGAGTGAAGCAAAATGAACAGGAAGATAGGCGATAGTTAAAAGCTAAGTTTGTATAAAAGCCTTCAATTCCCTACCTATTCTGTCTCTACAGCCACTGGCGTTGCAGGGCAACGATCAAGCTTTTCAGGTAGAGTTTTATGTATAGGGAATCTATCGAATATATAAGTGCAGAGTGCTATGTAGAGTGGAGTACAAGGGGATTCATTTTTTGCCATTACTTATCGAAACGCGATAAGGTTTTTTAAAAGGCCGGTCCTTTTGGGAAAATGATTTTCCTGAGCGTTTCCAAGTTCCTGTAGCAGCGGGCAATTTGGGAACGCTCCATACTCCGAAGCTAGCCTTAGAGTTATTTCATCATTGTTATAGGCGGTACCTTCATAACCTAAAAGTCATGAAGGTAAATGAAAAAGGATGCTATATGCATCCTTTTTTTTGCTCTTTAGAGTCCACTTCCAAATGTACGTACATAAGGATAGTGCTGAATGATCACATGGAACTCGCAGGGACAACATTCATATCAAACCTTTGCTTTCTTGGTCATGCCCATTGCTGTATGCACTTCTTATGGCACGATTTTAAATCTGATAGAGGCTGCTATCTTTTGTCAATGGCTCACGCGGCTGACAGGCCTCTTCACGGGCCAAATCCTCAGGACATTAATTCACGTTCAGGCCTCTTCAAAATAAGCAATAACGGATTCTATAATAATTTCCTTCAAAGTAGCTTTTAACGCCGACCCACCTTTATTAATACTTAAGGTTATTCTCTCAATAAACTGATTAACTGATGTTTATATTTTATCGGAAATGACAATCCAAAAAAGAATCGTTACTTTAATTAGACTTTTATAAGGTTCTGCATATCAGTAATTTATGGTTACTAAATTAATCATCTACTTGATTGTGAAATCGTTGTATTCAACGGATTTCATTCTATCAAACTTCAGGTTCTTCTTTCAAAAATAAGTCCGCAATCGAGAGCACACTTTCCCAGAACTCCTTCATACTTGTCGCTTGGGCATTGATGGCCACATCCATACTCATCTTATACTCGGGAAACAAAAACAGTAAGTTCATCGCTCCTTTGGTGGAGCCGCTATGATGCACCAGCCACACTTTTTTACCCTCCAGCAGCAAGGAGTCTTGATAAGCATATTCCGAGCGCCAGCCCAATGCATATTGGTCTCCGTTCTCTTCACCATTTTCCAAAGGCTGCGGAGCCCAAAACGTGGCTTTGGTCTCTTGGGAAAGATAGGTACTATCACTGAGCCAAGCATTACCCAAACGGACCAAGTCGCTAGGGGTGGACAAGAATCCACCTCCGGCCCATTTATAGCTCAGGTCGATATCATGATTGATCAGTCCTAGTGTCCTGTATTCACGAAAGGTACCGGCTTTTCTCTCATAGAAGGTGACCAGAGACTTCGGATTTTCCCTGCCCGGTGCATGATCGGCATAGGTATCCCGCATGTTCAGTGGAGTGAATATTTCTTCTGCTACCAAGTCCAGAAATGTTTTCCGGGTCCGTTGTTCCATCCATGCCGCTACCAGAGAATTGTCAAAAGTACTGTACTTATACTCAGTGCCGGGCCGATAGAGTAAATCCACTTCATTAAAAACATCCAAAGACTCACTTACGGTAGAAAATCGAGTGCAGTTGCACAAAGAAATGAATAGGCCATAAGGCCCAAAATCTTCGTAGTTTCCGATACCGGCCGTATGACTCAGTAACTGTCTAAGATTGAAGTCCCACTTTTTTTGAGGGTAATTGTCGATATGATGACCTATCTTCTTATCCAGGTCCAACTGCCGGCGATCATAGAGTCTCGCCGCTACAGTAGCGGTCAAAGGCTTGGAGATGCTTCCTATACGGTATACGCTCTTCGGTGTGGCCAGCGCCGCTGCTTTGTCCATATGCGCATAGCCCGTAGCTGCCGACCAGAGCATGGTGCCGTCCCTGCTTACGGCTATGGATACCGAAGGCACTTGTAATTCTTCCCTGATCTGTATCAAACGCTCTTCTGCCCTATCGATCCGGGAAATATAGCGCTGGTCGCTGACCTCTGTATACAAGGGAAAGACATCAGAAATAGGATAGTCTTCCCAAGTGGTATAATCATAGGCCATCCAAGCAGCTATGAGCAGCAACAGGGTCAAGGTCAGGTATACAAGGAATTTCATTACTACTGGGTTTCCGTTTTTCGTAACTGCAATATACTTCAGGAATACCAATAAACCGACATCTCGGCCCCATAACCCGAATGTAATGGATACATCGAAGAACAAAACATCAAAATCGATTCAAAATCGGGGTTTATGAAATACTCCTATGACTGGAAGGACATTTGACATAGAAGTAATCGAATCTTTGATTTTTGAATCGAGAAAAAAAGATACATTTCAGAAAAATCAGTCAAACAATCCCATCACTTGCCCTTGCGCAGTGGATATACGTTATGGCCCAGAAAATCTTCGGGAAACTCTTCATCATACTCAAAGCCCAATGGTATATTGCGACCATTAGTGGGGACATAGGCCGTTCCGAACAGGTAATCCCATAGGCTCAGCGACAGACCAAAGTTGGCTCCATAGTGATGCGCTTCGGGAAGCGACCTAGAGTGATGCCAAATGTGCATCTTCGGATTGTTCAGGATATACTTCAACGGTCCGTAATCCCAACCTAGATTGGCATGGTTTAGATGGCCGATGGTCACCGCGGTCATATGGACGATAAAAAAATCGTCAATGCCGAACCCGATCATGGACAATGGGATGTACTGGATGGTCTTATACACGATAGTCTCCATCCAGTGAAACCGGAACTGCGCAGCAAAACCCATTTCTTTTACAGAATGATGTACCTGATGAAACTTCCACAACCAAGGGACTCGGTGCAGCAGCCGATGGATATTCCACTGGAGGAAATCGGCCAGTACGAACAAGGACAGCCACTGTGCAACAACAGGCCAAGAGGCTATTTCTACAGCCACTAAATTTCGGACACCAATGGATGCCAATATCGATTCGAAGAATTCGACGGCTACATTGGAGAGCGCATTGTACAGGATCAATGAGAACAGGAAGAAATTAAAGAACATGTAAAAGGTATCCAACCAAAAGCCTTTTCTAAAGTTGGACTGCTGTTTACGCCATGGAAAAAGGATTTCCAAGCTCCATACCACTAGAGAAACGCCGATAAGCCAGTAGAAGTAATTCCCCCAGTGCGGATGGAGTATCTCTCTGACCAGATACGACCAGTAGTCCCTATAGGCTTTTGTGATGGTCTCTATGTATTGCATTTTCGATTTTTCTATCCCGAACGGTACTTCATCATTCCTAACATCCTAAAATAACAGTTTTAGGACATTAAACCCAAAATGATCAATAGAGAACCTATTCCGCGCATAAATAGCTTCATACCGGAAGCTTTGCCCATCGGTCTTCATTCACCATAGCGGTGCTAAGCCGAACGAATCCAAATGGCCGGTATTTTGCTATTTATACGCTCATCACGATTTCTATCAATCAATTTGGGTTAAAGTTCTTTTCAAACCCTGACCGACACATTGCCACCGGAGTGGGTCACCTAAGCACAGGCACTTTCGCACCGGATTGCACCCACACCTTGGGAAGATGGCAAGGAAAATCCGATGGATAACACATTACCGATACTTTTCCAGTAGCTGATATTGGGCCTCAATGGCAGCTACAAATTCTGATTTCATCTGTGCGATAAGCTCTGCTACGGGCAGTACATTATCGATAGTCGTCACGCCCTGCCCCGCAGACCAGAGTGTCTTCCAGGCTTTGGCCTCTGCCTGAGCAGCATCCAGCTCTTCGCCAAAATCGATCTTTGCACTTTTGTTCCACTGCTCTTTGGTGATTCCCATTGCCTCTAGGCTAGGACGTAGAAAGTTGGCCGGAACTCCCGATACGGCGGCGGTATAGACAATATCACTGGCCCCACTATCGATGATCATCTTCTTATAGGCCTCCTCTGCCTTACTTTCCTCAGTATTGATAAACCGAGTGCCCATATAGGCTAAATCGGCACCCATCTGTAACGCGGAGGCCACATCACGACCATTGCTCATGCATCCGGACAGCAGTACCGTTTTGTCAAAGAAGCTCTTTACTTCCGAAATCAAGGGTATAGGATTGATAATACCCGCATGTCCTCCAGCGCCGGCAGCCACTAGTATCAGTCCATCAACACCGGCTTCAGCAGCTTTTTCGGCATGCCGCTTTTTGACCACATCATGGAACACCAGACCACCATAACTGTGCACAGCATCGATCAGCGTGGATACCGCACCCAAAGAGGTGATGATCAAAGGTACCTTATGTTTGATACAGATTTTCAAATCGGCCTCTAACCTTGGATTGGTCTTATGCACGATCAGGTTGACACCAAAAGGGGCAGCCTTTTTTCCTGTTTCTTCTTCAAATGCAGACAATGCAGCTTTGATTTCGATAAGCCACTCTTCAAAACCTTCGGTCGTTCTTTGGTTCAGAGCAGGGAAAGTACCTACAATTCCTTGCTTACAAGATTCTATGACCAGTTGTGGCCCGGAAATCAGGAACATGGGAGCGGCCACTACGGGCAGTGAGAGATCATCGATAAAAGCTGCTTTTGCTGACATAGAGTTCTAGTTTTAGTAAAGGTGCCAACAGTAGCGGTTAAATTGTTGGCAGATAATAATTTAAAACCTTTAAAGTTGGTATAGGAATATACATATCGCATAATCCTGTACCGATGAAGCGAATTTAATATCAATTTATCGTAAAAAACCATCTTAATCGGGATTTATTGCAGTATTGGACGGCATTTGTATTCTACCTCAGAAAAAGTGAATAGGGAAATGAATCAACTGAGCAATCCTATGTATTGAAGCATATCGTCCATTGTACATTGGCAAAATCGGTTATCGGGGATGCTTCATAAGGATACAGTGCTATTCGGTAAATCAACAAACCCACTGTGCCTGAGTATAACTACTTATAGGGTTGTGATTCTTTTGGCCAAGGAAGGACAGCTATGGATTACACAAAAATCACAATCCAGAAATTACCCAAAACAATCAATAAAAATATAGCGATGATATTGAGTACGACACCTACTTTGAGCATGTCGATGACCCTTAGAAAACCACTGGAGTATACAATGGCATTGGGTGGTGTGGACATGGGCAACATAAAGGCACAACTGGAAGCCAGTGCCACAGGTATGCCCAGGTGCAGGAAGTCCATACCCACACCTGTAGCTATCCCCGATAGCATAGGCGACAGTATGGATACCAGAGCTACATTGCTCATCAGTTCGGTCAAGAACAGGGAGAGCGAGACCAGCATGGTCTGGGTCTGGGCCTGTCCATAGTTCTGGCTATGTACATAGTCTCCGATAAAAGTAACGATACCTGCATCGGAGAGCGCATTGGCAAGTGCCAGTCCTCCACCGAACAGTATCAATATGCCCCATTGAAGTTCTTTGGTATCTTCCCATTCGAGGAGTTTTCCCATCTTTCTTTTTGTCGAGGGCAATACAAATGTCAGCAGGGCTCCTATCATAGCAATATGAGCATTGCCCAGACTCAGTCCAGCCCGGGCATTAAAGGGGACACGGAATATCCATAGTGCTATAGTGATGCCAAAACAGGCCATGACCAGCAGTTCATCGTAGGACAGTGCTCCCATCCCTGAGCGTTCTTGATGGACGATGGCTATGGAAAAACGCTTTCGCCTCAAGCCACGAAGAAAAAACAGGCTCAGTACTGCATAAGTGGCCAAAAAAAGCAGAACAGCGAAGGGCAGGGCGATACCGAGCCACTGCATAAAATCCATTTCCAATCCCAGCCTTTCTTCCATATAGCCGACCAGTACCACATTGGGGGGAGTACCGATGAGCGTGGCCGTGCCCCCGATATTGGCGGCATAGGCTATGCCCAGCATACAGGCCACTCTGAACTTGGCCAGTTCCGCCCCCCCGACACCTTGGTTCAGGTCAGCGATGTAGGAGACGATGGTCAGTGCTATGGGCAATATCACCAGCGTCGTCGCCGTATTGCTGATCCACATGCTCAGAAAGCCTGTGGACAACATCAGCCCCAGAAGTATGCCCTGTGGACGATTTCCCGTCAGGGTAAGGATGGTCAGTGCGATACGCTTGTGCAGCGCGCATTTCTCCATGGCCAAGGCTAGGATAAAGCCCCCCAGAAACAGAAAGATAATGGCACTTCCATAATTTCCTGCTACCGATTTGAAATCATTGATACCCAATAGGGGGAAGAGTACCAAGGGCAGCAAAGCTGTTACGGAGATGGATACTGCCTCAGAGATCCACCACAGTACCATCCATACGGCGATGGCCAGTACCTTATCCGCTGCGGGGGATATAAAATCGACATCACTGGCCAGTAGTCCAAAACACAGTAGCGGTCCCAAAAATAATCCAAGGGTCTTTACGGAGATGTTCATGTTCATGGGCAATCGTGCTTTTGGTTTTTCGCTTCCTGACAGGATGCTAATATAAGGGGAATATCGGTCAAGACTAGATAGAAAAACTATTGGTATGGATAAAGTCGGTAAATAAAATCTGCTGATTTAACCCCAATTGATCAGTAGGGTTGCGTGATGAGGGCATAAAGTACACTAAAATCAGCGGTTTAGATGAGGAGGCTTGATTGATTGTTAAGGTGTAAAACCTGCGCAGCGTAAAACCGCTGATCTTGAAGCAATTTATACTCGTAATAGGAAGGCTATGGATCATTTTGGGTTTATTACTTTTTTGGCAGAAGTATCAATTCAGTTGAGGCAACAATGGACGCTCGTACCGGACAAAGAGAGCTGATCTATTGAAGTCCAACCTTTGGTCGCCACAAAAGGTAAATTGAAAATCATCCTACATAAAATACCTAGTGCAGCCTTTTCCTAAAAAGCACAAATCCATAAAAAAGCAAGGTTATTGCTATACCGATACTCGCCGCAAGGGCGACAGTGGCTACTCGAAAAGCACCAGGACTATCATCCCCTATCCTGGCGCTATAAATACCGAAAAATGCCCACACCATAACGGCCGCGTACCAGACATTCCTTTCTTTCCACACTATCCATAGCCCCAAGCCCAGAGCGATGAGAATAACGAACAGGGTCAGGCCCGTAGCCAGTGTACCTTGATAGGACAGCCCTTCCAGCGTCAAAAAAACAGCGGCATTGGCAATCGTCGCTACCGATATCCATGCCAGATAGGTACTGAACGTTAGGTACTCTACGGTATAGCTCCATTTGTGGAAGTATTGGCCTTTTCGGCGTATCTCCACTAGCCAGTGGTAAGTTTGTATCAGTAGTAGCAACAGCAGTAGCATGACCAACAGGGCCAGTCCATAATGGAGTCCATGCCAAGTATACATCCAAGTGGCATTGGCCATGGTCATCAAGAGAAAACCGATACTCAGCCTGGTATCCATCTTTTCGGGGATACAAAAAGCCTTGTATACCTGTACCGATACAAATATGATGTTCAGCAAATAGATGATGCCCCATATCGAAAAGGTAAAGCCTGCCGGTGTAAAGAGCGTAGGATTCATATTCGATATTTCTCCTGTAGTTCTCCCATTCAGTCCCGAAGTAGCCGCTAGAAAATTAATGTAGAGCGTGGCAGATAACACTAATGGGTTAAGTAGGGTGAGGATTTTTCTGTACATAGAATATAACGATATAACAGGTGATATACCGATAACGGACAATCTGGATTCTTGTTTCTCCCAACTTACTTTATAGATACGGAATATTTCCCATATGGTCCCAAAGACTGTTCTAGAATATTATTCTTTATATTTCATGTGTTTCGTATTGATTTCTACTGAGTACAAGACTATCCCTTTACCTATTACTACTAAAAGGTAGCGAAATACGCGTATAGTAGCATTTTTGTTCTTCTGTGTTATCCACCTTTATAGCAAATCTTCCCCAGTATGCTACACCCGAAATCCGAGAACAAGGATATCATCTACCTGAGACCTGCCCTGCATCCACTCTGACAGGGTATTTTCCAGTACTTGCTGCTGTTCTGCCATGGGTAACGTGTAGATATCAAGGAATAGCTCTTTGAGTCGCTTGATCATGAATTTTTTGTCTTCGGCCCCTCCAAACTGGTCTTGATAGCCGTCAGTAAAGAGGTAATAGGTGGTATTTGACTTTAGTGCGACCTGATGGTTCCGAAAAATTGCCTCTTTTTTTGTATCCAAACTGCCACCGATACTATGCCGGTCTCCTTTGCACTGGACCACTTCACCATTTTCAATATAAACGAGCGTATTCTTGGCTCCGGCGAAATTGATGATTTCCCTATCATGATCGATCATACATAGAGAAACATCCATACCATCTTTGTTCTTACTAGAGTCCTGCTGTAGCAGTATTCTGACCTCCTTTCGAAGCTCGTTGAGAATCAGATCGGGCTTATAATAGTGTTTGATACTCACGATATTGTTGAGCGCTTGAGTACCTACCATACTCATAAAGGCACCGGGCACACCATGCCCCGTACAATCTACAGCAGCGATAATGATTTTCCCATAGTACTCATGAAACCAGTAAAAATCCCCACTAACAATATTTCGAGGTTTAAAGAAGACAAAAACATCATTTAGGTGTTCTTTTATATCTTCGATTTTGGGTAGCATGGCTTCTTGTATACGCTTGGCATAATTGATACTGGCCGTTATTTTATCGTTTTTTTCTTCGATGTTCGCTTTCTGCCGTTCTACTTCCAGAGTCCTTTCTCTAACTTTCAGTTCCAAGTCCTCATTTACCTTTTGAAGATCATCGACCAGCTTCTTGTTTTGTTTTCTGAGGCTGTATGTTTCTATGGCTTGGTCCAGTACCATGTTCATTTCCTGAAGGTCCCAAGGCTTGGTCAGGTAACGATAGATACCACAGCTATTGATAGCTTTGATGATGACTTCGATATCACTATATCCTGTCAGTATAATACGAATAGGGTCTGGGTACTTAATCACCACCTTGTTCAAAAACTCTACCCCCGTCATCCCGGGCATCTTCTGATCGGTAATAATAACATGTATCAACTGTTTTCTCAAAATCTCCAAGGCGGCGTTTCCGGAAATAGCGGTGTAGATATGGTAATCCGTAAAATAGATGGATTCAAAACCTTGTAAGTTACTGACCTCATCATCTACGTAAAGTATATTGTACTCCTTCATATATCATCGTGTATTTATACTATCCGGTATTTTGGAGTTATTGATCTGATCACTTACCGGATTAACTGTGAAATTCATCTTATCTTTCTACTTACCCTTATCCCACATTGGTAATACCTGCTTTGGAACTACCATACCTAACCTTAGCAGCGGGTTTAGCCCCTTCGTTGGAAATGTTTCCAAAACACTTCCATAACGCTCGGTCTTACTTTTGCTAAAAATAAATGACCCGTAAAATCTATGGATTCATTTTACACTCCAATTGGATGTTACCTACCAAAGATCAATAGCTTATCATTGCCATAAGGTCGGTTATGACCTTGGATAATCCCATGCCTACAAAAACGGTGTCCGGCCAGTACCACCACCACTCTACTTTCCTTCCAGATTCCGCTGTATGTTGCGGACGATTTCGTCAAGGCTCTGAGCACTACTTTTTATTTTGAGTAAGATATCGTTCGTCTCCGCCGAATAAGAGGGCTTACTCTCGATTATCGCTACCAAACCTAGAAGTGTAGCCACAGGGCTTCTTAGCTTATGGGCATTAAAAAAGGCATATTCCTCTAATTTGTTGTTTTTTCTTTCCAGTTCCTGATTTTTTAACTCCAGCTGAAAGGTCCTTTCGGCTACCTTCTTCTCCAGCAGACCGTTAAGGACCTCCAGTTCCCGAGTCCGCTTGACTACCTTTTTTTCCAAACCTTCATTAGCATATTGTAGGCTTTCGATCAATTGGCGGTTCTCTTTACGCAGTCCATAGATTTCCAAAGCCCTATCCATGGCCATATTCATTTCATCCACTTCCCATGGCTTGGTAAAATACCTATATATACCACAGCTGTTGATAGCGTCAATAATGACTTCGATATCACTGTAACCCGTCAGGATAATCCTGATGGTATCGGGGTACTCCTCTATGACTCTTTTCAAAAATTCGACTCCTGATATCAAGGGCATCCTCTGGTCAGTGATAATGATCTGGATGTTCGTTTTTTCTAAAACAGCAAGCCCTTCGGTAGCCGATTTGGCGGTAAAAACATTATGCTTTGTATAGTATATGGACCGAAATACATGAAGATTACTTTCTTCATCGTCTACATAAAGTATATTCGCCTTCTTTATATCAGCTGATTTCATTTTGGAAGGGTTATGATGAATTCCGAGCCCCCTTTTTCTCTATTCCGGGCTTCTATCTGCCCTTTGTGTTTTTCTATAATCCCGAAACTAATGGAAAGGCCCAGCCCTGTACCCTTACCGACATCCTTAGTCGTATAAAATGGCTCGAAAAGCTTCTCTTTGGTCTCTTTCGAGATACCGACACCCGTATCCTTTATGCTCACTTTGATAGTGTCCACTTCATTAAAGGTCATTATCTCTATTTTTTTTTCACTGTCTCCGGATGCCATATCTATTGATTCTATCGCATTGGTGATGATGTTCATGAACACTTGGTTGAGCTGTCCCGGATTGCAGTGTATACTTGGTAGGTTCGGAGCATACTTTTTGACGATTTCGATTTGGTTTTTTGTCCTGGACCGAAGCAGTACCAGTGTTGCATCCAGTCCTACATGGATATCGGCGTCCTTTTGCTCTGCTTCATTGAGACGTGAGAAGGATCGAAGACCGACAATGATCTCTGATGTCCTATCTGCCCCCAGTCGAATATCATCCATTAGACCGGAAATAAATTTTTTGGATTCAGCATAATGGATTTCTTTCTTGAGCATTTCTATCTCCTCCAGTATAGCATCATTGTCATTTCCGGGACGAAGAGATTCGTATTTTTCCACAACCCTGTTAAAAGAGGCGAAATTTTTCCTCAAACCCATGATCCCAATAGAAATAAAATTGATAGGGTTATTGATTTCATGGGCTATACCTGCGGTCAACTGGCCCAGTGAGGCCATTTTCTCAGAGTGTACCAACTGGGATTGTGTCGCACGAAGTTCTGCATAGGCGCTCTCGACGATTTCCTTTTGCCTTACTACTTCTTTGGTCCTATCGATTACTTTTTCTTCCAGGTTTTGATATAAAAGTGCATTTTCAAGTGAAATGGTAATCTGCGTCGATAACAGGTTGAGAAGTTTTAGTTTGTCCGGGGTAAATATCCCCTCTTTATCCTTATTTTCTAAATAGATAATGGCTGTCAGCTTTCCTTTAACATATACAGGATGACATAATATGGATTTAGGTTTCTGTTTTTGAATATAGGGGTCTTCTTTGAATTCTCCCTTCTCAGCGGCATTGTTCACGACAAGTGAGGTTCCCGTGTTGATGACCCGGCCGATAATCAAAGAGGATATCCGGTTTCCTTTGGCAACACGCTTGGACTGTAGTACTCTTATTCCTGACTTTAAGCTCCCCTTTGCCTGAATGATCAACTGATTGTTTTCATACTGTAGTAGAAAGCCACGCTCTGCTCCTGCATTTTCGATAACAATCTCCATCATTTTTTCAACAAGGTTGATGAGGTTCATCTCCCTAGAGAGCATCTGAAGAAATTTGACGATACCGCTCAGGTCTAAGCCATGTTCTGCGTCTATCAAATCGTTATGCTGAGGGTTTAAGTTCATTTACATGATTCCCAAATTAAAAAAAATCGATTCCTTGTATGATACCTGATTATACATACCATTTGAAATGCCAAAAGTGCAATTATCCATCAGATAGTACATGGCATCTATCGTTTGCAAAAATTCAACGCTTACCGAAGGCTATTCATTTAAAGGTTCTCTATGGGCCGGACAGCAATGGTACTTTGAATAGTACTATCCAATTACCTTCTCAAAATTTAGTTTTTTTAAAAGTAAGGAACAAATATTTGTGGAAGTGATTTAGACTTTTTACTAGAGACTGTTTGGGGATTATATTTAACCCAAAATGATCAATAGAGAACCTATTCCACGTATAAACAGCTTCATATCAGAAGCTTTGCCCACCGGTCTTCATTCACCATAGCGGTGCTATGCCGAACGAATACAAATGGCCGGTATTTTGCTATTGATACGCTCATCACGATTTCTATCGATCAATTTGGGTTTAACCTGGATTAGACGATTTATTGCGGTCGCAAAATAACTACCAAAGCGGTAAAATGAATCTATTTTTTTTAAATTAACCGTAGCGGTGCTATGCTGAACCCAATACAAATCTGAAATTTATTGCCATTTGAACACTCATTACAGATTTCTTGGGCATGATACGGGTGGAAAAGCCGAAACTAGGATAAAACAAGATGAATTTGCAGCTAAAGAAAGAAGAAACCTAAACTACTCTATCATTATCGAAGGAGTGCGGCCTGCTATAGAAAAATCAAGAGTGTTGCACGACCTGCTCGAATTGCAAAATAAAAGTCGCTCCGCTACCCAAGTTACTTTCGCACCAGATTTCTCCTTGCATGAAGTCCGTAAATTTTTTGACCACCGCGAGTCCCAGACCTGTAGACTCCTCATCTCCAGTGGGTTTTGCCGATAATCGTTGATAGCTTCGAAACAGTTTCCTTTGGTCTCTATTGCTGATACCAGGACCTTCATCTTTTACATGAATCTGTACTTTTCCTCTGTTATTTCTCATCAGAACAGTAACCTCTTTGAGCTTGGGAGAAAATTTTATGGCATTCGAAATCAGATTCTCTATTATTTGCTGAAAGTACACAGGGTCCACACAGATGTACTGCTCTTCCAGCAGTTCGGTTTTAAGTCTGATTCCCTTTTCTTTAGCTTCTGTTTCAAACTCTTCGGTAATCAAAAGCAACAAAGGTTTCACTTCCATGGTAGAGAGTTTGACATCAATATGTCTATTTTCTATGGCATTGACATCCAGAATTCTAGAAATCATCAAAGAGAGCCTTTCTGCCGACTGACTCATCTTGTCATGAAAGTTATTGACATCCGGCGGCAGCTTATCGGCCGACATTTGTACAATATTCAATAGACCTTTGATATGATTGAGGGGACTTTTCAAATCATGGGCCACTACTCCTATCAAGAAATTCTTATCTTCATTGAGTTTAGTCAGTGTCCGGTTCTTTTTTTCCAATTGTATACCCTGTTCTGCCAGTTGGTCACGCTGCGATGTGATTTCTTCATTACGCGCGTTGATGGTCTCGTTCAGCTCTATCAAACGCTGATTTGCCTGACGTTTGATCAGGTAGTATCGAATAGTGACAGTGACCAGTACTAGGGCAGAAAGGATAGCAATCAACGCTGAGACCTGCTGCCCGCGTAGCCTTTTCTGCGTAGCTCCCCATTCTATCTCTTTTTGCTTAGCTCTGAAAGCAATCTCCCTTTTTTCGCGCTCAAAGGCGTATTCCGCTTCCATTCTAGCCAGCTTACGGGTTTTCTCTTTACTGAAGAGGGAATCCCTAAGTTCCAGAAAGGTTTCATGATACTGCAACGCAGCAGCAAAATCCCCCTTTTTTTTCTGTAGGATATAAAGGTTCTTTGCAGCCCTTTCTGCAATTTGTACATTACCCAAAGCTTGTGCCTTGATGAGAGCATCGTAAAGGTATTTTTGAGAAACAGTATAGTTGCTTTGCTTCAGATGTACACTTCCGATGGCATTCATCGTCTGGGCTATACCGGCTTCATCATCAATCTGTGTCTTGGCCTCTAAGGATTTTTGATAATAGACGAGTGCTTTATCAAAATTGCCCTGTTGGTTGTAGACTCCTCCGATACTATTGTAAATCAACCCTATATTTCGGACATGCTTGTTTTCCTTGGCAATTTCCAGCCCTTTATGATAATAATCTAGGGCCCGTTCGTATTTTTTACGTTTCTCGTATACCTCTCCTATATTATTATAAGTGATATCCCTATTGAATTGATTGATACCCTTCTCTATTTCAATGCTCTTTTCATAATTCAGTAAAGCTTTAGTGTACTCTCCTTCATTAAAGTAGATATAGCCTATATTACTGATTACTTTGGCAATACCTGGCCCATCTTTTTTTTCTTCGTATTTTCTTAATGCTATCAAGTGCTGTTCATGGGCCTGTGGGTAATGTCCCAAGTTACGATAAACAATACCTGTGGCATTAGAAATAAAGGGTGGCGTTTCCACCCCTATACTATCATACAGCTGGTTGGATTTCTGTAAAAGGTATATAGCGGTATCATATTTGGACTCGATGGCAAACCCCACAGCACTTACATAATAAGCATGTGCCATTCCTTCAAAATACTGAATGGACCTAGATAATTTCAAGGCTTGCTCTGCGATAACTATAGTACTATCCGGTTGTACCTGATGGTAAGCAAAAGCTAGTGCATTTATCCCACTTATCTTGGCCGTATCGGATTTTGCCTTGGATATCTCTACCCTGATACTGTCTATATATGCGTTCTGCCCGAATGATATTTGGAAGGAAAGCAACAAGACCAAAAATACAGGAATCCTCATAGACTTTTTACAACAATATAAAGCAATTATATTGAGATTAGAAAGAATAAAAAGCGCAAAACTTTCTTGGATATTTCACGCGAGGAAATCTAGGGTATTCTTAAAAAATATTAAGAAATAAAAGTGAAGGCCTTACCTGTTTTGCCGGCCCTACCGGTTCTACCTATCCTATGAATATAACTATCCACAGTCCGTGGAGGCTGATAATTGATAACATGGCTTACATCGCTGATGTCCAAACCTCTAGCGGCCACATCGGTAGCTACCAATACATTCAACTCTCCTTGTTTGAACTTATCCAAAGCTTTCTGGCGGTAATTTTGGGTTTTATCACCATGTATCTGGCCTACTTTGACTCCTTTACTGATAAGTTTTTTGAAAATAGTGTTTACCCATCGTTTTGTCTCTGCAAAGACAATTACTTTTTCGAAAGTCTCATCGTTCAACATGTCCAGCAGAACGTCTATTTTCTTCTCCCCTTCTTTGACGATGACTACATCTTGGTCAATATGATCAGCCGTAACATCACCGCTACTTACTCTCACTTCTACAGGGTCATCCAGTAGGGAAGCAATCATAGTACGCTGTTGACGCTCCTCTGTAGCAGAGAACAGAATGGTCTGCTCTTTTTGTGTCATTTGCTGAACCAGCCTCTTCACATCGTTCCAAAAACCCATGTCCAGCAAGCGGTCAAACTCGTCCAAGACCAAAGTAGAGAAGCTTTTCAGCCGCAAGGCACCTCGATTGGCGAGGTCGTTCAGTCTACCGGGTGTGCCGATGATCACATGACTTTGCCTTTTCAGCTTATCCAGATCTCTATTGATATTGGTACCACCTATGAAACAATTACTGTACAGACGAAGGCCCTCCGTCATACTTTTGAACTCATCTTCCACTTGACAGGCCAACTCTCTGGTAGGTACGATAATCAGTATTTGACCGGCCGCTCTTGCACCCACCAAGTCATGGACCAGAGGAATCAGAAAAGCTCCTGTTTTGCCCGTCCCTGTTTTGGCTATACCCATTAAATCCCTTTTGTCCAATATCGCTTCCAGAGTCTTATCTTGGATTTCCGTAGGTTTCTGATAACCTTTTTCAAGCAAGTTATAAAGTAGACTGTTATCTACGGGAAGGTCTTTGATATTGCGTGGTGACTCATAGTGCCGCTCTTCTATCGGAACAGCCTTTTTAATGAAGAGGCTGGGGTCTAATGCCACCTCCTGTTTTTTCTTCTTCTTATTTGCAGGCTTTCCCGCTCCTTGTCTTTTACCTTGAGTTGAATTCGCGTTCGAAGAAGCGTACCTAGAATTTGAATTGCGTCTTTTATTGTTCGAACGGCTCGAACCTCTACCTTTTGAGGTATCTCTGTTTTCCATACTTGTATTTGTAATGATATATTTATCGAAGCCCTGCCCCACTCCATCCTAATCCTTCGTGGTCGTAATCCGAGCTTGATTTCAGCGATTGGCTTATTTATCGAGGGAGTTCACAAGACCGAAAGCCGGTGCTTTCATTTCATGCTTCATCTATGGTATCATCCCATATATATAGCACATAGAACTTATGAAGATAGATTGTAAATAGCTACAGCAAAATATCTGCTAAAAATCTTTGCAAAGATAGGTAATTCTTGCTCATCTCTACCATAATAATATCAATTACGGAAAAAAATCCAGCTATCGCATCCCCATCCCGTCTATTTTTCATCGTAACATCCATAGCTGAACGATCATTCCTCTTTTTACCCCCGGTCATGCATTAGCTCAAATGTTATTTATCTCCATAGGTGTTCATGAAATGATAATTCCCTAGAAAACAGACAAAGCATCGGCAAACAATCTTCGTTTTGACTTATTAAATCGATTGATTTCAAAGGCATTCATCGAACCTGCGGTTTGTCACCTTCTATTACAGCTTCAAATCAGTATAGTGGATGCGTTTTGTAACCGCAGCGGTAGCTGCGATGAACCTTATAAAATACAGGGTTTATGGTCTTTTATATCCTATATGACAATGTAAGTGATTTAGACTTTTTCTTTTACCTGCAAATTTCACATTTAACACCCTTATTTTGTCTTTTTTAAGTTCCGTAGCTTTGGTTATACAACGGAAAAAGCCTTCATCAGGGCAAAAAGTCTAAATCACTTCAATACCTAATGTAGAATCGAATCTGAGTTAAAGATAAATTGACCTACTTTGGACGATAGATAGTCTGTATTGTACTACTTGTTCCATTGATGCCCAAAGCATCCTATCTATACTCAGGATTAGCATAGTCAAAACGACAACCCGCATCCCATTTCGAGCGTTGGTTTCCGTGAGCAGGTATTCCACCATTGTCTTTGAGCATTCGGGCCATGTGCAGGAGGTTCCATGTCATAAATGTAGCATTGCGGTTCGTAAAGTCGTTCTCAGGACCTCCTGAGCCTTCGTCAAGGTAGGATGGGCCGGGTCCGGCCTCTCCGAGCCAAGCAGCATCGGCCTGCGGCGGTATAGTATAACCCAAGTGCTGTAGCGAGTACAAAATGTTCATAGAACAGTGTTTCGCCCCATCTTCATTACCCGTTATCAAACAGCCGCCCACCTTTCCATAGTCCGCATACTGGCCCGCTTTGTTGAGCTGGTGCGAATTAGCGTACAGACGTTCGATTACCTGTGTGCATACAGAGGTCTTCTCCCCGAGCCATATGGATGACCCTATAACGATAATATCAGCTGCTTTTACTTTTTCGTAGATTTCGGGCCATTCATCTTTGTCCCATCCATGCTCGGTCATGTCACCGTAGACACCAAAAGCTAAAGTATAGTCCACAGGACGCAATACCTCCACCGTGACACCATTTTTTTCCATGATATTTTTAGAAATATCTATCAGTCCCGCAGTATGCGACATCTCGGGGGATTTTTTCAATGTACAATTGAGAAATAGGGCTTTTAGATGGGTGAAGTCCCAAGTACTCTCCGAACACATTGCCAATTGTTTATCATTGAGTTTGCTTTCCATAATTTATACGTTTTGATTTTGTGAGTACCTAATTTATACATTACCCACTCTACACTAAGGTCTTACAAATTACATTTAGTCAGAAATCTGATAATTTACTTTTACCGGCCGATGCTTCACCTGAGAATAGCATTAAAATTTAAAATGATGATTGCCTGATTCTTTTTTTAAATCCTATCGGTATAGTGATAGGTTTGGCTTCCCATGGAGATCGAGCATTTTTTACAGATTTGGGATTTTAATGCCCTGTGAAATTTCACGGATTACTTATAGAGACTGTTTTGAACCCGGACTCTTCTTTAGAAGATTTAATATCTATTCTCATGGAGCCGGATTCGGTATTTCATCATGTACGGCTTCTATCTGCTGAAGTAGGTCTTCCGATAGTTCTATGTCTATACTGGCGATATTTTCTTTAAGCTGGTCCACATTGGTCGCCCCTATGATATTACTACATAAAAAAGGTCGGGAATTAACAAAAGCCAAAGCCATCTGTGTCAAGGATAAGCCCTGAGCTTTAGCAATATCTGCATACTTCTCCGTAGCGTTTTCACACTGTACACTGGAGTACCTTTTATAATTAGGGAAAAGCGTAATACGTGCCTTCTCCGGCATTTTTCCACCCAAGTACTTACCACTCAAAACCCCAAATGCCAGTGGCGAGTAAGCCAGTAGTGGTAGGTTTTCACGATGGGAAACTTCTGCCATTCCCACTTCGAACTGCCTGTTCAAAAGGCTGTAGGGGTTCTGTACTGTAAGGGGCCTGGGGAGTTGTAACTGTTTGCTCTCTTCCAAGAACCGCATGGCGCCCCAAGGGGTTTCATTGGAAATCCCAATATGCCTTATCTTACCCGCCTTGATGGCATTATCCAGTGTTTCCAATACTTCGCGGATATTGTCTTTCCATGCTTCGCCATCATCATACCGAAACCCTCTTTTTCCAAAATAGTTGGTATTCCTCTCTGGCCAGTGTAACTGGTACAGGTCGATATAATCTGTCCGCAACCGCTTCAAACTACTTTCGATAGCCTCATTCAGTGCCTCTTTTTGAAAACCGGAACTTCTGATATGTTCTGTAAAAGCAGCTTTTCCCGCGATTTTTGTGGCGAGTACTATCTTTTCCCTATGCCCTGTTTTTTTAAACCAGGTACCTATGATAGATTCTGTAGCGCCCAAAGTTTCCGCTTTGGCGGGAACAGGGTATAGTTCTGCTGTATCAAAGAAATTGATCCCTTGCTCTAGGGCATAATCCATTTGTTCATGTCCTTCTGCCTCTGTATTCTGCTGTCCCCAGGTCATGGTGCCCAAGCAGAGTTGGCTTACCTTGATATCGGTATTGGCTAATTGATTGTATTTCATGCAGTTGAAATTCTAAATTGTTTACGGTGTTCGGTATTATATTTAAAATACATTGTTCCTTAATTCTGGAATCAGAATCAACTGGCAGAGAAACGCTGCTACCTGCGTAGATTTTAACGGTATCCTGAACCAATAGATTAGATTACATTCCAAAACAGTCTCTAAAGCTACGGTACACTACAAAACAATCAAAGTCGGAAGGAAAACCAAATCCAAAAATCTCATGAATACTTCATGGAGAGAAAAGACCTGACATGAATATTGTTCTCCTACAATTACATGTACCCATATATACATCAATAGGAAACGCATGAAAACAAAAGGTGCATTTCTAGATCACTCCGAAAATGAAAGATAAAGGAGCATATCAAAACTGTCCCTTATCTGTTCCCATCCCTCCTAATTTTTTCCTTGAACCAACCTCAATGCAAACATCAAGTATCCATGCCGAAGCCAACTCTATCAATCCTATCCCCCTTGCTGTCAATTTGGAGATGCTTCACTCCTTTTATCCCACTACCTTCAACTAAGATTATCAGTTCGATGCGCGCTCTAAAAATCAACTGATGAAATCAACGAGTTCCTGATAAAACCAAGATCTTGAAGACAACTGACATCTCGATTCGATGCGAGTCCGGGAACATTGGTATCACTAGTGAACAGAACAAATATTTGCCTTATCCAATCGGCAGTAACGAGACCAATGCGTTTCTCTAGGAGATGGCTATTATCCAACACTTAAAATAACGGAAACAATGAAAAATTCAATTCTAAACAATTTACTGATCACCTCGATGCTTTTATCGGTGCTGTTACTATCCTGTGAGGAAAAAGTCGACATGAGTGCGGAGGAGATCACTTTATCTTCTATCGAGGAGGCTCCGGTCGTTAACAGTATCACCAAGGCCCCAAAAGTGATCGCCACAGTACAAAGGGGACATAATCAAATCGAATTCAGTACTATCGGTCCTGAAAATGACATCGTGATGATAGAAAAATTCGACGGACAGGCTACCGAAAGTATACTGGAGCAGTATGATAAAGCCAATCCCATAGAAATATTCATGGCATTGACTTCTAAGGATGATGCCATTCCCGAGCTACTGCTCAGTGATGAAGACACTCCTCTCATCAAGGCCTCTCTTAGGGATATCGATGGCTCCGGAAAACCTTTGATGCTTATGGATAGCGATTTTGAAGGCGTATCCACAGAAACATGTACGGGCATGGATGCCATGGCTTTTCTCACCATTCATTGTGAGTCGCCCGTGGTATCTACCCCCGACAATATAGAGTTCTGTGACAATGGCTACTGGACCGCTTTGAAGAGAAGCTCCTATTTTGGAGGTTGGAGAGCGGTCAACTATGTACGAACAGTGACCAATGTTATTTGCGGTACAGTGCGTATCCAGTTTGAGGAGTTTAAAGATGGAAGTTGGCAACTGTACCATCAAGTGGAATTTACTACGGGAACCAGTAGTATCCGTATATGGACAAGAAGGAACAGACCGAAACGCTACCGTCGCGTAAAACGTAGTGCCATCGGTAGTAATGCCAAGTTCAGAGCATTTACCAGATTTTATAACCCTTAATGATTATCGCTCACTAAAAAGAAAAGGCTACCTCAAACGGGTGGCCCTTTTCATGGAAACACGGATTCATGTTTTGATACTGCCCTTTTGAGATAGGAAACTCTGACAAAGATTTGGTCTTGAACACAAAACCCTACTGACAACATCAGATTAACCCCTCACTATGAAGTGATTTAGACTTTTTCTTTTACCTGCAAATTTCACATTTAGCACCCTTATTTTGTCTTTTTAACCCGGATTATGCGTTGGAACTTCATAACGAGAGTTTAACCTAAAATGATCAATAGCCTTCCTATTACGAACATAAATCACCTCAAAATCAGCTGTTTTACGCTACGCAGGCTCGTCACCCTAATGATTCACTAGGCCTCCTCCCCTAAACCGTTGATTTTATCGTACTTTATGCTCTCATGACGAAACCCTATTGATCAATTTGGGTTTAAATGTCAAGAAATCCACATTGTTTGACCGTAGGGGGTTTGTGGATTTTAGTGCAACAAACTGATTTTCAGTCTATTTGTTCGCAGTCTTGATTTTTTCGTTCTTTTGCCTCTTAAGAAACAACCGGTCAAAGAGGTGATAAAACCATCCCCATTTTAGAAGCTTGTTTTGTCAAGTACTTGATTTTTTTCTCTTTAAGCTCCAATTGATATTGGTCTGATCCTATTGGTTGGAATTCAATTTTTTCACTCATCATATGGTAAAAGACAACAGCTAATTTTCGTGCTGTAGCCTTTGTAGCCATCAGTGGCCCAGAACGTGACTTCATTCTACGATAAAAATCACCTGACCAATGGTTACTGCGTTGTAGGGAAAAAGCAGCCATTTTAAATACCTGAGAGTCCCTATTGATTTTTTTCTGTTTTTTATGTGCCAGTAGTCTACCTCCGGATATACGGTTATTGGGGGCCAGGTTCAGCCGGGAAGTAAAGTGCTTGGCCGTGGGCCATTTGGTCATATCTACCCCTACTTCTGAGATAATTTCAAAAGGATTGAGTTCGCTTATGCCAAAGATCTTGGTAAGGTCTACGCCTACCATATCTTTTAAATAATACAAACTTAGCTTTTAAATATCGCCTATCTTCCTGTTCATTTTGCTTCACTCTGCGTTGACAATCCTCGCGATAGCGCTGCTATCCCTGCGGTTATCGCCTTGATTGAAACCAAAATGGCCCGCGCAATCTTATACGACAGTTGAAACCCAAATTTGTATAAGGGGTAGCATTGAAGTTGAGCCGATTTTTGCCGTATACTTTCCGGGGCAGGTTTTTATACCCACTGGTACCTACATCAGGGTTGAACTGCTGAACGGTCTTTTTCAATGGCCCGATCACATTTTGTTCTCTAAAGCCTCATTATCCCAAAATGTCCATTAGAAAATCTATTCCGGGCTTAACTGACTTCAAATCAGTAACTGAATGCGTTTTTTGAATTAACCGTAGCGGTGCTACGCTGAACCCAAGAAAACGCACTGATTTATCGCCATTTAAGTCCTCATGACGAAGTTCCAACGAACATTTTGGGATTATAAAGTTCTAAAGCAGAATGCGGGTCAAATGTAAATTACGTGTAATTGAAAAATGCCTTGTTCGATAAAAATGAAAACCCTTATTTTTACAATAAACAAAACCCAACGTCTATACGTCTATGAGCAAAATCGAGTGGAAAACAACAAAGGAGTATGAAGATATTACCTATAAAAAAGCGAATGGGGTGGCTAGGATAGCCTTCAATCGACCCAATGTCAGGAATGCATTCCGGCCTAAGACGGTAGGCGAACTTTTCGAGGCTTTTCTGGATGCGAGAGAAGATACTTCTATAGGCGTAGTACTGTTATCCGGAGAAGGTCCCTCTACTAAAGATGGAGGCTATGCCTTTTGTAGCGGGGGTGACCAGAATGCCCGTGGACACCAAGGCTATGTAGATGATGATGGCATGCCCAGACTGAATATACTGGAAGTACAGCGTCTGATACGTTTCATGCCCAAGGTAGTCATTGCCGTTGTCCCTGGATGGGCCGTTGGCGGTGGGCATAGTTTGCATACCGTCTGTGATCTGACCTTGGCCAGCAAGGAGCATGCTATATTCAAACAGACCGATGCTGATGTTACAAGTTTCGATGGTGGTTATGGCTCTGCCTATTTGGCTAAAATGGTAGGCCAGAAAAGAGCTAGGGAAATCTTTTTTCTGGGTAGAAACTATACTGCTAAAGAAGCCTATGACATGGGCATGGTCAATGCCGTGATTCCCCATGAAGAACTGGAAGATACGGCCTATGGCTGGGCCCAAGAGATACTGCAAAAATCACCTACTTCCATCAAGATGCTCAAGTTTGCCTTCAATGCCACTGACGATGGTATGGTAGGACAACAGGTATTCGCTGGAGAGGCTACACGACTGGCCTATATGACCGATGAGGCCAAAGAAGGAAGAAATGCTTTCCTGGAAAAAAGAAAGCCTGATTTCAAAAATGTCAAATGGATACCATGAGGCCGGCAAGCCCCCCGAAGCTCAATCGTTTTCGGGGGTATACCTCTGTTATGATAGATGCTGTCACACTCTTTACAACCATTCTAGATTTAAAAAGTACTTTTTTTAAAAGCGCAATGACCTATCGGTTAGTCATTTATTGCTATCACCGAAACTTTAGCCACAACTATGAAAATCATTGATCTCTTTATTTGTTTTATTTTACGTATGATTACATAAAATATAGGTGCGTTATGCCTATTGAAGTTGCTTTTTTTCGGGTACTTGAAAATTACTCTGGCTTATGTATACATTTCATAGGGGCGAATCATGACTCTGTAGAAGTACGTATGATAGAGGTTTGGAAACATGCCCGTATATTGTCCCGAAATTACTTGAAGATTGGTATCACTGCTCTCTTGAACGTAGAAAGAAGATGAACCCGATCTATTGAAATATCGCTCAAGTTTATTTTTGCATAACCTTTATTAATTATGAATAGTCCTATACTTATCTATTGGAAACGATTGTTTTTTCTCATTAGTTGTGCAATAATGTCATCGTTCCCTTTAAAGAAGGTCCATGCCCAGTCACTCAACCCTAACTGGAGGCAGGACTTGACCAAAGAGATGCATCAGTTTCAAAAGTGCGAACATACCTTTGTGAATGGCACCAATACTTGTAACCGTTTTCTTGGCGAATCACTGACGGTAGTATATGGTATCACCGACTTTTACCTACCTCAAAAGAAAAGACATATGAGGGTATCCGAAATCGTTGATTTTTTAGGCAGTAGCGAAAATTGGGAGCTATTAGGTAAGGCCTATGAACCCGAAGCCCTTAAGAAATCGCAAGAGTATGCCAATACCGGTAAGGCAGCAGTTGCTGTCTATATGAACCCTAAAATGAAAATCGGAAATATATCCCTTATACTCCCCGGAGAACTCAAATCTTCGGGATCTTGGGGTTTTTTGAAAGTCCCCAACTCATCTTCCTTCATATTGAGCGATCCTGCAAAATCCTACATCGACAAGAGTCTATCCTACGGCTATCGCAAAGGAGCTATCAAATACATACTGCTTTATGGAAGGAAAACAATACAACATTGAAAGTCCCAAAGAGTTAAAAAGACCGTTTTAAAATATATCCTTAATTTTCGTTACGAAACAAAAGCCTCAAATCACTTTAATAACAATTTTGTTATTAAAAGTGATTTTTCAATCAGAATTTGTAAATCTTAGTAGTAAAGATGACTGATTAGATAAAAGGTATTTGATTGTCTCCCCACAATGGCATCAACCCGGGTTATTCATTAGAGCTTCGGTATGAGAGCCTAAAATCCAATAAATCATCGAAGTTTTTATTGGATTCAGTGCATTAGCACTACGCTCAACTCAAAAAAATACGTACATTTTACTGATTTGAAGTAGTTTCTTTCAGCAATTAGAGGTGCTGTGCGTGTTCTGAGTTCAATGCCCCATACTATTATACAAGCCTTGTATGCCCCGGTTATTTCGAAAATTTCATATCCATCTATTGCATGAACGTTTATTATCCGTGAACTAACCTCATCCATACCACCCTCACACTACCAAAACATCATTTACTCAATACCCTTTTCTGCATTATTAAATATATTTAATTAAATGTATAAATAATTTTATTATATTAACTTTTAAAATAGTATTTTTATAGTAATAAATTGCTTTAATCATTAAATATTAATTAGTTGGACATGAAAAAATCACTTCCTATCATTGTATTGGGTACATTTCTCTCTGTGTGTACCCTATTCGCACGACAATATCAAATACCCGAAAATAATCCTGGGAGAGAACAGGACAGTCTGGCCTTAGTAGCTGTTCGAGATCATATCACTGCATATGTGGATAACTATCCTAGCAAGACGGATTTTTTCGCTTCTTGGTACGACCGTCCTATGGAAGAATGGCGTTATATTACTCTCGACCCTATAACAGGTCGGGTTACAGGGTTTCATTTTGGCTCGAGCATCATAGAACTCAAAGGCGAATTACCCTCCGAGTTTGGCAATTTAAGTGAGTTAAGAAGCTTCGACGCTTTTTTCTATGATGATGTAGAAGGACTGACCACCTTACCGGAAGCATTCGGTCGGCTTCAAAAATTGGAGTACTTTTCTGTCTATAATGGTAACATCGAGACGCTGCCCGAGTCCTTTGGTGACCTGAGTTCATTGCGTACACTGCGGATAGAGAACTGTGCCCTAAAACAATTACCTGCCTCCCTGGGCAGTCTAAGGGCTTTGGAAACACTCTTTCTGTCGGGAAACATGCTATCGTCACTCCCAGCGTCATTCCCTTCCCTTAGTCACCTAAAAACAGCCATACTTAACAACAACCACTTGATAGAGTTGCCCACAGGTATGGGACAGCTCGAGCACTTGGAACGTTTGGGACTGAACCGTAATAACTTAAGTTCACTACCCGAGGACTTTGGAGAGATGCCAAAGCTCAACAGTTTAGCCTTGGAGCGAAATCGATTCACTTCACTCTCATCACAGATTGCCTATCTTCAAGGACTTCAATTTCTTTTTGCGGGCAATAATCCCTTAGAAGGAAGTATTCCCGTCAGCTTTCTACTCTTGGACAAACTGGTCACCTTCAAAACCGACAATACCCAGCTTTGTATCCCCGATGATCCTCGGTTCGAAGAGTGGAAAAGAACGATAACGAACGGTCTTGGTTTACCGAAGTGCGATTTTGATTCTCCCTGCGAATACATCGACACCGAACTGCTCAAATCGATGAGTTCGAGTCTGATCTTCGGGACCGATGACGGTAATGGGGAAGTCGGAGGAGTCCAGGCGTTTCGTAATGCTGAAGGATGCGCGGAAAAACTATACTTCGTAGGAGATATAAGAGGCGATATCGGCCCTGAAATCGGTTTACTAATACACCTGAAAAGCATCGAATCCTTTGCTTATAACCAATACCCCTTTGGAAAACTACCCGAGGAACTGGGCAATCTGAGCGAACTGGAAAGCATCGATCTTTTCAATGCAGGACTGGCCAGTCTCCCCGAGAGTGTCGGTAATCTGAAAAAGCTCAAGCGCATCTCGATGAAACGAGGGTCCATGAAAAAGGTACCCGAAAGCATTGGAGAATTGAAAAACCTGGAGGTATTCAAATGCGTCGATTGTAATATCGAATCACTGCCCTCTACTATGGGCAGAATGAGAAACCTACGACTACTGAACCTTTTCGACAATAAGCTGAAGTCCATACCTGACGAACTGGCCTATTTATACCGTTTGGAAGATATCAAGCTGGGCTATAATCAATTGGAGCGGTTCCCTAAAGTGGGCGCATATGGTTACTCTCAGTTAAAGTACATTTCTTTTGGGCATAACAGTCTCACAGGCCCTATACCTGTCTCCTACAAAAACCTCAAGCGCTTAGAAGGGATAGCCATTAATAATAATGACCTCTGCCGTACATCTGACCCTGACTTCAATGCATGGGTAGCAGAAAAAGGTTTCAATGAAGGGTATGGTAATATTGCTGCGCTACCGCTATGTCCCGTAAGCTTCTGCCAAGAAAGGGACAGTCGCGCTATGGAAGCCATTCGGTCCAAGCTCAGCTTCGGACAGGGACCTTATGATGACTACGACATCGATGTTCAGTACAATGAGGAAGGCTGTATGGACTATCTCCGTTTTTATGGAGATATCACTGGGGACCTGCCCGCTGAGCTCGGTCAGCTCAAAGATCTGGTCACACTGGAACACTTCAGCTATGATCAGCGAGATTTCGGAAAACTGCCCAAGGAAGTGTCCCAGCTGACAAAATTGGAAAAGTTCTACTTTCATGGTGCTACCGGAGTGACCTTGGATTCGTCCCTACTTCAGTTACCAAAGCTAAAGAGCCTACGTTTGGAATGGGGTGCCCTAAAAGAAGCACCTGAGCACATAGCATTGGCTACAGAATTGGAACTACTGTCCTTGAGCAATAATAGAGGGCTACGAAAACTACCGCTCAGTTTGATGGATATGGGAAAGATGAACCGTCTGGAACTGGATGGATGCCCTTTGGTATGCTTTCCTGATGATCTGGATTTTGTATCTTGGCTGGATGCCCGACCCGCTAATTTTCTGAGCAGAACGAATATCTCGTTCTGTACGCTTCCTACATCAGGTACTGAAGGTTTACGAACAGTAGTAGAGGAAGAGACCTCGGTACCCGAAGAGGTGAAAGTCGCTCCCAACCCTGCACAGGATTACACAGAGGTTTTCTTCGAACTTTACGGAAATCAGCAAATGATCGAGTTCAGACTCTTTGACGCTATGGGACAAACGGTCCTGGTACTTCAAAAAGCAATGAGTTCGGATAAGGGCAGTCTCCCTATCGATGTCAGCAATCTCGCGGAGGGTCTGTATACCTACAATCTAGTTACGAACAAGGGCATAGTTTCAAAAAAACTGATGATCAGACGCTAATCCGTTAAGCGGTATTTCCATGAGATTCACGGGTTTTGGCAAATTTACCTAGAGAGTGAAAACGGATACTTTCTTCGGCATAGTCAATATATTGGGCAGCCCTTAGAGACTGTTTTGAACAGTATCCTTAGTTATATATAATTCAAAAACAGTCTCTTGATCTTGCATCGTACTGTGTAGCAATTCGCCAATCAATGAAAGTGGCGAACTTCAAGGCCAATTACCTGACTCTGGACAACTAATGAAAGAGGTCGTTTCGTCTTCGAAACGACCTCTTATCGTATTCAATTGAAACTTTCAATGGTAGCCCTATTGCATATATGGATTATTCCAGATTCAGCCTATTGTCTATTGATGTTTTATGCCTTTTGGGTCAAATGGTTGCCTCTTATTGTAATTATGTTTTCATAGTATCTTAGAGACTGTTTTAAAATGTATCTTTTTCTTTCTTATGTACTTCTTGATTTCGTTGAAATTTGCGCTAGCTAACGCGACATGCTATCTTTGTCAATGGCTCACGCGGCAGGACCGGCCCCTTCACTGATAATGCCCTCGCGGCATTATTTTAACGCTCGGTCCTATCCAAAATAAGTGATAACAAATTCTAAAATAATATCTTCAAAACAGTCTCTAAATAGCTTCTATTATAGAAACGTCTCTTTCACTCATTACCTCTTGAAATGTCTGATTCCCGATTTTTTATTTCCACACTGGAAAGATTTGACGATACCGATTTGTGGGATATACACATCCCTATACCTATGCCCGAGGCAGAAGCCTATATCGACGGAAATAACCGACGGGTCATTTGTCTACTAAATGATAAGTTACGCTTGCAGTGTGCCTTGATGCCCAGAGAGGGTAATTATTTTATCCTGATCAATAAAGCTGTCCATCGCCAACTGGAGCTATCCATTGGAGATTCGATCAAAGTACAGCTGATAAAAGATACTAGTGAATACGGTATGGAAATGCCCGAGTCTTTTCGGGTACTCCTAGATCAGGATGACGAGGGCCGGAAATTTTTCCAAACACTGACCCCTGGTAAGCAGCGTAGCCTTATCTATATTGTCTCTCGTGTTAAAAACATAGATAGCCAGCTCAGTAAGGGGCTGGCCATATTGGACCATTTGAAAGCACGACAGGGAAAGTTGGACTTCAAAGGATTACAGACGACCATAAAAGCTTATCACCGGCAAAGAAAAAAACACTGAAACGTTGCTCCTCTCCGAACGAGCGACCATGGACCCGCGTATCAATACGCTAGCTTGACAATGCCCTATTTTCAATTCGAGTCAGATCAGGCACTAGTCCAATCAGCAAATGACATCACTCAGAATTGTCATGGGCCTAAGAGACTGTTTTATACAAATTTGGGTTTTAAATGTCGTACAAGATTCCGCGGGTCATTTTGGTTTCAATCAAGGCGATAACCGCAGGGATAGCAGCGCTATCCCGAGGATTGTCAACGCAGAGTGAAGCAAAATGAACAGGAAGATAGGCGATATTTAAAAGCTAAGTTTGTATTAAACCCAAAATGATCAATGCCCATTATCAAACCTTATCCTTTGTGAAGCCAGGAACATTTCAACACATCTAAATATTATAATTTACTGATTATCAGTACATTGATTGACTAATCTTATATAATAAGTAGAATACGAAATAAGTATATTTATGGAGAATATAACCAATTAACCCAAACGCTTATACATCTATCCAATTTTTGAAGATTTCTCTTGCCCACAAATTCCATACAGATTAAAACCTAAGAAAAAAAACTCTTTTTCGAGAAAGAACAGAATAGGGATTAAAAAAATAATACAAAATTTGAATAAAAATTGTACAAATAATAAAAACATATAAACAACTGATAATCAGTGTATATATTCAAATTTACTTCAATGGTCAGTTTATATTACTTAAAAAAATCATACTGTTAATTATTTTTTTATAATAGTATTATTTTCTACTTTCGAAGTGTAAAATCAGTGATACAAACGATACCTAACATTTAACAGATTAATCAAATTTTTCAAATCATGAAAAACCATGCTTCAAATCTCAAAAGTTTTCTAAGTTGTGCTATTGTAGTTTTCTCTTTGAGTTTATTTTCTTTTTCCTCTCATGCGCAAACTATCGCTAGAGGGACGGTAAGTAGTACTCATAGTGAAGTGGATGCAGGATTGAAAAATCCTGAAAGTGAAGAACAGACATTGCACCTGAATTCATTGCCCTCTATGGGGGAGGCCGAAGATGCAGCTGATTATTCCGAAAGCGGTCTGATGATATATCCTAACCCTATCCAAGATATCGGTATCATAGGATACTACGGTGGTGAGGGAAAGGAAGTACAATTAAGTATATTCGATATGAACGGTAAATTGGTTCATCAAGAATTCCAATCAGAAATACTGAACAGTGAAATCGATTTTTCTTCCTATCAGAAGGGGACTTATTTCGTAAAGGTCAGAACTTCAACTTCACTGAAAACGGAATTCATATTGATCAACTGATTGTCCTGACACGCTTGGTACGATCGATCGGCCGAATTTAGTATCTCTCCCTTTCATATATAAATTGAAAGGGAGATTTTGTGATTGTTATGATCTGTGCAATGCTTAGAACATCAACAGGTATGGTCGCAAGCACGATGACCTGTATAGATTAGGCATTTTGCAGGGCCTGTATCCCTACAGTAAGCATCGTTGATTGTTTTTATAATCGCAAAATGCATTCCTGATTTAATGGTCTGCATATCGCTATCCTTCTTTACACCGGTTATGAAACTGTTTACTTTCAACGTTTTCAAATTCATTTTTTTTGTCTTCATGGTAAACTTAATTTAGAGTTAAACCTGGACCATGCATTGGAAAATCTACTGTGGGTCTAAATAGCTGCAAACCGGTCGTGGCACTAAGTTTTTTGAATTCACCATAGCAGTGCTATGCTAAATCCAATACCCCCCTGATTTATTGACATTTAAACCCTCGTTACGAAGTCCCAACGCATGATTTAGGTTAAAATTATTTTCAATCTTAAATTACCACTATTCAACCAGCTATTTTTCAGCTGGTTGACAACAACTAAAAAGTAGTTGACAAAAGCATGATATCATTTGAAATCAAACTTTTTGTCCAAAAAAGAAGTAGTATTTAAATACTTCGAATCACTTCAATGTGTTCTTTGAACTAACGGTAGCTGGGCACAATAAAAACTACCAATTTATTGCATTCTCAAGAACCCTCATGACAATACCTTGGACATGATCGGAGTCGAAGTAGTATTCTATAAGAGTTCTCTTTTTTCTCCTAGATCAGATCTTTGCTGAGGCTTGCAGTATAGGAGTATCATCATCTACTATATACCCAGCTTGTCGAGAAGCATAGGCTACGGGTTTTCAGTGCTGTAAGCATGGCCAGCTCATCCGCTTCATCGAGTGTATAACCCTCATCTTGAAATGCTATGAATTGCTGGAACCACAATTGATTTACTTCTTCCTCACAAGAGTCGCAGTGGTCATCCAACATTGCTTGATTCATTTGACGCTCAATAGTGGCAAAGTCATACTCTTTGGGTTCGTCCTGATTCTGGGGAAGCATGGAAGAAGGACCGGAACTAGAGTAAGATGAAACCCGAACTTCGCATGATGGCTTTGGTGAAGTATATTCCCCTTGAGCAAAGGCCGTGGAAGTATAAAGGAAAACAATAAAAATCAAAGACAGAAATCTCATATCAGTAGTGTGAGTAGTTAAAAAAATAATTTCTTACTGACACCTATGCAAATCGGAAGGCAAAAATACAACGAAAAGTAAATACATCGACGAATGGAATAAAATAGAGTTGAAATAACTAAAAACATCGCCAAAATGCATTAAAGTTTTCTCTGATAAGAAAATTGCCTCAATTGCTCTTAAAAGGACATCACTACTTTCCCTCTACACTACAAGCAGGAACCTAAGCTACTGACCCGCAAACTTTTGTTCTTTCCAGCGAGTTATTCAGTGATAATGATATCGCCCGGACAACACTCTTGTTCTTGATATAGCATATTCCAATTTTGGGATGTTTTCCTTGGCATGGGAATTACGGTAGAGCAAAAATCAGAAGGGTCGTATGCTTCCCGAGCTTGGGTACGACAACGGGTGGATACGATTATTGTGAGTCCTCACACTAGGTACAGGCAATAGTAAAAGGCTACAATCTATGCCTATAGTTGCTGGTTTCATATACATAATACAAATTTGGGTTTTAAATGTCGTATAAGATTCCGCGGGTCATTTTGGTTTCAATCAAGGCGATATTTAAAAGCTAAGTTTGTATAAGCTACCGGTACTGACCCTTTTGCTGAAAATGGCTTCAGGTGGACTTATTACGGTATTCCGTTGATTTCCAAATTTTCAGTCCTATTTCGAAGAATGTTTACAACCCTTTCCAAAAATACATTGTCTTACTAGTAAATTATTTATATTTTGAGGGTAGAGATATCCAGTAAGTGAAATGTATATCATGGTGTAGACCTCAGGCTTCTTTCCATTGCTTCTATCCTTATTCGCTAAAAATTATTTAGATAGGTGACAACAAATTGTTCAACTAATTTCAAAAATAGTCTCCAAGTCACGTTGTTTTCTTTTCACTTTCTTCAACCTTACCCATTAAAGTGATTTAGACTTTTTGTTTGGCACCGATAATTTTGGCTTTTGTGCCTTGTCGAAGGCTTTTTTTGTATGGCCGAAGCTACGGAACTTAAAAAAGACAAAATCAGGATGCTAAATGTGAAATTCGCAGGTAAAGGAAAAAGTCTAAATCACTTCATTGCTGTATATACTTCTTTTAGCATATACATTTCAAAACATCTCTCAAAAAGAGTATTTACTTGAATCGATTTGAAAAGTTTTAGAATAAAATGAGTGTATGGGTGTGACCTTTAACACTTGAACTACATTAACATCATGTAAAAGCAAAAAACCTATGAAAACTGCTAGAACTGTTAAAATCATTCAAACTCATTATGTCACAGGGGTTGGACTTTTGGCCGAAATACAGCATCACCTGAATGGTATCGCTCCCATGAGCATACTCCAGTGTATGGATAGCGGTTTTACTTGGCAAGTTGAAAAAAGAGTTTTGCATGGAGACCTCATTGTACACAATCAAGAGGTTATATTCGATAAAGAAACGGCCTATACACATATTCACAGGCATTTTACCTCTCCGGAACAACTAAAAAGGCGAATGTCCACTTCTCTTCGTAAAAGGAAGCAAGGAATCTATGCCTATCTGCTGCGCAGCGACAGAACACAAACCATACCTGATGAGGGCATGGAACTTTGCATACAAGAAGCCTGCTAGCCAGCACATGAAAAAACCTGATTCTGAAAGCGAAAAAAGCATCAAGATATACAATGATGGGAATCTGATTCAAGCTCAAGATTTTCTAAAGTTTTTGCACAGCCGTAGTCATGAAACTTCGCATGATTCCCTACACATATCAGTCCGAAGGTATATTTTTAATCGGTATGCACAAAATGTAAATTTATCATGGCCACCTTAAGATAAAACGAGGCCTTGAAAAGCGATGGTCAGGCAGTTCCGGCTTACTCCTCCATGTTTTCCTGTAATTCGAGTAGAATCATGCCCAACCAAGCGGCCATTTCTTCACTTTCATTAAAGTGGCGATTGGCCTCAATACTAATGGTTTCCCAAAGACTACTATCTTCACTGAGAGCTATCAATTCTTTTTTTGTCTTGATCAGTAGCTTTTTAGGATTATCGCTACAAAACTCCTCTACGACCTGCTGGTCTGTCTTGTTCTCCATGTCGGCCTCTGGAAAATAGCCCACGAAAAACTGAAATGCATTAGGATATTTATCTTCTAAAATCATATTCATAATAGTATGTTCTATACAAACTTACACTTTCAAATGTCCATACCTTCCTATTCATATTGTCCTATTCTGCGTTGAAAACTTTCGTGATAGCGGCGCTATCACGAAAGTCCGACCAGAAAAAATGGCCTGTAAAATTTAAAACATAAACCCAAAATGTCCATTAGAAAATCTATTCCGGACTTAACTGGCTTCAAATCAGTAAATGAATACGTTTTTTGAATTAACCGTAGCGGTACACACTGAATCCAAGAAAACACCCTGATGTATTGCCATTTAAGTCCTCATGACGAAGTTCCAACGAACATTCTGGGATAAACGGATATTACTGCTACCTAGATTCTCTATCCAGTGCTTTCGATAAATAAAGAATAGACGGCTCAGGCAGGAAGTCTGTATTTATTTCAATAAGGATAAGACGTCAGTACGTAATAACCATTAGGGGCAGAAGATCTTTTCTGAAGGACCACTGTAATTCTAGAAGAAGAGCTAGTCTTGGTTTGTCCACGCTCCAAAACCTTGCCCAAGGTTCTACCGTGTGAATACCTGAGAACATAACGGGAGCCTCCACTGCTTTTCCAATTGCTTATTCCACTACGGTTAGCATTGATGGCATTAAGGATAACCTGCCCTGCTTGGTTACCGTCGTAGTACGTACTGGCCGCTCGTATGGAACTCCTTCTCAACCGCTCACGTAGGTATGCATCGGATTTGCCTACATGTCGCTCTATTGTGTGTCCCCCTAAACGCTCTTGTTCCCTCAAGAAACGAATGTTCTCTACCTCAGGGCCTTCTTCCGCTACACTTATCTCCTGTGTTAATGTAAAAGAGGGATTGATCTCTTCCTGACAGGAAATAAAGGAAGAGGACACTAAGAGACCTAGGACAACAATCCCGATCAGATTTGTCAATTGTTTGATTTTCATGGCAATGGTTTGTTAGTTAGTGATTTTTTATGGTGACCTAATGAGTTGGCAATCTAACAGTTTGAATCCATTATGGAGGGAAAGCAAAGGTTAGGCTTTGGTTATCTTAGAGTGAAGGAAGTACTCACAGCCTTAACAAGAAAAAAATATACGGTTGACGCTATGAAACTCCTAATCACAGGTAAATAGGAAGCATAGACTTTCAGAATTCATATCTTGCTCTCAAGAGACTGAGAGACCGTTTTAAGCCGTACCCAATGCCTTCTAATAAGATTCAATTTATACAAACTTAGCTTTTAAATATCGCCTATCTTCCTGTTCATTTTGCTTCACTCTGCGTGGACAATCCTCGGGATAGCGCTGCTATCCCTGCGGTTCTCGCCTTGATTGAAACAAAATGACCAGCGGAATCTTATACGACATTTGAAACCCAAATTTGTATTACTCAATGACAGAGCCTTGAAAAGGAAAGTGTCTTTTACGGGAAGAACTGTGATTCTTTATAGAAGTATATCTGTCCTTTTGTTCGCTAAGGTATTTTAGTATCAAAGGTGTTTATGAAAAACGTTTTCGGTAGAAACCGCAGAAAGGTTTAGGGCCAGACCGAGGAATGCCCCTCGTCGTCCAACAATGTTTCCGAGAACACAAACAGCCCTTTGGTAAAGACTATCAACAAGATAGATGAACGCCCAGTATTTCAAGGACAAAAATTAATGCAAATTATCATTCATCGATGCTATGATTGGTTTTGATTGGAATCAATGAACTTACGTTTGACAACGCTTTGTTTGTTTTTCTAAGGAGTTATCGAATTATCATTTCATGAACATCTATGAAAATCAATGGTATTGTGAACCACAA
Source organism: uncultured Cyclobacteriaceae bacterium (assembly GCA_947492745.1). GTDB lineage: Bacteria > Bacteroidota > Bacteroidia > Cytophagales > Cyclobacteriaceae > Aurantiphycus > Aurantiphycus algarum. The sequence goes on along the minus strand of CANLOE010000029.1, from coordinate 8,177 downwards.
ACTATACAACCTAGGTTTAATACAAACTTAGCTTTTAAATATCGCATATCTTCTTGTTCATTTTGCTTCACTCTGCGTGGACAATCCTCGGGATAGCGCTGCTATCCCTGCGGTTCTCGCCTTGATTGAAACAAAATGATCCGCGGAATCTTATACGACATTTGAAACCCAAATTTGTATAACCCAAATTGATCGATAGAAATCGTGATGAGCGTATAAACAGCAAAATACCGGCCATTTGGATTCGTTCGGCATAGCACCGCTATGGTGAATGAAGACCGGTGGGCAAAGCTTCCGGTAGGAAGCTATTTATGCGCGGAATAGGTTCTCTATTGATCATTTTGGGTTTAAAAGCTGTTTTTATGAGATATACTGCGTCATGAACCTGTTCTTTACATGTTTTTCCAACCACTGGTCCTGCTCCCATAACAAATGCAATATGGACTCCTTAGCTGCATAAGCATGGCTTTCTTTGGGTAACATGACCAGTCGGGTCGTCGCTCCGAACCCTTTAAGCGCGTTAAAGTAGCGCTCACTTTGGAGGGGATAGGTTCCCGAATTATTATCTTCCTGTCCATGAATGAGAAGAAGAGGGGTTTTCATCTTATCGGCATGCATAAAGGGGGACATCGAATTGTAAACCTGTGGTGCTTCCCAGTAGTTTCTTTCCTCGCTCTGAAAACCAAAAGGGGTAAGTGTCCTGTTATAGGCACCGCTCCTGGCAATACCCGCAGCGAACAAATCCGAATGCGACAAAAGATTAGCCGTCATAAAAGCGCCATAGGAATGTCCTCCTACCGCTATGCGGTTACGGTCCACAGCACCTTTATTATCCAGTGCATCAATGGCTGCTTGGGCATTATCTACCAATTGAGCAATAAAACTATCATTCGGTTCTTTTTCCCCCTCTCCGACTATTGGAAAAGAAGCTCCATCAAGCACTGCGTATCCTCGTTTCACCCAATATATGACCGAGCCCCAGTAAGGATAGGTAAAGCTATTGGGATTGGCAGTATTTTGAGAAGCATTGTCCTTATCCTTGAACTCCCTGGGGTAGGCCCAGAGTATGGCCGGTATTTTTTCCTTTGACGATCGATCATGACCCGTAGGAAGGTAAAGCGTGCCGGAGAGTTCCAGACCGTCTTTTCTTTTGTATTTAAGTACTTCTTTGTGGATGTTCTGCAAGCCTTCGTAAGGATTCTCAAATTGGGTCACCTGTTGGAGTGTCGGAATCCCTTTTATCGTTCTTTTATAGTAGTTAGGGTAAGCCGTAGGAGACTCGACCCTGACCAGAAATACTCCTTTGTCCAAGTCCATAGCACGTACGATACGCTCCAACCTATCAGTATAAGTCGATTGATAACGTCGCTTCTTTTTACTATTTGTCAGGTTCAGCTCATCGATAAACGGGAACTGCCCTTTTTCAGAATAGCCCTCTCCTATTAAATGTACCACCGTATTTTCATCTACATCGACAATCTTTTCGCCGTATTCATTTTCCTTCATGACAAAATCTCCCGGGTCACTATATCGGTCCTGATAGTTTCTATCGAAGAGTATCTTTACTTCCCTATGAGGTCGGGACGGATCGAACAAATAGGTTTTACTATTGCGGCTGTTCCACCAGACATCATAGGCAATGGCCCTATCTTTGGTCGCCCAAAGAATAAGGGCAAAACGTTGTTTTGTTTTTAATATACTAAAGGGTTCTTTCTGAAAAGGAGCTTCCCATTGAAAAACTTCATCCCTATATTCTGCCTCTACCTCGGGATTGCCTTTGTCCAAAGCCTCTACCCATATCAGTGTGGCAGCAGCATCGGACCGCCATTGAAAATTTCGTTTCCCTTCTATGGTAGCCATAAAACCTTGGGGCATCTCTTCTATCAGCGGCGACCGGTGTACAGTAAGGCTTTCTTTTCCCAATCGATCGTGCATGGTCGTCTTTTGAGGAAATCTCTGATAGGGAACAATATAGGAAAAAGGGTGTTGCAATTGCTGCAACAATACATGTTGTCCGTTTGGAGAAACCTCAAAACTACTGTACATCGCTGGAGGCGCCCAGGTTTTCAGCTCACCGCCCAATGTTAGCTCGACAAGTTCCGAGCGGACCAGTTGCTCAAAGTTATGTTCGTCATCTGTATTTTTGAGCAGGTCCTGATAGGTCCTATTCTGCGCTTTGCCTCCCTCACTTAGCGATATCACTGGACCCGAGGGAACTCTTTCAGCTGTATTGAGTATAGGTTTTCGGTCCTTTGGCAGTACTTTCACCAATAATGACCTGCTATCTTTAAACCAACGAAAAGGAATCCCAAGATTGGCGTTGAGCTTGATATCACTGACAGCATAAGCCTCGGCACGTGCTACGTCAAGTACCCATAGACTTACTCCTGCCTTATTCGTATGGGTAAAGGCCATCTTACTCTGGTCGGGCGACCATACAAAATGAGCCATTGAGGGCTGTTCCGGCAAACCGCTTACAGTAACTGCCTCGTTTTTTTTGATACACATCACTTTCAATGTCTTACAAAAAGTTATCCTCCTGGAAATATTCGCATTGGGGTCGACCCGTAACCCCCCGAGCCTCATTTCTTCCGCAGATAGTTCAGATAGGGTCTTGAAGGCATCACGATAAGCAAAGACCATAAAGGCTCCCTCCGTATCCATATATATCGTAGGTGCCGGCGAAACATCGACCAGTTCAAGTATTTCTTTTGGAGGTTTTTGATAGGCTATCTTTTCTTGAGCTGTTGCTGTCATTATAAAAAGTAAAAAAAATGTTCTTCATATCATACATACTCTTATAAGACCGACGTCTTCATGGCAATTGTTGCGCCATAATATCAGTTATATGCGCCACTTGCCAAAACACCCATTATAAAACTGTCAAATCTAAGTTACAATTAGGACTACTACTAGAGATTCGATTTTACTTATTGGGACAATACATCAATCCAAAGCAAAACTAACACATTATATTACTTAACGACTGACCTCAACCCAGATAATTCATTTGTTCTTCCGGTATGCGTTTGCAGTCCCTTGAATCAGTAGGATGTTCATGTTTTTGCACTGACATGAGCATAACTGAACAAATATTCAATTTGAGAGATATAGTGTATACGGGATTTTATGTGACTATTGAAAATCAATACTATCCCCGTAAAAATCTCGTACATCCCTTTCACCACGCTATTGGTGAAAGGGTAGTCTGAAACAATTACCGAGACATATAAAGAAAAGAATATTGCTTACTTTACTATTCGGCATTATCTCTAAATTTGAATCCTGTAAAAAGCTTTGTGAACAAATCGATGGATAGACTATGATAACTCAAAACAAACACCTCGATACTGCTATAATAGCGATTGGGGTAAGCTTCGTTGCCTATATTCTTTTCAGACTAGCTAGGCTTTTGCTCAAGCGGTATGTAGCAAAGGCTGCCGACGAACTGAAAATGGACGCTACAAAACAGAAGTTTTTCAACAACGCTCTTGGTTTTGTGTTCTTCATAGCGACTATTATTATCTTCTTTTTCATCATTCCCGAACTCAGGCCTATCGCCACTTCTCTATTTGCAGGGGCCGGCATATTGGCCGCTATTGTTGGCTTTGCCTCCCAAGCAGCATTTTCCAATATTATCAGTGGTATATTTATCGTGATTTTCAGACCGTTCAGCGTAGGTGATATGGTCAAGTTCGGCACTGATAATTTTGGTACTGTAGAGGATATTACGCTGAGACATACCGTTATACTAGGACTGGAAAACAGAAGGCTTATTGTACCCAATACCGTCATCAGTCAGGAAATCATCGTCAACTCCAGTATCAAAGATGAAAAGACCTGTATATTTATCCCCTTAAGAGTCAGCTTCGATTGCAATATCGATAAGGTCATTAAAGCCATTCAGGAAGAAGCACAGAAACATCCGTCCTGCATCGACAACAGAACACAGGAAGATATAGAGCAAGCCGTACCTCAGGTAATCGTGCGCGTCATAGACTTCGCTGAATCTGCCATAAACATAAGAGCACAAGTATGGGCCAATGACCCTGCCAGTGGTTTCTTCATGCGATGTGACCTTTATAAATCCATCAAAGAAAGGTTCGACAAAGACGGCATAGAAATCCCATTTCCTCACAGGTCTTTGATATTTAAAGGTTAATGATAGTCTTTGAGGTTAGGGCCCTCTTATATACTTCTCATTGTCTCCAAATCGGGCAGTAGAAGTTTACGAGGCTGAACCTTAGAGAACAATCGCTACGCTATTATATTGATTGCTTGATTTTCAGTAACTTGATTCGGTATAAGTTCTTTGTGCTTTTATTGTTTTTGTGGTAAGTGGATAAACAATAGCCAACAATTATCTATCCATCGATTTGGGCTGAATTATAAGTATTATTACCATGTTCTCGATTCATTTCCTTTCTGAGGTCTATTAAGGTAAAGACATATATAGGTCCGTAATCTCCTTTTTTTAATCAAAAGTTATACTTTATACTACATAAGGTACATCCACTTCTGCCCGTCAGAAATTCATACCGACACCCTATCTCAAAGGGTACATATGCTGGTAACAAGTTCTTTTTTGCTTGTTTTGTTCTTTTAATGAAGCAGTTAAGTAAATCGCTAAGGTTCAAGCATAATTTTCCGAAATAATAGCTGGATTACTACTGGTAAATTATTTTTCAAAGTAAGTGTCCAGCTTTTTTGAATTTAGTGGTACAGGTACTGTTGTCGTATACATTTATCAAGTCGAAGCCACTGACTATCCCATGTTGTCCAACGGGTACACTTCTTATTCAACCTTGTCATGGTCGATTCAATGATTTTTTATTTTTCTGTGAAAAAAATTGCAACTGAAATATCTTCAAATGTAAGTGGTTTTTGTAGAACAATCAGCATTAATGTAGAAGTTGCGATTTTCTATCCTATGAATCTTTTGTCTAGTTTTACTTGAGGTTTTTCCTGCTTTTTCGGCTAATATTGAATTTTATGTTCAGGTACTCAGTGCGTAGAGTATTTTGATTTTTCAACAGAAAACACCTTAGACAATGACAACCAAGAATTCAACAATTTTTTTTATTACAATGCTATTGATTTCATCAGTAGCACTTGCACAGCCAACAGCACCGAGAGGGAAGAAATGGAAGAAGGTAGAAGCCTTATCCGACGAATTCGAGAGAGGCTTTGATACCGACAAGTGGACCAAATCCTTATGGGACTACCCCGGGACCCCTACGAAGATGATTGCCGCAAACTCGGGAGTATCAGATGGAAACCTATGGTTGAAAGCCACACTGGATGATAATTCTCAGAGATGGTTTCAAAGCTCAAGAGTTGCCTCAAAGGCTCTGATCAAATATCCAATGTATACTGAGTGTAGCATGATCACGGCACACCTTTCTGCTTACAATACTTTTTGGTTAAATAATGGAAACATTACCGACAGGGATGAAATCGATGTAGTTGAAAACAACTCCAGACCCAGTTGTGGATGCCAGCCTAATTTTCCTTGGCAAATGAACTCTCAGTATTTTCAGGTCGTCAATGGAGATACCAAGAGAAACAAAGGCAACTTCGATAATAGGAATTTATCCGCAAGCAACCCAAAGAAAGGGGTGAAATGGAACGAAGAGTATCATACTGTGGGTGTATGGTGGAAAGACGAAAAACACATGCAGTTCTATCTTGATGGAGAACCCGCAGGTAGCGTAGTTTCCGCAAGAGATTTCACCCGCGACCTAAAGCTCATCTGGGATTTGTGGACAGACGATGTAGACTGGCTAGGTGGTGTAGCAGTAAAAAATCACCTAAAAGATGATAAAATCAATACCATGAAAGTTGACTGGGTACACACCTACGAACTGGTAGACGATAACGGAAACAGTGGTGGTGGTTCATCCAAATCCTATACCATCAAATCCGTAGCTTCTAAAAAATGGCTTTCTCCTAAGAACGGAGCATCCAAGCGTGGTACTGAAATAGTAAGTCACAAAGAGGAAACAGGAGATGCAAGAAAATGGAAGTTAGTATACGCAGGACCTGACCACGTACAGATTAAAAATGTCAAATCGGGAAAATGTATGGTCGTACCTGAAGGCAAGTCGAGCAATGGCGTCAAAATCACCCAGTGGGATTGTAAGGACTTTCAAGACCAACAATGGGAAAGAATCGAACGCGGTGACGGACAGTTTGCCTTCAAAAATAGAAAGACCGGCAAATGCCTTGATCTGACGAGTGGTAAAACGAGCCACAACACTGTCATACAACAATGGGAATGTAGCCTTAGCAACACCAATCAGAGGTTCTGGATCTTGAACCCTCCGTCAGCAAGAAGGCTACAAGCAGGAACAATTGCAAAAGAAGAACTTTCACTTTATCCTAACCCTGTTCAGGACAAATTGGAAATCAAGAATTTGACAGAAAATACCGATAAGATATTGATTATTGATATGCAAGGCAAGACCATCCTAGAGCAGGCCGTTCCTGCTAATACTAGAGAAACTGTCTTAAATACTACTGTCCTTGAAGAAGGAATATATATAATCAAAGCTGGAGACAAAATCCAGAAATTCATCAAAAAATAACTCAGAAGCTGTTTTAAAAGATATTACTTTAGGATTTGTTATAGCTTGTTAGGGAGAAGGACCAAGCGCGAGAATTATGTCCTGTGGACATTGTCAGCGAAGGTGTCAGTCAATCGCGTGAAAGAGCAACAATGATAACATCATCGTGCTATCTGCGAATCTTCAACGAAATTGCACTCCATAGCAAACACTCACAAAATAGAAGAGACACAGTTTAAAACAGCTTCTTAACATAAGCATGGGGATTATCCCCACTCTACGCATATCTGGTATCAGTAACAACAGAAAGACTGTCCAAAAGAAGGACAGTCTTTCTTGTTTTCTTCAATACGATTAAACCCAAATTGATCAATAGGGTTTCGTCATGAGAGCATAAAGTACAATAAAATCAGTGGTTTAGGTGAGGAGGCTTAGTGCATCATTAAGGTGACGAACCTGCGCAGCATAAAACTGCTGATTTTGAAGCAATTTATGTTCGGGTGTGCCTGAAAATTAGTTTTGGCCCAGGCTTAGAGTCTGGCGCGGCATCACCAAGGGTGCCTTTTTACGTTTTCGGCCTGTTTCCCCCAGACCCCTTTTCCCTTAATATTGCAATTTTTGTGGATAACGCTGTTGATAACCCGCCCGACTTCCCGATTTCGACCCAAAAGGGCGCACTTTCCCACCCATAAGGGTTTAATTTTCTGTATTTCAGTATATTGACAATTGCCTCTTGGCGATGGCCATGGCATTGGCTGTCATGATGCCGAAGAACACCCAGAGCTTCTCTGTGGCCCCAGTACGTGCCATGACCCTCCTGTTGGTATTGGTGGCATAGATGCCGTCGGCCCCCAGTTGGTGACATGCACCGAAGAGCCACTTGTGCTTGGCATAGGTGAGCTTCAGGCGGGCGGACTCGTTGAAGGCATCAAAGGAGAAGCGGTCCACGAAGCTGATGCCGCCTGCCTGGAAGATGTGGGCCTTCATGCCGAACTCCACCCTTTTGTTCTCCCTGCCCCTTACTATCGGCCTCAGGTAGGGCTTGGCCAGGGAGACGATCCTATCGGGGATGCTCACCGAGGATGAACCGAAGGCCGCCAACTGCTGTGTGTACACCTTCTTGATGGTGCGCAGCCGGGCAAATGCCCTGTCGGGGAGATGCTCATCGGGGTGGCCGTCCAAGAGTACCTGTAGCCGGCCCAGGCCCTTGCCCAACAGGTGCAACAGGGACTTCCTGCGCCGACGGGAATAGGCCGGCTGCTTCCTGCACTGTTCGGTGTAGCGGGAGCGCGGACGGGAAATGCCCAGCCGTGAACAGTAAGGGAAGGTGGCCTTCTCGGACACCCATTCACAGCACTCCCACAACAGCTTCACGTCGGTGGGGTAGCGCACATGGCTCTCGTAGCAGCCTGCCACAGAACAGCTGCGGGCCGTAGTCATGGCTGAACCGCTCGATCAGCTTCGCATCGATCAGTCCCAGGTAGGATTTCAGGAACACCAGGGCCGGCCCCCCTGTTGTCGAACCAGGCGGGGCACCCCGCCCCCCGGGCTTTTCGGGGAGCTGTGATGCCAGCTCGTCCAGGGGAAGGGGGGCAAGGAGCCTGCACAGCC
>CANLOE010000028.1 GCA_947492745.1 uncultured Cyclobacteriaceae bacterium | reverse complement strand
CCATCCCGATAATCACCGAACCGACACCACTATTCCCGACAAACCGGGAAAATTCCCTTAACGGGACTGTATTATGACAATAAAGTACTCAAAAAGACCTTTTAAAGAGCATTTTCATTTTTTGGCACGTGATTGGCATTAAGGTAAATAGGTTTTTCATTTTTTTTGTTTAGGTTAAATTAAGGTTAGTTTTTTCGTGGGGCCGGTTACCCCGATTTTTTTCGAAAGGACAGTGATTCAAAGGCTCGGGGTGGTTCCCGGGCCTTTTCTTTTTCCTTTCTATCACCCACTTGACGCAAGCGTCCGCTTGTGTCCCCGTGACGGACCTCCTACGAAACCATCACCATCACCCATCACGTCAATACCCTGCTGCACCTTTACGAACAAGATCGTACCGTCGCGCTCCCCATCCCGATAATCACCGAACCGACACCACTATTCCCGACAAACCGGGAAAATTCCCTTAACGGGACTCTATTATGATGGTAAAGTACTCAAAAAGACCTTTTAAAGAGCATTTTCATTTTTTGGCACGTGATTGGCATTAAGGTAAATAGGTTTTTCATACCTTTTCGATTACATTTCAAATAACATATAAATTATTGATTTAAAGATGTTTACGGAAATGTAATTTTAAACTAACCCGATTTTTTTCGACTATTTTTCGACTCATTTTAAAGTTTAGATAGCAAATCTAACCAGTAACTAGTTAGAATGCACATTTGCATCTCTTTTCGATCAATTGTATTTACTATATAACGTTAATCTGTTAATGGATCTTTCTGAAAAAGTGGCAATTTACTACAAAGAGAATCCAGCTCTTAGAGAGCTGGCCTTTAGAAGGTGTAAGGTCAGCAGATTTCAACCTGAATACCATTCGGCTAAAGTAGAAGGAGGGATTGAAGTCGAGAGCCTGTATTTACTTTAATCTTGCGGTAGGTTATCGGGGTCAAAGGCTTGATCGAATATTTCATAACACTGCTCCCTTGTTGCTCTAGGATGTGTTATCACGAACTTCTTTAAGAAAGTATCAACAACTTTCTCACGCAGCTTTAGCTCTTCCTCAGTATACGCGTGACCGGAGCAACTTTTTTTCATTGGATAATATTTTAATAAAGCCTTGGTATAGAAATGCAGTTCCACCCGAAATGTAAGACAAAATATTTATATATCGGTCAAAGTTCCGTTTTTCGTGGCGATTCGATTAAAAAGTATTGGTATTCAGTGATTAAGTGGTCTTTTTCAGTCACTGCTCAGAAGCCTTCCAAGTAGACCCTTTTTACGTTTAAGTACAATTGTATAGATGCTATCAGCTTCTGTGCCAGGGTTGTGGAAACGTATCTGCGCCACGGCTTCTTTTCTGTTGAAAACATTGAAAGGTGGCTTACCTCTTTTTTTGTAATAGTAGGTATAGTCGAAATTGTGTGACACTTTATAAACCAGTATCAGGCTATCGGTATTCGGTAGGTACATTCCAGACAATTGTAGGTACTTCGATTTGTAATTGATGCTCTTGACTTCGATTAATCTTTCACCGTTGTCTATTAGTGAGTCTTTTAACGGAAAGGTTACCCTTCCAGAGGTAGAAGATTTGACCGAAGAATAACTGATCAGGTTTTTCTTGATGTTCCCGACCTCTTTTTTTAAGAATTTCTTTAGATCTTCCTGTAGTACACGTTTGATATTCTTGGCATTTACCTCAGCTATCTGGGCCATGGCCCTGTTCTTTCCTGACTGGTCCTTCCATTTTATTATTTCAGATTCTTGCAGTTTGTTCACTTCTCTGTAATCCTCAACTTTTTCGTTTTGGTCCTTGAGCCGCATTAGTAGAATAGCGATGATGATAAGGGCTATTAACCAATTGTACCTCGATACAAATCTTAATACCGTTTGTAGCTTGTATGTCAACATAATGGTGTGAATTTTAGATTATTTTTTGCTTGTAGATATTGTACCTTATACCAGTTGGGGCATACCTGTTTTTAGTCGCAACTGCGTAATTGTCTTCAAAGCGGTCGCCAACTTTTTCAATTTCGATATTGATACCAGAATCGAACAAGGGCGCGGTACCACCGCGAATAGTCCCTTGAGTCGTCCTCTGGAAAATGACTACAAATATTGTGTTGGGGAATCCTTTTTTTAACTTATCAAATTCGGAAGACGGTACATCCAGTTTGTTCCAACTATCTATAATGATGACATCATAATCATTTGCAGCCATCTTCACGGTTTCAAACCCAAAGGGCAGCTCATCAGCAACCTTGATCATTGGCTCATGCTCAGGCCGGATGTACTCGTCCCTCATACTGGTTATCAGATTGGAGTTTTTGGGAATCTCTAAGGAGAAGATGGCTGTTGTCTTACCTATATCTGCAAAGGCATCCGCCATTTGATAGGTGAACCGTGTCTTTCCTCCCCCTTGTGGACTTTCGATAGTTATGGCAAGCTTTAGCTGCTCTAGGTCTCCTAAGAGTTTACCGATCTCACCACCTAGCCTAAAGGTATCCCTTGTTATGACCTCATCGATTTCACTCATGGGAGTGAATATTGATGTGATATCCTTTTTTGGTTCTGTGCTCGCGACAAATGCTGTATCATGTCCATTCAACGAATCATTACCATTGACCAGTCCTTGAAGTCCCATCAGCTCCCGTTTCTCGGCCATTACAGCCCCTCCCGTTTCCAACGTCCTTGCCAAGGTTTGGGCAATCTGTTCCAATTTCTGGAAATATGGCTGCGTTCGGGTTATGACTTTTTTATCAATGGCATTCTTGACGGCTTTTAAGAGATTGGCGATACTCTTTCGATTGTCCTTGCCTTGGAGTCCTATGAACCGTTTAAACAACAGCACGGTTTTATAGATCTTTTCACCCTCGATGATGTCCTTTAACTTTGTAAGCCTGTCATCTGCTATACCTACAGGGTACAGCTTATCGTCCTCCATCTGGTTATACTTATCGACCAGCCTGTTCTGCATGTCGATGATTTCCTCAGCAAAAGGAGATGTCCTCCTGATTTCCTTACCGACTATGGATCTCTGCAATGCCTTGATGAAAAGCCCTATCTGGTGCTTGGTCTTGTTTTTACCGTTCAGGTTGAGATACCTTTTTATGAAGGTGATTTCCTTCCTGTCCTGAAATGTATATTTGGTTCCCTGTTCAGGCTCTTCTGATTTCGAGGGTTCTTCAATCTTTTTTTTATTGGGCTTTGGCCTATTGGCAACGGTCTTTCGTGTTTGCTTAGATGACGGTCTTGGTTGTGGTTTTGGTGTTTTGGGAATTTTGGGAGGCTCCTGAGTAGCAAGGAACGAATTGATCGTATCTACATAAAGACCAAATACACTCTTGAATTTTTCGGATTCAAGCAAATGTGGCTTGCCCTTAGCCTGACTGATGAGCTGGTGCTTGTCCTTGAGTGTCTTGGGAAGGGTCGCTAAAAATTCTGGCGTAGCAACCGCGAAGTAATTGGTTTTTGTTATCATTACCTTTTTGATGGTAATGATATGTGGGGGAGGGAAACAGGTTACGGGTTATTGCGGGATGCTACTTAAAACGGACTGAAATTTTTGAATTAATCGACTACCCAAATTGCAAAGAAGCATTAAGCAATGCTATGAAATAGCCGTCTTGCTCATATATAAATCTCAATATCCAATTTCGTACTTAGAGGCAATTTGCCCCTAAGTACGATTTCTAATCAATAGGTTCATTTATACCCAAACGCAATTGTTTTGGGACAGACGGAAGATTATTGCGAAAGCACTATTCCACCTGGAACGGCTCTGATGACCAATCCACTAATGACTTTTGTACCAATGCAGGATTTTCCCTTGGTTTGCCAGACCCAGAATTTCCCATTTTACTTTTTCTTGAGTATAAATCTTCCATCAACTACACCCATTCTTTCAAGGTACCCCCTTAATGGTGGTAACTGTACCGATGCCCGAAGGCTATCGACCTTATCGAGGTATTTCAATGGTGAGAGCTGACAAGTTCATGGTATCGTATTCTGGTACTCTGTTGCACATGATTTGCGTTCCTTAAAGTACTTCTTGCCCTGTCCTCAAAGAGTGCTATTGATGATGCTTTAAAATCACTTTTTTTTCCAGCCTCAAGAACATTGTTGAAGTGTTTAAGCTGCATCTCCAAGGGTGCATGCTGGATGACATAAAAAGCTGCATAAACACCTTTTTGACCATATTCACCTTTCGTTGGGAATCCATAACTCTTAATGAATCTATTAATTGTTATCTGATTGGCAGAATCGATTTTTTTCATTTCACTGTTGAGCCACAAGGTTTCGAGGGCAGAAGGCCCATTTTCCTTTTGGGTAGAAACAAGTTTTTCCCTTATGCTCTGATCAGTCTCTAACACCTTCCATAAAATCAATCTGAATGAATCAGTATTTTTTCTTTATTGTCCTTACTTATCTCTGTGCTATAGGATTGAGCATAGGCTATACTTTTCCCCAATGAGGCAACTAAAATTATTAGAAATATTGCTTTGTACATTTGATTTCAAATTTTTGGTCAAAAAAAGAGGGGCAACGGCCCCTCTCTTCTAAAATTCATATTATTCTACTCAATAAAAGTGAACAGTGCCGAGTCCCTAGGCCATATCACAACTGTTTCAGCATCTGACATTCCATTTAGTACTTTCTCATCTAAAATATAACTAGTCAACGGCCCTTGCTCCCTAGATTCAAAGTCAATTAGTCTTCTCATTGAATACTTAACGGAGACTTTACAACCTGCATACACAAGGGAATCAAATACATGAACAATTGTATCATTAGGTCTCAAGAAGTACTCCTCATCATCGTCATCGAACACATTCTTACTTAGAGAAACGGCAAGAGTGAAATTGTCGGCTATATCAACGTAGCCCATTGCAGCCTTTACCCTTGCGTAAGAGATATCTGTGCCTCCATTATTGATAAAAGTAACCTTATAAGGCCATTTTTGAGCTTCTGGCACATCATCCTCTCCACAGGCAAACATGGCCAGTAACATTATGAAAATAAAAGGTCTCAGTCTGTTCATTTTTGGTCGTTTACTGTTTAAGTATTTTTCGGACAAAAATCCTGTCCTCATATACCAACCTAACAAAATATATGCCTTTTTTTACACTGTTTAGGTTTAATTCTATTAAGGTGGAATTTACCTCTTTTTCTGAAATCAATCCACCCTTGGAATCAAATATCTGATACCCTAAAACAGGTTGCTCCCTATCAGATTGGATGGTCAGCCTTCCGTTAAATGGGTTTGGAAAAACATGAATTCCAAGTTCAGGTGTAGCTACATCGATATCTTCTTCGGAGGCCAACCTACCATTAGATTCATTAAAACAGAGCCTATCCTTGTAATATAGCCTAGTATTGCCCGATGAAGGATATAGTTCGACAGCCTCGGCAATGAAACCGTCATTACCATCAAACGATGGCCTCAACTCGATTGTCCTGGCTTTGACCTCAGTGTTGTACATCACCTGTTGCAGGGCTATGAATTCTTCTGCTGTGTAATAATCTGACATAGGGAACGTGGCCTGTTCTTTGTCACAGTAGAGTTTTGTATAGGCCGGCTTTACCTGTCGTTCTTCAAACCCATAATCCGTCTGGAACACTACAGGCATGTCCGAAAAAGAGGAGTTGAAGCGTGCTATTACCCTTATTCGGACCTGCGTATCTTCCGGCACCTCAAACGAGACCCCTTTTAGCTGATTCATTTTGAGGTATGGAGTACCATATATGATTTCATTGTTTTCTTTATCATACTTATGTACTTTGAACCTTTTTTGCTCCAATTCTCTATAAGCCGGATTGTAGACATTTGCATAGATTTCCCTACCTGAGAGGTCCCAATGCCGATATTGTGCAATCACTGGATCGGTAATGTCATAGGCTCGTTGCCCGACACCAGTTGGCTGACAAATTATCCCAAACCTGACATCAAGTAGTTCCATGCCTTCAATATCATTGATTACAAGATCAATATCTTTTTCAAGTTTGTATTTCTTGTACCGTCCAGTGTAGCCGGATATATAATCTTCGCGGTTGGTGAATAAGGAACCATTGGGGCAGCCTCTACGCTCATAGGACTTCGTTACGGAAAGTGTTGGGGTCCTACCAAGGTTGAATACCCCTAACACACAGTCGTATGGATCCCAAACAACAGGGGGAAACTTCCCACCTGGAGTACCGGGAACTTTGATGGTATTACCCCCCAAGGCTTTCTTGATATCGATTGTTCCTTGAATATCTAAAGTGGAAACTGTAGCGGTGCTTTCAGTGCTTTCACTGGCCCCCACTGCTCCAAAAATACCCTTGAAAAAACCATAAATAGTTCCCACCTGACCTATAAAACCAGCAGCACCCCCAACAAAGTCCTGTAACCCCTTTAATCTATCAACATCACGCTTATAGGTTCTTAGAAACTTGGGAGACTGGCTATCTATGCTATCGGTTGTCTTCTTTATGGCTTTCAAAAACTCATCGAACGATTTTACATTTTTTAGTATTTTCGCTTGTGAGGCCTGAAACTTGTCGCTAGAAACGGAACCCCCTACAATAGTCTGTTGCACATCTTTGTTTGCTGGTGCTGTTGATGTACCGACAAGACTTATTTTGTAGTTCAGGCCACCGTAAAACCCAAAAACCCATTTTTTATCCGTATACCTACTAGATCTAAGGTTGTCATCGTACATGATTGGAAAATCAGCAGAGCACCATGTCTGAATAGAAACATTGGGAATAACAACAGATAAAAGGTCATTTTCCCCGTCAACTTCTCCGTTGAGATAGCTGTCGGGAGCTTTAACATTTTCACTCCCAAGGGCTAATACACTTGGATTGCTTGCCCTATGAAATGAAAGTGTTGAAACTACATAGTTATATGCATCGTCTCCCTCTAAATGGAAGAATGCACGGACTAGTGAGCGGTGGGGATGGTAGAGTATGAAATACGGGAAAATTCCATCAAATTGCGCCCATAGTAAGCGCCATCCTTTTTCTTTGGTATAGTCTTCATTTGTGTAAACATCGACTATATCACCTCTTCTTTCAGAATTGATTGCAAATGGCGGGGGGATATAAGTCCAGCCGTCCCTTATGGAATCAGGATCGGTGTCACCTGCATTCAATCTTCTTTCCCAATTGCCGGGAGATTGGTCTTCCCAATCCCAATCACCGAAATCAAAATCCCTTGGCATCTGCGCCATTGTTGTAGCAGCAAGTAAGATGCCTATAAGAGTCAATAGATACCTTTTCATTCCTTGTTACGTTTAGATTTTTTTGATGAGAGCTTATCCAATTGCTTTTGCTGCTCGATAGTGTAAAGGGTCAGTTCCTCTACCTTTTGCAGCAATAGCCTGTTCATCTCCCCTAGATCGAATCCGTTTTCCTTTACCTCCTCTACATTCGGTAGGTTAGGTAGGTGTCCGTTGTCCTGTATATACCGCTCAGTTTCTTGGAGAGTAGGGAGGTCATAGTTTTTGTCAAAAACGAAATCTGCCCAGATATCGATAGCGACCTTGACCTTTTTACATTCAACATTGCCGTTACCATAGACCCTGAACACGTCCTCGCCACCATTATTCGTTGCAGTTTTGGAAGTGTTCACAACGGCTATGCCTTTGGAATCGTCCCTATTGACAGCGGAGATAAAACCATATTGAAAACCTTCTCTATGCTCGGACCTTACCGCTAAACCAATATCATTGTACTGAGCCACAACATACATGAAAATGTCATCGTAATACGGTTTGCCGAAATCTGTGACAAAATTGTAACCCTTTTTGGATACCACTGCCAAGTGATCATCCGCATACCATTCACCTATACCAATGTACCGTGAATCACCGATATGTATCATGTTCTTTTTCCGATCCTCATCAGTGGTACTTTTACCTATACGCAATCCTCCATTGTCAATATGAAGTAGATCTATTGTACCGGAACTATATTGCGTAGTTCTACCGATGGATAGCGGTCCTTCCCTGTTTATCCATCCGGTCTGTGTAGTACCTGAGAATTGGGCAAACGCCCCATTGCCCCAGAGGGACAATAGGGCAGCTATCAAATAGTTTAAATTTTTCATTTTAACTGTTATTGGTCATTATGCCTACTCTATTGACGGTTTTCGGCTTCGCCGCTCCATGGGTAGCTACTCCTGATTGGTAATTTAAATTTTGATTTTGGACCCTATGTTATCTTGCTCTACGTGACCGATTGTAGGACAGAACACATACAAAAGCCCATGCCGTACTTACAGTAAACAGCTTTCCTGGCTATGTTTTCCCTTTTAATATGAAACTTGCATTACCCATTGTCGTTCTTCTTTTTGTTTGGCCCGTCCGATTGAATGTGATAAGTGCACCAAGACCTCTTTATTTATATCAATCCTAACCTAGCTTGAATAAAATGGACCGACCGAATATTCCTCGGACTTTGTCCGTTTTTATACGAAGAAGCTTGTTCGAAGTAAGCCGAGAGTGGAACCACCATTCTTCCACCCTCAGGTTTCCTCAACATTAAAACACATCAAAAGAAAAACACCGATAGACCAGACTGCTTCGATTGGAGCTCCGCATTCTGATTGCCCGGTATAACCAAGCATGGGTATATTTTTTGCTTGAATTACCATTCTTGTCAGTTTTCCTGTTTTCGATCCCAACCTTTTCAAACTGCTCTACGGGCCTTAGATAACTGTCAATTGCCGCATCTGGCTTTCTCCGGATATCCAACAACAACCCGCGCACATAGAGAGCCTTTCTCTTGAACTCGATATTTCAGGAAATATCGGCAAGGTTCTGTTGTAGGTCCGAATACCTCAATGCTTTTTCAGTGTCGCAAGTTCTCAAATATAGTCCAAGCCTATTGTAGATTTTCAACTTGGTCAAGTCATCTATGTCGGTCTCCAACAGTCTTTTCAGGGACTTTACATCTCTTGGTAGTTTTATAGCGGGCGTTTCAGGTTCCTCTATGCCGGAACAGGTAAAAAGGAGCAAAATAGGGAGAGCATACAAAAACTTCATCGATCAAAGGTTAGGTGTCCGGCAAGTTACCATTTTCTTGTCTGTAAGTAAATCAAGGCCATGGCCCCATTATCGGACTGGATTATATCGGTCTGGTAAAATTATCCAGCTCCTAATTTCACCGTTACTCCAATAATGCGCAATAGCTAATTGTTCATTAACTTACATTGTACATACTTGCCAAGAAAGACATTACTCTCAGACAACGGGGGCTATCTGAACTCCTTCCGTTGCGGGTACCTGCTCTGTATCCCATTCACTCTGAACCGTCTCACAGGGCTCATCATCGCAACTGTAAAACACTGTTAATAAAAATGTTATCAACAAAATGAAGGTGTTTTTTTTGTTATCATGATTGGACAGTTTGGTTAAACGAAAATATATCTGAAAGTTGGATGATTATGACCTTAAACCCAATCGAAGTTACCATGGGGCAACACAGACGTATATTTCGCTCAAAGTGCTATCCTTTTGACGACATTGACCCTATAGATGCGTGTATAGTGGGCAATAGTTCGACCAAGAATCGGACTATTGTTGTTTCAATGGCCATTGGGGATTGAAAATTGTTAAACAATCATAAACCTTACATGGAAACACCTATCGGATTATCGGACATGAAGTGTCCGGAATACCGATGGACCTGTATGGTTCGTTATATGTTAATGGTAAAAAAAATACGCCGGTATTAATCCATACCCGTTCCGGCGCAGCACTTTACGACTCAATTGAAAGTCCAGTTTTTCCAAAATGAAGGGCAATGTTCTGAATCCATGGATTCGAAACATTGCTCACAATCATCACGTAGAGAATTGAAATCAGGGGCGGTTATTCGTCAAAGCTCAACAACTCCAATTCGATTTTCAAAAGCTCCAGCTCATACTCGAAAAGCTCCCTTTCTTCCTCTTCCGTCATGGTCTTTTCTACCAACAGCTTCTGAGGTTTCCTTGCTTTCAAGGCTCTTTTTGGCAGTCCACAATTGACGCCATCTGTATCGGATGCCCTGAAGTCGAGCAGGTAATTGAGCTTGGCAAAATCCTCGGCCCTTTCTTGGGGGGTGCCACCCAGTACAGTCAATTCATCCTTTTTCTTTTCGACCTCTTCTTTCTTGCCCTTGATATATTCAGATGAACCGTGCTTCTCGATAAGCTCACTAACCTGATCCCTTTCCTTGGTATAGATATCGACCACTTCATCCAGGTTATCATTAACCGTAAAGCCCTTGTCCCCCATTACCGTCTTTTCCGCTTTGCGAACATCGGAGACCAATCCCCTGAACCTATCATAGTTTCGATCTAAGCCGGTAAAAAAATATCTTGATCTGTTTTCCAGCTCAATGAACGCCTTACTCAACCTCAATAATTCTTTATCTTCCTGTTCGGCACTTTCCATGAAAGTTTCCGCTTCCTTTATCAGCTTTCGCGCCCTTTTTAGGAAGGACTTTCGATTAGCCTCTGTCAGACCATACCACCAACTGCTCGTAGAATAGGAAGTATCGTTCCCAAACAGGTATTCGCGAAAATTGGACATCATCTCTTTTACACTGTCCCTTGTCCTGACCTTGTATCTATCGTAGTCCTGTAATTTCCCTTTGAACTGTAACATGGTCTCAAGGTTCCCCTGTGCAATGGACAGTTTCCTGCCAAGTTCTTTTTTTTCCCTGTCAAGGACGATGGCAGTCAGCAGGTCAATATTTGTGAAAAGAGCGAACTTGACCTCTTCCGGATCTAATGTATCCAGATCGATGACATTGCCACGGTCCCCTTTGAACCAGATATCATTTGTCCTTCCTGTTTTCTCGTCCAGCTTTTGGAAGACAAAGATATCCATGGAATCCTCTACCAGCGGCATGGAAACCCTAACATAACCGAACATATTTCCCTGCCTCCATATCCTACCGTTGATCTGTTGGATATCCTTTGGGTTCCATCCGGGGTAAAGGTTATAGAGGCAACTCGCCCTGTTCTGTAGGTCAATACCCTCCATGATCGTTGAGGTACCGATGATGACCTTGACCACACCACCCAGAAAAGCATCCTTTATACTTTCTTTCCGCCTTACGGATATCCCTCCCGTTATGATCTCCACCTCGTCAAAAGTCCTTCGATTGTATTTGATGCCCTGCTTATAGCCAATCTCTTTTTCCAGATAGTCCTTGATGTAGGGAAAAAACCTTTTGCCCCTGTTCATGTAGATGACCTGACCACTGACGGGTTCGCCCATTTCCTCATGGTAGGACTTCACGGACCCTATGCACAAGAGGGCGTAATATATCTTAGGGCTGTTCTCTACAAAATCTATATGATCATCGGGAGGGCGGTTGTCGATATAAAGGAAGGGGGAGAGGGCATTGTCAAGGGACTGGCCCATTGCCCTCATGAGCACCGCCTTGTTGCCCTGCTTGGCCAGCTCCCTTCCTTCCTGCACACTGAGCAATATCATCCGTTGGTTGGCTCTTTGCTCATCGGTCATCTTGTGATAGGTAACTATTTGACCCTTTTTCGGTAACCGCCTCATGACCCCATCACCATCCATTTTTTTCGTTAATGGCAGACTGATCAGGCATGGCCGTTTCACACCTGCTTCTTCCCCCGTTTTATAACTGATATGGTTATGTATCAGCTTTTGGAGCACTAGCCTGTTGTTGAATGATTTGATAACGTAATCCTCGGCAATCTTACCGTCCACCGTATTTACGTACTCCACGGATTGAAGTATGAACGTTTCCATGAACCTTTCCAAACTGACTATGCCCATCCTGCGCATGCTCTCATATCCCACAAGGGACAACATGCTATATATCTCCAATGGGGAGTTGGTAAAGGGTGTCGCTGTCAACAGCATCACGTTCCCTCCATAGGTCCTCTGTACATAATGGCAAAGAAAAAAACATTTGATGCCCCTATCGCTCTGGCTTCCCGATATCTTGAACCTTTTCCTACCCTGGCTGTCCGTTGGCACCTGGTCGAAGATGTTCTTAAAGTTATGTGCCTCATCGATGATCATATAGTCAAATCCCAAAGTATCGATGTCGGCAATGGTATCTTTGAGGCCCATTCCTATGATTTCCTCATGTCGGTCACGTATCTTTTCGATGTCCCTTGCAGTCTTTCCATCCTTGCCCACCTGGGCCAATATATTGCTCAGTTCTTCAAGTAGCAGATCGATGACCTTCTGCGAAAAACCGATCTTGTTCATACCCTCATATGTTACGACGGTAATACTGTTTTCCTCAACGCTCTCCATCAGGTCGATCGTTTCCTTGTAGCCTTTGCCCAGATTGTACCACTCGTTGATCTTTAACGGAATGTGCGACAATACGCCCTGCACGAACTCACCACTCTTTTCGTCCTCATAGCCGATGATCTCCCTTATCCATTTTTTGTAAGTGGCATTGGGGACTACTATCAACGGTCTCTTGCACTTTTCCGAATACAGGGCATTGGCGGCAGTAATGATAGCGCTCATTGTTTTACCGACCCCCACATCATAGGCGATGATGGCGGAATTGGCGATTTCCATGAAAGCAATCGCTTCCCTTTGTGCTGCGGTGAACTGAAGCTCAAAAGATTTGAACATTGAAGAGCACCGAAAACCGATAGGTACCCTGTGGTAAGGCACGCTGCTGTACCCATTATACTCCCTGTTCCACGAAAAATCTATCTTTTGCTGGTCATCGAACAAGAGTGCCTTGTTCAGAAACTTTGAGAACAATTGCTCTCCTTCAATCCTGGCATACTTGTCCACTGTACTTTTCTTGTCCTTGGAAAAGCTCCTGCTCAATTGTTTCCCGTCTATATAGTAGGTGATGATCTCTGTCGCGTTCACTTCACTGAAATGGTGAAGGTCCAGGGTCCGCAACCAGCGACGGAAAGCCTCTATCAGGTTATATTCCGCATAAGAGCTGCCCTCTTCATCGACCATGTTCTCGGGCAGTTGAACACCTGTCTCCATTCTCAGGCCACCTATCTTGAATTCCCTCGCAAATTCCGAAATGCTCAAAATCTTTGGCATTTCCCCTGCATCGGGATTGGTAACGGTCAACATTCTGGGCCGAAGTTTCTTGATGAGTGCCAAGTGCCTGTCATAGACCTCCTGTCCATATTGCCCAACAATGTCCTTCTCGTCCTCCCTTAATGTCAGTTCCTTGTCATACATGTTCCCATAGGCGAAATAAGGGTAGGGCAACAGGTCCCCCTTGGAGTAGAAAAGCACCCCGTCCATTACCCATTTTGTGAGTTTTCCCTCATCAATGGTCACATCTGTTGATATCTCTGTAGTTGAACCAATGTCCACGAGGTACTTGTTCCCATCCAGTCCGGTAAAGACCAGGTAGGTGATCCCCTGATACTCATGTTTGAACTTGGATGGCTTGCCCAAAACCCGTCCTTTTTTAACGCTTGTCACATCCTGCCATCGGTTGTTCTTGATGACCGTATCCTTGTTGGCCCTGATCAGCCTTCCCTTTTCTCCTTTGGTACTTTTGTGGTGGTATTTTTCCCATCCGTTCATCGGGTGTCCCAAGCTTCGTTTGTACCAGACCCATGCTTTTTTTTCTTCTGTCGATATACTTTTGTTGTACATTTTGTCAATGTCCGCAAAGTCCAACACCTTCTTTTTCTCCTGTTCCTTTTTTGATTTTTCGATCAACTCCCTCAGCGGAGTAGGATCGATCTGTATGGAGTTACGATCGATGATGGTGCCACCAAGGCCATTAAAGAAAGCGTCATCTTGCAAACCGTGAAGACCGTAATCCTCGTTTCCGTTCATATCTTTATCAAAGTCCATTTGTTCAAGTTCTTTTGAAAGTTCATCCAGCATTACTTCAAATTCTTCGAGTTCAGTTTCCTCTTCACCTTTTCCCATACCTAATTGTATGGCCCTTTCTATATCCTCCTTTGTACCTTTGATGGTCACGGGGAATGCTAGGGAGGTGGTCGGTTCTTCTTTGCCCGCAATCTTTTCGGGGTGCATCGCAAACCATGTATTGAAGCTGGTCAGTTCCGCAAAGGTCAGGGGATCGCCCTCCTTGCTGCCATTTTCCATGAATGCCAAGGTCCTGATATCCGGGATCTTGTACCTGTCGGCAATTTCCCTATGCCTATCGAGGATCAACCCGCTCCTGAGCAGGTCAATATCCTTTTCAAGCTTCTTTTCTTCTTCGATGGATACACCTATCCCTATAATGACCCTGATATGCTTGATCAGTTTTTCTATGAAGGAAACCCTTGCCCTATAGTATGCCACTGATGCATCTCTTTCCGTACCATACTCTTTATGGATGCCTTTCAGGTCCTGTACCATGATGTCATTGTTTGATATGTCAGTGCCGGCAAGTCCACTTTGTTTTTTCGGGACCCGCAGACCCTGTAGTTTTGTGCCGATGGCCTCAACCACTGGTATGCTGACAGCGTTGCCGATCATCTTATAGCGTTGGGTATCGCTCACTTTTTTGATGCTGCCGTCGAAATTTCCAAGCGCTGTCCAGTCATCTGGAAGGCCCTGTAACCTTTCGCACTCTGTAGGGGTAAGCCTTCTTATCACATTGCCCTTTCCCAAGAGGTTGTCCCTATTGGGTGATGACATTACCGCGTTCGATGTATCATCTTTTCTAAAGGCGAGCTGTCGCCTGTTATAGGGGTGGTGATCTCTTCCATGCTTCTGAAACTCCCTCCTTATAATCTTTGCCTCATCTGTCCTTTCGGTCACCATGGGTTTCCATGGGTCCAACAGGAAACTGCTCTTGTTGTTCCCCAATATGGCATTCGTGTTTCTGTCCTTGCGTACATCGATGGATTCCTTGTAGCTATCACCTGACCTTCTGCTGCGAACTGCAACGACATAGGGCGATCCATTGGTCTGTTCGCCGACCCTTGTATCTATGGTCGGAGCAAGGTCGCCTTGAATGATACTCTGTCCCTTATGCCCTTCAATATTCTCTCTGTCGTCCCGTAGGAGAGGAAATATCTCGGGTGAACTTCCTTTTCCAAGAGATCCGACAAGGTATATCCGCTCTCGGTTTTGTGGGAGAAACCAGCTAGTGTTAACAAGTTGCCATTGGCACTCATAAATCCCAAGCTTGGCAATCTCTTGCAGGACGATCGTAAAGTCCTTGCCTTCGTCACTCCAAAAAAGCCCTTTGACGTTCTCAAAGAGAAATAAACGGGGTCTACATTCTTTGATGATCCTGATAGCTTCAAAAAAGAGTCCACTTCGTTGTCCTTCAAGGCCTTTCCTGAGTCCAGCATTTGAAAGATCTTGGCATGGGGAACCGAAGGTGAGGATATCGATCTTGTCCCTGAACTTTTTCGCATCGATTTTTCTGACATCTCCTAGGTTGGTTGCTTTGTTAAAATTGTAACTGTAATTGGCTATGGCATACCTGTCCACTTCGGAGTAGTAGTGTTCCGAAAAGGTGAAGCCCGCTTGTTGCAGCCCTAGCGCAAAGCCCCCACAACCCGCAAAAAGCTCCATCAAGGTTATGCCTTTGGTCTTCATACCATTTCTGTTTCCAGATGACCTATCGCGGCACCTATCGATACCTTGTTCTTTAAAGCAAAATTGAGGACCATGCTCTCCGCCCTACGGTAGCCTTCGGAGCTGTGCAGCATTTCGCAGAAGTTCGGGGTCGCGACCGTATCGCATTGTTGCAGCGCTACGCGGATCATCGACCTCAACTGCTGCATTTCTTTATCATTGTTTTTGTTTTTCATAGGGCAATGATGCAAAATGACCGAAAGACGGTTTCGGCTTATTACGGTTTGCACGGGCTTGTAGTAAAAAAAAACCTGAAAACTATTTGCTCACTTTCTTTTCAGGACAATGATATCGGTCGCAATGCCGGTCTTATTGAAGATGGGGGGCAGATGGTATGCGTCCAGCAGTTCACAGATAAGGCCCATCTCGTTCTTGATCTTTTCGTATTTGCTCCCTGTCCTCATAAATCCTGGGGGTATCAGGTACACCAGCAAACCACCCTTTTTCAATAGCCGTAGACCATAGTACATAAAAAATATCTCAATCTGCATTACCTTGGGGTGCCTGAACTGACTACTGTATCTGCTCTTGAAGGTTCCAAAGGGCGGATTGCCAATGACCATATCAAATGGTGAGCCTTTTAACCATGTCAGCTCTTTTTTCAGGCGTGCTCTGTACCATGGAGCTTCCATGAAAGCCTGTTCAAAATACAGGTTATGCACCTCAGCTTTTGGAAAAAGTATCTGTGCGATCCTTGCACTGGTCTTATTGGTCTCAAATCCAGTAAAGTTCACATCGGGGCCTGCGGGTTTGAAGAACCTGCCCGTGCCGCAAGATGGTTCCAGAACGTTCCCGCCCTGAAAGCCGTGATGTTCTGCGAGCTGCCACATCAGTGATACCAGATAGTCTGGCGTGTAGTATTCAAAGAGCAGCCCCCTGCCTTTAGCTCCGGAAGCTCCAGCTCCGCCCGAACCACGGTATCGGTCAATGAAAAGCTTGTCCTCGTACCTATAACCCCTTCCCAACCTATCCTTTTCTTCGATCAGTGCCTCTATTTCCTTGTTGATTTCGTTCTGGCTCTTACGTTGCATTTCTTGTCCTTTTAGTTTAGGACAAGTGTAGAGGCATACAGGAATATGGTTTCGGGTTATTGCGGGATTCAATTTTTTAATTGAAGGGCTTGATTTTTGCGATTTATCTGTAAAAACGTTAAATAGTCTTTTCTTGCCTTGAGCGACCGAACTAAATAATTAAGACCATGCCCACTTCATTAAAGACCCTTGCTGCATTTGATAATATCATTGGAGGATGAGAGACTTTTTCAATAGTGATAATCTTTTCGATAATATCAGAGGAATGGATGGGTGGAAATTTCAGACGTTCTGTCAGAGGCTTTTTCTCGCCCATTATGGTTCAAAGTTCAACCCCACCAGAAAATATGTGAAGGATGGGAGCAATGACGGTTATATAGAAGATACTGGTGAATATTTTCACATGTATGGTGGCAAGAATCCAAAGCCCAGCGAGATTATCAAAAAATTCAGGGGTGATGCCCAAGGCTGTCTCAATGTCCAGGTCAATGTCAAGAAAATGACCTTTGTTTGTAGCAGCGATATATTGGGCACGGATCCGCCAGAAATCCAAAAGATAAAAGCTGAGTTCAACCTTGAAGCAGTGGAATACATTGGCCCTGAAAAGTTGATTCCAATGGTCCAAGGTTTACCGATTAAGGAAAAATGCAGACTTTTCAACATTGACCCGTACGACCCGAATCCCGAATCAATGCCCATACGCTACGAAAAGGTTCCTTGGATTGAAATGGACAAAGCCGTATTGCGAAATACCGCAATGAAATCATTTTCTCTTTTCACAATTTTAGTTCTAACCGTTTTAGGTATTGGTCTAACTGCTTTTTTTTTCAAGGTATTTCACAATGTAGTATTATTTTACCTGATGATGGTCGTCCTTGCAGCGATACCTGTAATCACATTTACGAATCATAAGGTATTGGCTGTTTGGTTCAACAGGAAGAATAAATATCCCTCATTATGTGATGAAAGAGCGTATCTAGTGAAAAACGAAGAATCTATCAATGTATACAAACTGAGGGGAAGCTGCAACCGCAACGGTTGCCAAGGGACCGTGGAGATCAAGCCCTTGACCAAAAACAATAAAAAATTGAGCGAAGCAGGTCAATGTTCCATTGATGGACTGCACCTTTATACCTTCAATAGAAAAAACCGTTCAGGAAATTTCATTGAAAACTTCAGTTATGTATACGAGATCAAAACAAACCCAAATGGCAGATAAAAATACTGAGCAGGATATCAATTACTCAAAGATCAAACTATGGGTACCCATACTTGTTGCACTAGGCGTGATAATCTTGTGGGGAATCTCATGGCCCGTTATAAGCAAGCATTTCGGACAGCTCAATATGCAAGGAACATTCGGCGACTCATTCGGTGCGGTCAATGCCCTGTTTTCAGGTTTGGCATTTGGAGGTGTGATATATACGATAATCCTGCAAAGTAGGGAATTGAGGCTTCAAAGAGAAGAGTTGCGAGAAACAAGACAAGAATTCAAGATTCAGAACAATACTTTGAAACTACAACAGTTTGAAAACACATTTTTCAATTTGTTAAAGACTCATCACGATATTGTTAATTCAATGTCATGGAACGCCTTACACCACAGGGATCTTATCAATAATTTTGAAAATGAGCTAAGGAGCAAAGTTGCCGCAAATGAGGGCGTGTTCAACGGGAGGGAAGTTTTCAATGTGACCTATGAACTACTGAAAGACATAAAGTTTGAAGGCATCCAGAAACATAGCTGGGAGGGTGATTATATGGCGTGTTACGAACTTGTTAGAACTAATTATGGACATTACTACAGAAACTTGTACAGATTAATCAAATTTGTGGATGAAAATGACTTAATACCATTAAGTCAGGATATTAGGACATCAGTGGCCCATCCTCAACACCAACAAGAATTACAATACTTAAAACACCTTTCAAAATATAAATACACTTGTATCATTAGGTCTCAATTGTCTGATTATGAGCTGAAATGGCTATTCTATAATGGGTTGAGCGAATTAGGAAAAAAATTCAAAGGCTATATTGAGCGATACTCGCTTCTTAAGAATTTGGACAATACTGATTTACATGATTCATCTTGGACAAGCAATGAAAATTATTATGATTCCTCGGCTTACAACCCAAATAAAATTAAAGGACCACTAATACCCAAGGACTATTACAACTACAGTCTACATTCTGGCAACTGAAAGCTAAATCAAGGCTCCCCCAACTTGTCAAAGATGAGCGCAACCATATTTGGATACAATTTCTTACTAGTCCTCTTATATCCCAGGGCATAGAGCTGTTCTATGAACCTATCCAGCCAAGAGCTGAACGTCTTGGGACTGACCCTGTACATCGTGGCCAGCTCTGACTTCCAATAGGTCCTTACCCTTGGCACCTCTTCCCCGTGCAGCTCCAAGGGCATCATCTTCAATGCCCCTTTCTTTTCTGCTTTAGGATAATTTAATAACTGTTCCATCTTTCAACCTCTTTACCACTATCAATTGTCCGTCCCAACCGCATTTTACCAAGCGTTTGTGCATTTCCCTTGCGTCAATAATGAAGTCAAAGGTCGCTATCAGTTTTTCAGGGTTTTCGGCCTTTGCCACCCCGAATTTTACGTCTTTCATTTATGATTCCTTTATACGGGACATCTACCGTCATCTTATCCTCCGGTAGGTATTCCTCACCGATGAAATTGCCGAGGAAACCACCGATGAGAACAAAAGGATAGACATCCTCACGTTTGCACCATTTGGCGACCATAAGCCCCGATAGGGAGCCTATCAATGCCAATGCGTCTTTTTTTGAATTTTTTGTCAGTTTCATAGATATAATAAGCCAAAGCCCCAAGAGTCAACCCCGATGCCAATCCCCAAGCCACTAAACTCGCATCCCTTCTCCTGATGTCCCTGAAATCGATCAGGGTCACCGCGAAGCTGTTACCGTGTGTCCTGCGATGCTTTTTGCAGAGACAGATGAACCTGTCATAGTCTTTGGTATCTGCCAATACGATACAACCTGCGCTACTCCGGTCAACGGTGACAGCGGTCCCGACCCCGAATGCCCTGTGGATGTTTATCCCAAAGTTGCCCCTGTCCTCGAACCCGCTCTCCGTCCAGTTGAAAAGGCCGCTGCGGTCATAGTTCCTTATTACTGTCACGGGTGCAATCTGGACAAGAGCCTCGTACCTTCCCCTATGCCACCCCATGCCGTAGGCATCGATGTACTGCCCGTTTTTGAGGAAAGCGGTACCATTGGGATGCATCGGGTTATCGAGCCAGTACTGTCCCGGATCGGTGGTACAGGGGAAAGCATGGTGTTCCCACTTTCCCCTGCTGTTGACAAAGAAGACCTCCAAGCGGTCATCGAACCTGTTGCTCCGCAGCGATCTGCTGCGTGTGGCAACGATGTTCAACCTGTAAGGCTGCGTGTAGATGACATGCTCCTTTTTCCCTAATATCCTGAGCGTATCACGGAGCATTGTTGATAAAGTCACACACGGCCCATACCTGCTTTTGCAGCCTTCTTTTTCGATAGACCCCATCGCCCTCACGCGACCCGTTGTCATTGGTATTGCCCTCGACTGTGATCACCGTCCTGTTGCCCCACCGTTCGACAAAGCCGATATGGGCGGGCCTTCCCAACTTGGGGAACCAGATCAGGAAGACATCGCCCGTTTCGGGTATCTTCTTGACATACTCACCGCGTTTGTACACCATGTTCTTGCTGATGGCAAATGAGGGTACCCAAGCCGATATGGGGGCATCGATGCCAGCTTGTAGATAGCACCAACTGACAAAGGAAGCACACCAAGCATAACCCTTGGTCAGCTTGGTAGCAGCAAGGTACTGCTCGACCCTGCTACCGCTGTTTGCTCCGCCCTGCTCCCTGACCCCGACCTCTGCGGAGAACGTCCGCTCTAGCTCTGCCCTTTGGTCCGCTTCGCTCGACCCATAGCAAGCAAAGCTGCGCTGCTTTTGCCCTATATGGCCTTGGCCAAGAGCACTGCTGAGAGCAAGAAAGCAAAGAAGATGAAAGCAGATAATTTTAGCTTTTGCCATTTTTCGATAGTTTTAAAGTCGTTCGTAAATTCGATTCTGAGATAGTTGTCCATGGAAGGCCAGATTAGTTTCATCAGGATCCTTACCACCCCATGAAGGACAAAGAGGGAGATAGTGGCAAATAGCACCAATTGGAACACCCCTGCGTCATAGGTGGCGCTGGTCGGATCGATGTAGCGCAATAGGACATGGCTCTTCATCCACAAGAGCAGCCCGATACCGATGGAGGACAGCTCGCGCCATACCTTCACATAGTCCCATAGATCTTTCAGGTAATGAATAAGTCGATTTTTCATTGTTCTCGATTGTTTATTGTTGTTATTAGATGATTTTCAGGTTTTGGGAGGGGGCGTACACCACCTTTCTATCCGGTGTCATCAACTTCGAAACACCCTGTTTGCCCCCGATGACATAGCCCACCACTTTGCGTTTTTCCAGCGGTGGCACTACAAGGTCGCCATTGGCATTCTTTAGAACGGTATATTTCTTGGTGACCGCCAAACGGTACGTATCCGTACCCCCCGACAGGCCCATGAGACCTTCGAGGAACCATTTCCCGTCCCGCTCGACAAGGTTCATCCTCTTGAATTCCTTTCGTATCTTTTCCTTAGCGGGTTCGCTCTTGACGAAGGCCACCGAGAGCAGGGCGTTGACAAGGCTGGTCACCAAAGTGCTTTCGATAAAGACACCTTTGAAGTACTTGCTCACAGCTTGGTACTCCTTCACGTTTGCTATCTTTTCCAGCTCATCGAGCACGGCAAAGATATCGTTGCCCTTGATGGCCGCTTTGATTCCGTTTGCTATTTTGCGGCCATCAAAGCTGCTATCAACGGAAGCGGCCCGTTTGCTCTTCCCCTTTGCTACAATCTCCTCGAATTTTTTTGCATCGATGACGGAAGGTTGGCCTGCGGCAAGCAGGGCACGTAAGGTACCTGCTCCAAAAATACCGTCAGGCTTACCGTTCCGAATACTGGTGCTTTTGATTGCTGCTGCTGCTCCTTTTCCCATAGCGAGCAGTGCGTTCTGTAGCATGGCGACCAGCTCGCCCCTCGATCCCATGCCGAGGGGGAACCTGCTACTGTTCTCTTTGACTATTTCCCTGACCTTGACTTCGGGAGGTAGCTGTTGCACTATGGTGGTGTTCCTTCCCAACTTGTTCTTCACTAGACTGTAAAGGATGAATCCCCCCACCAGCGCCCCTCCCGAAACGAATGCGATCTTTACAAACCTGCGTTTTCTGGCCTCGTCCTCTTCCAGTGCCTGTAGTGCTTCAAGGTCCAATTGTTCCTGTTCGTTCATGATATTATGTTTTTAACTTTACCAAGTCTATTATGCCCGTTGCCTTTTCAAAATTTGCTATGCTCAGCTCGTCTTTGAGGTCGGCTGCAAGTGGTGTATTGTTCTGCGCGAAATAGGCGGCTTCCGTCCGTAACATTGTTTTCCTATCGGGGATATCTTCGAGCGCTTTGAAAAGCGCATCGGTATCAACGCCCCAGCCCCATAGATAATCGTTTTCGAAGGCCATCTTTATCCGCAGGGCGAACCTTGCACCGCTTCCCCCGTCCAGCGCGTTCTTTTCGCTCTGCGCCTTTCGCCATTTGTTGTAAAAATGCACACCGACGATCACCGTTATGATGGTGCCTCCCGTCAGCAAAGCCCCGTTCCTCAACCTATTTCTGAACTTGACCTGTCTAAGTTTTTCACGGGCCATTATTATGGCCGTGGTCCTGTCCACTGGCAAAGGTTCGGTATCCCGTTTACGTTCCTTTCTGTTCTGGCGGATGGCATCTGCCGCCAGTGCCGCCCTTACCATTAAAGGGGCCGCCATGGGGCTATCTGGTTTTCAGTTTCAACCTCACCATGCTCCTGACAAACCCGTCGCGCTGAAAGATGTCCACCATTTTGATGACCCCTTCTGCCCCGAATTCTTCGAGCAGGGTCTCCAATGCCCTGTGGAGCTGTTCGGTCTGCTCATCGTTCCTGCTCTCGGTTTTCAGCCTCAGTTCTGTTTGCTTCTTCTTTGCCATCTTTGACCGCTGTGCTATGATTGTTTTGATCGACATCCTGTTTGTTGTTTGAGTTCCTTACCTTGATTAATTGTGAGATGTAGTAGTTGACCTTTTGTAATGTCGTTTCTTCCATTCTCTGCGCCTGTCCCATGAGATCGGCCACAGCAATGAACCGGTCGAAGCTGTCCTTGAACAGGTCGTGCAGGTATTCCGCTATCGCAAGTAGCTGTTCCTGTTCGCTGTCCATGCTGGCCGAGGCTTCGGGCAGCGCAGCCATTTCACCCCCCAGCTCACCAAGGGTAGAGGCCAGTCCCTGCAACTGTTTCGGATAGCGTTTGGCCAGTCCGTTTATCGCAGAGGGCAATAGAGCCTTTCCCAATTCGATGTATCCGAGCTTCTTCACCATTTCCGCGACCTCACCACTCTTGTCATCCACAAGCTTCTCCGACTTCCTCAGTTCGGCCTCTAACCTGTCTATCTCTTTGCCCTGCCTTTCGTTTTCCTTTTTCAGGTTCTCATGGTCCCGCTTCATGAGTTCGTCCCTGAGCATCTGTCCCACCTGGTCCCCGATTCCGTTCATCGTTTCTTCTTTACTACGGGAAAGCTCATCGACCTTTTCCCGCAGTCTCTGGTTTTCGAATTCGGCCCTTTGCAGTGCCAGTGCCGTCCCAAGGTCCTTTGGGCTTTCCGTGCTGTCCATACCTTGTAATTCTCCTGTTCGGTACTCGTTCCATTTGTGCCGCATGTAGGCACTCTCGTTGTTGAGTCCCATGGCTTCCATTTCCTCGTACTCCTCATCGCTCAGCCGCATGGATGCGGGTCTTTTTATCCTTTCGCTTTCCATATTCTTATCCCTGTAGTTGCACCTGAATGAATTTCGCCTGTTTTACCGTTGCCGATCCATTGGTGATGGTGATGATGTCACCGTGTTCATGGATGTTCTCGCCCGATGCCCCATTGTCATGGTCATATTCTCCATAGTCACTACTGATCAGTATCCCTTCGCCAGCATGCACAAGGAACCATATCTCGTTGTATGCCCTAACCTCGCGCTTTTCATTTGGGGCAATGCTCAGGTCACGATGGCTCAGTCTGTACCTGCTGAACCCACGCTCCCTGACACGTTGTGAGGCCAGTACTACTATGAAATCTTCTACCATTGCATTCAAAGTTCTATCGGTTCTTCTTCGACCAAGAGCCACAACCTGAACCTGTAGGGCAGGTCATTTTCGGATAGCCCAAGGTCCCTCAAGGAACCTTGGATGTATTCCTCCCCATCGTCCGTCCTTACGTCCAAGGGTACCAGCTCGGCATTGTCCAGGTGGATGCCCAATGATTTCTCGCCTTGTCCATATTTGCCCGTATCGGTCTTAATGATATCCCCAATCTGTCCGGCCCAGAAAACACCCCTTTGGTTCCTTAATCTCAATTCTGCCCTGACCATCACATACCGGATTCACTGTACTCCACTACAAAGTCAAGGTTATCCGGTCCGGGGCTTCGGCTGCGCCACACCGCATAGTCCTCAGTTTTTCCCGTAGCCCTGTCCGTTACCTTGATGGTCGCCACCCTGCTCAGACCTATGCCGTCATTGGTGGCATAGACGCTGAAATCAAGTCGTTCGGGCTGTGCATAGAAGACCCATTCACCGGACTCCGCATAGATCGAGAAATCGGTTCGGGCTTCTTCGATGGTCCCCGTATCAAGCCCCGTGATAAAGTCCGCGTCCCCGGCAAGACCGCTATCCCTGCCGACCCCCAGATAGTACCTGTCCCCGGCCTCCGTTCTTCTGCCAGTGTCAACGGTCGCATAGAAACCCACAACCTTGGAGACATTGGCCGGGAGTTTGGTTTCAAAGCCCCTGTGACCGCCACTTTCGCTGATGGTGAACTCTATGGGAACAAACCGTCTCCTGATGAGCATCTTTCGCGTTTCACCGTTGAGACCTTGAATGGCCCTTACTTCTCTCATTTCCTTTCCTTGGTTATCATTGATACAAATACATCATACCCGTCCCCGAAAGGGGCGTAAGGGTGATCATGGTCCCTGAACCTGAATTTCAGGGCCAGGTCATTGGGGACCGGAATGCTCAGGGGGAAAAACCTCGGCCTTACCGCCCCGTCGTTCGACATGAACAGTCTGGACGGAAGTCCTTCATCAAAAACCGTATCGCCCCCGATCTCCATGCGCTGTGTACCCCTGAGCGACAACCTGTCAAAGAAACGGCTGGTCAACTGTATGCCCACTATCTCCAATGTGTTCCTGTTGAACTCGTATTCCCTGGTATAGGTCTTGTTGGGTTCATCGATGAACAATTGGAAATAGGGGTAACGTTCGATATGTTCTATCTTTACTTCCTCCATAATGCACTATCTTATGCTGGTGCGGTACCCGTACCGTTGAGATCTACCTTGATCAGCACCTTTTCGGGAAGATCTTCACCGACCTCGATCGTGAACTCGAACTCGATATCGTCCTTGACAAATCGGGGGTTGTCGATCTGGTACGTTCCCAGGTTCACCTGATGGTTGTTGTCCGTCACGAATTCCTGCATCGGCCTTTCGTCCAGAATTAGCTTTTTGTTGGCCGTGAAGGTGACATCTCCTTGAGGAAGTCCAGGGATTTTCTTGATCGAGTCATAGATGGACTTCAATTTCAGGCTCTTCCACTCCCTGTCGGAGTTGGGAAGGTCGCCATTAAAGGCCGCTGCCAAAAGGGTGATGGCCGTAGGGAGGAACAACCTGTCCTTTTGTAGCTTGGCCTGTGTGACGTTCGTGATCCCTGTTTCCTTCGCATCCTGAGTCTCGAACATGTGGATGGTCGCCTTGTCACCCGCGTACTTGATGCTGGTATAGGCCATGTCTATGAGCTGTAACCTTCCATCCTTTATCTTCTCGGCCACCATGACCATTTCGGGATCAAAGGGCTTTTTCTCGTTCTTCAACTGCACATGGGCATTCACAATTTCCAGGAACAGCTCTCTGCTTGATTTTCGTTTCATTGTCATTGTTTATTTTGAGTTTCCGTTATTATTTTCAGTAAGCGGCAGCGGCAAGGCTGACCGCATCCAATCCATCCAGTTCATTTATGTCGGCATTCCCTACACCTGAAAATTCCTCGTTAACGGAACCGCTCTGTTCTATGAGCCGGTCCGCATTGCCGGCTTCCAGTTCTCTAATGATACTGTCCACCTCCGAGGTGTCGAAGTTCTCGGCCCGTACCGAGTTACCGAGGCCCATCATGATATCGGTAGCGTCCTCCATGCCCTGTAGCTCCATGTTCTCTTTCATTTCATCGGAGATCTTGTCCATATAAAAGTTCTTGCCCAATAGCCTGAGTGCGTTCATGGCCCGCCCCTTGGCCCTGTCCAGTTCATCCCCGAACCCTTCGAGGGATTCATCACCCTGTTGGCCCGTTGCAGGGATATTGGGGCTGACCAACATGATCATACCACTGGAAAGTACCCAGGACTTGTTGTAGAACGCACCTGCTAGGAGTGCCGCCAGACCGGCTCCCAGTTTCAGGGGACGGCCCATGGAAGAGGCGAGCAGGTAACTGGCCAGCCCCGACCCGATAATGGCCCCGGCCTCTTTTGCTTTTTCGACATTTTTCTTTTTGGTCTTCTCTCTTTCTTCTTTTTCCTTTTTGGTCATCTGTTTCATGTCATTTTCTTTTGGTATCCGATATCGTTGTTACAATAAGAGCTTAGAGGCCATGGCATTGCCACTATTCGCGGTCCTGCCCTTCACGGCCTTCCTTTTGTAGGTTCTTTTCGGTGGTCCGTTCAGCGACCTTTTGGTCTTCGGTATTTTCTTCTTTGCTTCTTCCTGGTTTTTCTTGTTCCTGTAGTAGGCATATCCGATTCCACCGCCCACGAAGACCACTGTACCCCCAATGAGCAGCCATTTGTTACGTTGTGCCCAGCTCTCTCCCTCTGGCCTGCTCTCCTTTGCGCCGATACCCTGCGGGGAGGTCGGAGGGGGCAGGTCCGGGGCCATTGCGTCCGTTGGCACGGGCCGGGGGGCAATATCCCTGATGGTATTTCTGATATCCCTGCCCGTATCGAACAGTGATCTACCACTGTCCACCAGTGTCCTTGCAGAGTCCGCTACCGGCTTCGCCCGGTCAAAGACACCTTGTACCTTGCTCAACGCGGTACCCAGTGCGGCAACAACACCACTGGCAACTGCTGTGCCCGTCTCTGCGACCGCACCGATCCCCTCTACCTGTACCTGTCCGCTCAGGGCCATTTCGACGGTATCCGCATCGGCCTCGACGATGAACCGCTCGAATTCATCGTTAAACCGGTCATCCGGGTCCAGATCGGGGGAAAGCCCGAGGCCGTTCAGACCGATTCCCGAGAGGGCCACCAGACGGTCCCTGTTGCCCTTGCCCGTCAGGATCGCCTTTCTCAGGTTGCTTTCTTTGCCCCCTGCCGCTGTATAGATCTTGTGGGCCTTTTCACTGACCTTTTTAAGCTTGGCAAAACCGTTGGGGTCCATCCCCCTACGTCTTGCCTCATCGTCCGAAAGGTATCCGAAACGCAAGCGCTCGGGTACCTTGAACATATTGAGCTTCATTGCGGCAAGGAACCCGTTCCTTAACAGGATAGTGGCCGGGTTGACAAAGCGGTTGAAGGCTTTACCTACCTTCCCGGCGGCCTTTCCGACCTTTTTTGAAAATTTCTTTATCCCTTTACCTATCTTCTTGAAGAAACCATCGAGTCCGGGGCCGTCCAGGGCCAGATAGATATTCTCGTCCGCATCCGCGTGATAGGTATTGCCGTCCCGGCCTGTAAAGGTCAGCACTATCTTGGGGTCCTGTACCGGTCCGAGGCCGTCGGTGCCGTCCTGCAAGGGACCTTTCAACGGGCTTTCGACCGTTCCCATATCACCATCGGGTGACTGTATGTCCAAGATGTCGATCCCGCCAACGGGGATACCGTCAAGTCTGTGAAGTTCCATTGTCTTTCGTGTTTTGTTCCGTTAAAAATCTTACCGTCAAATAGGTACCGTAACCGATTGCAGAGGCCAATAGCAGTTTCCCCAATGGCAGACCTTTCCTATGGTCGGGCTTTATCGTCCTGTTGACGGCATTTCCCACTTTGGCCCTGATCGCTTCGATATCCCTTATCAACCGGTCATGGACCGACACTAAATCTTGATACCCCGTACCGTCCCGATTTTCCCGCATAAAGACATTTTGATTGAAAACGGGGCTGTGTTTACTGTAATCCGTCGAAACGCTTACCGACGGCATGAAATAGTTCCGTTCTACGGTACCGGGCACTGCCTTCCCTTTCCCCGGCCTGTCAGCTTCATCGGATACCTCGATGATCTCATGAAGGGCAAAGGTGTCCACTCCGCTCACCTCCATGGAAATCGGGGCGATGGGCAGTATCTTCTTCCTGTCCAGCACTTCGAAGCGAAGGCACTTGGCAAAGGGTACCTCGAAATCGAAACGGTCGGTCACACAGTCCATCGTGATGTAACCACCATCGGGTGTCGGTACTATCGGATAGATATGGCTGTACCTGAGCGGTGCAAAGGGTTCCCTTTTGTTCAGGTATGCCGTTACGGACAGCTCACATTTTATATCGAGGTTCAGCAGGATCCCGACCACCATCATGCTCATACAGTCGCAATCGCAGCCCGTCTTTCGGTCCGCCCATATCCTGATGGCCCTCCTTACCTGTTCGATGAACCGTTTGTCGGGCTTGTACTGGATATGGTCATAGACCCATTGCCAGACGTTCCGACAGGTCTCCCGAAGATCCCTGCCCTTTAAGAGCGGGGCGATCCGGGCCGTATCGTCAAGGGTCTCCCATATCATCTCCTTCATGAGGTTCAGGGTATGGTGCAATTTTGCGTCCTTTTTGATGACGGTATCGACTCCGATACTCTTGGCAAAGTACCTGTCGTACTCATGACCCGACCTGATATTTCTTTTCTTGCTGATCATAGGAACCGAAGGGTTATCTTCTTTTCGTCCTCGTAAGGGAAGCCGTTTACCTTGGTACTCACTTTTGCACTGATGTCCAGTGTGGCATTTTTACCGTCCTTGTTCCTTATCTTTTCAACGATATCCACCCCGATGACGCGGATGAGCGTGAACCAGCCGAAATTCATGTCCAGTGTAAATGGTGTCTGTCCCTGTTTTCCGATCTTGATGATGTCCTGTGGACTTCCCGATCCCTCAAAGAGAAGGGAGGATCCCAGTACTTCCCCATTGTAGCCGATGGTCACATATGGGCGTCTCATTTTCAGCACTATGTCGTTGGGGTTCTTGATGGTTACATACACTTTCAGGGTGATCCCCGAAAGGGTGACCCCGTGTACCTGTACCCTTGTCTCAGTCTGTACCGTCCCCGAAGCCTTGTCGAGTCTCAGGAAGTAGTTCAGGGCGTAGAGTGCCGCAGCCCCGCCGGCTATCCATGGTATTATCATCCCCTTTGTTTTTTGACAAATATTGATAGGGTTTACGGAGAAGAAAAGGGTGAAAGGGACGTGATGGGAAAGCTTTGTAAAGCTTGTTTAATTATTGTTTATCAGTGATTTAGATGGGATTGATGGTGGCTTGATGCCTTGTTATCGGTCAGGTTGAGAAAGTTTGGGAAGTGTTGGGTCTTTTGTAGGTTATCGATAACCTGTTCAATGCTTCCGGGGTAAATTTAAAGTAAAAAAAAAGGTTTATGGAAATCGATAAATGGGTGACCAAATCAGAGCTTGCGGCCAGGTGCGGATTCTCTACCGAGCAGCTAAGGAGAGAGATGAAGAACGTGAAAGGACTCAGAACGGGTAGAAGGCAGTTTTTGAAGCCGTATGAGCTAAAGATGTTCTACGACCACTATTACGGACACCGCTACGATAGGTGATGGGTGCCGTAGACTCGGTTACCTGAAAGGAAATACTGGAATTACTGCCCGACAGGGTGGAGGTTTTCAGGTTCCTGTCTTTTCGGTTCGTCCGCACGATCGGTAGTGCATCCGGCATTGTTCCTACAGACTATTTGCGGATTGTTGCATATACTTTTTTTTAAAACATTTCACTCATTATCGATATCCGGACAACGGTCCTCCACTTTTACCGCTACACGGTTCGATAGCCCATTTGTGAAATCTGACCGAAAGCAGGACCGATAGGTCGCCAAATGGTAGGTCCCTCTGCCATTAAGGCGGAAAAAGAGGAGAACACCGTCTTTCGTCGCGCTCTCTTCTACCAGAGAGATTGCATCACGGCAGCCATCGGTGGAGGTGATGATCCAGAAATGCTCTTCCGGAACAAGTCCCGGCATGTCCGTGAAAAACCGCACGGTATCACCCGTACGGGCCGTGACCTGCCCTCGGTCAAAGCCGTCGCCACTGTCGGCATAGAGTGACTGGGCCATTACGGCCGCAGTGCCGTTCAGTCCGTAAAGTACCGTTGTGGCCACAAATGCCACCAATGATCTTCTGATTTTCATTATATATGTTTTTTGGTAAATGAATATGCGCCGTATGATCTATGGATACGGGTTCGCCGGTCCCTATCGGTTGAAATCGAGGAATATTCCGGGGCCTTTATCGGGTATGACGGAGTGCAGCCGGTCCTCGTACCGGTGCAGGGCACCCTTGTGGGGCGTCGATGCCCTGGACACACCTATACCGAGCCTGTACATCAACCACCTTCTGAGACCGTGCCTATTGTGCAGGGTACAGATGTGGGACCTGCCGCTATGGCCACGGAAGACCTTTGTCCTGAGCAGTATGCCATCAACGCGGACGGTATCCTCTGTCCAGCCGTGAATCAGGGGAATATTCAGGAAACTTTCGACAAGGTTCACATTGCCGTCACCGAAATACCTGCCCTCCTCGGCCTCGAAGGACAGGCTTATCCGTGTACCCGATACAAGATCCTTGAAACAGATCTTATTGAGTTTCTGCCTATAGGGACTTTCAAAATGCAGGGCTACTTTTATGCCATGGGTATTGATGACAATGAACCGGTCCATGCGGAGTATTTTGGAACCGTTATCTGTCAATAGGTGGGTCAGGTCATATTTCAGGATGTACCTGGAGATGTAGCCTTCCCAGTCTTTTTCTTCTTGCATGGTATACACTGGTCTTTAATGGAACTTTTTTTTTGAAAAGGCGGCCCGTACCTCCCAGTGGACGGACCGCCCGGCTCAAACCACGGCCCTAAGAGGGGAGCGGTACCTTTGCTCCCTGTATTAAAGGGGCAAGTGTCATCGGTGCGGGGACAGGGTATTGTTCGGAGCGTCCCCAAAGGACCGCCCGCTCCCTATGACCGGAGCGGACGGCAACCCTGTAACCCCAAACCATGAACCCCATGGTATCTTCTTCGGTACGGTACCGATGTGTTCTCTTTCCGACAATTTCCGGGATCCTCTGTTCCCGATAGTCCGGTTGACCTATCCGGAATCTCCACCCCTTAAATGATAGGGGCGGACCGTTCCCAATCCATAAATACTATGGTGTTTTCACTGACCTTTGGTCGAAATAGCTACCGCCCGCCCTAGGGACGGACGGCAACCCTGCAACCCTAAACCATGAACCCCATGGTATCTTCTTCGGTACGGTACCGATGTGTTCTTTTTCCGACAATTTCCGGGATCCTCTGTTCCCGATAGTCCGGTTGACCTATCCGGAATCTCCACTCCTTAAATGATAGGGGCGGACCGTTCCCAATCCATAAATACTATGGTGTTTTCACTGACCTTTGGCCGAAATAGCTACCGCCCGCCCTAGGGACGGACGGCAACCTTATCACCCTAAACCACACCATTGTGGTACCTTCAATGTCTTTTTTCCCTTTCTGTCGGCCCTTCCCTTGGTCGCGGTGCGGCACCGGGGGCCGTCATTTCTGGCCTTGATTCAAAGAAGGCCCTCAGTTCCCCGTACCGTTCGCTGTCCCCCGTGTCGAAGTCCTGTAGCCGGTCCTGTTATACCGGTAGTCTCTCCTTCGTACCTCACTATTGGATACCCTGTTCCCGGTGGTCCGGTTGACCCATTTGGAATGCCCACCCCTTAAATAATAGGGGTGGACCGTTCCTCAACCTTAAGCCAAAAACCAAAAAGGTACCGTCTGCGGGGACGGAGAGCCCCCCATAATCGTTCAAAGCTTTGATATGGCCATAGCCGCACCTGTATACCCCCTCTTTCGGTACGGTACCCTACCCTTATCCACTGATACTGTTTCCCGCTCCCTTTGGGGGATCGACCTATTTTTTGCCCTCCGGCATTTTGAGAACTCTTATAAAGGTACCGTAACCTTCCCCTATCTCGCCGTCCGGACCGTTTCACGTACAGTGCCCGTTCAGATAAATGTTCGATTGATGATCGTCCACGGCCCGCCCGTAATCATGAAGGACCATCTCTATCCGTACTTTAAGTCTTCCTATATGGCTATGGACCTGTTCGTACCTTTCCGGTTCCCGTTCCTATTCGTTCAATTTCCTTTTGATCTGT
This sequence comes from uncultured Cyclobacteriaceae bacterium, assembly GCA_947492745.1. Lineage (GTDB taxonomy): Bacteria > Bacteroidota > Bacteroidia > Cytophagales > Cyclobacteriaceae > Aurantiphycus > Aurantiphycus algarum. The sequence goes on along the minus strand of CANLOE010000028.1, from coordinate 31,891 downwards.
GCCCATGTCCGGGACCGGTACCATGACGGTCGATAAGATACGCGTACCCCTCCCTTATCTACGTCGTTGACCGGGTCATGTTCCTTGAAAAAAACTTTGCCCGACCTCTACCCGTACAATAGGTCCATGATCTGCGCTTTCAATCCCGCCAGCTCTGTCTTCTCCGTTTTGGTCGGGCCACAATCGCTCAGGATACAGTCGATTGGACGGATCAGGTCCTTGAGTCCCCGCCAGTAGTCCCTGCCCGTGAAGATGCTACCGCCGCTTTCACTTTCCCCTTTGGGGAACATCACATCGAGATTTTCTATTAAATGTTCCCAGTGCCTGCATCTTGTCCCCATTGTACCACTGTGCCGTACCCTGAACCTATCGACTGATTCCCTTATCCTTGTCTTTTCCATACTCTATCTGTTTTTGTCATAAAAAACCGGACAGCGAGTTTCTTTTCCCCGTCATCATGAAATAACGAGTAGTACCCTCGTCCAAAAGTAGCTGATACATTAAAGTATTTTTTTAATCCAAAAACACCTATCATGTATTTTTGCTTTCGATACCGTCCAGTTCCCGGTCGGTCTCGTTCAGCAGCATGCGTACCCTATAGTAATCCTTAACCTTCTCCACCTCTGTAAGATTGAGCCGAAGTACTTCTTTCGTCAATATCGCCATATCGTTCAGTTCACCTATCTTTCCGTCCAGATCGTGTTCCGTACCGAACCCATCGCCACTGATGGAACCGACATAGCTGTCCATGATGTTACCATGAAAAAAAAGTACCGTGGCCAGTTTTCTTTGCATCCGTTCAAGCTGCTCTATGATCTTATGGTACTGTAGCTGTCTCGCCCGGATCTCGGCTTTCCTATCGCTCATATCAAGAGGATGCCCAAAAGTTCCTGCTTTCCGTGGTTCTCATAGAGCCGTAGGCCATAGTGGCAGGACTCGAACCGTAGCCCCTTGCCGATAACCCCTCCCTTGAAATGCTCGGAGAAACGTACGGCCTCCTTCCGGTCGCCGATCACCCTGCCCATGACATCTATCAGGGCCTCCATGCCGTGATTGTCCTTAACGGCTATATAATTGCCCATGGTACAGGGAGGGGTCCGGCCTTGGTACCCTGAATCGATAATGCCCTGTTGCATCCGTTTTCCTTTTATCAGTTTGCTAGCCATTCTGTATATACCTATACTATTATCTTACTATATTTGCTCTCTTTCGGTACTTGGGGACAGATTGTGTTTTCATGCCCTTAGCATCGATAAAAATAATAAAACTATTTTATAAGGGTAAATGTAGTGGTTTTTTTGATTAAAAAATAGTTTGGCTCAAAAAAATATGATAAGAATCTTCAGAAAGAACCTTGGCCTCAGCATAGAGGGACTGGCGGACCTGCTGTCCGGGGAACTGGGGCGGAAAATAACGAAGGACCTGATGAGAAGGTACGAACTGGGGATAAATCAGTTTACGGTAGAGACGCTAATCGCAGTTGCGAAAGTGCTCGAGGTCAGTACCGATGAACTCCTGGGCCTGCCCGTACCTTGGTGGAAACAGGGATATGTCGATATCGTATCCGAGATGGGGCTACAGCACAAAGATATCAACAAACTGTCCGGTGACGGGCTGAGAGAGGAAATGGTCAGGGTGAACGATATGGTACTGAGGTACATCGTCAACGAGAATACGAAACTGAGAACGGTCCTGGAATCGGTGGAAATGAAAATCCATGGACTGATACGGACCTCCCGCCCGATGGAGCCCATGGTCCCGGAGAGTATCGGTCCGAGGATCAGGCATTTCAGGGAATATGCGGGACTTTCGATGGATGAATTCGCAAGGGCACTTTCCGGTCATATGGAAAAGACCTATAGCACGGACCTTGTCGGAAAATACGAAAGGGGAGAGATAAGGAAGGTCTTCGGCAATGTGGCCGCTGCCATGGCAAAGGTCCTTGAAATATCATTGGACGAACTTCTGGGTGTGGATTTTTGGTCAGGGCGTATAGATGGGCTACTTGACTTCGGTGACATCGAACCCACCGTTGTCGATTTGGAAAAAAACAGGGACCTGCGCCGCTATACAAAACAGGAACTGAAAGTCCTGCTGTCGGAACTCTATACTATTGGAAATGCACTTATGAAAGAAAATATGCTGTTGAAGGACAGGTACATGAAGCTGAACCAGATAACGGAGCATATTGTAAGGTACTGGGACAGTCCGTAGGACTGCGGTCTCAGCTGTTTCCTATTGTTTTCATTGTGTACCCAAGAGAAGGTATTTTTGGGAAATGTTGTCCGGAGACAATAGGGTGACCATTATCAAGTTCAATAGAGAAGTCATTGGGGTTCATGCCTCGATGATTCCCCAAAAAGGTGATGGTGATATCGCAGGTGTTCACCCCGTCCCTACCTGCTGTGGGCAGGGCCACCCGGGAAAAAACGCCCGGGTACCCGGTATCCACTATTTTTCGCTACCACCATTTCACCTTAACCCAATCTATCCAGGTCTCCATTTCTTTTTTCATTTCATTGGATAGCTCGCGGAACTCCTCAATCACATACTCCCGAAGTCTGGCCTCTCTCATTAGGAGGTCCGCATTACGGGACTCTATCTCCTTGGCGGCCATCTTTATCCTTTTGTCCTTTTTGTAAAAAGCCCTGTTCGTCCAGACAAGCCCGAGCATGGAGATGATGAGCGCGATGGCCATTTTCAGGTTTCCCATCAGTGCCGTTCTGTCCCTATCCGCAGTCAGTCGGGCCTCGGCCCTATCGTTTTCATAGCCCTTCACCGTTCTTTCCAGTGCCGCTTGCAGCTCGGGACGGTCCAGACCGCCACGGATTTTCCTGGCGGCGCTCTCCTGTTTTCTCTCAAGTTCTCTGATGATGTGGGCGTCCTCATAGCTCAGCTGGCCGCCCTCGGCCCTATAGGACCGTTGTGCCTCTTCCATGAGTACCAGCGTCTCCTGTAGTGGCTCGTTCACGATATCCCTATCGGCCATGGCGATGGCCTCCGCGAAGATACCCAGTGCCTTGCCGTGATTGCCGAGCCTCATGGCCAGTTCGCCGCGCATGTTCAGTCGTTGGACCATGAACTTACTGTTCGAGGGGATACCGTCCTTGATGGCTGCTCCCTTGTCCATGTACTCCACGGCCTTGGAGTAGTATGCTTCGCCTTGGTGCATATAGGCTTCTGCCAGATTGGAGTACAACCGTGCCCGGTACTCACCTTCGTTTTTGAGGCCACCGACACGGTCCAGGGCATGCTCGTACTGCGCTATGGCCGTAGTGTACTCTCCCCTGTCGAAGTTCAGGAAGCCATAGTTGGTATAGAGCTTCACGATATAGGCGGGGTCCGCTTCGGCTTTTTCCAGCTGTCCTGCAATGATGACCCCATAGATACCTGCCGCCCGCTCAAAGTCGGGGTCCTTTTTCCTCCAGTGGGCAATGGCCAGATTTTCCATGGCCAGCACCCTATATTTCTCCTCTTTGGCGGCATCGTAGTACTCCACGGCCTTCTCGAAGTAGGGCACCGCACTTCCGTAGAGGTCATTGCGCAGGAAGATCTCTCCGATGTTATTGTAGGTATCGCCCAGCCTGAAATTATCCGAGACCTCTTCGAACCTGTCCGTGGCATGGAGGTAATGCTCGATGGAACTTGGATAGTTTTTCTCCCTGGTCTCTACATACCCCAGAAGATAGTACGCCTTGCCCTCGTACAGATCGTTCTCCGTTCTCTTGGCCAGCTCCAGCTGGAAGTGGGCATACCTGCGCGCCTCTTCGGGGGCATCGTCTCTCAGTCGGAAGGCCAGTCGGTTGTAGATGGCCAGCTTCGTTTCCTCATCGATATCCGTACGGAGCATCGCTCTCAGTTCGGTTATCCCCTCGGGGATGGGAGGCTCCGAAGGTACGACACCGCCCCTCTCGGAACAGGACAGACAGGTAACTAAAAGGATGGCACTAAGGTAGAATGATCTCATAGTTGGGGTTCTGATGGTTATATAATGGTATTCTTATTCTATAAACTGGTTTTGGAGCAGCAGGATACCGCTCTTTTGTATCGTATGATCGGTCAGAAGTTCACTCTCTTATGACCACATTCCCTTCGCCGCCTTCGGTAGCGGTGGCGGCTTCATCTTGGTCGGGGACGGTGATCTCGGCCGTCGGTTGTACATGGAGCGATTCGTCCTGACAGCCCGTCAGGGCCGCAGAGGATATAAGTATAGAGAGCAATAGTAGTGTCCTGAATGGTTTCATGGTTTTCATAGGATATAGGGCTTAAATTTTAGGCATTAAATTTCATACTATGGATATCGGGATACAAGTCATATCGCGGTCGTACCTTACATGTGTACGCTATCCTTTGTTTCCGTGGCGGGTACAGGGGCGGCACAAGCGGACGCTTGCGCCAGGGGATAGGTAGTTATTTAGGTATTTATAGCTGAAAGATATGTGTTCCTGTTCACAAGGGGCAGGACCTGGGCAGATGCTGAGTCGTAGCATATTTATTCGACCACCACTTCATCCCCTCCGACATCGCCCACCGAAGCGGTAGCGGTGGCGGCTTCATCCCGGTCGGGGACGGTGATCTCGGCTGTCGGTTGTACATGGAGCGATTCGTCCTGACAGCCCGTCAGGGCCGCAGAGGATATAAGTATAGAGAGCAATAGTAGTGTCCTGAGTGGTTTCATGGTTTTCATAGGGTATAGGGCTTACATGTCAATCTTCATACTATGGACATCTGGATACGAGTCATATCGCGGCCGTACCTTATATGGGTAGGGTATCCTTTTATCCTCTGTATTGGTGGCCGTTCAGGACTTTTGGCGTTCCCTATGGTGTTTACAGGGCCGTTTACAGCTTTGTTTACAGCACTGTTTACAGGTAAACGGCTTTTTTTGTTCTTTTGGAAGGGTCAATAGGTTGTCTGTTTACGGTGTTTACACCTATAAACATCTTGTTTACCGCTTTACGGCCATTTTTCACGACCTCCCCTCAGGTTCCAAGACCTTCTTCCGGAGTCGGAGTTTTCTTGGTTCGACTCAACTTCCGCGCCATAACCTCGAATTTCAAAGGTCTACCCTTTTACCGTCCTCGTACTTCATGAATGGCAGTGTTTGTGGCCTGTTCTCATAGAACCAGGCCTTTTCCCATTTGCCCCTAAAGGTGGTGAAGAGCATCTTTTTCAAGCGACCGATGCCCACTTCCCTATCGGTTTTCTGTTTTCTGCTTTTTCTATCGCGAGAATAGAAGTGTACCTTGTTCCCGTCCTTGAACTTGACCCATAATCTGGTCAATGCCTGTTGCCTTTCTTTTTCGTTCATGCTTTTCTGGTTGATGTTCTTGTATACTTATTGAGTTCGTGGAAATAGACCTGTTTCAATCGGTCATCGCCTATCCCGTTCAGGTGTTTTTTGTGCAACTGGAACAGTTGCAGCCTTGTCCTGTGTTTGAACCGCCCCTTTCCCTTGGAGTGGTCGGAGAGGTCTTTTTTCATTATCTTGACCCTTTGTTCGTTCTTTATCCTCAATTTCAGGGTCTCATTTCGCAAGTACCAGAGCCAGGTCTTATCGAAGCCGTTCTTCTTGTTCTGGACATAGAAGTAAAGATTTGGCTCGGGAATCCAATGTACGGGGTTCCTGTCGAGCCACCTTCTGACCATGTCGACTCGTTCAAACAGCATCCCTTGGTAATCCCGCCATTCCTTATCCGTGTTCCTTACCCGGTTGCTTTTGTAGACCGATTCCCAAACCCTGTTCTTGATACCGTCCATCTCGAAACCACATAGGATGATGTTGGGGTACAGTACTTTGAGGGCATAGGAGACGAAATCTTCCATGAGGTGCCGGATCGAAATGCCCTCGGGACCGGTATGTTCCTGTTCCTCCAGGTCCGCACCAGGTCCCGAGTCGGCATTTTTCTGGGTCTCTTTGGATTTTTTTTGTTCTTGCGGGTCGATGACAATCCGAATTTCTGGCCGATATTCTTCGGTGTCGGTCGATATTGGACCTTCGATATCGGTATTTTTCTGGGTGTTCCTGTCAAATGTTCCTGTACGGGCGTTGCCGTCCGGCCAGCCACCGATGTCCGCTAGGACACCGCTTTTGTCCACACTGCTATTATTATTTATTTGTTCCTGTGTTTCAGGAACTAAAGTGGGAAAATTTTTCATATTGCCTTTGTCAGGGGCGACCAGAGGTTCCAATTTCAGGCATCCGCCCTCCGAGATTTCCGCTTTCATTACACCCTTGAACATGATTTCGGGGTTTATCCACAGTTCCAATCCATCCGCACCCAACCTTTTTGCCTTTATGATCACATTGGCCTTCATAAGTCTTTCCCGATGGTTGATGATCGTACGGGCCGTACAGCCCCTTTCCGCTGCCAGAGAGGTGTTATAGGTCCTGAACCCTGGCATGTCCTCAAGGTCAAAGGGGTCCAGACGGGAGATTCTGTTCAGCTGTTTGAGGTACAATCTCACCATCAGTTCGGTGGTCCCCCTGCAATTGGAGCTAATCCTATCGGTCAGGTTTTCCTGTCTCTTGTTGTGGCCATCCAGATAGGCCTTCATGTTCCTCAAGACCGTACCGTACTCAAAATGCAGCCTGTTGTTCTTTTTATGGTTCATCACTTTTTGCTTTTCAATGATTGAAGTTCGATCAACGAATCGTGGACGGCCCCTATGACCTTGATGGTAGCGTTGATGTGCTGTAGCACTTTTATGGTCAGGTAATTGCCCTTGTTGAATTCCCTTTCGATACCCTTGTGCGCAAGCTTGTTCTTTTCTAGCTCTTCCTTGATGTACCCGATCTGGCCTTTCAGGTCAGGGTTGTTGTTCGTTTTTCGTTGCATGGGGGGCGTTTTAGGTTGTGTTGTTTTGGTACCATTCCCAAAGGACCATCAGCGGATGGCTTTCAGAAATGGGCATAGCAGTTCCATGATATCCCTTTTTCGGATGCGGTGAACGTACTGGACCCGTGATACATAATTATCCTGTCATCAATGGAATGGCTCAGATATCGGCCTTCCCATCCTCAAGGTTGCGGTTGGCGGCTTCAACCAATCTGAGGAACGAGTCCTCGAAGTAGTGGTTCTTTGACTTTTTACTGCACCGTAACAGCCCCCCCTCACGGAATACACCAAAGTCCCGGTCGTTCCACTCGAACTTCTCCTTTACATCTGGGTGCTTTTCCATTAATTCGCTCACTGTCATCGGTCTTTTTTCTGTCATAGTTCTTAAATGTATTGAGTTGGTTTATCCGGTTTGCATAATGTCTTTAAACTCACAAGCACAAAGAATTGTTCTACAATAATGGTAAAATAATTCAATTTATTGTAAAATTTATTCACAAAAAAAGTTTGCTGAGAAGTGACATATAGGTGCGGGATTTGAACGCTTTCCATCAATAAAATCTATTTTCTCGATTCATTTCTCATCCTGTCGACTTCTTCAATGGGGATCAACCAGGCCGATCCCGGACTCTTCTGCATACCTTTGATGAAGTTGATGTTCAGGTAATGGATGACTGTTGTGTACTTGATTCCCGTCAGCTCGGAGAACCGACGTGGGCTTATGAGCCTTTCCCTGTTCCTCCCCTCACGTATCTCGTTAGTGAGGCGCTTTTCCACATCCAATATCATCTGGATGATGTAGGCACTGTCCGAACTTTTTCTGATCATGTTTTCCTTGTTTGTTTTGTACAAATTAAACGCAAAATAACATCAGAAAAAACAGGGGTACCCCCCCTGCGCAGGGGGTACCCCCTGCGTAGGGGGGGGTACCCCTAATCATTAAATCACTGAATATGAAGTACTTGGATAAAATGAAATTCCTCAGATTTTTTCAAAAAAAAACGGGGACCGGAACGGTCCCCGTTGGTTCCGCTTACTTTTGGCATTAATTTACCACCTTCATGAGCCGTTCCTGTCCGAAATCATGGGTAAAACTTTCCGAACATTTTGGGCATTGGATTTCCAATTTGCCATGGGTGACGATGTCGGGATGGTATTCGAGTACTGGCCAGCTACATGAGGTGCAGTGCAGTTTTCTGTTACCGATCTTCATGACTTCAAGGTTTAGGTAGTCCCATTTGATGATGTGCTTCTTTCTCAACCTATCGATGATCCTAGCGTACTTTTGAGTGGACTCCATTTTGACATGCCCGAGCAGGGCTCCCACTACTTCTATGGGAATGCCGAGCAATAGGGAATTGATGGCGAAAGTATGTCTTAGCTTGTGGAAGGAGAGGCGTTTGACTATACCGGCTTTTTTAAGGATTGTATTTAGGTGCCTGTTAGTGGTGCTGGACTGGTACATTTTCATTGAGAACAGCCTTTTGTCTTCCCTATCGAATTCCATCATGGCCCTTAGCTGGTGATGGATGGGGATGCTGACGGTCCTGTGTACACCCAACCTTCCTTTCTTCATTTTTTTTACTATTGAATCGTCCTTGATATCGTCAATGCTCAAGGTACTCATGTCACTTATCCGTAGACCGCAATAGATTGCTATCAGACATTGCTGCAATACATTATGGAGTTTTTCCGCTCTGTACCTTTCTTCAATATTACCGTCACTGGCCAGAAGCCCTTTACTATCGTAGAGTTCCTGTAGCGTACTGATCTCCTCGGGCAGAAGAAAATCCGGCTCGGTCGCTTCGATACTACTGACCTTATGTCTTTGAAAGGGGTCTATCTCTAGTCTTCTCTCATCATATAGGTATCCGGAATACTTTTTCAGGAACTGTAGGATGTGGTGCCGGCTGTTCTTTTTCATATCTTCCTTTTCCATCCAATCCTTGACTCTCTGTATAAGATCATGATCGAGTTCGTGTATGCTGATTTTCGGCTGGAAATCCCGCAACAGTCTGTTGAGCTGCCTTTCGTAGTAGCAAAGTGTCGATTCTTCAAGCTCTTTCTTTTCCCTCTGCAATTTGATCTTTTCTTCTACAAAGGTCTTGAAATCCGATTTCTTGGGTGAAATATCCACATCCTTATGGGTCTGTTTCCTATATTCGGCCTTGACCTTGTCATGGGTAACGATGACGTCCCTATTGAGTAGCGATTTTATTATATCGATGATTCGCTGTCTTTCCCTCGTGATGAATGTTTGGTATTGCGTGGCACCTTTGATCCCTCTTTTGACCTCTTGGTTTTCAATGTCGTAGTGTTCTACCTTAATTCTTTCTTTCAGTGGGATGAAGTCAGTCAGTCCGTTAAGGTTGAGCCTCATCCTTAGGCCATAGGTCCCTTTTGATACATAGTTGTGGCAATTGATGTCAAGTGTGTAGTTCATTTTTTCTTTTGTTGTGTCGGGTTATCGGGCCGTTTTTTTTTTCGACTATTTTTCGACTCATTTCGTATTATTTGTCGATACACCTTCAAATGTAATATAATCAAGATAAAATTGTTTGCTTTTTGTCGCATTTGGAGGTGTTTGAATAAATGGTACGAACGAACACAGGTTTTTCATTTTTTAGTTAAGGTTAAATTAGGTTAGTTTTTTCGTGGGGCTGGTTACCCCGATTTTTTTCGAAAGGACAATGATTCTAAGGTCCGGGGTGTTTCCCGGGCCTTTTCTTTTCATCACCCACTTGGCGCAAGCGTCCGCTTGTGTCCCCGTAACGGACCTCCTACGAAACCATCACCATCACCCTATCACATCGGTACCCTGCTGCACTTTCGTAAAACGTACCTCTACATTGGCCTGAGCTGACCTTAGATTACCTTGACCCAGGATCATGCATTGGAAAATTCTACTGCGGCCTTAAATAGCTGCAAACCGGTCGTTACACTACGTTTTTTGAGTTCACCATAGCGGTGCTATGCCGAACGAATCCAAATGGCTGATATTTTGCTATTTATACGCTCATCACGATTTCTATCGATCAATTTGGGTTATACAAATTTAGGTTTTAAATGTCGTATAAGATTCCGCGGGTCATTTTGTTTCAATCAAGGCGAGAACCGCAGGAATAGCAGCGCTATCCCGAGGATTGTCAACGCAGAGTGAAGCAAAATGAACAGGAAGATATGCGATATTTGAAAGCTAAGTTTGTATTAAACCCTCGTTACGAAGTTCCAACGCATGATCTGGGTTGACTTCATTGTTTACATGAGAAGATATAGTTGTCTTTGAAATGCTCTTGGCATTCTGCTTGACCAATTGAAAATAGATGAACAAACCGACAAGAGATATTCCCATCCATAGAGCATCTACCATAAAAATATCGATGTGCCGTTGCGCAATAGTTTTCCAGAACCAATTTCCGGAATATAACCCATTGCTGACCGGTACGAGCAGTCCCAGTATACTTCCTATCAATAGCGTAACCTTATTGGTAAAGGCATTGTCTTTTTTGAATGCGAAAAATAGAGAAAGTCCAATCCAGCTCAGAAAATACCAAGGATACAGAAACCCTTTTCCCGAGGCCCCCGCGACTTTAACGAGAATAAAAGCAAAAGCTGTCAGTGGATACATGCTCAAACAGATGGCCAGATAGCACTGTACCAGAGTCTCGTTGAACTTTCTTTTTTTCTTTGCTAAGCTGTCTTTATCCCGTGCTACTAACCATATCATCACACCCGAGATGATGACAAAACAGCTGATGAAACCCAAAATCATTGAAATCGTTTTCAGGGCATATTGACCGTAGTCCCCATAGTGCAGCCGATACAGTATACTTTTAATAGTATCCAAATAAGAGCTGGAACCATAGGGATTCTTTTCGGATAGCACTTTTCCACTGATGCCATCATACAGGACTTCCCCTATTCCTACCATCTTTTGTCGATAATCGGACTGCCCGCTGATGCGTACTTTCATGGAACGGTCCCCATAATTACTGATATGCACTTTTGTCAGGTTAATATCAGGCCACCGGTCTTTGGTGCGGGTCAATAATGTATGAACACTAGCTGTCGTTTCGGTTTTTTCTTCTAATGGGAAAGTGGCTACTACATATTCCAGGTCTTTGTTGAACTGGTTTCGGTCACCGTCATAGAGTACGACTATGGCCGGTGCCGCCAATACGATCTGTATCATAAAAAAAGTACCGGTAACTGCATACACGAGCTGAAAAGGCAGACCGATAAGTCCTAAGGCTGTATGGGCATCGGTCCATAAGGTCTTTAGCTTACTCCAAGGCCGAAATACATAGAAGTTGGAAATGATTTTGTCCCAGTGAATGATGACCCCTGTCAAGAGAGCAAATAGAAAAAAGAAGGAAACGAAACCGGACAGGTAATAACCAATACGGTTTGGGATTTGAGAAAAGAAATGTAACCGGTATAAAAATTCGCCGAGAGAGTAGCCTTCGTTATAGCTACTTTGTTGAAGGTCAAGTGTACTCAGGTAAAAAAATGCTGCCTTCTTCCGGGGCTCATCCGCAGTACTGTCTTTACTTGGGGACAGGCGTACATTGACCCGCTGGATGGACTGTGGCCATTCTATCGTAATGTTCCTGCCATAGAGGTCGTATTTTTGTTGTATGCTGTCCAGCGCGCTGTCAAAGTTCATCTCTGGAGCTACACTGTTATAGGCGGAAGTATTGCTTTCCCAGTTGTTGATCTCGTCTCTGAAAAAAGAGAAAGATCCTGCGAAAAAGATAATGTAAAGTAGAACACTGATGACAATCCCACTGACGGTATGGGTATGAAACACGATATTATAAGAACGCTTATCCATAAAGGGGAGGTCTAATAGGATCGGTATAGCTTGCCGATATAGGTAAGTAGGGAAAACACGGCGGTAAGGAGTAAATATAAGCCCCATATCTTCTTTTCACTTTTGGCCAAAAAGGCAAGTAACAGCAGTACTGCCCACAGGATAAAGCCCGTGAAAGATAAAGTGACCAGTACCCAGGCCCTGTTCCACCACTGTGCCAGTGCAAAGTGAAAAGATAGGCAGACAAGATACCCTCCCAAAAATCCTGCGGATAGCTTAGAGAAGCGTTGCCAGTTGGAAGTACTGAGGTATTTTTTATTTGCAGGCATAATTATCCTATCCAATTTTCCAATCCGAACAATACAGGGAACAATAGCAGTAAATGACGGTAATCGACAACATGGAGCGGAGCAATAAGGACAAGCAGACCCGTCAGGGACATCAGTTGTATACTCTCCAGTAAAATGCCGGCAGCTAGGCCATGCATATATATTGCTAAAAGGAAGGCTACAAACAATACAAGTACAGCAAAGCGCTTCGATACCCGAGTATAGCGTTGTAGCCAGATTCCCAACGGTCTCGGCTGTTGTAAAGTAGCTTTTTGGGAAGTATGGTAGGCTATAAATACACCTATAAAAGTAATGATGGTCAGTAAAGTGTTCATTGTAACATGGACTTTGATAAAACAATCTTTGATAGTATAGCTCATTTTGATACTTGTCAGGTCCCCACATTATAAGATGAGAGTCGGGGTATCTTTGATGGTTATGCTATCCGTCTTCATGGGAAATTTCTTGGCAGGGCAGGACAGTAGGGTATAAAATGCAGAACCGAACCAGAGCAGGGGCCATCTGCATCACAAGTATTTTGAAGACGGCTACCCTGATCTGATGCTACGGAAAGGCTATTTCAGTTGTCCTATATAGCCGCAGCTTCCACCCATAGGTTCGGAGACAATTTCGAAATCTTTAGCTCCATTTTGTCTTAGGACACTGTATTTTCCAGAGCTGGCACCAAAATTCCCATAATATACCTCTCCATCGATTTCGCCTACGGTATATACCGTACCCAGTTCCTCAAAAGCAGTAAAAGCTTCGAATTCTTTGGTCTCCAAGTCGAGCAATGCAAATTTTGTAGGGCTTCTAAACCACATTGCAGGGTCTGAAGGGGGCACATGAGATGCATCCATATACTGAACCAAAGCTTTGCCATCATACACATAAGGTACGATATTGGCAGAGTGAGCATTCAGTATTTCTTTGAGGTCGAGGAAAAAATCGGGGTCGAAAGTGCCGTCGTTGTTGACTTTGAGTAGGCCGCCCGTAGTGGGATGGCCCGTAATCGAGCTATAATCTTCTGCTCTGGCCGTATTTCTTGCGGGACGGTAATAAAAAGAACCATCATTTCCTTCGGCAAAGGTATCATAGCCCATGGACATGCGCGTATCGCTAACATAGCTTACGGTTTTGGTATCGATATCGAAAACGGCTACCTGCCCAAACTGAGGGAATTTGTCAAAATCGCTGGGATTGGCAGCTATCGGTAGCAGGATTTTTCCCGCATCGGTCACATAGCTGGAGAAGGTAGTTGTATTGATTTCCGGATTATCACTGAGTGCCAGTGGGGCAACGTCAATAGTTTCGGTAATACTCATGGTCTCAGGGTTGAACTCGATGATTTTCCCCTCCGAAAGCGCAAAAAAGAAAGCCCTTGTCTCTGAAGTAAAGGCTGGGGGTCCAAAGTTACCACTCAGGCCTGTACTCGTCAGGTTCAGTTCATCCGATACACTGATTTCATACGTCGAACTGACATCGTATTTGGTCAGCGTAGAGGCAGTGCCACTGTATACATAAGGATGCTTGCCATAAGCGTATACGGTCACCGCGGTACCCAGTTCTACCATGTCCTTGAAGTCAAGCTCCTTGGGCAGGGTCTCATAAGCTCCCATGTACTGTATACGTCCACTGGGCGTACTTACCCTAAGGGCCGCGACAACAGCCGAAAAATCATTATCGGTCGACGGTGGATCCCCGCTGGGAGGGTTGGTATCATCATCACCGCAAGAAACAAGACTAAAGAGAACCGCTAGGAATAGTAGATAATATATTGAGCGTAAGGCATTCATATTAATTGTGATTTATACAATTAGGTTAAAATTGACTGACTAATTTTATGAAAAGCGACCTTCCGGGTTTCTGTACTCCGAAGAAGTCAAAGTTTTTTTCGTTACTAAGGTTTTGCATCTCAGCTGTCAGGGCGTAACGGACAGTTTGAAACCGATTTTTGTAGGTAAGTCCTGCATTATGGACGTACTGTCCCGGAATACGTTTTTTAAAGGATAACTGCCCTCGCCCGGCACTCTCCCAACTTCTGAAAAACCCATGTACATAACGCGTATTCGCAAATAGGGAAAATTCACCATTGCCCCGAAAGATTTCCCTAAAAGAATAGGCTAGGGCACTGTTCGCGAACAGGTAGGGGCGATTTGGGATGCGGTCACCCTTAAATGCCTCATAAGGACCATTCCCAGAACCGTTGATGAAACTCTGATAGGTACTACTGACCGAAAGGTGTAGCCGATCGCTTTTAGAGGCCCAATTTCCAGAGAGTTCTACCCCAGTGGAGGTAGCTTCGGATACATTTTCGAAGATATTTTCACCTCCTCCACTGACATCGAAGAAGATAAGGTCACTTACTTTTCTCAGAAATAAATTACTGCGTATTTTCCACTGAGGAGCGAGGGTCTTTTCCCCATTTTCCAAAAACAGCTCCCAGTTGAGGTTATGACTCCTTTCCGGTGCCAGTTCCAGACTGCCCAAGGTTAGCTGACCGTCCCCAAAAAGTTCATCGGATTGGGGTAGTCGCGTAGCGTATTCGTAACTGACCTTGGTGGAAAGCCGCTTTGAGAAATTGTAATTGAGGCCATTGCCCCACCCATAATAATGCCCACTCTTCTTGGCCATGACTACCGTATTGTTAGTAGCGATAAAGTTCTCGTAGCTGATACCTTGTAGGTAATGCTTGACGAAAAATATGTTCTGGAGACTGCCGTCCATAGTCTTGATTTCATGCTCTACCCCATTGACCCAGCTCAGGAGGCGTTTGTGTGCATTCAAAGGGGTAAAGGCATCGTCGAGCCGTTCATCACCCGTCTGCAAGGTCATTGTGGGGGCAAGGGTTATTCTAAAGGTGTGCTGCTCCTTCCATCGCCACAAGAGGTTGGCTCTGGAAAACAGGTTGTCGTTCCAAGTAAACTGATCACGGGCATTGCTGGCGGAAAGCTGCGATCTTATCTCCCCACTGACCCTCCTGCGGACAAAACATTCGCCAAACCAATTGTAAGCACATGCGGCGGTGTCGACAAACTGCCTTTGACTATGATTATAGCCCAAAGTAATGTCGATATCCAGCTTTTCTTGAAGGTCCTGTCGATAGGTAAGAATACTTCCCGAGGATTTCCTGAAGACTTCGACAGCACCATAAGGTAGCCCCGTCATCAGATCGTTGTTTTGGATTTCCTTACGGTAATCCGATGTGAAACCCTTCAATTTAAATTCTTTGGCCCAGGCTTTGTCCATGATGCCCAGGGTAAAACTCATGCCATAACCGCGGTAAGCATCATGAAACCGGGGAACGTTGACCTCTTGGGATTTCCCTCTTTCATCCGCTATCGTTACATCTACACGATAGTTGTTATCCGCCTGATCGAAGAAAACATTACCATCAAAAAATAAGTTGTTGTTTTCGTTTTTATGTTGTATGGACAACGCTGTTCGGTGTGTGCCGAAGGACCCTGTCTGATAGTAAAACGAGCCACCAAAACCGGGGTAAATCTCCGGTGTCACGATATTAACACCTCCGCCCAGTGCATCCGCACCATACTTTATGGGAACAACACCTTTATAAACTTCCAGACGATCGACCAAATTGACAGGGACAGCAGCCAGTCCGAAGACATGGCCACTAAAATCGAGGGGGATATCATCCAAGAAGAAACGGACTTGATTGCCTGTCAGGCCATTGAGTGAAAGTCTGGTACGGGAGCCTAGCCCCCCGTTTCTCCTCACATTGACTCCCTGTACCTTCGCGATGATATCGCCCATGTCGCCTGTCCTGAATTTAACTTCCTTGGTTTCCAGGACTTCCACTGCCTTTGCTGATGCTTCCAGCTCACTTTTAGCGGACTTGCCGATGACGGTCACTACATCGATTTCCTGAATCTTGGGTTTTAACCTGAACGATAGTTTGGTCTTTGGTTTGATGTTAAGGTCGATATCTTGCTGTTGTGTCTCAAACCCGATGGCACTGACCTTGACCGTATACTTCCCCATAGGTACGGTGTTAAAGCTAAAATGTCCGTTTACATCAGTGACCATTATTTTTGAAGTGTGGATCAATTGTACATGTGCGGAAGGTACTGGTATACCCAATTCGTCCGACACCTTCCCCATAACACTACCATCGTCCTGAGAAAAAGCCCGATTTGAGAAAAACAATACTACCAATAGTGTGACTTTCAGTTTCATGAGTTCGGAGGATGGGTTTTGAAAAGCAGGGTCGGGTAGACGCTTACCTGTTCGTACAGTACAGGAAAAGTAGTCATACTTCCAACTAAGGATGCCAAGAGCCTGTTATGTTTCGGTGCTTTTTTAAAGGAATGTTCACTATCCTTTTTCATAATAAGTGTTCTTTAGCGTTCCGGTTTTATAGGCATAATTGTTCAGTATAACGTAGACTACTGATTACTACTTCCAAGGTTTTACAAAGATTGACTTGATATATACTCGACTCTAAATCAATGGGGTACTTTTGAGTTTGTTTTAATTTTTAATTAATCTAAATAAAATCAAAGATATCCAAAATAGTGAAAAAACGATGGGTTTATTCACAAATATGTTCCCAAGGAAAATAAAGGGTGGCCAAACGCTCTCATTTCCTCATTGGTATGTGGGTAAGAACTAATACAAACTTAGCTTCTAAAATCGCCTATCTTCCTGTTCATTTAGCTTCACTCTGCGTTGACCACCCTCGGGATAGCGCTGCTCTCCCTGCGGTTCTCGCCTTGATGGATACTAAAATGACCCGCGGAATCATATACGACAGTTGAAAACCAAATTTGTACTACTGACTAGCTCACGTGATATGCATCGATTTCCACAACTTCGGTTATTTGTTCCTATCAGTGTATTCCTTGAAATCAAAGAGCTGTCCATAGTGTTCTTCCATGATCATATAAGGGTCATCGGTATGGGTGACGTCCCTAATGTGGATAAGGCCCGTTTTACTCATCATTCTTAGCATTTGTCTTCGTTCGCAAGGTACTGCTTGGCCATTTACCGTTTTTACCCCAGCAGTAAAAGCGCTTCTCCCATGCGCGCACATGTGGTTGTTGACGAATACAAGATCACCCGCATCGGGTACAAAACTGTTGTAAACCAGTTTCTTGGCTTCTTCCCAGAAACGGACCAGGTTCTCTAGGGCTTCCGGGCTCTGTTGGACATCTTTATTATAGATCTGTTCAGCAGCGTCGAAGCGAAAAAAAGGCAGGTCACGATTTCCATAAAGGATGGAGGTCGTGACTTCATCCGTTAATTGACTACTGGAGAAGTTGGCATCTTGGGGACATTTGTAGATAGGAGCAAACAGTTTTTCCAAGGTAGTACCAATGGCTCCATGAGAACGAATGGAATACAGTGATGAGGGGACTTTTTCTTCATTGCGCAGGTAGAATAGACTGATGAAGTCAGCCTGATGGTATAGAAAGGCATCTTCCGTATGGACATAAAGCTGCGTTTTCGAACCCGAACCGGTTTGTGTATAGGTCATCTGCTCATCCGGGATAATCGCATGCATCAGTCCTCCACCTTTTCGTTGTACATAGTACTGAACAGGCTTTGCCGGTACCGCACCGTGCAAAAGAGAGGATATAAAGCCGTAGCGGCTCAGCTGCTTATAATCTGCTTCCTGCCAAGAAGCCGGGGTCCTTCCCAACAGCTCCTGATCGATATCTACCAAACCTTTGAAAACAATGGCACCGTACTGACTTGCGGAAAAATCGGTTCCGAAATCACTCAAAATTCCCAAAATCCGTTCGGGCAATAACTGAAAAGCATGCAGGTGCAGTTTGGAGATGTATTCGGTATCTTCATAATCGCTGTACGCTTTAGAGAGAAGGTCACCGATATTGGTCATCGCCTTTCTCTCCCTTGGACTGATCTCTATGATTTCAGGAGCCATGGGAGGCAAAGGTGTCGTCATGGATATGGAGTTGTTTTCTATTTCGATCAGTGGAATAGATGATTTCATGTTCATGTGGTTTGTGTGTAGTAGAGTTCAATCAACGAGAGTTGGGCATCCTTTCAAAGGAATCATAAATCGATCTTCTGTCTTGTGCAGCCATCCCGGTCATCGGACAAAATGATCATAGATAGCCCTGCTACCTTTGCCATTTGACCTCGCATTGACAATCAGCGACTGTTTTTAACCCAGAATGTTCGTTGGAACTTCGTCATGAGGACTTAAATGGCAATACATCAGGGAGTTTTATTGGATTTAGCATAGCACCGCTATGGTGAATTCAAAAAACGCATTCATTTACTGATTTGAAGCCAGTTAAGTCCGGAATAGATTTTCTAATGGACATTTTGGGTTTAAATTCTATTCGAAACGGTCACCTGGACTTGTTTCCAGAAAACCTGGTATGTTCGTTACCATTATTTTACGTGCCGTAACTTCAATGAAGTGATGTGTGTAAGTGGCTGTTATTCAAATTAAAACAGAATAATAACAAAGGAATTCCCTGCCAATTTCCCAGCTTATCTTTTTCGTTGTATCACTCTTTTTTTCAAAATCTTTTAGGTTACCGTGATATAATTACTACATTTGATTATTCTTAATTAGTCTAAATAAAAATAAATACCACATCGTAAATCTAACTATTTGTATTTAATCTAAATAAAAATTGCGTAAAAATATTATGAGAAATATTTTTGAAGCACCAGATCATTTGGTGATAGAGGACAGTGCAAAAGCCCCTGAGGTAAGCGATGTTATTCGAAAACGCAGGAGTATTTATGCCGACGAGTTTACCGGCGAAGCAATTGCGGATGAGCTGTTGGAGGAAATCCTGATCAATGCCACTTGGGCTCCAACACACAAGATGACGGAACCATGGCGGTTTATTGTTTTCAAAGGCAGGTACCTGGAAGAATATGGCCGCTACATGGCCGACTATTATGAGAAATACTATCAGAGCAAACTGACTCCTGTACGCTGCATGCAGAAGCTGGACTACCTTCGTGCCTACCCATTGAAAGCCGCCTGTATGATAGGGGTGATACTGGTCCGCAACCCTAAGCTACCGGAGTGGGAGGAGGTAGCGGCTGTAGCTTCGGCGGTGCAGAATATGGCCCTGACCTGTACCGCGCATCATATAGGTGCTTACTGGAGTACTCCCCGTTGTGCCATTGATTTTGTCATGGAGACGGGACTTGCCCCTAACGAACAATCCCTTGGTCTGGTCTTTATGGGCTGTTGTAATCACAGTGACCATGAGTTAAAGAAAAAGAAAAAAAGAGCACCTATCGCCGATAAAGTCACTTGGCTGGCATAACCTAACTTAAAAAACACAGCAAAATGAACCAACCTATAGGGGTAGAAACATTGAGCGAGGACACGCCCAAAAAAGTAGTGAACAAAGGTTTTTTTGATGACCTCTTCCATGAAGATTCGGAAAAAGCCTATCAAAAAGCGATACAGACCGCTACCGAGAGTATTTCCGGTTTTCTGAAACAGAACAAGACGCCTTTCAGCGGCATCAAGCCCAAGGACCTATTGTCAGTTTTCGATACCATTGATTTTGATACTCCACTGAAAGATTATAAGAGTCTTTTCGATGAAGTGGAAAAACTGTATGTCAATCATGCAACGGCCTATCATCTTCCCAATTATATTGCCCATCTCAACTGCCCCGTGGTCATCCCTGCTTTGGCTGCTGAGATATTGGTCAGCGCCATCAACTCCTCTCAGGACACCTATGATCAAAGTGCCGGAGGGACATTCATGGAGCGCAAGCTCATTGACTGGACGGGAGGGCAGATCGGCTTTGACCATCAGTGTGATGGTATTTTCAATGCGGGTGGTTCGCAGAGCAATATGATGGGACTCTTGCTGGCCCGGGATTATTACGCACTCGAATACCTAGGGCATAACATTAAGCTAGCGGGCAATCCGCCGGAAGCCCATCGATTTAGAGTCTTTGTTTCGGACAAGTCCCATTTCAGCAATATGAAGAATGCTTCATTGATGGGACTGGGAGAACAGGCAATCGTCAAAGTAAAAACCGACCATCAGTTCAGGATGATTCCAAAAGCCCTGGAGCAGGCTATTCGTGATGAACTCGAATCGGGCAATTTGCCGATAGCCTTGGTCGGGACCGCAGGGACTACCGACTTTGGTAATGTCGACCCACTGGAAGAACTGGCCCATGTCGCCGAGCAACATCACTTATGGTACCATATCGATGCGGCATGGGGCTGCGCCCTACTGCTGAGCGATAAGTACAGGTACTTGCTAAATGGTATCGAAAAAGCCGATTCCGTCACCGTCGATTACCATAAAGCCTTCTTCCAACCTATCAGCAGCAGTGCGTTTATCGTGCGGAACAAGTACCATCTCAACATCATCAAGCATCATGCCGATTACCTCAATCCTGTAGAACAGGACTATGATGAACTTCCTGCCCAGATCAACAAATCCATAGTACAGAGTACGCGAAGATTCGATGCGCTCAAGCTCTGGTGCACACTACGCTTGATGGGACGGGAAAAACTCGGAAAATACATAGAAATCAGCATCGATACCGCGAAGGATACCGCTAGCATGTTGCGGCAGCAGGAGGATTTCGAACTACTGAGCGGTTCCGATTTGGGAGCACTGGTGTTCCGTCACCTGCCCGATAGTACAAAAGACTACAATGCCTGCGAGATGAACCTGTTTATCAAGAAGAATATGTTCTTTTCAGGAGCGGTATTGGTCGCCAGTACCAAAGTAAACGGTAGGTTTTATTTGAAATTTACCATGCTCAATCCCAGAACCACATTGAAAGATACCCAGAACATAGTAAACATTATCAGAAACCATGGACAAGCATACTTACAATCCCTCTGAGATAAGACAAGAGGCGGAAGAAATCAATTTCACCATTTTAATCAATAGTTGCTGTAGAGAATTGACCAACTGTAACTTGTATCAGGGTATTCCAAAATACGACAGGGTCCTGAGCGAGTATTTTGAAAGAACAGGAAATGACCTGCACCTGAAAATGAGCTTTCCAGAGGACATCGAAGTGTATGTACCCCTTCTTTATGCTTCGGATAGCGGGCGAAACTGCTATGCTTTTCCTGTGGTAGAGCGCCATACAGCTACGGATGTATTGAAGGTCATCGATACGGACCGTTTTCTGGAACTGGTTGTGGCCCAGGCCCGTCAGACCTACCCAAAAGCAAAAGCGGAAAACATCCTTGACAGATTCCAACAGAGTATTGACAATACCGAGAAATACCTAGGACACTTCCAAGAGACCCGTGTGGAAGTGAACCCGTCAGAGATGACCTTTATCCAAAGCGAACAGCGACTGGCTATCGGACATAGTCTGCACCCTCTGACCAAAGGGAGGACGGGTTTTTCGGAAGAGGATCTAAATACCTACTCTCCGGAAATGGGAGGGCGCT
Source organism: uncultured Cyclobacteriaceae bacterium (assembly GCA_947492745.1). Taxonomy (GTDB): domain Bacteria; phylum Bacteroidota; class Bacteroidia; order Cytophagales; family Cyclobacteriaceae; genus Aurantiphycus; species Aurantiphycus algarum. The sequence continues at coordinate 10,508 of CANLOE010000028.1, read as the reverse complement.
TTCAACTGCACTATTTCCTGATTCATCCTGATCAAGTGACCGAAGAAAGTGCCGAAGGAAAGCTGTTTTCGGAGATTTTCCGAGAAGAATTAGGGCCTTACCTTACCGCGCAGAAGGAAACAGTCCAACTGCTCGAAGAAAACCCCACATGGAAAGTCGTTCCCGTACATCCTTGGGAAGCGAAATACTTGTTGGAACAGCCCATAGTGAAAGAAATGATGACTGAGAAAGTCATTTATGATCTAGGTACTTGGGGAGCGGACTATACTCCTACTTCTTCGGTGAGGACGGTCTACAATGAAGAGAGTGACTGGATGCTCAAGTTTTCCCTGCATGTAAAGATAACAAGTGCCGAGCGGGTCAATCATTTGCACGAACTGTACAGGGGCTATGATTTTGCCCGATTGATGAATACCCCTCTGGGGCAGAAAATCAAAACCCGACATGAAAATGTACAGATCATCACCGACCCGGGCTTTGTTTCAGTGGCCTATAAAGGAAAAGTCATCGAAGGTTTCAATACATCCATCAGGTACAACCCCTTCAAAAAAACTCAGGCCCATGGGCAAGTGGCTGTACTGGCTTCCGTTTTTCAAGATGAGGTACTGGGTGAGCGCTCTAGGATAGCCAATATCATCGAAGCCGCTGCACAGCGCAAAGGGCATGGACCGGAAGATACCGCTATAGCATGGTTTGAAAAGTATACGGACCTGATACTCGGGGCCACCATCGATATTTTTGACGAATTTGGTATCGCTTGCGAGCTGCACCAACAGAATGTACTGCTCGCCTTCGATGAGGACTTTTTTCCTGCCAAGGTGTATTTCAGGGATAATCAAGGCTTTCTGTTTCGGGAGACCCGAAAAGATGCACTGACTTCCTTTTTGCCCCATCTAGCGGCACATAGCAAAGCCTTCCTCCCCGATAAGCGCTTGTTCGACCTGCTGTCCCACTATTTTATGGTCAGTAATATGACCGGACTTGTCAATGTCTTGGGGAGGGCGGGCCTGGCCAAAGAGAAAGTATTGTTCGATATACTTTATGACAAGGTACGGGCATGGAAAGACAGGGACAAGAGCGGCTTTGTCGATTATCTTTTGGAACAGCGGTATTGGAAGGTAAAAGGCAACTTACTGACAGCACTTATCAATGTAGACGGGGGAGAAGACCCTAAGTCGGTCGTTCAAGTGAACTATCCGAATCCGCTGCACCTGCACTTTTTTTCAGAACAGTTGATTTTCCCGAAGGATGAAGAAACAATCTACAGTAGGTACTTTCCGAAAGAAGATGTCATCATCAGTGTGCGGCCGATAGATTTGGAGCAGGACCTGGAGATGCTCCACGAATGGTTCCATAGGGACCATGCCAAGAAGATATGGCAAATGGACTGGAGTCTGAAAGAACTGGAGACCTATTATCGAGTCATGCTATCGAGTCATGCGCTCAGTAGCTATATCGGTGAGGCAGACGGCGTACCGACCTGTAATTTTGAGGTCTACTGGGCCACGCGCGACATGGTAGGAGATTATTATGAGGTATTGCCGACCGACTACGGTACCCATCAGTTTATCGCGCCTACCGACCCCAAGAAAAAATACGTGTCCCCTTTTACACAGTGTATGGTCGATTATGTATTTGCACAACAAGAAGTCGGTAAAATGGTCGGAGAAGGAGCTGTAGACTCCTTAGCATCGATGATGAACAAGGCCCATGTCGGCTTTAAGATAGAAAAAGTCATCGAAATGCCCCATAAAAAGGCCAATCTCAACTTTGGCTATAGAGAATGGTACTGGGCCAAGTTTCCACAAAATAAAGATATCAAAATCAGTCCTTTCGCTGAAAGGCCTACTGAAAACATCATACAATAAAATGAACCATCAGAATAAACCCTATTCCGTTCTGGGCATAGGCATAGGCCCGTTTAACTTGGGCATGGCCGCACTGCTCGACCCCGTAGAAGAAGTTTCTGCCATCTTTTTCGATCAATCGGAAGAGTTCGATTGGCATCCGGGCCTGATGCTCGACTATGTCACACTTCAGACCCCTTTTCTCTGTGATTGTGTCTCGATGGCAGACCCTACCAGCCCTTATAGCTTCCTCAACTTTATGAAGCAATCGGGTAGGTTGTACAAGTTCTTCATCAGAGAGAGTTTTTACATCCTTAGGAAAGAATACAACCTTTATTGCCGTTGGGTGTCCAAACAATTGTCCTCGTGCAAGTTCGCTCACAGCGTTACTTCGCTAGACTACACTGATGGCCTATACGAAGTCAATGTTCTGAACCTGAAAAGTGGTCGTACGGAGCTGTATCGGGCCGAGCGATTGGTGCTGGGTACGGGTACGAAACCGTCATTGCCCGATTTTGTCCGTCCCGATATGAAAGAGAGCGTGTTCCACACATCCGATTATCTGGAGAAAAAGAAAGAACTACTGGCCAGCGACACGGTAACGGTCATTGGCTCAGGTCAGAGTTCGGCAGAGGTGTTCTACGATCTGCTACAGGAGAAAAGGGATGACCTTCGGCTGGAGTGGTACACTCGGCCCGACCGACTTTTTCCTATGGAATACTCCAAATTGACCTTGGAACTGACTTCTCCCGATTTTGTGGATTATTTCTATCATATGCCTGCGGAAAAGAGAGCGGAAATGCTGAAAAATCAGTTTTCCCAGTTCAAGGGAATCAATTATGACCTGATCAATGAGATATACGATACGCTCTATAGCATGAGCGTGGGCGATAGGGAACTCAATGTGAAAATACAGTCCAACAGTCAGTTGAACCATATCGAAGCCATGAGCGACGGTAAGTACCAATTGCAATTTACCCAAGTAGCGCAGGGGCATCACTTCGAGAGCAAGAGTGACTTTGTGGTCTTGGGGACAGGCTATCGCTATGAAGAACCTGATTTTCTACAGGGCATCAAAGAACGCATTGCGCGGAGTGAAGATGGACGTTTTGATGTGAAACGAAACTATAGCATCAGTGTCGGTAAAGCCGATGATATCTTCGTGCTGAATGCGGAGACGCATACCCATAGCCTCATCTCTACCGATTTGGGGATGGGGGCCTATCGCAGTTCTTATATCATCAATCAAATCACAGGTAGGGAAGTCTACAAAGTAGAGCAGCGTATCGCTTTTCAGGATTTTGGCGTGGAAAAATCAGAAAAACACGCCGAAAGACTCCTCGAAGTGTCCCTATAGAAAATTTACCCAACACCCTAACACGGAAAATCATGATCTCAGATACAGTTAACAACGCTATCTTTTCCAATACAGAGGTTTGGAACAAGGTAAACATCAATTTAATGGCAAAAAGCTTGGCAGAGCTGATGCACGAACAGGTAGCCAAACCCGAAACGCTCACTACGGATAAGGATGGTGTGACACAGTTCCGCTTGGCTACGGACGAGGCGACCATCCATTATACCTTTTCAGCAGAGGCCCGTTTGCTGGACTACTGGCATATCCACAAAAACTCCATTAAAAAATATGTCAATGGAGTTCAATCCGCATCCTTGAGCGTACCCGATTTTTTCATCGAAAACCAGCACTCCTTTAGTATCGAGCCTTTTACACTGGCCAGATTTATTGAAGAAGTCTTGAATACCCTCTATGCAGATGCATCCATCATCACAAAAGGACGGCTGAATGCCGAAGTCCTGGCAGCATCGGATTACCAGACCTTTGAGCATCAAATGGACGGCCATCCATGGGTTATCGTGAACAAGGGCCGTCTCGGCTTCAACCATATCGATCAGGCCAAATACGCCCCGGAATCGGACAGGACCATTCGTCTGTTTTGGGTAGCCGCACATAAAAGTAGGGCTACGTTCAATGCTCTGAAAGGTGGAGAGCCGTCCAAGTTTTATAAAGCTGAACTCGGAGAGGATCAATGGGGGCAGTTCCGGCAGTTACTGTCCGACCATGGAGTCGCTCCTGAGGACTATGTATTTATCCCCGTGCATGAATGGCAGTGGCACAATAAATTAGTGATGCAATTTACGGCCGAGATCATTGCAAAGATGATCGTGCCTTTGGGACTGAGCGACGACCTCTTCTCTCCGCAGCAGAGTATCAGGACCTTTTTCAATGTCTCCGATCCTGCCAAACATTATACCAAGACGGCGATATCCATACTGAGTACGGGCAATATCAGGGGGCTGTCCCCCCAGCAGATGAACATTGCCCCGAGCATCACCCAATGGGTTTTTGACATGCTGGACAATGACCGCTACCTTAGGGAAACCGGGGTCATCCTATTGGGTGAGGTAGCTACCGTGTCCTACCTCCATCCGCAGTACAGTACTATCGAAAAGGCACCCTATCAGTACAATGAGATGTTAGGAGCATTATGGCGTGAAAGTGCGGACAAGTACCTGCGACCGGGAGAGCAGTTGATGACCATGGCGGCCCTGCTCTATGTGGATGACAATGAAAATAGCCTTGTCGAAACCTTCATCCAGCAGTCGGGATTGAGTGCTGATCAGTGGGTCAATGCGTACCTCCATGCCTATCTCAGGCCCTTATTGCATATCTATTACCGACATTCACTATGTGTCACACCTCATGGGGAGAACATTATCATCGTGATGAGAGATGCTGTTCCGCAGCGCATCATTATCAAAGACTTTGTTGATGATATCGTCCTAACGCCCGAGGCACGTGAAAAACTGCCCGAAGAACTGGCCAATGGGCTGATACAGTCCTCCAATAAGGCGAATGTCCCTTTATTCCTGCTCATAGGTGTTTTTGATGCCTACTTCCGCTACCTGAGCAATGTACTACAGGTCTATTCCGGCTATGGAGAGGACTTGTTCTGGAGAAATGTGATGGAAGTTATCTTAGCTTATCAGGAAGAACATCCCGAACTGAAAACCCGCTTTGAAAAATACGACATCTTCGTTCCCGAATTCAACCGGTTTTACATCAACAGTATGCGATTGCACCAAGGCTATGAAGAGAGGACAGGTTTTGCTATTCCTAAAAAAGGAGGGAAGTTGAGTAATCCCTTGCCCTTGATCCGGCAGACAGCACCCGTCTAAAGGGCGCTAGGCTCATCTGCAAGGATTGCCATGAAGCCATCTGACAGGATAGAACGGTATCTCATATTTGCTCCTTTTCCTTTCGATTGCTTTCTCAGGATCTTTGTCCATAATCAGTCAAGGGATACCGTGATTGTCCATTAAACCCAAATTTGTATAACTGGCTTCAAATCAGTAAATGAATGCGTTTTTTGAATTCACCGTAGCGGTGCTACGCTGAATCCAAGAAAACGCTCTGATGTATTGCTATTTAAGTCCTTATGGCGAAGTTCCAACGAACATTCTGGGTTAATACAAATAAAGCATAAGCACCAACAATGAAATTAATACTATTACGAATCGGCTATACTTTCCAGCTATTTCGTCTGGCCGTATTGGGCAAGGAAAAAAAATTCACTACAGGAAGTATCAACCGTGCCATCGTACTGCTCTCGGTTCCCATGGTCCTGGAGATGGTCATGGAGTCGCTCTTTGTCTGTTCCAATCTGTTTTTCGTCAGTAGACTCGGCGCGGGGGCGATTTCCATTGTCGGTACTACAGAATCCGTGATTTCTTTTGCCTATTCGGTATCCATTGGGCTGAGTATTGCCGCAGCCTCATTGATTTCGAGAAGAGTAGGGGAGAAGAAGTTCAAAGAAGCAGGTCTGACGGCGATGCAGATCATTTACATTGGCCTTGTGATATCTTTGTTGCTGAGTGTGTTCTGTGTTGTCTTTTACGAAGAGATATTGCTACTGGTCGGGATGCCCCGGGCTCTAGTAGCCGAAGCAGAGTGGTTTGCCAAAATCATGTTTGCCAGCATTCTTTTCATCATCATGAGGATTTCCATTAACGGGATCCTTAGAGGTGCGGGGAATGCTGCCATTGCCATGCGTACCTTATGGATATCCAATACCTTGAACATCCTCCTTTGCCCGCTGCTGATTTTCGGCTGGGGGTGGATTCCGGGTTTTGGATTATTGGGTGTGGCGATGGCCACTGCCATCGCTAGGGTCGTGGGGGTTCTTTACCAAGCTTGGTTCCTGGTACGTGGCAGGTTGATCATCACTATTGCCAAGGAACAGTTAGCGCTCTCTAGGCCCATATTGAAAAAAGTAGCACGACTGGGGGCTACGGGAGCCGTCCAGTACATGATACCCGCCTCCAGTTGGTTGTTGATGATCAAGATCATCACCTTTTTTGGTCCGCAGGCCTTGGCCGGCTACATTATCGCACAGCGGGTTGCCTCCATTGCTACCATGCCTGCTTGGGGTATTGGCAATGCTGCGGGTATACTGACGGGGCAGAACCTCGGGGCCGATCAGGTCGGAAGAGCCGAAAAATCCGTATGGAAAGCGGGCTTTATCAATACCATCTTTCTATGTCTAGTGGCACTGTTCTGGCGCTTCAGTGCGGAGCCAGTAGTGGCGCTTTTCTCGGAGGACCCAGAGGTATTGGACAATGGCATCCTTTACCTCAACTTCATCACTATGGCCTATATCCTACTGGGATATACCATGGTCATCTCCAGAGCGCTCAATGCTGCCGGAGACGTCAAAGTGGTTACCATGCTCTACCTATTGATGTTTTACATTACTCAGATTCCGCTATCCTACTTCTTGGGGATATACCTCGACTGGGGGCCAAAAGGAATTTTTACAGCCATTTTTCTATCGGAGATCGTACTGGCAGTATCCTGTATCACGGTATTCAGAAGAGGAAAGTGGAAGCATGTCAAGGTATAGTACCATCAAAAAAACAAAAAATAACCTTTCAATAATCAGTATAAACAATGAGTACATCAAAAGACCTACGGGAAGTGTTTGCGAAAGCATTCTCTTTGCCCGTAGAACAAATACCCGAAGATCTGGAATATCAAGGCATCGTAGAGTGGGACTCTATGAGTCACCTAGTGTTGGTGCAGGAAATAGAAGCTGCCTATGGTGTAGCTATAGAAATGGAGGATATCCTCGAAATGGGCAGTGTGACCAAAGTCAGGGATATGTTGGCGCGATACGGAGTAGGAAGTATCGTTTGATTCCCTAATTCCAAAACAGTCACCAAAGGGTTTCTCAAAGACAGGATGCTTCCAAAAGAAAATGGCCTTGTCCCAGACCAAATTGTGTTTGGATATAGATTGATCCCTTCCCGTTTGACGGGACAAATTATACAAATTTGGGTTTTAAATGTCGTACAAGATTCCGCAGGTCATTTTGGTTTCAATCAAGGCGATAACCGCAGGGATAGCAGCGCTATCGCGAGGATTGTCAACGCAGAGTGAAGCAAAATGAACAGGAAGATAGGCGATATTTAAAAGCTAAGTTTGTATTAGAAGGATAACACCCGATCTCTATCACTGAGGTTGGGTGTTGCCCCAAAAACCTTGTTCAACCCGGATCATGCATTGGAAAATCTACTGCGGATCTAAATAGCTGTAAACCGGTCGTTGCACTACGTTTTTTGAATTCATCATAGCGGTGCTATGATGAATGAAGACAGGTGGGCAAAGCTTCCGGTATGAAGCTATTTATGCGCGGAATAGGTTCTCTATTGATCATTTTGGGTTCAACGGCCATCGAAGGCTGATGAGCATGCCCACTTCAAACCATACCTAAACAAAGAAGAGATGAAACTTTATGATTTAATACTTCAAAATACAGCCCTCACCTTCATCGATGCAGCTACGGGGGTCACCAAAAATATCAAGGATCTTCACGGGTCCTTGGACATTGGAGAGCAGGCAGGACTGGTCTTTGTCTACAGTGACAATACCATAGGTGCAATAGAAGTATTCCTGAACTTCCTGAAAGGCCCTTGGACGCTGGCACTGCTGAGTAGTCAACTGAACGGGGAGTTCAAGCAGCAACTGGAAGAGGCCTATCAACCGTACTGTATTTATGACCCCTCCCGAGCAGAAGTAAAAGGCTATACAGCCTATGCGGCTTCCGCGAGTATCACCCTATTACGGAAAGAGAAGCTTCCTGACTATACCGTAACTACCAATATCAAACTGTTGTTGAGTACATCCGGGACAACAGGGACGCCCAAATTCGTGAAACTATCGGAAGAAAACCTCCTTCAAAATGCCCTGTCCATTTTGGACTATATGCCAATACAGAACGATGACGTCGTTCCTCTGAACGTCCCTATTGTATTTGTCTACGGCCTATCGGTACTGACTACTAACTGCCTGCGTGGGGGTACCATTGTATGTACCGATAAGGACGTGCTACAAAAGAGCTTCTGGGAGGATTTTGAAAAGTATGGATTTACGACCCTCAGTGGGGTTCCCTATGTCTATGAAATGCTACATCGCATCGGCTTTTTCAAAAAGGCACGCTTGAGTCTCCGTTACATGACCCAAACGGGAGGCATCCTCAATGAGGCCTTGATCAAAGCAATTGTAGACTATTCCGAACAGTATCGGGTACGTTTCTATGCGCAGTACGGACAAACAGAGGCCGCGGGTCGTATGGCCTATCTGAAACCGGAAGACCTTTTGAGAAAAGGAGCCTCCATCGGGCTGCCTATCAAAGGCGGTCGGTTTACCATCGACCCGGATAGGGGAGAGCTGGTCTATTATGGTAAAAATGTCTTCGGGGGATATGCCAGTGGCAGGGAAGATCTGGCGACTTATGATGATAGTGAGGTGTTGTATACAGGAGATATCGCCAGAAGAGACAAAGAAGGCTACTATTACATCACCGGAAGGATCAAGCGCATCATGAAGCTCTTCGGAACAAGGCTCAACCTGGATGAGGTCGAACTGATTTTGAAGAACAACCTCGGTGGAGCGACTTTTATCTGTACCGGTATCGAGGACAGGTGCCTCTCCATTGTGCATATGGACAAAGAGCTGGATGATGAAGCCATCAAAAAAGTGCTCAAAGAAAAGCTGAACCTGCATGCCAGTAGTCTCCGGGTGAGGTATATGGAAGAAGTCCCTTTGACACCCAATGGTAAAATCGATTACCGGCAGACCAAAGAACTGATTCAGGCATGATGTCAGGAGCCTTTTCCGGCTCCACCGAAAATTAAATGAAACCAATAAACACAAAAGTATAGGTCAATATGGAAAGTCAAAGTAAAAGAATCCTAGCCTTGGATTTGATAAAAGGAGGAAGTGTCATCGGGATGGTCATCATTCATACCTTGTTGATATATGGTGACGTAGAGGCCCAGTCCGAATCGATTTTAGGGACTTTTATCCGGTTTCTGGGAAGAGGACCGGCCATCTTTCTCATCTGTATGGGCATCACTTTTATGACTTCAAGGCATCAAAGCCTCAAGAGTTCATTACAACGAGGTGCATTATTATTGTTGGCGGCACTGATGATGAATTTTATCAAATTCATGATTCCCGTATTTTTCGACTTTGTGCCGGACAATTACATGCAGAAGTTCGGGTGGGAGGCACCTTTAGCACTACAGTATGTCTATTTGGTACAGTTGGGGGATATTTTGCAGTTAGCAGGTATGTCCCTGTTGATAGTGGGTTTTGTGAGAAAGTACATACAGAACAAGTGGGCCATTCTAGGTCTGGCACTACTGGTAGCCGCTGTGGCGCTGGAGTTGAAGGGCATCAACTGGGATGTTGTGGGTATCAATTACCTCTTGGACCTGACGTTTAACAATGATTACCCGGCTTACGTATACTTCCCTGTTTTTCCTTGGATATCCTTTATCCTGATCGGGATGTTTTTCGGAAAGTGGTATATCGAACTGGATTTCAATGAGCACCTTCTTTTCAAAAAAGTACCGCTGGTCGGTCTGGCCATGATTGCTATGGGTTTCCCTCTGGTATATTTTTATAAAGAATACCATTTTGGGGATTTCTACCAGATGGGACCGGGAGGAGTCATTTATTTTGCTGGCTGTACCTTGTTGATTCTATGGTCGGTACATATTGTTTCCTTTAAAGTCAATACAGGCCGGCTCGTTGACATTCTGGCCTATTGCAGTAAAAACCTGACTACGATGTACATCATACAATGGTCCCTGATTTCTTGGGGCAAAGGATTGTTCGGCTTTAGAAGTTCTTCCCTGGGAGAAGTGCTTTTGTTGATTCCTCTGTTCATGGCACTCACTTTTGGTGTGCAAAAGTTGGTGGACATCATCAAAAGTAATGGACAGAAGAAGAAAAATACGGAGACTGCTATCGCTGCTTGATGACGTTGACCATTGCGATAATGTTGAGTACCGGACCTCTTCTATTAGCTGGTTTGCCTATTCACAATCTTTTGAAGATACTGTACGCCTTAGGGTAAAGAAGGTTTTTTCGGGACCAGGTAGCAACCTAGGTGAAAACTTGCTGTAATTTTCTCTGAGATTAAACCCAGGTCATGCGTTGGAACTTCGTGACGAGGGTTTAAATAGCAATAAATCAGGGAGTTTTATTGGACTTAGTATAGCACCGCTATGGTGAATGAAGACCGGTGGGCAAAGCTTCCGGTATGAAGCTATTTATGCGCGGAATAGGTTCTC
>CANLOE010000027.1 GCA_947492745.1 uncultured Cyclobacteriaceae bacterium | reverse complement strand
TGTCAGGGCCGATGCCCTGGAGGCAGAACAGACCATGGGAGAAGAAAGCACGGCACCGACAGCCACTGTACCCACGGACCCAACGGCGACCACGGCGACATCGGGGGCAACAAAAGACGATGGCATGGTCGGCCCCTTCCATTCTCCGGGAGAGCGGGCCGCCCACCTGATCGGTACCATGAAGGATGCCGTGGTGAAGTGGTTCAGTGACAACAAAGTGGCCATCATCGCAGGACTGGTCGCGGGTATCGCCGGGGTCATCCTGGCCAATGTACTGACAGGTGGTGCCATCATGGCGGCACTGCCCCTGTTGATGCAGATCGTGAGTGCCTATTTTGCGGCCGAGGCCGTGTATCAGGTAGCGAAGCATTTTGGAGGCTTCCTCGGGGCCGCCTGGCCCGGCAACTTGGTGGAAGGGGCCACGAAGCTGGCCAGAGGACTGGCCGTACTGACCATCGAACTGGTCTTTGCACTGCTCTTCGGGGCGAAAGCGGCTTTCAGGGGCGCCAAGACAGCGGTCAGGACCGTGGCCAAACAGGGAGTGCGGGGCGCAACGAGAACAGGTGCGAAGGCCATCGCCACAGGGGCAGGACAGAGTGTACGCAACACCGCCAAGGCGGTGAAGGACCTCGGCACCGTGGGCAGGAACGGTGTCCGGGCCATTGCCAATAATGGCAGGGTGGCCATGAAGGGCGTTCGGAAAGGCTTCGCGCGGGGCGCGAAGACCTTCGATGACCTGGGCCAAAGGCTGGCGAAGAAGTTTCGGTTCAGGAAGTTCAGGATACGTGTCCGGAAAAGGCGCTTTAAGCTGGAAGGGGAAATCAATCCTTGGGTGCTGTTGGCGAGTGGGGAGATAGTTCAAGTGGATGAAGATTTAGCGAGAAAACAGCTAGGAAGCTCTCATTATGATGATATCATCAACAAAAATATTACTCTTCCCGATGGAAGAGCAGGAAAAATAATAAGTACTTCAGAGCATTTAACAGATGTTAATAGTATTGCACGAGCTTCAATAAAACGCCTGGGTAATGAATTTGGAAAACCTTTTAAAAATAGGATACAAATAAATCTGAAAAACCTTTTAAGTAAAAAATCAAAAGTATTTAATGTTACTGCAAATCTACAAAAAAAGTATTCTGAGGTCTTCGACGTTGGCTCACATCTTAGAGATAATGTTAAATCTTTGGCAAATGGTTTGAACGGTCATTTGCATTCAGATGATTTGATGGGTGCCTTAAGGGATAATTTAGGGCGTCCAGTTAGAAAGAGTGGTTCTGGTTATGTATTTGATCATATGGACGAGGTGCAAAATGGATTAAATAGTTTAGACAATCTGATAGATAACTTAGAAAACTTTAATGATTTTTACAAAAGAAGGGGTGATGAAGTACTAAACAACGACTTTTTATCTGATTTAAGTCAACTGTATGATTTGCGCAAGGAAACAACCCGATTTGTTAATCAAAAACCTTGAAGTAATTATGAAGAGAAAAAAATCATTTCCAGAAGATGAAGGATTACTTAAAGATAATAACGCCAATCCTATGGATAGAGCTTTGGCGCTTAATCGCATAGCTTCTGATAGATTGTTTAATAATGAGCCTGTCATTGAAGAATTGATTAACAGCGATTTTCCATCTCTTAGGTCCGAGGCGATAATGTGTCTGCTCGGACATTGGAAAAGGACAGAATGGTTTAGCAAGGCTATTGAAATGGTTCGGGAAGTGACTGAACCTTCTGAAGTCGTGATTGCCTCAGCACTTGCCCTGAATATGTATCATCGTTCTACACTAGAATATAAAGATGAAATATTAAAAGCCATTGCTTCAAGAATAATTGACAGTAAAAACAAAAGACTTCAAAAAAGATTGAATAATTTTTTTTTGGAAATTAATTCCCAAGCTAACGGTAAATCAGATATTGTAATGGATTCTATAATTGATTGGGATTTACTTTATCGATATGCAAAAGGGTAAGATTTGATAGTCGGGGAGATGTTGTCGACCTGCTCTGATCGGAGTACTATTGATAGCGGGTTTAATTGCCTTCTTTACGGGGGGAGCCGGTCTTGCACTGGCGGTGGATATCATTGTCAAGGCCATGATCGTCATCTTTGGGGCCATTGCCGTCTATAAGGCCATGGGCTTCATCTGGGATTATGTGAAAAAAGCCTGGGCCGGAGATGCCAAAGGAGCAGGCAGATCCTTGGCAAGGGCCATGGCCATTATCGTGGTAGAGTTTCTTATCGACAAAATACTGCTGGGCATGGGCAGGGTCTTCAAGCGCATCCTCAGGGCGGCCAAGGCCACCAAAGTGGGTAGGGCCATCAGCAGAGGAGCGAAAATCGTGAAAAGCGGTGCCAATACAGCGATGAAACCTATCAGAAGAGGCATTGCCCGTATCAAGGGCAGTAGGCTGGTCGTTTCCATGAAAGGCGGTGTGGGCCGGGGTACGAAAAAGCTCAGCGACCTGAGAAGGAAGATACTGGACCGGTTCGGGTTCAAAAGACTGTGGTTCGAAAAGCACGGGAAGTGGTTGGAGTTGTGGGGGGAGTTCAATGCGAAGATACTGCTGACCAGAGAGGATGGGACGAAGGTTTCTGTGGATGAACGTATAGTGGACTTTGATGCAGCAAGTGGCAAGCTTCACTATCTTGATGAAGACTTGGTCAGGCATAATGCAAATACAGATTGGCCAATAGTGGACCAATCACGCCACCCTGTGGGGTTCCTTTCCCTTCTTTGATGATCTCTTCACCGTCAGCAGTCCTTATCGAACTTGACAACCAACGCTTTACATACATCTTTACCTACTTCTCTTCCACATGTCGATCTAATGCTCTCATGAGTGACCCATGGTCTACTTCATCAAAGAAGCTCTCAATATCCATATCCACTGCCCAACCGTGGTTTCGTACATTTTTGCGTACTGCTTCTACAGCCCGATGGGCACTCTTCAATGGTCGATAACCGTAAGGGTCTTCGTGAAATTCAGCTTCCAATCTCGGTTCCAGGTAACTTTTGATCACTTGTTGTGCTATCCGATCGGATACGGTCGGAATACCAGGTTTGCGTTGTTTACCATTCGATTTGGGGATCATCACCTCTCGTACCGAGGGTGGAAAATAACTACCTGAAGCTGATCTGTTCCATAGTCCGTACAAGTTATCCCCTAGGTCCTGCTGATATATTGCCAAACTTATAGTTCATCCGCCATCCTTTTGTTCATCGAGGTATTCCTCTTTGTTGTTCGTCCACTCCACCGGAGGAAGATTCTTTCTTTCTTTCTTTTTTTTTAAACAACTGGCATTACAAAAGGACTTCCCGTGTTCCGTAATTGAGCCTGAATAAGAGTCATGCCAACTTAATGACGGTTGCCATATAGCCGGTAAACAGGTAACCGCTATATCTGTCCCGGATCCTCGCAAGCTAAATCCCGGTTTTGACAACCTGTTCCACTTTCCCGACACGTCTTCATTGGTTCATTCTCATTCATCTCTCTTATTCCTACCTGATGTTTCCAAAACACCTTTTCCCTATCCGCTCAATACCATCTCGTTACCTCAACAGCACCGAAGGGTGGTTTGAAGGCTCCACCTGCACAGCGCCTTCGGAGGGACTACCTCCATCTCAACTACAGCATGTAAAAGAACTTATTTAACCCCTTTTACTTCACGGCACACCTTGCGGCAGGTGGGGGCTGTCCGCAAGGTTTGATGAATTATACCTATAACAGTGTCATCGATTATGCAGGAAGGAAGGGTTTTGCCCCTATTGAGTTCATCGTATCCCCATGGAATCAACCGAGTTCCACAGTACTTATAAAAAAGTAGCGATGATATGCTTTTGTTCATTGGTATCCAGTCCCGTGTGACAGTGGCCCTGTGAAGCACTATTTGCCATACGCTCCAATACTTCGTTACCGTTTTTCAAGAATACCAATAGTGGCACGCTCAAGTGGAGTTGCCATTGGGACAAAAAACGCGGTATCGGACCCCATTCCGCCCGACCTAAAGGATTGTTGATATACAGAACTGCCCTATCGGCCTTTCCGACCATTTCAAGCACATAACGGACCATCTCAGAAGTAGAGTCGATATCAAAGTCTATGGTACGGATATCCGTGGTCAGAACTTTCAGCTGTTCCAGTTCGGGCTTTTTATACTCCCGTATTTTTTGTCGGTCCAACTCAACATATATCGCTAATTTCATGTGCTGCTATTTAAGGATAATGAATTTGGACGAGTAGACGGCCCTGCCCTTTTCCATGGCCAGTACCAAGTACATCCCGGAAGCCAATCCATCCACCTCCAATACCGTATTGTCACCGGCCGACAATACCTGTAGGGGCAATACCTCTCTTCCCAGTCGGTCGATGATCAAAAACGAGGTATCTTCCGATACGGCAATATTGATGCTCCTTCTTCCCGGCCCGTAACGCAGCGGGTTGGGGAAAAGTGTTATCCGCTCTTGATCATCCTGTACCACGGGCGTGGTACTCTTTAGCAAAGACAGGCCCCCTGCCCTACTCCCGACAACAATACTCGCCGTGCCATTGGCATAGAGATCTCCAACAGTGGGCCAAGAGCGCGCTCCCAGTCGCGTCGGAAGCTGTCCTGAAAGCAGTGTATTGCTCCACACTTGATCCTGCCCTGCTCCGGGACTGCCCAAGTGGTCCAAAAAAGCATCGAATATACGGAGTTTTCCACTGGAAGAGGTGATTATCAGCTCTTTCTTGCCATCTCCGTTCAGGTCACCTACCGCAGGAGAAAGACCGCGCTCCGAAAAACTGATATCGATACCGTAAAAGGCCTTATCGGATAGAAGAAAGGCAGGAGCAGCGCTTGACCCCGTATTCAGTAGATAGTGTAGGCTTCCATTGCCCTGCCCCGATAACAGGTCGGGCCTGCCATCCTTATTGATATCGACAAAACCGATATTACGGAGTTCACTACCCATCCCTCCCACAGGTATTTCCAAGAGCGGTGAGGTGTCGAAATCAAAGGAAGTACCTTGGCCAGGCTTGTAATACAAGCGTGTGTCCTTTCCTGAAATACCCGCAGCAAAAACCATATCACTCCTTCCGTCACCGTTCAGGTCTTCAAACTTTACATTCAGGAAAAAGGCCGAAAGTTCGGACAAACCCCCGAAATCCTTCTCTTTGGACTGAAAAACAGGAGAGAAAGGACTCCCAATATTTTCGTACAAATGCAAACTGGATACATTCGTCTCGGAAACCCGCATGCCGTTAGCCGATACGAACAGGTCCAGGTCACCATCACCATCATAGTCCACAAAAGAGGGAACGGCATCCGTACCTAAGTCTATCGTATTATCCTGTAGAAAATCTTTTTGTACCAATTGGAAATCAGGACTGATAGCACTGCCCTCATTGGCATACCATAAGCTGGAAGCGGCTCCATTTGTCTGCCCCCCGAGAGTGGGCGCATTGGGAGCTATCATCATATCCTGCTTGCCATCATTGAAGAGGTCCAGAAAGTAGAGCGCAGGAAATAAAGGGATATCCGTAACTACGGTACGAGGTTTACGCAGCTTAGCGCGTCCCGCATCACCGAGGTTTTCCAGTACATAATAGGCATCACAGTCCTCTTGGCTCATGAACAGTTCTTGATCTCCATCACCATCCATATCCATCGTGGCTATGGATTTTGCACCTGCATGTGCCAAACGTCCTCCCATAGTACCACAATTGTCCTCTTCGAACACAAAGCGATCACAACCACACTCCTCAAAATCGCCCCATTTATCGCTCATTTTTCGAAAAAGCAAACCACAGCTGCCCGTATTTTCGATACTTAGGTTTTGATGGTACTCCACTCTACCCAAGCCAGCAAAGTTAAAAACGATGATGTCCAAGTCACCATCACCGTCCAAGTCCGTAATGCCCGGGATGTCACTACCGTTCATCTGTAAGTTGAAAGTAGCACTTCCGTTTCCTGTAATGAGTGGCTGTTCACTCCGACTCCATGATGACTGTCCATCTTCCGTGAGGATATGGGTATAGGAGCGGATGCCGAAAGGGTCACTGCTCATCAAGTCTTTGAGCCCGTCACAATTAAAATCCACTGCCAGTACCCAATTGTCCAGTCCTTCGGGAAGTAGGGCTTCGTATTCGGGAGCATAGCGGTATTCTCCTTCTAGGAAAAGATAGGCGTTGGCCTTATTGGTCGACCGATCAAATACCAGTAAGTCTTCGTCTCCATCTCCGTTCAGGTCTATAGTGCTGTACTGCCCTGAATTCAGCCCACCTGTCCAAGCATCTTTCAAAAGTACACCTCCCTGATCTCTTACTTCAACACCACTATCAAGCATGAAGGCAAATTGTGCCCAAAGCCCCTGAGAGGAGAACAGTAGTATAAAAAGGTATATATATGGATTTTTACCGGCCGAAACTATTCTAAACATATGGAAGACAACGATTTTATAATGTTTTTGGTTTTTATAGGGCTAAAATACTTGTTTACAGCTTAGCAGAACTCTTTTTATTACCGTATAATTGATGTTCGAATACCTTTACTTTAAATATAGTATTCCTAAGAGGCTATTTTATCATCGTATCTCGTATTTTCTGATTTCCTTCTCTTGATGCATTATTTTGAAAAAGTCTTTTAGGTCATCGATTATTTTATGGAAATAGATCAGCTTTACCAGCGGTACCTACAGTGTTCCTCTGTCTCTACGGACACAAGACACATCAGCGAAGGGGCTCTTTTTTTTGCTCTCAAAGGCCCTAACTTCAATGCCAACGCCTTTGCGGTGAAGGCACTGGAAAAGGGAGCCCACTATGCCATAGTCGATGAAAAAAAGTATGTGCTGGATGAACGTTATATTTGGGTAGAGGACAGTTTGAAAGCCTTACAATCACTCGCGAACCATCATCGCCGACAACTGAGCATACCTTTTATAGCGATTACGGGGTCCAATGGCAAGACCACCACAAAAGAACTCATCCAAGCAGTACTATCGAAACGGTTTCATTGCTTGGCCACAAAAGGTAATCTCAACAATCATATCGGTGTGCCCTTGACCTTGCTCTCCATAGACAGTAAGATAGAGATTGCTGTCATAGAAATGGGTGCCAATCACTTGGGAGACATACAGGAGCTTTGCGGGATTGCCGTGCCGGACCATGGGCTCATCACTAATATCGGTCGCGCCCATATCGGTGAGTTCGGAGGTTTTGAAAATATCATCCGGGGCAAAAGTGAACTTTATCAGCACCTGATACAACAGGAAGGAACGGTATGGATCAATTCTCAGGACAAGATACTGCGCAATATGAGTAAGCGGTTCAGCAATCCACTTTTTTATCCCGGTCCGGAGGATTACTCCAGCAGCACATTTATCGAGGCCACTCCATTTATCAAGTACCGCTCGGAACAGGGAGAAGTCATATCCACACAGATTGTCGGTAAGTACAATTTTGAAAATATAGCCGCGGCGCTTTGTGTGGGCAAATATTTCGGGGTGGACCCGGAAAAGGCCAATACCGCCATCGCGGAATACTTCCCGGAAAATAACCGCTCCCAGGTTATCCGAAAAGAGAGCAACACCATCATCATGGATGCCTACAATGCCAACCCCAGTTCCATGGAAGTCGCCATCGAAAATCTGGCGCAGGTGGAAGGCAAGAAAAAAATCATCCTACTGGGAGACATGTATGAACTCGGTGAGGAAAGCGAAGCCGAACACGAGAAACTAGGTGTACTGACCCGAAGCCATAATTTTGATGAGGTTTATTTTTGTGGTAAATTAATACGAGCTGCACTCAAGGGTCACCCTGAGGCTCTATATTTTAAAACCAAAGAAGAATTGATCGCATCACTACAGCATAAAAAGTTCAAAAATAGCACCCTATTGTTCAAAGCCTCTCGAAGCATAGGACTGGAAAGCGTATTCGAGGCCATACAAAGTACATTTTTTTAGAAACCCGATAATAAAAATAATGCTCAGCGTTTTGAGAGACTGTTTTGACAGTGTATCTTTTACTTCTATACGTATTTTATCGATTTTTTAATGGCCACATGAAATTCGCATGAGCAGCATTCAAGCCCGGTATTTGCTTTTTATACCATGCTCATCGCTATATGTGTTTAGTTGATATACAATTTTGTTGAGAATCCGCTGATAGCGATGCTATCCTTACTCGGTGCTGGGCGGGTCCTTTCCCTAAAATATCACTTGGATATTTTACTTGCGATTGGCCCTGCTTCATTACGCACTGGGAATGAGCGATAACAAATTTTAAACATGATAGACTTATATACTTGGTTATGTTGACTGTGTTTCATTCACCTCATTGAATCCGGTATACCGTTGAACGGAATCCGAATTCCGGTAGTTCATTTGAAAATTTTTCTGTCCGAATGCAGCGTTTTCAAAATTTCCCGCATCCCACAGGCTGGCCCGAAATCCCTATGGGTTTCGTCCTGCTTAGTTTTTTATCGATAGGACCGAGCGCAAGGAAAGGGTTCGGAGAACCCTTTCAGCGCAGGGGACGGTCTGCCGCGCAGAAGTAAGCGCTTGGCCAGCTTTAGGCGAAAACGGAGTTCAGGGCGGATAGAGAACATGTGGACCACGATTGGAACGATGAAAACGCAACACGTCCAAAATACTTTCCTCAAAAACGGGGTATAGGTTCGTCGACTGTTAAAATCAGTAGTATAGCTAAGTATATAAGCCTGAAACATGATTCTCAAACAGTCTCTGAGAAACCTGAAATTTTAAAAACAAAAAACCTAAATCATGCAAAACCCCATAACAGTAGTCATCACAGGAGCAAATAGAGGCGTAGGATTTGAAATCAGTAAGCAGTGTGGCGAAAAAGGCCTCAAGGTCATACTCACAGCACGCAATAAAGAGCGAGGGGAAACCGCCCAAAAGATTCTTTCCACGCTCGGCCATGAGGTGTATTTCCGCCACCTTGATGTAAACGATGAAAACAGTATCCAAAAGTTCATTGAAAGCCTTGAATCGGATTTTGGGAACATAGACGTTCTTATCAACAATGCAAGCATTATGATCGATAAGGGCAATGGAGCAATGGATACCGATATCTCTATCCTAAAAAACACAATGGAAACGAATGTATATGGGGCCTTTCGTCTGACCCAGGCAGTACTACCACTGATGCGGAAAGCCAATAAAGGGCGAATCATCAATGTTTCAAGTGGTATGGGTGCCATCAACGACATGGGAAGCAGCTATCCAGGCTATAGAATATCCAAAACGGCCATGAACGCCATGACCAAAATCTTTGCCAGTGAGCTGGTCGGGACAGGCATAAAGGTAAATGCTATGTGTCCAGGGTGGATCAAAACAGATATGGGAGGACCTTCTGCGCCCAGAAAGGTAGAGGAAGGTGCAGATACAGCGGTCTGGCTAGCTACTTCCAAGAGCATTCCCACGGGTAGGTTCTTCAGGGACAGAAAGGAAATCAAATGGTAACACCTAGATCATACTGACCTAAACGCTGTTCATACAGATCTATCAGCGCATCAGTAATCACGCTATATACTGAGAATCGGTAACAAGGGATTTGATACTGTTTTGGCATATATTTATTGATTTCCAGTGGTCTCTTGGGATTCGCAGAAGAACGACAACCATCTCGAGTTCCATGCTTTCCGGAGCATGTTCATTGCTGTAGGTCATCCTCCGGTGCAGAATTCAGGTTCAAATTATAGTTTCAAAACAGCCTCCAAAGGTTTCAACCCGGATCATGCATTGGAAAATCTACTGCGGATCTAACTACCTGCAAACCGGTCGTTGCACTACGTTTTTTGAATTCACCATAGCAGTGCTACGCTAAATCCAATAAAACTCCCTGATTTATTGCCATTTAAACCCTCGTTACGAAGTTCCAACGCATGATACGGGTTGAAGGGTAATCGAACAGTACGAATTGTCCTTGGACATTTACTGTATACAAGGCTTTTCTACCGGAAGCGATGAACCTCCGTGAAGAAGACCGTCACTATGGAGCTGTGCCGTAGATCAAAACTTTAGATTGCTTTTCCACCCTTAAACCCACGATAGCACCAAAATCATTAACTTTTTAATCATCTATTATTCCCATATGATGACAGTATTTCTTATATTGAGTTTCCAGCAGTTTACCATTTTTTCAGATTCACTATGGAACAATATCTCATTTTTGTATTTGTTTTCGGTTATATCCTTATCACAGTAGAACACCTGATCAAAGTAGATAAAACGGCTATTGCCCTATATATAGGTGTTATCGCCTGGGTGGTTTTCATCTTTGGGAGTGGAGGACACTCCGAAGAGGTCGCAGAGCATTTACAATTACACCTGGGCAGCACCTCGGAAATCCTGTTTTTCCTCATGGGAGCGATGACCATTATCGAGCTCATCGATATCCACCAAGGGTTTAATGTCATTACCAATCGCATACAGACCACTGACAGGCGTGCCCTGTTGTGGATGATATGCATGTTGACCTTTTTCCTATCTGCTCTCTTGGACAATCTGACAACCTCCATTGTTATGATCTCTTTATTGAGAAAGCTGATCGATGATAAAGAAGAGATGAAATTTTATGCGGGTATGGTCATCATATCTTCCAACGCCGGGGGGGCTTGGTCCCCTATTGGGGATATTACCACTACTATGCTATGGATAGGTGGCCAGATCAGTGCGGTGAGTATCATGAAGAACCTATTTATCCCCAGCCTCATCTGTCTGGTGGTCCCTTTATCCATCATCAGTATTACCTTCAGAGGCACACTGCACCGTCGCGGACAGAACATCGGAAAAGCGATGAAAAAAGAGAAAATCAAAGGAAGTAAGCGCATGCTGTTCACGGGTATCGGAGCTTTGGTCTTCGTTCCCATATTCAAGACCGTAACGCATCTCCCTCCTTACATGGGCATGTTACTGGGCCTATCCATGGTATGGGTACTTTCAGAGGTCATTCATTTCAACAAAGATGCCGAAGCTAAAAAACCGTATACAGCCGTATATGCCCTGAGCAAAATCGATGCATCGAGTGTTCTTTTCTTTTTAGGAATACTACTTGCTGTGGGAGCATTGGAAGCGTCGCATACCCTGACCAACCTCGCTTCTGCGATGAACGAAAGCATCGGCAACCTAAATGCTATTATAATTCTAATGGGCATCCTTTCTTCCATCGTGGACAACGTACCCTTAGTGGCTGCATCCATGGGCATGTACTCCATTAGCGACTTTCCTATGGATGATTACCTATGGCAGTTCATCGCTTATTGTGCAGGAACGGGCGGCAGCATACTCATCATCGGTTCTGCTTCTGGAGTAGCCGTCATGGGAATGGTGAAAATCGATTTTTTCTGGTATATAAAGAAGATATCCCTTTATGCTCTTGTCGGTTATCTCTCAGGGGCCATTTATTTTCTGGCCATGGAGTCCTTTTTTTAAAAAATTGATTTACAGTATTTTATACCAAATTAGACCTAAATTCAAACAAAAACATAAGCTACAATAGTAAAGTCCTAGTTAATAAAAAGTTGCAATAAAAATTGATTTGTTAGATTAATTGCACATTTTTAAGGGTTTAAGAGATAGGCAAATTCAAATCCCAGACCCAAAAGATATGGAAATTTACCTGAACAGTGTTGCCTACCCCGACATCATGGCAACACTCTCCACCGTATTTAAAAGCCCTTTGGAAAAAGGCATCATCACTATTCCCAAAGGCATGGGCGAAGGCTTCATACAAGGCAAATCCTTCGAAAAAGGCCTGTTCGCATTACAAATTGACGTTACTTTAAAATCACCGACCACGATTTTCAGAAAAGTGGGCCAAGATAAGAGTGCTCCATGGGCCATTAGTTTTTACCTACCCAATGAGGCCCACAAGAAAATCATCAATGGCAAAAAGATAAATGTAAGTAGTATCTTCTTCTTTTCTTCCCCTAGTATGGGTGCAGAAACACGGATCATGCCCCAGGTCCGTTTCAGGGAACTGACCATATTCATGACCCCTCAGTGGGTAAATACGTATCTGGACTGGGAAAAAGGCGATGGAGCGGGGCGTTTTGAGGCATTGATCAATAGTCAAAAAGCCTTTTATCTCTGCGAACCCATCAGTTGTGATCTGGAAAACCCACTGTATCAGTTCATCAACACTGAGACCTCCCCGGTACTGAAACAGCTTTTCTACAAGAGCAAAACCCTAGAGCTTGTTGCCCTCGCATTTGAACATGCCTACCAAATAACAAAAGATAAGGACAAAGCGGTCAAGAAAAACGATTACACGCTTCAAGCTAAAGAAATATTACTCCGTGATATCACCCATGCTCCCAATATACCGCAAATGGCCCAAGATCTGGGGGTCAGTCAGACTAAACTAAGAGCAGGATTCAAAAAAGCTTTTGGAGAAAATATGTACCGTTTTTTGCACAGGGCACGAATGCAACGCGCCGCAGAACTGCTACAGGAAGAAGAACTTTCCATAGCTGAAGTCGGACATCGGATAGGTTACTCGAACATCAGCTATTTTTCTGAAATATTCAAAAAAGTGTATGGGATATTACCCAGCAACTATATAAAGAACAAGAATAACCCACAAAACAACAAAGAAAAAGAGGAGCTTAATACTGAATACAGTTGAAATAGGGTGTTGATTTGTTGAATTGCGATATAAAATCTTGTGTATTGCAACAATCTTTGCAGTACTTTTCAACTTAAATAAACACCATTATGAATTATCTTAAAAAGTATGGAGCAGCTTCACTGCTCTTGACAGCAAGTCTTTTTTCTTGCGAAGAGAAAGAAGTCATCGATGCAGCTACACCGAGCATCGAAGAAACAGTTCCTTCGAATGTCATCAGTCAGCTCAGTAAGTTCGGATATGATACGGACAACATACCCGTATATGCACATACGATGGATGGCCATGAAGGTTACGTAGTAGAGAACGATATCTTTTTGACTACGGAACAGGTCAACAATCTGCCTAAAAGCACCTTACTCAGTGGAGTGAATGATGCACCGGAAGCGGAACAGTACAGAACCATTAATCTAGTAGAGAGTCTACCAAGAACACTTACCGTTTATCTTGACCCAAATTTCGGCAATGGTTTCGGACAGGCTTTTGATGAGGCACTCAGAAGGTACAATGCAGAAGGTCTAAGATTGAGTTTCAGGCGAGTAAACACCAGTCGTGCTGACATCCGTTTCTTTTCTTTTAACCAACCCCCTAGAAACGGAAGTATCACTTTGGGCATTTCCGGTGGCTTCCCTACAAGAGGCAATCCAGCAAACACTATCCAAATCAACGTAAACCCTGCTGCACTGAACGGACAGACCATCCAAGGTATGGCCACTATCATGGCTCATGAAATCGGTCATGCCATAGGTTTTCGTCATACGGACTTTTTTGACAGAAGTCTGAGCTGCGGGGGTAGAAGAAATAACGAAGGCCAAGCTGGAGTAGGAGCTATTCAAATCTCAGGAACTCCCAGTGGAACCGATCGCGGATCGTTTATGCAAGCTTGTGCGGGTGGCAATGGTACCAACAGACCTTTCTCCAGATTCGATAGAATTGCTTTGGACGCTACCTATTGATCATTTCGGCTAATTACCTATTGGCACAAAGTATCGGAACATGCTCAGAAATGGGCATGTTCTTTTTTTGATCCTGTTCATTTTTTCCGTAAAGGTGTCTGTATTTTTCTGGTCGGAAGGAACCCTCAAAAGGCTACTTCGTGCTTTGCGGCAACAGAGTTGCAAGAGGGTTTTACGTGTTGTTTGTTTGATTTCGAAAGGTCACGTGGAATTCGCATAAGTGACATTTGTGTTGAGCTTGACTATTCTATACTATGCTCATTTTATAGGCACTTCTTTTGATGTTCAGTTTCCTTGAACCCTAGATTATGCATTAGCCCTTCTATTGCGGCCTTAAATAGCCGCAAATCAGTATAGTGAATACGTTTTTCGGATTCACCGTAGCGGTGCTACGCTGAATCCGATAAAATGCCCTGATTTATTGCTTTTAAACCCTCATAACTAAACTCTAATACATAATCCGGGTTGAAACCTTCGTTAACTATCCCTATGTTACTTTTTCCAGCTCGGCAGGGTTCCAACAGGACCGCCTCCTTCACTACAAAGTTCCATGAATATTTCTTAATCCCAAATTGATGGATAGAAATCGTGATGAGCGTATAAATAGCAAAATACCGGCCATTTGGATTCGTTCGGCATAGCACCGCTATGGTGAATGAAGACTGGAGGGCAAAGCTTCCGGTATGAAGCTATTTATGCGCGGAATAGGTTCTCTAGTGATCATTTTGGGTTAATGACAAGATGCAATGATCCCGAGAGGAGGAGGGCATGAAAGTGATCGTGGATATGGAGCACATCACGGCGATACTCATGTCCCCTACCGACAGACTCACGGGACTTCGGAAGCCGAGAAAAGAGTTGAGGACCACGGACAAGGGTATCCTAATGGATAAGGCCTATCTCTTCTTGCGTTGGGACAAGGTCTTTGTGAAAAACAGGAGCGATGGAAAACGACAACAGGGGTATTATACAAATTTAGGTTTTAAATGTCGTATAAGATTCCGCTGGTCATTTTGTTTCAATCAAGGCGAGAACCGCAGGAATAGCAGCGCTATCCCGAGGATGATCAACGCAGAGTGAAGCAAAATGAACAAGAAGATATGCGATATTTGAAAGCTAAGTTTGTATTAGTTCCTACATGCTCATCGCCTCGAACTCACCCTATTGTCCCAAACGGGCGAAACGCCCAATACCCGCTGGGAAGTCTCTTTCCCCAAAGATGGACTGATGGAGCTGAAAGGCATCTCTGAACACAATAATGGAACGGTACTGCGCTATGAAAGCTTGGAAGAATTTTCAAAATAATGTGTTCATAGGATAACACGCTGTTTTCATGGACGAAAACCAGTATCATCCAACGCTTACTTCATCCTGATCGATACTGCCGTCATCAAGGGACATGACGACAATCATGATCACAGCTAATCCATGAGCTTACAGCTTAGCCGATTGATGTATCTCTTTGCATAAGATATAGAAACAGAGAGTACACACTAAACGAAGAACAAAATCATGGTTGAGAACAAAACGCTCACGATCGAAGAGAGGATCGACGATTTGGCCAAAGGTGCTAAAAGCATGACCATAGCTTCATCCGTTGCCGATCTAGCGAAGCTTGCAACTCCCGGAGATGAAAGCAAAATCCAGCAAGTGGCCTATGACCTACCCGATGGCCGTACTTATGTCGAAGCCGAAGTAGCTAAGGTAAAAAATGGAATATCCGCCAACTATCCCGATACCTATTTGAGAAGAAGGGACCCGGACAGCATGGTCATTGCAGATGAGTACCCCACCGATAAGGAAAAGTTCGACCATAGGTTTGGCTATAGCTTCCAATCACTGAAACAGGAAACGTTCGATTGGTTAAAGGAGCAAGACTTGGCCATGTTCTACTTTCAAGCAGGGCAGCCGGGTATTGGATACGATGGCGTAGCGATCATCCCCGCGAACGCCGGTTTTTTTGGTCTGGGGCTAGCATTGCTACAAGGAATCGTGGATGCGGATAACCTCCCTACAGGTTTTACACCAAAAGTGGCCATCTACGTTGCGCCGCCTTTCCGTCACACCCATTTTGATGGCAAACAGGTGGTCGTTCATGAAAGACAGGAAAGCCAGTACGAAATGTTTTCCTATAACCTCTACCCCGGACCCAGTGCGAAAAAAGGGGTCTATGCCATGCTGATTCATCTCGGCAATTTAGAACGATGGGTTACGGCCCATTGCGCCACCGTTAGAGTGGTAACTCCCTATGACAATGTAGTAACCATCATGCACGAAGGCGCCAGCGGCGGCGGGAAAAGTGAGATCCTCCAGCAGCCGCATCGGCAGGTAGACGGCAGCCTACTGCTCGGGGAAAGTATATCGACCAATGAGCGCCTCACCCTGGAACTTACAAGGACCTGTGACCTACAGGCCGTTACGGATGACATGGCCCTATGCCATAATGATGATTCACAACCCAACAATAACAAACTCCATCTGATGGATGCTGAAAACGGATGGTTTGTACGTGTCGATCACATTAGAAAATATGGGACTGATGTAGTACTGGAACGTATAACGGCACAACCCGAAAAACCACTACTGTTCTTGAACATCGACGCAGTACCCGGTGGCACCGCGCTGATATGGGACCACATAGAAGATGCGCCCGGCAGACCCTGTCCCAACCCACGCGTCATCGTGCCGAGAGATTCTTTTCCCGGAGTCTACAATGGAGGCGTAGATGTGGATATTCGAAGCATGGGCATCCGGACTCCTCCCTGCACCAGAGAAAACCCGAGCTATGGTATCGTCGGGATGATGCATATCCTCCCGCCCGCACTGGCATGGATCTGGAGATTGGTAGCTCCTCGTGGACATGCCAATCCCAGTATTACGGACAGTAAAGGCCTAAGCAGTGAAGGGGTCGGTAGTTACTGGCCATTTACCGCCGGTAGAAGGGTCACTCAAGCCAACTTGATCTTAGAGCAGATACAGCGCACGACGCAGGTGAAGCACATTTTGATACCCAATCAACATATAGGTGCTTATAAAACGGGGTTTATGCCTCAATGGGTATCCCGCGAGTTCTTGGCAAGAAAAGGAAATGCCGAATTCTCCAGCGAACAAATGAGTGAAGCCAGATGTAGTCTTTTGGGCTATGCCCTGAACAGTATGCGCATAGAAGGTAAATACCTACCCAAAGAACTGCTTCGGGTGGACCTGCAAGAAGAAGTCGGGGGCGAGGCCTATGACATAGGAGCCCAGCTACTTCAGGACTTCTTCAAAGCAGAGCTGAACCAGTATTTACTTGATTACCTAGACCCTGTAGGAAAAAGGATCATCGAATGCTGCCTGGACAATGGCTCCATGAAAGAATACGAGAGCTTATTGTAAACGCAGATAGGAACAAACATACAGGTGATACTCAACAAAAAATGAAATGGGAAATTTGAAGTTCCGAAGGTCTTGGACAACCCCTGCATTTGTTGACCGGTCATTCGTTGATTGGTCATTAAGACCGTTTCGGGCAGAACAGTATTTTCTTGATCGTTTCAGTATGTCCCAAAACAATTTCATTTGGGTATAAGCATAAAAAAGGATTGGGAAGGTCCATAACGTTCACTTTTACAGTCCTTTTTTGCCCCAATCATGACGTAGGGGTATCAACGATACTCCGTGTCATTCGAATATTACCTTCTCGAAAAAGACCATGACCACAGTGCCAATAGTGCTAACCAGCGCTTTGTTAATAGCGCCTAGGCCTAAAGGACATATTTCATTGAATAACCATAAAACCAACACCTCAGCACAGACCATAGATGGGCCGCACCTCAATCTGTATCACCTAAATGAACGGACAATGGTTTACCTTACTTCGATTATGCACAAGCACTTGGCCATGCAGACATCAACTGCAAATGATCAATGGGGGTTGCCGGATTTAGAGCAACAACGTTACGGTGCATCCAAAAGGCGCCTTCAATTACTGATTTACGACCATTTATGGTCGTAGCAAATTTTACAATGCAGAATTAGGATTTAAGTAATATCATTGTAGAATGATCAGCAAAAAACAACTAAGACCTGAACTACCTCTAGCAAAGGTAGGGGCCGATATGTCCCTCCAAGAGCAGTTTCAAAATCGAGTACTCCGCCCTATCGTCAAGATGCAGCATGAGCTGTTGATGGCCATGGTACGTCAGGAACTGACACTACAAAAGCTGCTGCTCAGCGCCATGCCCGAAGAAAAACAGCTGTCTACCCTTCGGCATATACTACGACGGGGTCCGGTATTCAAAGATGAGGTACGCGGAATTATTATAGGGCAGTTCGAAGTGGATGAGTACCATGAATACCTGAGTATCAAAACGGAAATCAACAAGCGTATAAGTACTATAGTAGAACAACGTGTACTGGACAGCAAGCAAGAGCTGATGCCTTGATGATGAAAAGAGCTATATCCTTTTCATAGTCAGACGATCGCCATACCACTTCTTCATTGCAAAAATAATACCTATCTACGCCTTAGAGCTTGTCTTTTTAAATTGCAGTGATGCAAACTATTATTAAATTATAAATTCTATATTTACAGGAATCCATGGAGGCGCCAGCACCAAGTAGCTAATGGTAAGGCAACTAACCTCTTCGGTTATGTTTGAAACCGCTAACCCCAACCAAAATTTGAACTATGAGCGAGTTATTCCATATCAAAGGTCATGTGGTCATCATTACCGGTGGAGCAGGAGCTTTGGGCAGTAGTATAACCAAACATCTGCTCACTGTAGGTGCGAAAGTAGCTGTCATCAGCCGTAGCCAAGAGAGTATCGATCAAAAAATGGCCGAATTCCAGGCCATCAGTGATACTATCGCCGGTTTTGCCTGTGATGTGCTAAGTGAGTCCTCTTTAGACGAAGTGAGAAAAAAAGTCATGGCCAAGTGGGGCAGAATCGATGCCCTGATCAATGCTGCCGGAGGAAATATGCCCGGGGCGACCATCGCTCCCGAGGACAGTATTTTTGATTTGAAAATGGATGATTTCCGCAAGGTTTCCGAGCTGAACCTGGACGGCACGGTCCTACCCTGCCTTGTTTTTGGAAAAGAGATCGTCCAACAGGGAAAAGGGAGCATTATCAACATCTCCTCTATGGCCGCGACGCAGGCCATCACCCGTGTGGTGGGCTATTCGGCCTCCAAAGCTGCTATCGATAGCTTCACCAAATGGTTGGCCACAGAGTTTGCCTTAAAATTCGGGGATGGCCTACGTGTCAACGCTATTGCTCCCGGTTTCTTTATCGGTAAACAAAATCTAAGGTTATTGACCCATGAAGACGGTAGCTATACCGAGCGAGGCGAGACCATCATCGCCAATACCCCCATGAAGCGTTTTGGTGAGGCCAAAGAGCTCAATGGAGCAGTACAGTGGCTGCTGAGTGATGCCGCCAGCTTTGTTACGGGAATCGTCGTTCCCATAGACGGAGGCTTCAGTGCCTTTAGCGGAGTATAATGTCCCTACTAAAGGGCTTCGGTAATCTCACCTACTCTCGAAAAAAGGTAAAATCCCGTACGGTCAAGATACCGGTCCATAAAGCAACATGGGAACTGAACAACATATTGAACCATGGAGTAATAGCAATTTACAATGAAGCATACATTTCGATGGTTTGGAGCGCATGATCCTGTAACACTGGCGCATATTCGTCAGGCGGGAGCCACAGGGGTAGTAACGGCCTTACATCATATCGCTAATGGTGAGGTCTGGGAAGTGGCTGCCATAGAAAAAGTAAAAAATGCCATAGAAGCAGTAGGTCTAGAGTGGACTTTTATAGAAAGTATACCTGTACATGAAAATATAAAGCTGCGACAAGGTGATTTCCGAAAGCGCATCGACAATTATAAGCAAAGCCTGGTCAATGCCGCCCGGTGCGGTATCCATCAGGTCTGTTATAACTTCATGCCCGTACTGGACTGGACACGGACACGGCTTTTCTGGGAGCTGCCCCATGGTGGGACCGCTCTACGCTTCGATATCGTGGAGATGGCCGCCTTCGAGCTTTTCCTGATGCAACGTCCCGGTGCCGAGAAGGCGTATACCAGCGAAGTCCTGACCGAGGCCGAAACCCTTTTCGCAAAGATGAGTGCTTCTGAAAAGCAGGTCATGGAGGATAACATCCTCAAAGGATTACCGGGAACGGTGGAGGACCTGAGCATGAGTGATTTCAAGGCGATGCTATCCCCATACGATGGCCTGACACATCAAGACCTCAAAAGTAACCTGTCCTTTTTCCTGAATGAAGTCATCCCTGTCGCTGAAGAACACCATATGGTCATGGCCATCCACCCCGATGACCCTCCGATAGACATCATGGGACTGCCCCGCATCGTAAAATCCGAGCAGGATCTAGAGGACCTTATCAGTTTTGTGGACAGTCCTGCCAATGGCATTACGCTATGTACGGGCTCCCTAGGGGCCAATCCGGAGGTAGATTTACCAAAAATCGTGGCCAAATTTGCCGACCGTATCCATTTCCTGCACTTGCGCAATGTTCGCCGTGAAGCCGATGGAAGTTTTTATGAAGACAATCACCTGGACGGCTCGGTCGATATGTATGCCGTGGTCGCAGAGATAATGAACATCGAGCAACAAAGCGGCCGGGAAATACCCATGCGCCCCGACCATGGACATCAGTTATTGGATGACCTCAACACTTCCAGTGCCTATTGTGGATACTCGGCCATTGGCCGGCTAAAAGGCCTAGCGGAGTTGCGAGGGCTGGAACTGGGAATAAAAAGAACTCGCTTATGACCCTGAAAAATGACCTTGACTTTATCAATGATGATTTTTTGCTGCAAAATGGCACTGCGATAGCGCTCTACCATGACTATGCCGCCAAGATGCCCATCATTGACTATCACAATCACCTCTCCCCTGAACGGATTGCCAAAAATGAAGGCTTCGCCGACATCACCGAAGCCTGGCTATCCGAAGACCACTACAAGTGGCGCGGTATGCGGGCCAATGGTATCGAGGAGCAGTACATCACAGGCAATGCCTCCGGTAAGGAAAAATTCCTCAAATGGGCAGAGACTGTCCCTTATACCTTGAAAAATCCATTGTTCCACTGGACACACTTGGAACTGAAGCGCTACTTTGGTATCGATGAGCTATTGCAACCGGAAAATGCCCTGGCGATTTACGAAGAGACATCCGCAAAATTACGGAACAGTACTCCACAGCAACTACTGAGTCAAATGAAAGTGGAGGTACTCTGCACTACCGATGACCCCACGGATACCCTACAGTACCATCAGCAGATAGCCAGTGGAGACTTTCAGACTCAGGTACTGCCTACTTTCCGTTCGGATAAGCTCATCCATATCGAAAGTACGGACTTCCCCGATTATTTGGAAAAACTCGGGGTTGCGGCCCGTATTCGTATCATCGATCTGGAAACCCTACTGGAGGCTATAGCAAATAGGCTTGATCATTTTCATGCCCTTGGCTGTAAAGGCTCCGATTTTGGCCTGACGGGTGCGCTGGTTTATGATACCTATACCGATAAAGAGGTAGATGATATCGTCAAAAAAAGGATACAGGGACTGCCCCTGAGTGTTCCGGAAAACGCCAAATACCGCTCCTGCCTCTTGGAGAAGCTGGCCATGATGTATCATGACAGGAGCTGGGCGCAGCAATACCACTTAGGCCCCATCCGCAACAACAACTCAAAACTGCTCAGGGAAGTAGGGGCAGATGCGGGTTGTGACTCTATCGGGGATTATTCCTTTGCCACTCCCCTTTCAAAGTTCTTTGACAGCCTGAACAGTAAGGACAAACTTGCAAAAACCATCACCTATAACCTGAACCCGGCCTATAACGAAGTATTTGCCACGATGATGGGCAATTTCAATACGGGCGGGATCCCCGGTAAAATGCAATGGGGAGCAGCTTGGTGGTTTCTAGATCAAAAGGGCGGTATGGAAACACAGATCGATACCTTGGCGACCATGGGGCTGCTGTCCCGATTTGTAGGGATGCTTACCGATAGCCGCAGTTTTCTCTCATTCCCAAGGCATGAGTACTTTCGGAGAATATTGTGCAATGTTATCGGCCAAGATGTGGAAAATGGTGAGCTTCCCAAGGACATCCACTTCTTGGGAAAAATGATAGAGGCCATTTGCTATCATAATGCCAAGAACTATTTTGGGTTCTGACCCTGAGGCGGCAGGGTTCATCATTACCCAAATCGCAGTCGTAAGGATTCTGATTGACTTTTATAGACAAAAGCTATTTATGGAACTACGCAAATCTTTATTCGTCTTGATTTCGAGCGTTTTACTGCTATCCTGCACGCAACTGAGCGAAACGAGGACATTGGCACTGGCTCATGGTCTGCCGACCTCCCATCCCGTGCATCAGGGCATCGTCTCCCTTCAAAAAAGTCTTTACGAAAAGTCCCGGGGAAAACTACAGATAAAAATCTATGCCGATGGCCAGCTCGGTTCCGAACGCGAAACACTGGAGTTACTACAAATCGGCAGTGTGGACATGACCAAGGTGAGTTCCGCTACCATGTCCAATTTTGTACCGGACTATAGTGTACTCAATATACCTTATATCTTCCGCGATAAACAACATGTATTCCGTACCCTAGAAGGGGACATCGGTCGGGAATTATTGGACAAAGGGGCTGATTTCTGGCTAAAAGGCCTTTGTTTTTATGATGCGGGAAGCCGAAGCTTCTACACTAAATCCAAACCCATACAAAAACCGGAAGATCTGGTCTCGCTCAAGATACGGACGATGAACGATCCGACGGCTGTCAAAATGGTGAGGGCACTGGGCGGGGCACCCACACCGATGTCCTTTGGTGAGCTATACTCTGCCCTACAGCAGGGCGTGGTCGATGGTGCAGAGAACAATCCACCCTCTTTTGTCACTTCGCGGCATTTTGAAATCTGCAAATACTATACGCTGGATGAGCATACCTATACTCCCGATATCCTGATCATCGGGACCAAGACCTGGTCCCGTCTCTCGGTCATGGAAAAACAGTGGCTCAGGGAAGCCGCCAAGGTCTCGGTACAGGCACAAAGAAAATACTGGGCCGCATCGGTGGCCGAAAGCTTTCGGGTATTGAAGAAAAACGGTGTGCAGGTCTATACTCCCGATAAGACCATGTTCGTAGAGAAATCAAAGTCGGTCATTGAGTCTTTTTCGGAACCTTCCCTGAAAAGGCTGATCAAAAGAATCAAAGAAAATTGAAATAGAGCATCTATGGAAAAAACGGCAAAACACATTATCAGAGTACTGGAACACCTATTGGTCATCATATTTCTGGTGTTGGTATTGGATGTACTCTGGCAGGTCATCACCAGGTATTTCGTTGGCCGGCCAAGCTCCTTTACCGAAGAACTGTCCCGTTACCTGTTGATATGGCTGGCCATTTTGGCCACGGCCTACTCCAGGAGCTTCAAAGGGCAGATGGCCATTGACTTCTTTTTCGATAAACTGAGCCGCCGCACCCAGTACATCGTAAGTTTAGGGATAGAGATCTGTATTATCGCTTTTGCCCTTGGGGTCATGTTGATCGGCGGTATCAACTTGGTCTACATCACGGTAAAACTGGGGCAGACTTCCGCTTCACTGCACTTACCGATGGGGCTGGTCTACAGTGTGGTCCCTATCAGCGGTCTGTTGATTTCGTTTTTCAGTGTTTTCCACCTGATGAACCTTAGGAAAGCGTACCGAATTCTTTATCGCGAACCGACCAGCAGTTCTTCTACCAGGAAATAAGATTCTTAAAATCAGCGATATAGACCTGATTTTATAGACTGACCATAGCAGTGCTATACTGAACCAAAGAAACCCTGCTGATGTATTGTATTTTAACCCAAATTGATCGATAGAAATCGTGATGAGCGTATAAATAGCAAAATACCGGCCATTTGGATTCGTTCGGCATAGCACCGCTATGGTGAATCCGATAAAACACCATGATGTATTGCTTTGTAAACCCTCATAACTAAGGTTTAATACAAATTTGGGTTTCAAATGTCGTATAAGATTCCGCTGGTCATTTAGTTTCAATCAAGGCGAGAACCGCAGGGATAGCAGCGCTATCCCGAGGATGGTCAACACAGAGTGAAGCAAAATGAACAAGAAGATATGCGATTTTAAAAGCTAAGTTTGTATAATACCTAATCTAGGTTAAAATCTAAATTTGTAATAGATAACAGATATCAATATGGAAATCGAAGTAGTAGGACTGGTGTTTTTGTTTGCGCTCTTGTTTGTGCTTTTATTTTTGAAAGTGCCCGTAGCCTACAGCGTGGGTATCGCTACGACACTGGTATTGTTGTTGTTTCTACCTGTTTTGCCCGCGTTGACGACCATTATGCAGCAGATGACAACGGGCATGGACAGCTTTGCGCTATTGGCGATTCCCTTTTTCATACTAGCGGGTGACATTATGAATCGAGGTGGCATTGCCAATCGTCTTATTGATTTTTCAAAATCTTTGGTGGGCAGCTTTCCGGGAGGTCTATTGTATGTCAATGTTGTCTCGTCCATTTTCTTTGGGGCCGTTTCCGGTTCTGCGGCGGCATCGGCCACGGCCATCGGTGGGGTCCTGACAAAGCGGATGGAAACCGAAAACTACCCAAAACCCTTTTCGGCAGCCTTGAATATCACTTCTTCGACCATAGGCCTGATTATCCCGCCAAGCAATATATTGATTGTTTTCGCGCTGGCCAGTGGAGGGACGGCCTCGGTAGAGGCCTTGTTTTTGGCCGGTTACCTGCCGGGGGTACTCTTGGGCCTTGCTTTTCTCATCTTGGCGGCGGTGGTCTCCACGAAAAGGAAGTTCCCTAAGGAAAAAAGGGTCTCGCTTACCAAGTTGTGGAATGACTTCAAGCGCGCCTTTCTCAGTATAATGATGGTGTTTGTGGTCGTCGGTGGTATCGTCTTCGGAGTGTTTACGGCAACAGAAGGTGCCGTAGTAGCCGTTGTCTATGCCTTTTTATTAAGTCTGTACTATGGGGGACTACAGCTCAGCAAGCTACGGCAAGTGGTGCTGAGCAGTACCCGTACGGTGGCCATTGTCCTCTTTCTGATCTGTACTTCCATGGCCCTGTCATGGCTGTTTGCGTATAACAATATCCCCCAGTTGATTTCAGAAACCATGCTGAGCCACTTTGACGACCCCATTATGATACTATTGGTCATCAACGTGACGCTGTTGATTGTCGGTACCTTTATGGACATGACACCCGCCGTACTCATTTTTACTCCTATATTTCTGCCTATTGTTACCCAAATGGGGGTCCATCCCGTACACTTCGGTATCATTATGGTACTGAACCTGTGCATCGGACTGTGCACGCCGCCCGTGGGTACCTTACTTTTTATAGGTAGTGGGGTCGCCGGTATCGCCGTAGGCAAGGTCATCAAACCTTTACTCCCTTTTTTGGCCGTGATGGTCCTCGTATTGATGTTAGTCACCTATATTCCCGAAATCGCCCTAGCCTTACCAAGGCTATTCGGTGTGTGATATAGACCTGTAGATAACCTGTAGAAGGTTATGTTTTAGCTGCCACATGGAGTTTTGTAGGCCTATTGTCCCTGTTCAAAATCTCTTGATAGTAGCTGCTATCATGAGATTTTTCAACCCAAATTGATCGATAGAAATCGTGATGAGCGTATAAATAGTAAAATACCGGCCATTTGGATTCGTTCGGCATAGCATCGCTATGGTGAATGAAGACAGCTGGGCAAAGCTTCCGGTATGAAGCTATTTATCCCAAATTGATCAATAGGGTTTCGTCATGAGAGCATAATTGCAATAAAATCAGTGGTTTAGGTGAGGAGGCTTTTGCATCATTAAGGTGACGAACCTGCGCAGCATAAAACTGCTGATTTTGAAGCAATTTATGTTCGGAATAGGAAGGCTATTGATCATTTTGGGTTTATGCGAGGAATAGGTTCTCTATTGATTATTCTGGGTTAAACGCAGGGTAGGACAAGATAAATAGAAAGATGTACGACTTTTGAAAGATAAGTCTACATTAGTCTCCGGAGAAGGATTGTAGAATAGGGTCTTAGCTCGAAAAAATGTCCAAGACCACTTCCCTATTGCGCATATCAACCCAGTGAAAAAGCATCCGCATCCTTGTAAAAGGGGTATTTACCACGGTACTGCATCAGATCGTCGGCTTTCAGGGTCACGGTGGTCACGGTAGATTTATCATCAGCGAAGAAAATAGTGTCCCCCTTGGGACCGATAGCCGCTGAGTGTCCGTTATAGGGTATGTCATTGCCATCTTCTCCTATACGATTGACCCCGATGGTATAGGCCATGTTCTCCACGGCCCTCCCTTTGAGTAGGATATCCCAGGCATTGATCCGAAAGGAGGGCCAACTGGCAATATAGCACAATAGGTCATACTCCATGCACTGCTTGGCTTCGTCGTAGCCGTTTCTCGCCCATACGGGAAAGCGAAGGTCATAGCAGATCATCGGACAGACCTTCCAGCCTTTTACAGTGCTGATCAATCGCTCTTGCCCTGGCTCAAAGCACTCATGCTCCCTGGCCAATGTAAAGAGGTGCTTTTTATCGTACATATCATATGTACCATTGGGATTCATCCAGACCAAACGATTGTAGTACTTCTGTTCTTCTTTTACGATAAAGCTACCTGCTACTACCGCTTGGACCTGCTCGGCCATTTGCTTCATCCATCGGAAAGTGGTGAAGTTCATCGGCTCGGCCAAGCGTTCTGCGTCCATAGAAAAGCCCGTGGAAAACATTTCGGGAAGTAGGACAAGGTCGGTATCTCCATCGATGGACCATAGCTGCTCTTCGAACATGGCCAAGTTGGCAGTGATGGACTGCCAGTACAAATCGGACTGCACTAAGGTTACTTTCAGATCTTGCATATTATTTTTCCAGCTTGGGTCAGGACTTCTTCCTCTTTGGCAAAACATACGCGTAAGAGGCTATCGTCCTGACGGTCGTTATAAAATACGGAAATCGGTATGGTCGCCAATCCATGCTCTTTCGTGAGGTATCTGGCGAAGGCCACATCTCCTCCCGTCGGTCTATGCTCCCATTCGGCATAGGATAGCAGTTGAAAGTAGGTACCCTTAGCAGGTATGGCCCTGAACCTCGACCCGGCAATAGCCTCCAGAAAGCAATCCCTCTTTTTTTGATAGAAAGAGGACAGGCTCATGTAGTGCTCTGGGCCTTTCAGATGATCAGCTATGGCATATTGCATCGGCGTACTGACGCTAAAGGTCAGGTACTGATGTACTTTCCTGATTTCTCTGGTCAATGCAGGAGAAGCCAATGTATAGCCCACTTTCCAGCCCGTGATATGGAAGGTCTTTCCAAAGGAGAAGACGGCTATCCCAACGGTTCTTAGCAGTGGAGACTGCCATATACTGTGATGCGCTGCCCCATCAAAAGTGATGTGGGCATAGACTTCATCGCTGAGGATATAGACCCCGTGGACCTCTACCAGTTTTTCCAATGCCCGGATATCCTCTTCGCTCAGTACCGTACCCGTGGGATTATGAGGTGAGTTGATGATAATCATCCGCGTCCTCGGGGTAATGGCCCCTTCTACCGCTTCCCAATCGATAGAGAAGTCGGGTTGTCGTAGTTTCAGGTGGATGGGACAGGCTCCGCTCAGGCGAATGGCGGGCGCATAACTATCGTAAGCAGGATCAAAAAGGATAACCTCGTCACCGGCACCCACCAGTGCCATAATGGAGGCAAAGATAGCTTCTGTGGCTCCCGATGTAACCGTAACCTCAGCATCGGGTTCGGGAAGTGTACCTATCGCCTGCTGTGTCATGGAAGCAATCCGCTCACGCAACAGTGGCAGTCCTTCCATAGGTGCATATTGGTTCTTACCCGATAGCATATGCCTATGGGCTGCCGCAATCAAGTCTTCTGCCACGGAAAATTCGGGAAAGCCCTGCGAAAGATTGAGTGCAGTATGACGCTGGGCCAAGGCTGTCATGGTGGAAAATATCGTCGTACCTACTTCGGGCAGTTTTGAGGATAAGGTAGGACGAGCTTTTGGCATAGAACGGGACGGTCAGTAGGCTATCAACGTTTAGGAGCCGCTAATCGATAACTTGCCTTGGCCTTACCTTTGCTTATATTCGTCAGCTTTCCTTTTAATAAACGTTTTTTGAACGGGGAGATATGATCGGTAAATAAAATGCCTTCTACATGATCATATTCGTGCTGGATAATCCTAGCCTTCATGCCGTCAAATTCTTCTTCGTATTCTTCCCAGTTTTCATCAAAATAATGAATGCGCAGTTTTTCCTTTCTGTTGATTTCCTCTCGGATATTGGGGATACTTAGACAGCCCTCTTCAAAGGCCCATTCTTCTCCTTCCTCTTCTAGGATACGAGGGTTGATGAATACCTTTTTGAAACCTTCCATATTCTCTTCTTCCTCTTCTAGGATACTGCCATCTACCACAAACATGCGGATACTCTTCCCTATCTGAGGCGCTGCAAGACCTATACCGCTGGCGGCATACATGGTCTCGAACATATCTTCGCTCAGCTTTTTAACATCGATTTCGTCTTTCGCTATCTCTTTCGCCTTCTTCTTAAGTACTGGATCTCCGTATACTACTATTGGGTAAATCATATGTGCTGTTTAAAACCTTTTCCCAAAAGTAAGTATAATTTCAAAAAGATGGTCTCGATTCCAAATAGGATTGCAGCAGTATGGAGGCGCTGATCTTATCCACTGTCCCTTTGTTTCTTCGGTCTTTCTTTTTCAGGCCACCTCTGATCATCGTATCAAAGGCCATCTTGCTCGTAAAGCGTTCGTCCACCAGCACCACTTCTTTATCGGGAAAGGCTTTTTTCAGTAGTGTGACAAATCCTTTGACAAGAGGGGTAGCGTTGGTAGCTTCGTTATTGAGGTTCTTGGGCATCCCGACCACAAATTTTTCTATACCTTCTTGTTCATCGTATTTTTTCAGAAAGGCAATAACGTCTTTGGAATGATAGGTATCCAGTGGACTGGCTATAATCTGTAAGGGGTCGGTAACGGCAATCCCGACTCTTTTGCTTCCATAATCCACTCCTACTAGTCTTGCCATACACTCAGTTGAAAACGATTTTTTTCTTTACCATGGCCTTTACTTCATTTTCCAACGTCAGTGCTCTGGGAAACAATATACCATTTTCGATATGGGCATGGGACTTGAGCAAGGTCTCGAAGGCCTGTAGTTCAGAATAGAGTACTTTGACATGGAGGCTTGTGCTGCCATCAATATGATAATTGGAAGTTATCTTTCGGATACCTCTCATTTCATCATCATGCACATCGTGTTCCATTGCATATTTCTGTATGGAATGCCGCTCCATGTCATAATAGAGCTCAGCGATGTTATAAGGGCCGTTAAGCGCAGCATCCAAGTGCTGGATATAGGTAAAGAGTGTATCTTCCTCTTCGTAGATGTGATAGATAAAGTCCTCCACGAAAATGGGAAAAATCAACTTGAGGTCATCGATTTCCTGTTGTGGTAAAGTATGATTACAAATCAGACTGGCAAGGTAGGGCAACTTTCGCTTGATGAAAATCTGATGCGAATGCTTCAGATAACTAATGATAAGACCTACAGGATAAGAGAACAGGGACAGATCCTCTTCCGTTGCATTTTCCGCACCGGCACGCTCCAGTTCTTCCATGACAACCGTGGGATTCAGACCTCTGGCCGCACAGGCCTCCTCCAGTGTCTCCTCAGGTGTAGCATAAAAGTCTATCCCAAAGTAATGAAGTACTGAGGCATACACATAATTGTCATTGACAATCTCTTCTATTCTCTTCTTATCGGTCTTCAAAATCCACAATAATTGGTTATAGTAAATATAATAAAGATCTATAACATTTTAGGAAAAGAGCTAGCAAAACATTTTCAATATCAAAATGTATTCTTCCTGAAAAAATTGTCCCTTTAACAACAATATAGCGATTTTTAGGGTTTACAAGTCATAGGGGAAGCTCAAATCTCCTATTTTTATCAAAAGATTAGTTTTAACGGACTCTATAGAATCAGAAAGCATTGGAAGGAAGGAAACAAAAAAATTCGACATTTCAAATCAAGCTCCCTATTTTCCTTACCGCTGGGCTAGCGGTAGGTATACTGATAGGGGCTATCATCGCCGAACCCTCTTCCTCAGAAAGACAACTTGTAGATGGGTACTCCAAGTTCAGGGAAGTACTGACATACATCAATGAGTATTATGTGGATGAAGTGGATACGGACTCACTGGTAGAGGATGCCATCGTACACATGCTCAGTAAACTCGACCCCCATTCGGTATATATTCCAGCAAAGGATAAAATCAGTGCCAATGAAGACCTGAAAGGGAACTTTGATGGTATCGGCATAGAGTTCAACATATTCAACGACACGATTACGGTCATCGACCCCCTGCTGGGAGGGCCTTCCGAAAGAGCAGGCCTACACCCAGGTGATAAGATCATCGCAGTGGATACCCTGACCGTTGCCGGCGTTGGTTTTACCAATAGGGATGTCGTCCGTTATCTGAAAGGCCCGAAGGGTTCGATGGTAAAACTGACAGTACTGAGAAGAGGCCAAGAAGAACTACTGACCTTCGAGATACAAAGGGACCGGATACCTCAGTTCTCGGTAGAAGTGAGCTATATGATCGATGAGACGGTAGGCTATGTAAAGATCAACCGCTTCTCGGCCACTACTTATGAAGAGTTCAAATCAGCGGTGGAAAAGCTGAACAACAAGGGTATGCAAAAGCTTATCATCGACCTTCAGGGCAACCCCGGAGGGTATATGAACCATGCCATCAATATTGTGGACGAACTACTGCCGGGAGACGGGAATATCCTCTTCACAAAAGGCAAACGTGAAAATGCCAATGACCGCTATGATGCCCGAAGAAAAGGTGAACTCGAAGACAGCAAGGTCATCGTACTGGTCAATGAAGGCAGTGCTTCTGCCTCGGAAATCGTATCGGGAGCATTGCAGGACAATGACAGGGCGCTCATCGTTGGCCGAAGGACCTATGGTAAAGGTCTGGTACAGGAGGCTTTCGATCTTAATGACAATTCCGAGCTGAGGCTGACCATATCGCGCTATTATACCCCGAGCGGAAGGTCCATCCAGAAACCTTATGATATCAATGGCGACTACCGTGGTGATATCAATGAGCGCTATAATCATGGAGAATTCTTTCATGCCGATAGCATCAAATTCAACGATTCCCTGAAGTATACTACTGCTGGTGGCAGAACCGTATATGGCGGTGGTGGCATCATGCCCGATTACTTTGTCCCCCTTGACACTTCCCTGAACTCTACCTATCTCAACGAACTCTTTTATAAAAATGTCATACAGGAGTATACCTTCAATTATGGAGAATCACACAAAAAGGAGTTGGAGGATATGGGATATGATAACTACTTTGCCACTTTCAAGGTCAGTGACCCAATGATAAATAGCCTTATCAGTATGGGAAAACTACACGATATAAAACCCAATTACAAAGATCTCTACGAGCATAAGGACCTATTCAAAATCCATATCAAAGCACAGATAGCCAGAAAGATATGGAACAGCGATGGTTTTTATCCCATCTATAATGAAACCAATGAAATATTGCAGCAAGCTTTAAAATTGTTGGACAGAACAGAAGAATTGGATAGATTGTAGGCATAACCATCAGCAGAAAATCTATGTACTATCATCGATTAGGGAAGATACCGACAAAAAGGCATACTCAATTCAGGCAGCCCGATGGAAGTCTGTACAAAGAGGAACTCGTCAGTTCCAAGGGTTTTTCGGGGATATATTCCAATCTTTACCATATCCATGCCCCTACAAAAATCAAAGGTGTAGGGGAGCCGGAGCCTTATCACGCACCCATCGCCGATGGTTATGGACTTCGTCAGACACATCTGAACACCTCCAAAATAGGCCTTACGGGCAAGGGATACCTCGATGCCAGAAAGGTCCTCCTGAAAAACAATGATGTCTCCATCGCGGTATGTAATCCAGAGGAAAAAGGAATGGACTGCTACTATAAAAACGCGGAGGGAGACGAAGTTATCTATATCCATGACGGTAGTGGCTATCTTTATTCTCAGTACGGCAAGTTGAGGATCGTCAAAGGAGACTATGTGGTTATCCCCAGAACAGTGATCTATCGACTGGCTTGGGACCAAGCGCCCGTACGCTTGCTGGTAGTGGAATCGGCCACACCTATCGAGACCCCGAAACGTTACCGCAATCAATTGGGACAGCTCCTGGAACATTCACCTTACTGTGAACGCGACATCAGGCCCCCAGAGGAGCTGATTACCGAGCGGGAAGTGGGCAAGTATACCATCAAGATAAAAAAAGGGGATATGCTTCACCCTTATCATTATGAGCATAGTCCTATGGATTTGGTAGGCTGGGATGGTTTTCTATGGCCCTATGCTTTTTCCATTCACGATTTTGAACCGATTACGGGCAGAATCCATCAGCCACCGCCCGTACACCAGACTTTCGAGGCCCATAACTTCGTAATATGCTCTTTTGTCCCGCGCTTATTTGATTATCACCCGCTCGCCATACCAGCGCCCTACAATCATTCCAATATCGATTCTGATGAGGTACTATTTTATGCGGAAGGTGATTTTATGAGCCGTAAGGGAATAGACAGAGGATCCTTCACCCTACACCCGGGCGGCCTGCCCCATGGCCCGCATCCGGGTACGGTAGAGAAAAGCATCGGAGCGAAGGAAACCCATGAACTGGCCGTAATGGTGGATACTTTCAAACCTTTGTACCTGACTCAACATGCGCTAGCTTACGTAGATGAGCAATACCCTATGAGCTGGTCCTGAATACAATCCAGTAGAGCCATCCCATAGGTATCTAGGCTACAGCAGCAAAAACAAAGGCCCGAAATATCTCGGGCCTTTGAACAAATATCAAATTATCGGCATTTTATCCTGCATGGACATACCCATTCATTGAGCCGTCATTGGTACTGGCCAAAAGTTACTTTAGATTTGGGCTGTTCAGGAATATTTGTGTATAATAAAGGCTACCATTACCATTACTGACACCTATACCGATATGGGTATAGTCTCCCTCTATGTTTCTTCTGTGCCCTGAACTGCTCAACCATCCGTCCATGACGGATTTAGCATTACGATAGCCAAGGGCAACATTTTCGGCAATTCCTCTTCCCCCAAGTTGGGCAAAAATCCGACTGCCCCTCTCATTAAAACCGTCATGACCGAAGGGAACTGTACCATTAGCCATATTATCTGAATGTAATCTTGATTCCTCGTTCAGCACATTGTGCACTTTGAGTATGGGAAGACCTTGCTTTCTTCTATGTGCATTGGTCAGCTCCAAAATTCTCTTTCTCAACTTAGCATAAGTAGGGGTGTTTTGGTTTTGCGCATTCTTGTCCGCACTGTTCAACACCTTGGTTTGAGCCTCTACCGAAGCGTAGTTACCTTCGATGGATATAGGCGTGCCCAAGCCTAGCTCACTGGTGGTTTGAGGAGCTAGTTCGTCTTCGTTTTGACAGGCAGATAGGCCGATAAGGCCGATGACACCTACTAAAAATGTTCTTTTAAGCATTTTCATAAAAATTAGTGCTTTAGGTTTACTGATTGAAAATTACGTTAAATATAACGGTAAATCACGGTAAACTATATGAGCGGATACGACCAAGCAACCGAATTACCGGTTGTAATTTCTTGAACAAGGGCAGATGGTATTTATAAGAAGAAGAAAAAATCAACCCGTCGGAGCAAAGCATACAAACGTATACATCAGTTAAAGTATTAGTTGACAAATTGATAGTGCCCCTTTTCTTTCATTTGCCGTTATTTTACACTAGATGCTCAGCCCTGCCTCGCTCTACACCCAGAACAAGTGGCAATAAAATTCAATTACAATTTCAAAA
Organism: uncultured Cyclobacteriaceae bacterium; assembly: GCA_947492745.1. Lineage (GTDB taxonomy): Bacteria > Bacteroidota > Bacteroidia > Cytophagales > Cyclobacteriaceae > Aurantiphycus > Aurantiphycus algarum. Next base: position 32,319 of record CANLOE010000027.1, on the reverse strand, counting down.
CAGTCTCTGAAACAAAGGTCTGAATCCCCTCATTATGTACCTCTGCATACCTATGGTTCTAAATCATGGAATCACCGATATTCCACTGATTTTAGTAAGATGCGGCTGCAAAAATCAGAAAAAGACCAATTAATTTAGTTGTTATCCAACTTAAGAACAGTCGTTTTATGCTAATATTGCAGTATCTACATTGTTCATCAAATGCTTTTGGAATGACGGAAATTACTGCAATAGTACCTGGGATGCTCTTGGGGGGGCTTATCACCGGAACATTATTGTTATTGTGGGCGATGAAAAAGAACCGTGACAATGATGTCGCCTATCAAGTACTACAGGAAAAGCATGCCCAGATGGACCTCCAATGGAGCCGATCCAAAGATGAACTCTATGCAGAACGGCAAAAGGTACAGGAGCTGCATCAGGCCTTAGCAGCTACCGAAGCCGATTACCGTAATCTTCAGGAGAAATTAGAGGAACAGAAAGTGATGCGTACAGAGCAGGAAGAAGCCTCTCGCACTGCCTTTCGTCATATGGCCAGTGATATCTTCGAAGAACAGCGGCGACTGTTCACCGAACAGAATAAATCCAACCTTTCCGATATCCTTCAGCCCCTAGGAGAAAAAATCTACCGTTTCGAACAGCAGGTAGCTCAGCACAATCGCGAAAGCCTTGCTTGGAACATGGCCCTGAAAGAACAGGTACATGGGCTACAAACGGTCAATCAAAAAATGAGTCGAGAAACGGAAAGTCTTATCAAAGCACTGAAAGGAGATAATAAAGTGCAAGGTGACTGGGGAGAATTTATACTAGAAGGTATACTGGAAAAATCGGGGCTTCGCAAGGATCATGAGTATGTTAGTCAAGTCAATCTACAGGACAATGAGGGCAAGCGGTTCCGTCCGGACATCCTTGTACGATTGCCCGCAGCGAAGAGTGTCATCATCGATGCCAAGACCAATCTGGTCGCTTACGAGCGCTATTCACGTTGTGAAGACCTAAACGAACAAAAGACACACCTACAAGCGCATACGAATGCAATACGCAAGCACATACGCCAACTAGGCCAGAAGAAATACCATGACCTCTACGGCATTCCCGAAGCCCAACTGGACTTTGTGCTGATGTTCATACCTCTGGAGCCGGCTTTTGCCCTTGCTCTACGCCATGACCCTGAGTTGTTCAATGATGCTTATCAAAGCAATATCGTCATCGTCAGTCCGAGTACCTTGTTGGCCACGCTCAGGACCATTGCCAATATCTGGAAAAACGAGTACCAAAACCGCAATGCCGTTGAGATAGCCCGACAAGGGGGTGACCTTTACGACAAGTTTGTCGCCTTTACCGATGACCTACTGAAAATCGGAAAAAGCCTACAAGGAGCTCAGGACCACTATGGTGCCGCTCTGAAAAAATTATCCGATGGCAAAGGGAACCTTATCCAACGCTCATTGAGAATCAAGGATATGGGCATCAAAACAAGTAAAACATTTTCGCCCAAACTTATTACTAAAAATAAGCTGGGACACTGATGATACTTACTGACAAAATGTCCTTATTGAAGACTTGGTAAGGTATTTGATTTTTAAACGATACCACTATCCAAAAACTTATGGAATTAACCTCTGACAATAAACTGAGAAAATTGATCGTCGTTGGCGATAGAGTCCTGATCAAGGCTAAAAAACAATCAGAAAAGACCAATAGCGGCCTTTTTTTACCTCCGGGAGTACAGGAAAAAGAGAAAATACAAAGCGGCTACGTTATCAAAGTGGGACCGGGCTACCCGATACCTTTACCGGGCAATGACGATGAAAGTTGGAAAGGAGAAGAAGAACAAGTGAAATATGTTCCCCTACAAGCGCAAGAAGGTGACTTGGCCATATTCCTACAAAAGGGAGCTTATGAAGTTATATACAGCAATGAAAAATACTATATAGTAGCGCAGAGTTCCATACTGATGCTGGAGCGGGAAGAAAATCTCTTTGACTGAGAGGCTATTTTAAAAATGTGCCCTTTATTTTTAACCCGGATCATGCATTAGCACTTCTATTTCGACCTTAAATAGCTACAAATCAGCAAAGTGAATGTATTTTTCGAATTCACCGTAGCGGTGCCACGCTGAATCCGATAAAACACCCTGATGTATTGCTTTTTAAACCCTCATAACTAAGCCCTAATACATAATCCGGGGTTAATACTACACATAAACCCAAAATGATCAATAGAGAACCTATTCCGCGCATAAATAGCTTCATACCGGAAGCTTTGCCCACCGGTCTTCATTCACCATAGCGGTGCTATGCCGAACGAATCCAAATGGCCGGTATTTTGCTATTGATACGCTCATCACGATTTCTATCAATTTGGGTTGAAATTTTGCAGGTCATTCTGTTCTGATCAAAAGCGTTTGATAACAGCACTATCACGAAAATTTTCAACGCGGGATAGGACAAAATGAACAGGAAGTCATGCGACCTATGAAAGGTAAGTTTGCAGTACAAAGTCCCAACACATACTACAAGTTGATTTATACTCAAGAAAAAGTGAAATGGGAAATTCGTGTTTCAACAAAATGGAAAAATCATGCATTGGTACAATTTCATTGGTTGATTGGTCATTGGGGCCGTTCTGTCTGGCAAAGTACTTTCGCAATCATTTTCAGTCTGTCCCGGAACAATTTCATTTGGGTATAGCTACGATCGAAATAAGTAATAACAAAATTCAATACAAATTTGGGTTTCAAATGTCGTATAAGATCCCGCGGGTCATTTTAGTATCAATCAAGGCGAGAACCGCCGGGATAGCAGCGCTATCCCGAGGATTGTCCACGCAGAGTGAAGCAAAATGAACAGGAAGATAGCCGATTTTAAAAGCTAAGTTTGTATAATTATCATTTTAAAAACAGTCTCTGAAAAATTATGCAAGGAATATCTTTTGACAATATACGTGTAGGCCGTAGATACAGAATGGTCAATTTCAGTGAAACCTACGAGTTTGTGGTCGAAAAAAACTTGGGCAACGATAACTTTGACCTGAAAGATATACATACCCTGGAACCCTATCGTCTACAAGAGCTCATTCAATATGGCCGAGGAGAAGATTTTGAGATCAGGGAGTTTAGTGGATGAGCCATTAATCATCTAAGATATCAACAACCCTGAGATCGTTTCGAAAACAGACTTTTTTTTGTTACAGTAACCCTACTGACAGCTATACTGATCGATAGAATATAGGCACTCTTATTATATCTTACAAAATAAGCCGTTTGTAAAACAGACCCCAATAATGCGCTTTATGGATCAAATCGCCGATCAGTGTATGAAACAACTATTTTATCAAGGTCACTCCCTATCTCTATTCCCCCTTTCATTTTTGTTTGAAGGTATAGCAAGACCCTCATTTCATATATTTACGCGTCAGGACAGGTAGCTCTTGATAAATAAACCCTTTTTCGATGTAGTCGGTAACGGCATTATAATTTTTAGGACGGTCCAATATAATCAATTGTTTATCAGAAGAACTCAGGACAAAAACTTTGGTCGCTTTATTATGGGGATAGTAGTCGTCTTCATAAATATCCAAAAAATAAAAGCCGTCTTTGCCCGGCATATGTCGATCAACGAAAATCATATCGGGAAAAGAAACACCTTCGGAGTTACAGCTGTTCAAAAACTTCAAGGCAGAGGTCACACTTGTTTTACTTGTATAAGTAATGGTCTTATCTATTACCTCTAGGTGTTTTCCAAAAATGAGGTTATTGGTCATATCATCATCAATAACAAGCACATGTTTCGAGCCAGTGGGTTCATTTGCGTCCATAGCGATAATACAAAGTTAATTAGTGTAGATTTTATACAAACTTACATTTCAAATGTTGCATCCTTTGTTGTTTATTTTGCATCACTTCCATTGGCAAAATCTGCGATAACGCTGCTCACCTCTCTCCTGCGGCAGGTCGATGCTTTACTTATTTCCTTAAGTGGAGTCAATAGATTATCATTTCATGAACTCCTATTGGAAACAACCTCATCGGTAAACTAAAATTATCTGCTCAATTTTATACAACATTTAAAACCTGAATTTGTAGTATTGGTTTTTTGGTAATCAAGTTCAACATTCACCCCGAAACCCTCATCAGTCTTAGAGAGTGTTTTGAACTGTATCTCTTTCATTTTCAAAGGTCACATGGAATTCGCAGATAGTGCTACTATCTTTGACTATGGCTCACGTGGCAGGCTTCTTCTGCCAAATAATACCTTCAAGACATTATATTTTCACTCCAGGCCCTCTCCAAAATAAGCGATAATAAATTCTAAAATAATAGCTGCCAGAATAGTCCCTTACTATTGCAAGCATAAACCACTTCCTGCTCCATTATTCTTCACGGCATAGGCTTTGTACTTCGAAAGATACCCATCACCGAGGTGCTTAACGTTATCATCAATAAAATACCTTCATCACAAAACACCTATGAGATTCCGATTTGGTTTTCTCGTACACGCCACGATGTTCAATGTAACCTATCTAGCGGAATACCGGTCACCCAAAATAATGGTGTGAACAAACAAAACGAATGGAAATCATCTACAGAATATTTTATAGTATAAAATATTCATTTTTCAGACAACAGAGGTGGAGCAGTAAAATGCTTTTTCGATTGAAAGTCATTCTCCTTTTTCCAACTGTGTAAAAGGCCACTGTTATACTCAAAGGAGATGGCAGCGCAGCACTTATGGATTATCCTATGCCCAATAAATCCCCGGTACTTTTTAAAGTAGGGAATAGGGATAATATAACCTGCCCATCAAAGGTCTCGAGAACAGGCCAACCCTATCTTAAATAGTTATGTAGGCGAGGCCCAATCTCCTTTACTTATCGTAAACCATGAAAGAATTTATGTCAATAAGCCTTAAAACAAATATGAGGTGCTTTGGGGGATAAATCAAGCAATGGTAATAATATAAATCGATGCTTAGTTTTTATAATCGAGTGACCTTTGCAAAATCCTTGGCGAAATAGGTCAGAATAACATCAGCCCCTGACCTTTTGATGCAAAGAAGTGTTTCGAGCATCACTTGGTTGTAGTCCAGCCAACCTTTCTCAGCGGCAGCGACCAACATCGCATACTCGCCACTGACGTTGTAGGCAGCTATGGGTAGGTCAAAATGGTCCTTCAGTAATCGGATAATATCCATGTAGGCCATGGCAGGCTTGACCATCAAAAAGTCGGCCCCTTCCTGCATGTCCAAACTTGCTTCAATAAGTGCTTCGCGGCGATTGGCCGGATTCATCTGGTAACTTTTCTTGTCCCCTGATTTGGGGGCAGAATCCAACGCATCCCGAAAAGGTCCATAAAAGGCACTGGCATACTTAGCGGTATAGGACATAATAGATACGTCTTGATATCCTTGAGCATCCAATACCTCTCGGATATAGCCTACTCTACCGTCCATCATATCAGAGGGGCCGATGATATCAATCCCCGTATCCGCTTGCGCTAGGGCCATCTCTCCCAGTACCTTTAAGGTCTCATCGTTAAGGATCTCACCATCCCGTACTATGCCATCATGCCCATCCTCACTATAGGGGTCCATGGCCACATCTGTCATGATACAGGCCTCGGGAAAGGTGTTCTTTATTTTCTTCAAGGCCTTTAAATAAAAAAAGGCAGAGTCTGCACTTTTAGTGGCCATTTTATCTTTGTGATGCTCTTCCACTACGGGAAATACATCAAAAGCACTGATGCCCATATCCATGCAAGTCTCTATTTCTTTGAGCATCAGGTCCAACGAATACCGATAGATGCCGGGCATGGAAGCTACTTCTACCTGTTTTTTCTCTCCTTCCAATAAGAAAAGGGGAAAGATCAGATCGGCAGTGGTCACCTTTGTCTCTTCCACCATACTTCTGATCACGCTCGATTTGCGGTTTCTTCTGGGCCTGATGTTCATCGTGTTCTGTTTAAACTGAATAATGTCCCTGCGGAGCAAAGATAGAAAATATCCATTTTCAAAGAAGGCTTTCACAGTTTTGGATCACTGCTCAATAAAATCAAGGTATCTCAAAGTTCAGGGAAGGCTCCTAGCCAATTCAGCCCCTCATACCAATTTGTGTTTCGAATGTCGTATAAAATTTTGCTGGTCATTTTGCACTAAGTCCAAGACGGAAGTCGCTTGATGGCAGCGCTATTATGAGAACCTCCAACATAGAATAGGTCTAAATGAGCAGAACGCTATACGATACTCGAAAAGTAAGTCTGCATTACCTTGATACCATTAATAGGCTGATTTCTCTTTGAGAAAAATCCTGCCCTTGAGAAAAGGAACCGTAATCGACCAATGACCTTGTTCTAAGTATCCTTTCCACTAGGATTTTTCCTCGGGCCTAAAACCACCATCACTTGAAGAATGGATAGGCGGGATAATCGAAGAGTTCCCCATCATTGGCCTTGATAGAGGCAATGACCACGCAGATAATATTGAAAAGTGCCACGCCCCATAAGGACAGACTGCCGATAAATGGCACCCAACTGATCAGCCAGGCCACTAGGCCAATGATCAATACGGTAATCTGAAAGTTGAGCGATGCCCTGGCATGCCGGGCTATGGTATCCGACTCTTCATGCTTGAACAACCATATGAGCATGGGAACGATGAAATTACCGATAATGGCCACATAGCCCAGCAGGGTGCCTGCGTGACTGAATATGGCCATGTTTTTCTCTTCTTTGGTCATGTGCTGTTGCTTTCAATAGAGTCCTTTAGGGGGCCTCTATTTTATTTGGAAAAATCCTTGATAGTATTCTCGATAATGTCACAACAGTCCTGTAACTGTGTCTCGGTCATGACCAAAGGTGGAGCAAAACGAATGATATTGCCATGCGTCGGTTTGGCCAGCAGACCGTTTTCTTTCAGAGCGACACAGATATCCCATGCGGTAGAGCTTTCGGGAGTATCGTTGATAAGGATCGCATTCAAGAGTCCTCTACCCCTAGCGCTTTTGACCAAGTCGTTTTTAGCAGCGAACTGTTGCATCCGCTCACGGAAAATCTCTCCAAGTCTACGCGCATTGGCAGCTAGGTTTTCATCTACGACCACCTCCAGTGCCGCTATGGCTACTTTACAGGCCAGCGGATTACCTCCGAACGTACTGCCGTGCTGGCCCGGCCGGATAACTTCCATGATATGATCATCCGCCAGTACGGCGGATACGGGATAAACACCACCGGATATGGCCTTACCCAGAATCAATAGGTCGGGCTTGGCATAGGTGGCAGCTTGACGCTCACAGCGATTAGCGCAGGAGCAATCACCACAAACGGCGAGAAGGCTTCCCGTACGGGCTATCCCCGTCTGAATCTCATCGGCAATGAACAGTACATTGTTCTCTTTACAGAGGTCGGCAGCTTTTCTCATATAATCATCTGCCGGCGTATTGACTCCTGCCTCTCCCTGAATGGGCTCCACAAGAAAACCCGCCACTTCAGGGTCTTTCAGCGCCTCTTCCAGTGCCTGGGTATCATTATAAGGGATTTTGACAAAGCCGGGCGTATAGGGACCAAAATTCCTTTGCGCATCGGGGTCGTTGGAAAAGGAAATCACAGTAGTGGTACGCCCATGAAAATTATCCTCGCAGACGATGATCTTTGCTTTGTTCTCTGCAATCCCCTTCTTCTCATAAGCCCATTTGCGGCATATCTTGATGGCCGTCTCTACACCTTCTGCACCCGTGTTCATCGGTAGTACTTTATCAAACCCGAAATACTCCGTAACGTATTTTTCATAGGCTCCCAGCACATCGTTATAGAATGCGCGTGAGGTCAGGGTCAGGGTTTCTGCCTGTTCTTTCAGTGCATTGACAATAGTCGGGTGACAGTGACCTTGGTTCACTGCACTATAAGAAGAGAGGAAATCATAGTATTTCTTACCTTCGACATCCCATACGTATACCCCTTCTCCCTTGGACAGCACAACAGGTAGTGGGTGATAATTATGTGCACCGTGTTTTTCTTCCAATGCAATGGCATCTTGGCTACTGGTCAGTGTTCCTATCATTGTCTATGCTTTTGTTATTTTCTGTTTTACGTATTCCGGGCGCGAAGCCCTTTTATCAAAGTTAAGCAATTGATATTGATTTAGAAAAATCAGGAGCAAGGTAGCGGATATTATACTCAAGATATAATATAATAAGTGACTGGGCAGGTGCTTCGATGGCATCACTCTGAAGGCGCGTTTTTTCCGAGGTATTTGGTAAACCGGTCATTAGGAAATTCCGGGTGACCCCGTGTTCTATACTAAGGCTATCCATCATTTTGGGTTAAACCCAAATTGATGGATAGAAATCGTGATGAGCGTATAAATAGTAAAATACCGGCCATTTGGATTCGCTCGGCATAGCACCGCTATGGTGAATGAAGACAGGTAGGCAAAGCTTCTGATATGAAGCTATTTATGCGCGTAATAGGTTCTCTATTGATCATTTTGGGTTAAACCAGGGTCATGCATTGGAAAGTCTACTGCGGATCTAAATAGCTGCAACGCATGATCCGGGTTAAGGCAGTATTTTGATGGATTATATACCCTATACTTTTGAATGTTGCAATTTCCCCTTATCTTCAATGCAGTAATTCATTCTATAACCAAATGTCCTTCCCTCCATCACATGCCGGAAAAATATAGGAACAGGTTTTTCAGTATTGTACTGTGGTCATTGATCTCTGCTGCCTTCATCGGTCCAGGTACTTTGACGACCGCTTCCGTAGCTGGCGCACTGCATGGATTATCGTTGCTATGGGCGCTGATTTTTGCTACTGTTGCCTGTATTGTGCTGCAAGAGGCAGCGGCCCGGGCCAGCTTGATAACGGGCCGGAGTCTCGGTGAGGCCATTGCCCATAAGATGGGGAACACCACGCTGAAATCGCTAATCGCCGGGGTCATCATACTGGGCTGTGCCGCCTATCAGGCGGGAAATATATTGGGAGCTACCCTCGGCCTACAGTTGGTATGGGATATCGGTAAGGGCCCGATGACGCTCTTTGTCTGCTTCTTTGCGGCGCTACTACTAGCGCTGGGCAGCTATAAAGGCATCGCCAAGGTCATGAGCATTACCGTAGCACTCATGGGGCTGGTCTTTGTATACACCGCTTTTCAGGCAGATATATCCTTTACCGACCTGTTTCGCTCTGCCGTATATCCACAATTGCCACAGAACAGTGAGTGGATCGCACTAGGACTGATCGGGACGACCATCGTTCCTTACAATCTATTTCTGGGTTCCGGGCTAAGCCGAGGACAGCACCTACAGGATATGCGTTTTGGTCTGACCATCGCTTTGGGTTTTGGAGGACTCGTATCCATGGCGATACTCATCACGGGTACGATGATGGCAGGTAGGGCCGACTTTATAGGCCTGTCCGAGAATCTCCAACAGCACATCGGCCCTTTGGCCAGGCCTCTACTTGCAACAGGTCTATTTGCCGCAGGGTTCAGCTCTTCCATCACCGCGCCCTTGGCCGCCGCCATGACGGCGAGGAGCCTATTCCCAAAGCCCTCCGGAGAACTGTGGCACCACCGTTCCGGACCTTATGTACTGGTCTGGTCCGGTGTATTGCTGACGGGATTACTGTTCGGTATGTTGGAAGTAAAACCCATTCCTATGATTATCCTGGCCCAGACCCTCAACGGGCTGCTCCTGCCTGTGGTCAGTATCCTGGTCCTATGGATTGTCAATGACCAAAAGGCCATCACAAAAGGAAAGCTCAATGGCCCCATCTCGAATGCACTGCTCTTGATTATCGTGTCCGTGACCATTTTCTTAGGCCTGAACAATATCGCAAAAGCCATGGCCAAGGTATTGGGCATCGCATTGCCCGGTACTCCAGTGATGCTGACTGCATTGGGTACCTGCACCCTCATAATGACCATAATCGTACTTTGGAAAACAATCCGGTTAAGACAAACCTAACTCTCCATGACGGGCACAGTTATCACACTCCGTATCCCGAAAGAAGCACATATCAACGCTATCACCGATATGATGGCCGACTTTTATGCTATCGATGACTATCCTTTTGAGACTTCGGTGATGCAGGAACAGGTCCGTTACTTTTTGGCCAATGAGCATCTTGGGCGTCTATGGATTCTCCAACATGCCGACTTGGTACTGGGGTATGTGGTACTGTCTTTCGGTTTCAGTTTTGAGTATAAGGGCAGGGATACCTTCATCGACGAGCTGTTCATCAAAAGTGATGAGCGCGGTAAGGGCATCGGAAAAAAAGCCTTGATACTGGTAGAAGAAGAAGCCAAAAAACTATCGGTCAATGCACTGCACCTCGAAGTAGAATCCCATAACGAAGCGGGTAAAAAGCTGTACTATCAGCAGGGCTTTCGTGGCAATAATAGAAAGTTATTGAGCAAAATACTCCACTCTTGAGGTACGGAGCGATACCTTACTCCTAAAAATGCTATATATCCCTAGTCTTATACAAACTTGGCTTTTAAATATCGCCTATCTTCCTGTTCATTTTGCTTCACTCTGCGTTGACAATCCTCGCGATAGCGCTGCTATCCCTGCGGTTATCGCCTTGATTGAAACCAAAATGACCCGCGCAATCTTATACGACATTTAAAACCCAAATTTGTATTAAAGACTGTTTTGAAATTATTTTAGAATTTATTATCACTTATTTCGGATAGGACCGAGCGTTAAACCCAAAAGCCCCGTACAGTCTCTGATTGTAAGTAGATTCCGTTGTTCAAATTCACGATAAGGAGCTACACCTGAAATAAATTTCATTTTTTTAAGATTAAATAAACATTGCATGCAATTATTCCCTACTTTTCGAGATGATGTTGAAGCACCGTGCGGCTTATGTCGCTTTTGATTTGTTCCCAACGGCCAAAGGCGCCTCGACCCATATCAGTCACATGGCCAGATTTCTGTTCGGCAAGTATGGTGGGGGCCTCTTAATGACTTTGGGAACACCCTTGTTTCCCAGAAGTGAAATAGAGGGAAATATTGAAATCGACCGATACAATAGTACCCTACCCAATTACCTTGACCGGGGACATGCTTTTGGTCTTCATGTACACGAAAGGCTCCAGCGCATACCTTCTCTGGAAGTGGTGCACTTTAGGGATATCTGGTCGGGGATGGCCGTCTTACAGGAAAGACAAAAGTACAGGACCCTCTTCGAGGTCAACGGTCTGCCCTCCATAGAACTCCCCTATCGCTATCCAAGCATAATGACAAGTACCTTGGATAAAATCCGCGATAGAGAAAACTGGTGCTTTACCAAAAGTGACCACCTTATCGCACCATCATCGGTCATCAAGCAGCACTTGATACATCGTGGGATCGATGAACAAAAAATCGACGTTGTCTCTAATGCCGCGCATTCCGCACCTTTATTTGCAAAGGTAGCAGACCTACCTCAGCACTATCTACTTTATTTCGGTGCCCTACAAACGTGGCAGGGCATCGATGTACTACTCAAAGCTTTTGCACTATTGAAAGATAGGGATGAACTCCGACTGGTCATCTGTTGTGCTGGGAAGAAAAAGTACAGTAAAATCTATATGAAACTGGCCGAAAAGTTAGGTGTGGGCCAAAAAGTAATCTGGCTTTTTCAACTTGAGAAAAAGACCTTGAATACGTATATTAATAAAGCATTGATGACCATAGCTCCGCTAAAAGCCTGTAGCCGCAATGTAGAACAGGGCTGTTCGCCACTGAAGATCTTCGAATCCATGGCCTGTGGTACAGCAGTCGTCGCTTCGGACTTACCCGTGATACGGGAAATCATCGATGATGGGATATCCGGAAAACTGGTCGCCCCGGATAGGCCACAAGCTCTGAGCAGGGCCATTCGTCTGTTATTGGAATACCCCGAGAAGAGGCTTGCTTTGGCAAGAGCGGGAAAAGCATTGATCACCTCTACCTATAACTGGGATAATATCGAAAAAAAAATGTCTCACCTCTACGAAGAGAAGTTTTGTTATGAGCAGTAAAAAATTGGAAACACTGGCGGCGACGCTCAGCCCTACACAACAGAAGGTCTTAGCACAAAAAAAACTGGAAGGAAGCTACACTCCCTCCAAACTCATCAAGCTGATGAAAAAACTGGTCCGTTATGACCAGCAAAATGACAGTTTACGAGCAGCCCTGAAAAAAAGGCAGTTGTTCTGCTTTATCGGTGGTTTTTTGTTGTTCTTTGTTTCGATTTTTGTTTCTGCGATACTGGAGTCTTTTGCTCCCCTCACCATCGCCCTCTCCATGGCGGCAGTATTCTTTCTCTTCGGAGCCAGAGCCTATTCTAAAAGCAATCGACTGAAGCAAAAAGACCTCAGCAATGACTGGCGGGAATTTGTCTTTCCCTTTGCCTCCTTGATGAAGGAAGAGGTCCTCCCTCAGTCCAAAATGAATCTGAGCATCGATGGCCGCTCTCCCTTTGAAAAAGTTTTTTTTGTGGAAAAGGTCAAAAAAGAAAAGTATATAGGACGTAGTTATGAGCATTACAGGCAACCTTGGCTCCGGGGCAATCTCACTTTTGCCGATCATACAAGACTTTTCTTCGAAAGCGACAAGTATGTCTCTAAAATCAAAATCACTAAAAGAGGCAGGAGTGGGAAAATCAAAACCAAGCAGAAGGAAAAAATGAAAGAGGTAACCTTGTTGAAAATGGTGGCTCCCAAAAACAACTACTCTCTTTCGGGAAAGCAATGGTCGCATATTTCCGCACAAGAGGCGGGGGACACCATTGTCATCAAAGGGAAGTTCAAATATAAAGCTCAAGGTATACGTAGTTTGCCCATCAATGATTTTCTAAATATCATCCATCAAATGTACGCTACCTTGAAGCCCATTACTTAAGAGACTGTTTTGAAAGGTATCTTTTATTTTCAATGGGCACTTGGAATTCGCAGGAGAAGGACATCCCTCTTAATCGCTTACTTTCTTGATCATGCTCATTACTGCATGTACTTTTGAGGACCCTGGTTTTGTTGAGATTTTCTCGGGCAGTACTGCCTCCAATACTAATGATGAAAAATGCTATAATAATTCCCGAACAGTCGCTAATATAACGATTATGGAAAACTGTCAATTTAAAAAGGGCATATTCGTACAACGCTCCTGCCATCAGCTGAGCAATGAGACCTGTGGCAGTTGTGGCATTACGGTCTGTCGCTACCACTCCAGTACCCATGAGGGCAACCTCTATTGTCAAAACTGTTATCTTGATCGCGAGAAAGTAAGCAGTAGTGATGCCCAAGAACGGTACATGCAGGATGAAAGCGCTTATTACCTGTGGTATGCCAGTAGTCGTCGGCACTATTATCACGATAACAGTCATGATCATGCCAGAGATGGCATCTCTTCTTTCGATGCTTCGGACTACCGTAGTTTTGATACCTCTGCCCATGAAGAGGGACAAGAGTGGGCTAACGATAGTGAAGATGATTTTTTTGATAGCTGATGATGAAGATTGCCTGGCTAACTGAAAACTATCCACCGAGCAAAGGAGGAATGGCACAATCCTGTGATCGTTTGGTCACGCAATTTCGAAATAGGGGACATCATGTGGACCTCCTCCATTTCACCCATCGCAAGCCACCCTTCAAGACAGAAGCCCAAGTGCGTGGCACCTATACCGCACTGCCCAAGACTAACGATATGGCCCATGGCCTACAACTAGCCCTGAATTATGTAGAGCATCACCTATCTCCTTCGGACTGGGATTGCTTACTGGTTTTTGGTGGTCTACTGCCGATTACAGCAGCCCCCATATACAGTAAATTATGGAACACCCCCATGTTCATCTGTCTGAGGGGAAACGATTTCGATCTTTCACTCTTCAATGTAAAACGTCGCTCGGCCCTATACGATGCCATTACTCAATCTCGGGGGGTATTTGCCGTCAGTCATGATAAGGTCCGTCGTGTCCGCACCCTGTTTCCCGAAGCTACCGTGGCCTATACGCCCAATGGTATCGATACCGAAGACTGGTACAAATTACAGAGTGAAGTCCATTTTGCAGAACAATGGAGAACGGGACAGATAGCGGAAAATAAAAAGGTCATAGGAATATTCGGTTTTCTCAAAGAGAAAAAAGGTGTCCTGTTTTTTTTGAAAGCCTTGATCAAATCAGGAGTACAGGACCGGATACTGTTACTGTTCAGTGGGGAACAGGAAGAGGGCATCATCGCTTTTTTGGAACAACATCACATCAACTACATTACCCTCCCCTTTCTGGACCGCATAGAGCTGATCAAGTATTACTTGGCATGTGACTGGGTGGCCATTCCTTCTTTTTATGAGGGTATGCCCAATGTTATGCTGGAAGCAGGGGCACTGGGCAAGCCCGTATTGGCTACTGCTATCGATGGTATGAAGGACGTGCTGGAGCAGCATAGAACGGGATTGCTTTTCCGGCCTATGGATGAGAGTGACTGCGCGCAGTGTATCTATCAAATCACTACGATGTCCTCCGAACAACAACAACATATGGGAAATGCCCTCGCCAAAGAAATAAAAGACCACTACAGTGCGGAAAAAGAAATCGACAATTACCTCTGTTTGTTACAAGAACTGTTACCCGAACCCAATAATCAATTATGAACACTAGCTTACATCTATCCATATATACGCTCTGTTACTGTCTGGTCCTCTTGTGCGGCGGTTGTGGTCAGCAATCAAAAGAAAAAGAGGCCTCAACGACCGCTACTTCATCGCAAAAAAGCACTGCAATCCATATCAATGATGGAGAAGGGAAGGAAATCGCTGCCATCGACCTGTACCCCGTCCGGATACGCTTTGATGGCTATACCCTAAAGGCAAAAAAGGGTTCCTCCGGCAAGCTCAAGTATATCGACCAAAACGGTACCGTAATCGCCAAGATCAAGCGGGACGGTGATGAGAAAATAAAGCTCAAGACAAATGACGGTGAACTCTTATGGAAAGTCAAAATCAATGAAGAAGCCATCAAAATTGCCAATAATGAGGAAATGAATGCTGCCTACAAAGTAAAGTTCAAGAGCAAAGGCCGTTGTAAGTTATACCAAAGCAATGAGGAAATCGGGAAAAGCCTGAGCGACAATGGCACCTTTCTCGTAGAGAGCCAAAACCGTTCTTTTCGGGTCAGCGGTAATCAGGAAAGAATACCGGGAATCATCAGTTTCAAGGATATTCCTTTATCGCTTCGCCTCGTCATCATGGCCGAACTTTCCCGATAGCAGTATGGTCATCTACTACGCGATGGGCGGTGGTTTTGGCCACCTGTCTCGTGCAAAGAAAGTATTGATGACACTGGGTACTACGAACTATAAGGTTATCAGTACAGCGCATCCTTTCTCCTCCCGTATCCTTGCTCCTGATAAAATAGTGTCCCTGCCCGACAGTTGGCACAAAACCCCCGAAAAGGTGATGGGCAGGATAGAAGAAATTATCCGTCAATATTCGGCCTCACGATTGATAGTGGACACTTTCCCCTATGGCCTCTTGGGCGAACTGGACCTGAACCGCCTGAACCGCCTTTGTGATTGTGACTATGTCGCCCGCTACCTCAACTGGGAAGCTTACCTACCCAAGATAAAGCCTACGGGAAATTTCAAGCAAACTTTCCTTGTCGATAGTCTCAGTACAGGGCAAAAGAACTTTATCCATCATCGCAGCTCAAAGGTCTCATCACTGAACCTGTCCTATCAAATTGTCCACTACGACAGACCCACTCCGCTACCTCTTTCTCAGGACCGGGAAAACTGGCTGATAGTGCACAGTTATCCACGGACAGAAGTACTGGAACTGCTCTACTACGCTCAGCAGATAGCTTCACTAGAAGAAAGGCATCCTCGATACATCATCTCCTCGCCTTGTGCCGATTCCATTGTATTGGAAAATAAGGAGCTGATGGTCCTGCCCAAGCAGTATGCTCCACCTTCTATCTTCGAAAAAGTAGACCGCATCTTCACGGCCTGTGGCTATAACCTCATGCAAGAGACCCTTCCCTACAAGGAGAAACACCACTTCCTACCATTCACCCGAAAGTACGACAATCAATTTTTAAGGGCCAGCAGAAGAAAGTCTTCCCTGTAAACAGCCTACAGCTATCCTGAATTATGCTATCTATTTATCCCAAAATGTCCATTAGAAAATCTATTCCGGACTTAACTGACTTCAAATCAGTAACTGAATGCGTTTTTTGAATTAACCGTAGCGGTGCTACGCTGAACCCAAGAAAACGCACTGATTCATTGCCATTTAAGTCCTCATGACGAAGTTCCAACGAACATTCTGGGTTTATACCGGAAGCTTTGCCCACCTGTCTTCTTTCACCGTAGCGGTGCTATGCCGAACGAATACAAATGGCCGGTATTTTGCTATTGATACGCTCATCACGATTTCTATCGATCAATTTGGGTTTATGGAGTTATACAAATTTGGGTTTCAAATGTCGTATAAGATTCCGCTGGTCATTTTGTTTCAATCAAGGCGAGAACCGCAGGGATAGCAGCGCTATCCCGAGGATTGTCAACGCAGAGTGAAGCAAAATGAACAAGAAGATATGCGATATTTAAAAGCTAAGTTTGTATTATTGCACGGTGATATCTTCCAAAATAATCTTGGAGAGCAATTTCAACTTACCCTCCTCAAAGAGTTTGTCGGTAGTAGCCAAATCTATGGACCTATAGTCTCCAAGAGGCTTGTAGTTATTGTAATCCACAAAGCGAAGCCCACCCACAGTTCTGATATTGAAGGCTTCCCGAAAACGAATGCCTCCCTCGTTCACATGGTATTTGTAGGCCAGATAATCAACCGTCTTGTTTTCGGTATGAATCCAGTAAATGAAAGTATCTTCGAAATCCTCTCCTCCTCCTTCTTCGTTAAAACTGATAAAAACTTTGTGGTAAGGCGCTCCTTTGATGGTTGTTTCTCCAATATACTTTTTGTTGACAGCTGCATCATTCAGGCCATAGGGAAGCAGTGCAAAATAAAAAACAGAGTTGACGGCATTACTGTAGCGGTCAATCAAAGAATCGGGCAAAGACTGTAGCTGTCCATCTATGGTCCTCTGAAAGCCTTGATTGCTCAAGTGATCTTTTACCATTACTTTTCCCAACTCATCTTCCATCAGCCGTGTATAGCTAAACTCACTTCCGGAGCGTTCGTAGCTATATTTTTTCTTTCTGAAAGTAAACTCCACCTTGCCCTCTTCGTATTTTTCACCTCCCGAAGTACGAATGGCCTCATCGATAATCATTTCCCCTTTCGTCAAAGATTGACTTTCCATACTTGACACCTGCGCTTCTTCCCCTCTAACTTCCTGCCGGCCTTCTCCACAAGCCACAAGGGCGGCTGAAAAAAATAAAGAAACAACCGTAATCCGCGATAGACTCATAATGTATTGGTTTTGAATGTCTGATTGAATATACCAGTATACGCTTCTAGGCTAATCAGGTTGGACAGTCACCCCAATAGTACATCACATTGTCGCAGAATTGCCAAACCGTATGTTTCCCGTATAAAAGTCATCGATTGCTGACCAAATACAAAAACCATTTGGAGGTCTCAAGAACCTAAGTACACCCTCAATCGGGAAAAATAGCCTAGGGTTACTTACAGATACAGAGAGATAATAATTTCCCAAAAGAAACAGGAAAGCGGGCAATCTATTCCCGGAGAACTGTATTGATCAAATAAGCCGGGCATGGGCAGTAATATACCTTTCGGGCAACTCGCCCTGAGAAGCCTGTTCGTAATCAGAATAAGAACAAGGGATGATACAGTTCCGGGCATACCTCTCTTTTCCTTGAGGATAAGGCACTTCCATCCACCACTTCTCACTCAGTTTACTCTTATAGAAGTTCAACGTCTCGGGTTCGGAAGGCATGGACACTACAAATTTCAGATAATCGTTGTTACGAAAATGCTGATCATTCTTACGGTGATAAAAACCCTCGATAAAATACCATACCATCGTGGCCACTACCGCAGCTGTCTTGGCGGCATTATCATCATGCTCAGGGTTGTAACCATAGAACCCGGCCGAACTCAGTTTTTCATTCAAGCCTGCATACCAGGACAACTGGCAGGCTTCTTCTCCCGTGAGACCGAAGGGCTGCGCTCTGGCAGAACCCGGGGCATCGCTGGACTTGATAGCGGTAATATCAAAACTGAGCATATCGGCATTACGTATAACAGGCTCCATATCACTTATATTGGACCGTAGATGGCCTACTCTATAGGCATCAAAGTAAAGCTTTTCCAAGACATTGATAGCATTGGTATCGATCAGGTAGCTCTGGTAAGCCAGATGACTGTAATTGAAAAGGTAGTTGGGCTCATGCAACAATATCTTATGGATGTGCTGTTGTTCGGCTGGGGCATCCTTGCCTTCTTCCATATCCAGAAAAGCATCCACGTTGAGCATGGTAATCAACTTTTCTATGCCATCATAAGCTTGGTACTGACCATAGTCCAAATCATGGGAACCTCCCATCAGTATAGGAAGTACATTGTGTAGTATAAGGGTCTGACAGACCTCCTTTATTCTCAAACAGGTCTCTGTCCAAGAAATACCATTGCGTAGATTGCCCAAATCCACAATCCTATACCTTCCTGAGCCCTTTTTCAAACGGTACAGCTTCTGACGTACCGCAGTGGCTGCTTTTTCGACACCACTGTTCCCTTCGGTGCCTCTAGTCTCCTGAAGTCCTATCAGTGCTATATCTGCGCCTCTATAGTCGGGAAGGCTTTCTTGATTGACCACTATATTTTTCAGAAATGTGTGATGTCCTGCACTTTCGGAAAATACCTCTGTGTCAATAGGGGAAAAGAAAATTTTTAAATCCATAGAGGTCGTTTTACTTCATTTGATTCTGATTTGTCACTGGGCTTCCCTGTGGCGCGGTCAGGCGCATAAAATCACTACCTATATGCGGACAGGACGCTGCGGCAGGGGCGGGTCGCGCCCATATTCTTAAAGATTTTAATTGTGCTTAAACCTTCTATAGCAAAACCCTGATGACCAATTTCAAGTTTAAACATACTGGATTGATCTGAATAAGTCAATCAAATCATTCGATCAGTACAGAAGCTTATTGAGCAATCCCTATCGAGTTTAACCCAGATCATGCATTGGAAGCTTAGTTATGAGGGCTTAAAAAGCAATAGAAGGGCTAATGTATGATCCGGGTTAAGTATTTGATGCTAACTCCGATAGTTCATCGGCCCATAACTATAACGACCTGGATACTTAAACAGGTCACCACTGAAAACTTATTGAGGTAACCCCACGGAAGGTAGTACAATAAAAAAGGGAGGAAAATAAATTCCTCCCTTTTTTGATTTCTTTATATTAATAATTACTGCTATTTATCCTCCGAAATCATCAAAACGAATATTCTCCGGGGGGATGCCCATTTCATCGAGCATGTTCAGTACCGCAGCATTCATCAGAGGAGGGCCACATAAGTAATATTCTACTTCTTCGGGGTCTTCATGTTTACTGAGATAGTTATCATATAAGGCTTGATGGATAAAGCCCAGGTAACCATCGGCCTCTTTGTCTTCCAGTGAATTCTTCACCTTCCAATTGTCATCTTCCAAAGGCTCGGACAGCGCAATATTGAACTGAAAATTAGGAAATTCTTCTTCTATCTTTCTAAAATGATTTACATAGAAAAGTTCTTTTTTGGAACGGCCCCCATACCAGTAAGAGACTTTTCTATCTGTTTTCTCCGTATGAAAGAGGTGGAAAATCTGCGCTCTCAAAGGAGCCATACCTGCACCCCCTCCGATATACACCATTTCTCTTTTTGTGGGATTGATCGCAAACTCACCATAAGGACCCGAAATAGTCACTTTGTCGCCGACCTTTCTAGAAAAAACGTAGGAAGAACAGATTCCAGGATTGACATCCATGAACTTACCCGCATCTCTGTCCCATGGTGGAGTAGCAATACGTATGTTCAACATCACGATGTTTCCTTCGGCCGGATGGTTCGCCATGGAATAGGCTCGGAAAATGGGTTCATCATTTTTCATTACCAGATCCCACATTTGAAACTTATCCCAGTCAGACTGGAACACATCATCAGGGTGCCCTAATTCCGGTTTGGGGTTGATATCCATATCTGAGAACTTAACGGTCACTTCAGGAACATCGATCTGCACATAACCTCCTGCTTCGAAGTCCAAAGTCTCTCCTTCCGGTAATTTGACCACAAATTCTTTAATGAAAGTGGAAAGATTATAATTGGATATAACCTCACAATCCCATTTTTTGATTCCGAATATCTCTTCGGGAATACCTATTTTCATGTCCTGCTTGACTTTTACCTGACAGGCAAGACGGACATTTTCCTGTTGCTCCTTACGGCTAAGATGGCCTACCTCCGTAGGAAGCACATCACCTCCACCATCTTCCACGACACACTTGCACATGGCACAGGTGCCACCACCGCCGCAGGCAGAAGGTAAGAAGAGTTTCTCCGCTGACAGTGTTGTCAATAAAGTAGAACCTGCCGGTGCCACTACAGGATTACCGGTATCTCCATTAATGACGATTTTTACATCTCCGGACTGGACCAATTTTGATTGTGCAAACAATAAAATCAACACCAGCAGGAGGATTACAATCGTAAATGCCGCAATCGAGGTGAAAATAATTGAACTCATTGGGTGATTCGTTTAAAAATGAATATCAGTACTTAAAAGGAACACAAATATATTTTATAAAAGATTAAATCTATAATCTAATACCTTTTTTTTGGCTTTGTGTTCAGATAACAAAAAAACCGCTGGAATTGTTGAAAAAATGCCTTTTTTAAAAGATTTAGACTTATATACTTAGCTATACTACTGAATTTAACAATCGGCCAACTATACCCCGTTTTTGAGGAAAGTATTTTGGACGTGTTGCCTTTTCATCGTTCCAATCGTGGTCCACATGTCCTCTATCCGCCCTGAACTCCGTTTTCGCCTAAAGCCGGGCGGGCGCTTACTCCTGCGCGGCAGACCGTCCCCTGCGCTGAAAGGGTTCCCCGAACCCTTTCTTCACGCTCGGTCCTATTGATGAAAATCAAGCAGGACGAAGTCAGGGGAGACTTCGGGCCAGCCTGTGGGACACGGAAAATTTTGAAAACGCTGCGCCCGGACAGAAAAATTTTCAAATGAACTACCGGAATTCGGATTCCCTTCAACGGTATACCGGATTCAATGAGGTGAATGAAACACAGTCAACATAAATAAGTATATCATTATAAAGGTTTTAACGACGCTATATAATGATCAAGGAAAAAGGATACCCCTTTCTTTCAATCATAACATCTAGAAAAGAAAACGTATGAACCCCTCATTTTTTCGGGGTGGTGTTTGCACAAGATTTAACAAACATTTAATCTCAATCAGTCTTTAAATAAGGGTGATCGAGCCATATTTGAGGTCATAATCCGAATGGAACCTAGTCTTTCAACTAAATGCGCCATCTCACTTTACAATTACTTTTGATGTTCGTACTGTCGAACTCCTTGGTTCAGGCTCAATATTTCAAGGAACATTCCGTACTTGCCAAAGGTACATTTTACAAGTTGAAAGTGGTACGTGACGGTATTTACAAAATCGATGCGGGTTTCATCAAAAGTCTCGGCATTGACCCGGAGAAAATCGACCCGGAACACCTCCGGGTCTTCGGGGCAAAAAATGGTATGCTCCCTCAAAGCAACGCTTCGGCTCCACAGGGCAATCTGAAAGAATTATCACTTTATCTACAAAAAGATGCCGATCAAGGATTTGGCTCGGAGGATATCATTCTTTTTTATGCCCAGGGTCCACACAGGACTTATTTCGATGATGAAAAGCTAGCGTTCAGAAAGGAAATGAATCTCTATGACGATTCCAATTATTATTTTCTATCCTTAGATCAAGGAGCGGGCCTGAAAATGCCAGCAAGAAAAAACCAGAAAAATGAAGGTCTGAATGCCATCACTTCCTATGATGCCCTCTACTTTCACGAAAGTGATATTTACAACCTATTGGGATCGGGTCGGGAGTGGCTGGGCGAGCAGGTAGAGACGGGGGAAAAGCGTGTTTTCGATATGGACCTCTCTGGGATTATCGATCCTTCGCGGGTAACCATAAGTACGGAGGTGCTTTCGGTCACTACTTCACCTAGTGATTTCATAGTATCCACAGAAGCTAAGGAAATCGGTAAAATAGGCTTAAGTGCTGTAAAACCCCTTCTCTATGGAAGAAAAGGAATCAGCGGTACAGGTCATTTTGCCTTTAGCGCCCAAGCAGTGGACAGAAACGGCAAGCTCCCCTTGATTTTCACCTTTGATAGTAGCGGCGAAGGACTAGGCTATATCAATCGGTTTTCGCTGCATTTCAAAAGACAATTAAAACGCTATGGAAAATCCACCACTTTCCAATCGCTGGCCAGCTTGGACCATAAGCTCTCCTATTATCAGTTAAGCGAAGCTACAGGGAAAGAGCATGTATGGGATATCACCAGCCCTATGAACCCCATCGTACAAGAGTATGCGCATGATAAAAAGGGCCGTCTATCTTTCTCCTCTCCTTCTGAACAACTTCGTCGATACATTGTGTTCGAGGGTGTGGATTTTCCCTATCCTGAATCTGAGGGTAAGATCTCCCCGCAGAACCTACACGGTATGGAATCCCCTACCTTCTTGATCATCAGCCCAAGGGCCTTTCTGAAAGAAGCGAAACGTTTTGCCAAGTACCGAAGTAAAGCCTCCACTATGTCGGTAAGTGTAGTGAGCGTGGAAGAAGTATACAATGAGTTTTCTTCGGGCAGACAGGATATTACTGCCCTACGGAACTTTATCCGGTCGCTCTACCTCAAATCCAAACAGCTGCGGTACGTACTTCTTTTCGGGGATGCCTCCTATGATTATAAAGACCGACTGGCAAAAAACACCAATTGGATACCTACTTACCAGTCTAGGGACTATTTGCATAATGTACATAGTTATGCTTCTGATGACTATTATACTTTTATGGATGATAATGAAGGAGAGTGGTCAGAGGACAATCGTTTTGAGGATACCGTGCACTATCTAGACCTTGGCATAGGACGGTTTCCCGTACAAAGCCCCGAAGAAGCAAGGAAGTTGGTCGATAAAGTTATTTACTACGAAACATGTCAACATTGTTTTGGTGATTGGAAGAACAATGTGGCCTACGTGGCAGATAATGGGGAGGAGAACAAGTTTATGCTGCAGTCCGACATTCTGGCCGAGCACAGTGAGGGGCTCATGTCGTCCATTAATCCCAGCCGTATCTTTGTCGGTGCCCACACCGAAGAATCGGCCACCGAGGCCGTTCGGAAAGAAATACAGGAGCATATCAACAGTGGAGTATTCTTGATGGACTATATCGGTCATGGTGGTGAAACGGCTTGGGCTGATGAATACATCCTTGAGGTAGAGGATATTGAAGCTTGGGAGAATAAAGACAAGCTCCCCATACTCCTCACAGCTACCTGTGAGTTCGGGAGACACGATGACCCTTTAAGGAATTCAGGAGCAGAAATAGCGCTGTTATCCGAAAAGGGCGGCGCCATTGCTACTTTCACTACAGCCAGGCCTATGTTCGTCAATACCAATTACGATATCAGTAGGGCCTTTTACAGCCATGTATTCAGGAAAAATAAAGATGGGAGCCGGCTACGCTTGGGCGATATCCTGAAAGATACCAAAAACGATAGTGAGGCGGATAATATCAATCGCAATTTCATCCTCCTAGGCGACCCTTCCATGCGCGTAGCCTATCCGGAACGCAATATCAAAGTAAGTAAAATCACCATTGAGCAGGGCCTTACCACCGATAGGTTGAGACCAGGACAGCAATTCACCTTTTCGGGAGAAGTATTGGACGGAGCCAATGTCGACACCCAGTTCAACGGGGAAATAACCGCAACACTTCTCGACAAAGTCGAGCAAAAAAAAACACTACCCACTGGCGAAACAAGTACCGTCATACGTTATAAAAGTCGGGAAAACATGCTGTTCAGAGGACGGGCAACTGTCAAAGCAGGAATATTTGCCTTCACTGCCGTTCTGCCTGTGGACATCAATCCCGATGTACTCTCGGGACATGGGAAATTAAGCACCTATGCCGTAGACAAAGCAAGACACATCGATGCCTCGGGATCAGAACTGCTATCCATTGAGGGGGATGCCCTGCTACAGCATGGAGATTCAAAAGGACCCGACATACAGGCTTACCTGAACGGTAGTGACTTTGTGAACGGAGGACGTATCCGTCCAAAAGCGACGCTGTTCCTAGAGTTACGGGATGAACAGGGCATTAATGTCTCCGAACGAAACCAGAGAGGTATTCTGGCCATACTGGATGGTAAAACCGAATACAACCTGACACCTTATTATCGGAACAATCGAGATGATTTCCGATCGGGACAGCTCGAATTCCCTATTGGGACGCTTGAACCTGGGCAACACCGCCTTTTCATCACTGCCTATGACACCCAGAATAATCCAGGCAAAGCCATAGTCGATTTTACCGTCGTCAACGAGGATGAGGTCCTACTGGAAAGCTTCTCTTACTACCCCAACCCAGCCGAAGAATATGTGGATTTTTACTTTACCTACGCCAACCTAAAACAAAATGCCTATATCTCCCTAAAAGTATACGATACCAAAGGGACCCTATTGCATACTGTATCCGAATCTCTTATCGCCGGGGATAAGGCGCAGGATGGATATCACACCCTACGTTTCAGAAAAAATGATGGTACCTCCGTGATGGACAATAAACTATGCTACTTTGTTTTCGAGCTATGGCCATCTTCCGTTCCCCAAAGAAAAATGGGAAAACTTATTTTCCGATAAGCACACCAAATGAAGCGGTTTATTCTTTATTTTTTGATTGCAATTCAACTTATTTCACCCTGATTTTGACCCTTTAGCCTAAAATATGCTTTAGAATTTTACAGTAAAGGCTCAAAATAGAATACTTCAGCAGGTCTTCTTGGATTCAACCCGGATTATGCATTAGCCTTTCTATTTCGACCTTAAATAGCTGCAAATCGGCAAAGTGAATGCGTTTTAACCCAAATTGATCGATAGGGTTTCGTGATGAGGACATAATTGCGATAAAATCAGCGGTTTAGGTGAGGAGGCTTAGTGCATCATTAAGGTAACGAACCTGCGCAGCGTAAAACCACTGATTTTGAAGTAATTTATGTTCGGAATAGGAAGGCTATTGATCATTTTGGGTTTAATACAAATTTAGCTTTTAACTATCGCATATCTTCCTGTTCATTTTGTTTCACTCTGCGTTGACCATCCTCGGGATAGCGCTGCTATCCCTGCGGTGTTCGCCTTGATTGAAAAAAAATGACCCGCGCAATCCTATACGACATTTAAAACCCAAATTTGTATAACCCCTCATAACTAAACTCTAATACATAATCCAGGCAGTGTAATACCGCCACCGTCAGTTTAAAAATAACGTACATTTCACTGATTTTAAGAATTTTATACCCTTAAGAAGACACAAACCGAAGATTGACGATGCCTTGTCCATACTATTGAAGGTGTTATCGAACTCGCTTTTGCCGGCGCATTATATTTTCTTCTTTTGGAAAAGCGAATTTAGATTTGACAGCGCTTTGACCAACACCTATGAAAATCAATAGAATAATGAAAAACTGCATGACCTGGGTTTAATTTTTCCCATAAATTAAAGAGTCCAAATCATTCTCATGCCTACTTCTTGCAATAGCAAGAAAAAACCATACTATCACTTCATAACCAGCTATTTAAAACCATTACAAATTGCTGGAACTCTGAGAGATAATCAATTTGTTAACCTCACCTTAATTCCTTCTTCACATACAGAACCTAATTTTGACCAGAGAAAAATTATAACCTTCTACACTTATAGAAATGAAAAAACTTAGACTATTATTAGTAGCCTTGGCTCTTCCTTTTTGCGGATACAGCCAATTTGTGTTCGATGTTGAAATCGACCCCTCCTTCGAACCCAATACGGTTGTATTTCCTCCATCTCCTCTAAAGAACCAAATACTCTTCATTGGTGGTACGGACAAAGTACAGACTACCGAGACCTATGGCAATGCACCCGGTGAGGCCCTAGCAAAGCAGTGGAATGATTTCATCGGATTCACTCCTGACAATGAGTCATCGGACTTGGGTTGGGTAAGTGTCAATCACGAGCGTATCATTTCCAATGACAGTATCGGTGATGGAGGTGGGATGACTGTCTTCAAAGTAAAAAGAGACCCAATAACCGATTTATTGGAAGTGGTTCCCCAGACGCTTGCGGACGGCCGTTCGGGCGAGTATTTTAACGTTGATTTCGTGAATACTGTTGGAGAAACAGGGATGAACTGTGGTGGTATCACCTCTTCTGTTGATGGAAGGATCTGGACCGCTGAGGAGTGGTTCCGTGCCGATAATGATGCACTGAACGATCAGGTCAGGAATCTGGACCAATTTACCATCTCCACTGATATCCCCGGTGACTTTGATGGTGCCACTATCGAGAAATTCGAGAACTTCAACTACATGGTAGAAATCGACCCTAAAGAAGCGGTCGCCATCAGGAAACAATACAACTGGGGACGTCAGCCTTTCGAAGGTGGTGCTATCGCTGCCGACAATAAGACGGTGTACATGGGTGCCGATGCCACTCCCGGTATCTTCAGTAAATTCGTTGCCGACACCCCAGGTGATTTTACCAAAGGAAAACTATTCGCCTATAAGCATGACCAAAGTGGAGAGCCTTGGGTGGAAATCGCCAATGATAAGCTGGAGGATATGCTCAACTTTACCCAGATAGCCCTATCCAAAGGAGCGACGATGTTCAACCGCTTGGAATGGGTAACCTATCATGATGGTGCTGTCTATATGACCGAAACAGGTCGTGACAATATCGGCACACGCCTCAAAGAAGGCGCTGCTCTGGGCGGTGTGTTGGATGACCACTGGGTAGCTCCTTTGAAAAAGCGCTTTCCCGAGTTTGCGGATAAGACCGATGAACAATTGATCGATCTCGTCATGGGAGGCAGCTTCAATGACTATTATGGTCGTGTGCTGAAGTTCGACCCCGCTACAGGTAAGGTCACTACCTACCTCGAAGGTGGTTCTTTCCTGGAAGAATCTCCCGAACTGGCCGATTATCCTGAGAACCACCTCTCCAACCCTGATGGATTGAACGTGATGGTCGTCAATGGACAGGCTTATATGCTGATCTGTGAAGACCTGAACGGTACTTCCAACGGAAGAGTACCCATGGGCATTACCAATAGGACCTGCGAGTTCTATATCTTGGACATGAGTATTTCAGCACCAAATGTTGATGACCTGGTGAGGGTTTCCATCTCTCCTCTGGGAGCAGAAATGACGGGCGTTCAACCTACTCCCGATGGTAAGACCATCTTGTTGAACTCTCAGCATCCCTCTACCGACAATCCTTTCCCTTACAACAACTCTTTGACCTATGCTATCACAGGCTGGGACCAGGCCATTACGGCCATCACGGGAGTGAAGGACCAAAAGGACCTCGTAGCAGGTGCAGATGAATTCATCGTTTTCCCCAATGCTGTCTCTAGAGAATTGGAATTGAACAAACTGGTTGACATCGCCCTCTACAATGCAGCCGGAGCGCGCGTAAAAGTAGCCAGAAACACAAAAACCGTCAGCGTCAATGACCTGGCAACAGGTGCCTATATCTACCGGGCCTTTGACGAAAAGACAGGTAAACTGCATGGAGGAAAAATCATCATAGAAGAAGCCAAGTAAGCTTCATTACTGGTCGATTACCTAAAATGAACTGTGTCCACCCTTAATTTTACGCAAAGGGCCACTGCCCGTTTGAAGTGTAATCAACCGGCTATATTTCAGTAGAAAAATGAGGCCCTGTCCGGGGTCTCATTTTTTGATTTCAATTCAATACATATCAGATAGATTTATGAAGAGGAGATTAATATTGACCATCACAGTAGCAGCCTTTCTTGGATTGGCTTCGTTCAACAACTACCGATTCCCCGCCCCTATCGATTCTGTTATCACAGAAATATCCGAGGCCTACTTACTGAACATAGAAACACTAAAGAACAGTGCGGATACTTTTCAGAAAAGCCTCGACAGAGCCTCCGTGACAGAACAGCGCAAGATTTTCCTCGCTCTGAGAAAAGACTACAAAAAAATCGAATACCTTATTGCCTACATCGACCCGGAGTTCAATAAAGACTATATCAATGGAGCTCCTTTGCCCAGTTTAGAGCGAAAGGCTGATGACGATATCACTGTATTGGAACCTGAAGGGATTCAAATCATCGAAGAATTACTTTTTTCTGACGAATACAGTGAGAACAAAGAGAAGATTTCAGCGTTAAGCGAACAGTTAAGCTTCAATATCTCGAAAACGCTAGATTTCCAAAAGAAAGTACCCTTTACCCACAGGTACATT
The DNA here is from genome assembly GCA_947492745.1 of uncultured Cyclobacteriaceae bacterium. GTDB lineage: Bacteria > Bacteroidota > Bacteroidia > Cytophagales > Cyclobacteriaceae > Aurantiphycus > Aurantiphycus algarum. The sequence continues at coordinate 3,843 of CANLOE010000027.1, read as the reverse complement.
TTCGAAGCAGGCCGACAGGAGGTCATAAGGATTTTTACACAGAATCTGGCGGGTTTTGATTCGCCTTCTTTGGAACAGGTGATAGAAGAACAGGCCATAGCACTAAGGTCGGTAAAAGAAGCCATCCTTCGTTATACCCCTCTTCTCAACAAAAAAGCCCCACAACTGACCAAAGAACTGAAAAGGCAATTTGATGGCGCTATAAACTACTTGGAAACAAATACAGACTTTGAGAAATTCGATAGGATGTATTTTCTGAAAAACCATATCAACCCTATTTATGCCTCAATTCTAGATGCTCAGCTCAAAATCGGGATAGAGACCTACTATGAGGCACCCCCATTGTACCAAAAGCATGCCGTAAATTATTATGCAAGAAACCTGTTCGACCCTCAGTTCCTGAACAGCAACTATTATACGCGCTATCCCTCGGACAAGGACAATAAAGACGTTGTATCCCTCGGACGAGCCCTGTTCTTTGACCCCATTCTATCCCGGAACAATAAAAGGTCCTGCGCCTCCTGCCATCAACCGGAAAAAGCTTTTACCGATGGAAAGGCAAAAAGTACTGCTTTTGACTTTCAGGGAGAACTGAAGCGCAACTCCCCCACGCTTATCAATGCAGCCTATGCCGACCGCTTCTTTCATGACCTAAGAACGGATATGCTGGATGATCAGATAGAGCATGTCATCGTGGATAAGAGTGAGTTTCGCAATTCTTTCCTAAACATATTCAAAACATTGGAAAAGAGCGATGAGTACGTTACCCTTTTTAAAAAGGGTTTCCCGGAGTTGGGCGATGAGCCTATCAACAAGTACTCCGTTTCCGCTTCTATTGCAGCCTATGTCGCTTCCCTATCGGGTTTTGATTCTCCTTTTGACAAATACGTGCGGGACGAATCGGAAGAGTTATCCGATGAGGCCATTAAGGGATTCAATCTATTTTATGGCAAGGCAGCCTGTGGCACTTGTCATTTTGCACCTACATTCAGTGGTCTGGTCCCTCCTTTTTATAAAGAATCCGAATCCGAAGTACTGGGAGTACCTGCCGATATTGGGAATACAAAGCTGGACAACGATTTTGGTAGAATGAACGGTGTTATCAAAGAAGGGGCGCATATCTACAAACATGCCTTCAAAACGCCCACCGTAAGGAATGCAGCGGCTACCGCTCCCTATATGCACAACGGTGTATACACTAGCCTAGAGCAGGTGGTGGACTTCTACAATAAAGGTGGTGGTCAGGGCCTAGGCTTTGACCTACCGAATCAGACCCTGCCTCCGGACCCCTTGGAGCTCTCCGATGCAGAGTCCAAATCCTTGGTGGCTTTTATGGAGTCACTGACCGACCTGTCCAGCACTAAGAATGCAGCCCCCACAAGGCTGCCACGCTTTACAGACCCTGTATTGAATCAAAGAAAAATAGGTGGCGAGTATTGAACTCGCATTGTCCATCAGTAAAAAGAGGTTGCCGGAACACATCGGCAACCTCTTTTTCATTCCGGTCTCTAACGAATACCCCATCGCACTATCGAGTCAGTCAAAACCATCACCATGAAAACTACCATACTCCACCCTCTACGGTATTTGATTTCGCCTATTATAGGCTTTCTATTCCATTTCGCTCTACGACACCGAATGTCCCCTTTTAGGGCAGCCAAAACCAGAATTGATTTTGCTATTGTTTTGCTTTGCTCGATGAGTATCCTCTGCTCTTGTGAGCAAAAGGGAAAAAACAATAGGGACAGCAAGGCAAAGACGGGTGAAGCACTTTCAAAACTGTACTGTATTTCATGTCATCAATACCCTGAACCCGAGTCCAATTGGACAAGACTACTTGGGAGCATTATATACTTCCCAGAACGGGCTATATGTACGGCATCTACCCCGACACGAAAACAAGAGCTGGACTTTTCTAAAAAAACCTCGGGGGAGAAATCGTAAGGAAATCGGGATTTTTTCCGGAGAAGCCTACCATAGACAGCACGGATTGGAAAAAAATCAAATCCTTTTACCTTCGTATGGCTCCCGACCGATTAGTGCTACCGCAGAGGGAGGCCATTCCCAAGACAATGCAACAATTCAGTGCCATCATACCGCCTACCAAAATGTCCCCGCCCAGTACTACTTTGGGCAAGGTCAATAAGAACGGCAAAATCTACCTGGGAGATGCGAATACGCAAAGCCTACTCCACCTGAACAATGAGCAGGGGCTTATCAAAGCGGGCAAGGTCAAAGAAGGAGCGGTATGGTTGGAAGAACAGAAAGATGGGCTTTGGCTAAACGTTATGGGGAGTTTCCCTCCAATCGATGCCCCGAAAGGGATGGTACTATTACTGCCCAATCAAGAAGGTACTCTGCTCTCACCATCCCCATCAACGGTCTACATCGGCCGGTACACTCCTCCTATGCCGATCTGGATGGGGATGGTCTACAGGATATTATCGTATGTGAATTTGGGAAGTGGGCAGGGGCGCTGTCATGGTACAAGAACAAAGGCAATTATAATTATGAAAAGCAAGTGCTGTGGAACAAACCCAGTACCATCAAAGCTGATGTTCATGACATGAATCAAGACCAACAACCCGATACCGTAGCGCTTTTCGAACAGGCGGACGAAGGTATCGATATTTACCATAATGAAGCGGAAGGGAAGTTTTCAAGGGAAAGGGTCATCGGATTTTCAGCCACACAGGGTTCGATTTTTCCCGAGATGAAAGACTTCAACACGGACGGACATTTGGATATACTATAATTGTGCCGGGGACAATGGGGATTACAATCCTGTACCGAAGCTTTTTCACGGCATTTAAATCTACCTGAATAACGGGCAGAACGGATTTAAAAAAGATTTTTTCTATCAATTGAATGATGCCTACAATGCGGTGGTGGAAGACTTCGACCAAGATGGTGACCGCGATATTGCAGCTATTTCTTTTTTTCCGGACTTCAAGAACAGCCCAGAGGAAAGCTTTGTTTATTTAGAGAATGATGGCTTCAATCATTTCTCCCCGAGTACTTTTGAGAAAGTGAACAAGGGCCGATGGATAGTGATGGATGCTTCCGATTATGATAAAGACGGTGATACGGACCTGGTACACTGACCTTTGAAGTGGTCCCTAAGTTGGGCTATGTAGAGCGATGGGTCAAAGAAGGGATACCCTGTGTGGTATTGGAAAACCAGCTGAACCCGGATCATGCGTTGGAACTTCGTAACGAGGGTTTAAACAGCAATAAATCAGGGAGTTTTATTGGATTTAGCATAGCACCGCTACGGTGAATTCAAAAAACGTAGTGTAACGACTGATTTGAAGCTATTTAAGGCCGCAGTAGATTTTTCAATGTATGATCCGGGTTGAACAATAAATAAAATAGTGTTTTCATAAAAGTTTAGAGATTGAAGTGATTTAGGCTTTTTCTTTTGCCTGCGAATTTCACATTTAGCACCCTGACCTTGTCTTTTTCAAGTTCCGTAGCTTCGGCTACGCAACGGAAAAAAACCTTCATGAGAGCACAAAAGCCAAAATTCTCGGTACCAAACAAAAAGCCCAAACCCCTTCATTGACTACAACGGAGTTCTGCTATAGAAAGCATTCATAAAAAAGTAGTATTTTTGTAAAAACAAGCGATGACCTCACTAACGGAAAAATACATCAACCCCTTTACCGACTATGGGTTCAAGAGGCTCTTCGGAGAAGAGCCCAACAAGGACCTGTTACTGGACTTCCTGAACGAGCTGCTACGCGAGGAACAGGGGGAGATCGTGTCGCTGAACTATATCAAAAACGAACAGCTGGGGGATTCCTCCTTGGACAGAAGGGCAATCTTCGACCTTTATTGCGA
>CANLOE010000026.1 GCA_947492745.1 uncultured Cyclobacteriaceae bacterium | reverse complement strand
GGTGAGTTTTCTGCTCGGTACCGAACTTAGGTCTGCCCGAAAGATTATCCCATGAAAATCCTGCCGGACGGTATGTGTTGTCTTTCCACTTAGGTTTTCCGGTTCGGCCCTGGTCTTGAGCAAGTTGAACGATTCTTCCACGGGCCATCTTTTACGGTATAGGTCCCTGAGTTCGGCACACCGATATTCTTTCTGGTCGATCAGGTTGGTGACCAATATATGGTCCCCGTTACCGTCCATAGGGACCCTTACCGACCTCATTTTCAGCGCAGAGGGATCTATCCCCTTTTCACGGCACCTTTTAACGGCACCTTTTAACGGCTTCATTGCTTGGGCCTACCTCGATCAACTGTTCTTTCTTTTTGGAAGACAGGAACTGCCTGGTCGGCTTCCACCGATTGGCCTTTACCCTGATCGAAAAGCCCTTCTTTTGGTGATGAAGGGCGGCCGTGGGCCAAAAAGCAGCATAGGCCCTATCCATAATGAGCAGGTCCAACGGGCCCGGGCAGGGAAGGTGGCGCTCGCACAGTGACAGCTCACCTGTGCGGTAATGTTCTATCCGGGCATCGATGCCTATCCCATTGAGGACATCATATGCCCGGGAGATACGGGCCGGGACCACTTTCCCGTTGTTTTCGGTCCTTGTTCCAAAATGACCGAAATCCTCAGCAAGTTCTTTGCTGTAGGGCAGTTGGACCGTACTTCCATCAATACCGACCAAACGAAAACCCTTCCATTTCTCTATATGTGAGGCCAGGGAGTAGTAAAAGTCGCGCTGAAGTGTGTCCAGGTGCCTGAACAGGGAAGGTTTCAATTTGGACCGGTACACCTGTTGCGTGTGAAATCCGTTTCGGAAACCCTGAACCGTTCCCTGACGGAACCATCTTCGATCTCTGTTTTTATGGGGGTTAAAAGATCCTCCGAAAAGGTAAAGGATCTCTGTACTTTCAATGCGCTACTGAAAAATTCTCGCTCCCTTTTCTTACAACACTAAGTTAACACTTTTTCCTTAACTAAACGACATTGATGATCCGGGGTAAACCCAAAATGATCGATAGCCTTCCTATTGCGAGCATAAATTGCTTCAAGATCAGCGTTTTTACGCTGCGCAGGTTTTACACCTTAGTGATACAAAGGCCTCCTCTCCTAAACCACTGATTTTAGTATATTTTATGCCCTCATCACGAAATCCTATTGATCAATTTGGGTTTAAAAGTGATTTACCATATCATTATTATGGTTCACTAGCTCTCAACCTAGATGGAAAACATCGAAAATGAAGCTCTGGCATTGAGCAATTTCACATTGAGAAAGCTAAGGTTCAGTGGAGGGCTGGGTCTTCGGTTTATACTTAAAAAAAATGAAGCCCTTACTCTTAGGTTTGATTCAGGAGCCTGTCGAGAGAAAATTCATTATTACTTTAATCTAGTTGAAGCGTCTTAAAATCAGTGATATCGAAATCATATCCACCGTATACTTATCACCATGAACCCTTTTTAGGCAGTTAGGCTTAAAAAAGCCTAACATATCCATGTATTGTAGCGTTATTTTGCCTCCATAGTTGGAGTTTCCAGAAATAGGCGGCAGTACAAACAAGAAGTCATCCTTTGAACCCTTCTTCCAACTTTTTGTATACTTCCCTAACATTCCAATCGGACTGTCCTGTAGTATCCTTTAATAGAGTGGTGGCATGATCCAATAATGCCTTACGTTTTTGCATCTTGTGATGCATTTCCAATTGAGAGAATTGAGGGTAATTGTCAAATAAGGCCTCAACAATCTGTTTTGCTTTTTCTTCTTTTTCCAAAATTGCTGGTCTAGGTGATTACAATATTCTTGATAGTGACTCAAGAGTTACTAGACAGCTAATATATAGAATACAATTGATTTAATACTAGCGACTAAATGGATTTTATAACATCACTCTTTAGTAGGCTGTTTTCATCTTGGTTTTAAAAACGATAATCACTGTGGGTAGTCTGAACAGGAAAGCTATAAAAAACACAAGACACAGCAATACAGATAATTAATGAAAAAAATTACAGCACAAAGCTCAGGTAGCACCTATACCATAGGCCTCGAACAGGGTTCATGTCCACCCCTTGCCGCACTACAGTAATACTGATTTTTAAGGTCTATTTATATGAAGATGTGCTATATTTTACACATGATATATTAAGAATGAAATGGAAATCTCTTGCCATAGAATATACCTCCCAGTCCGTTAAAAAAATTTCATTCTATTTTATGATTCATTAAGAGACCGTTTTGAAATTATATTTAAAATTTGTTATCACTTATTTTGGATAGGACCGAGCGTTAAAATAATGCCCCGAGGGCATTATCAGTGAAGGGGCCGGTCTGCTGCGTGAGCCATTGACAAAGATAGCCTATCGCGCTAGCTAGCGGAAATTTTAACCCAAATTGATCAATAGGATTGCGTTATGAGAGCATAAAGGGCAATAAAACCAGCGGTTTAGGTGAGGAAGCTTTTGTATCACTAAGGTGTAAAACCTGCGCAGTGTAAAACCGCTGATTTTGAAGTGATTTATGCTCGCAATAGGAAGGCTATCGATCATTTTGGGTTAAACACGGATCATGCATTGGAAAATCTACTGCGGATCTAAATACCTGCAAACCACCGGTCGTTGCACTACGTTTTTTGAATTCGCCATAGCGGTGCTATGCCAAATCCAATAAAACTCTCTGATTTATGGACATGTAAACCCTCGTTACGAAGTTCTAACGCATAATCCGGGTTCAACGAAATTAGGCACCAAAAGAAGTACATAAGAAAGGAAAAGATACAGTTTAAAACAGTCTCTAAATCGATTGTCTTCAAAAATAGTTATCGAACCCTTGGTGAGAACATCCTGTATGGACATGTTATTATTCAAACTCTTGCTACGAGATGTAGAACCATAATACCATCCAAAAAATGCTGTCTTCATGAAAGCAAGCACGTCTGCTGCGAGAAGGACAGTACCCTCTCCCCGATCATAAACCATATCCACAAACAACTATAGAGGGACCATCCACCAGATTACCAGTGGACGGTCTCTGCCATAACCAAACTCCAAATTGGTACTTTTGATATCCCTAATCTCAAGTTATTGTTTGATCTCATTGACAAAACAGCGAATTTTATGATGGTTTACTATTTTAAATGATATAATACAAACTTAGCTTTTAAATATCGCCTATCTTCCTGTTCATTTTGCTTCACTCTGCGTTGACAATCCTCGCGATAGCGCTGCTATCCCTGCGGTTATCGTCTTGATTGAAACCAAATGACCCGCGGAATCTTATACAAACTTACATTTCAAATGTCGCCTATCTTCCTGTTCATTTTGCGCTACCCTGCGTTGAAAATCCTCACGATAGCGCTGCTATCCCTGTGGTTTTCGCCTTGTTTAGCCCAAAATGATCTGCGAAATCTTACACGACATTTAAAAAGCAAATTTGTATTATACGACATTTAAAACCCAAATTTGTATAAGACCAAGAATCTACTCGCAACAACCAAAGCGGGTTACCAATGTACTATCGGCCACACAGCCCTTGAAAACCTGCTGTCAGTTGTCCACAGCCTGCGGGAATCAAGGTAGCACATATCGTCTGTCCGCTATTGGAGCAGTACCCCCCTTGGTCGGTACAGTCATACGTATTGGGATGTGCCACTCCTCCTTTTACCGTATTTTCATGTGCGCGCTCAATATTTGTTGTAAAACTCTTCACCGTCAGTGATGACAAACTCATTTTTCGTTTCTTCATGGCTTTGTAAATTTTAAGTGATCGTTATACCCAAGAAAAAGTCAAATGGGATTTTGATATCCACATACCGAGACCGAAAACCAACCTATAGGCAGATGGTCATACATCAATGGCCGTTACGGCTTTTCAAACCGAATGTACCTGAGTATATCAACTCATTTATCCCAGATCAACTGCGCTTGGGTATAACACATTATAATTGAGTTTTGATGACCCTGTTCTATAGTGTTGTTATTGGAATGGATCATACTATTTTTATTAAGGATAATGTCCCCTAAACAATTTTCTGTCAGTTACTTTGCTCTTTGATTTTATTGACTAAATATAATCACAAAATAATTGTAGCGAGCCTGAGGCTTTAAAGTCGGTAGGAGTCCGCTAACGGTTGATTGGATTGAGTTGATACGCGGTCAAGCAAGTCTGGATGGTGTGTTTTTTTTGCAAAAATAAAAATGATGATACCTACTCAAAACACAAGGACTGTCAAGCCATAGAGGATAGAGCTGAACCCAAAGCTTACCATCTAGAATACCTCATGAACTATCGATAGTACTATAGTAGTGCATCATCTTAAACCTGGATCATGCATTGGAAAATCTACTGCGGATCTAAATAGCTGCAAACCGGTCGTTGCACTACGTTTTTTGAATTCACCATAGCGGTGCTGTGCTAAATCCAATAAAACTCCCTGATTTATGAACATTTAACCCAAAATGTCCATTAGAAAATCTATTCCGGACTTAACTGGCTTCAAATCAGTAAATGAATGCGTTTTTTGAATTCACCGTAGCGGTGCTACGCTGAATCCAAGAAAACACCCTGATGTATTGCCATTTAAATCCTCATGACGAAGTTCCAACGAACATTCTGGGTTTAAACCCTCGTTACGAAGTTCCAACGCATAATCCGGGTTGAACCCAAATTGATCAACAGGAGTTCGTCATGAGCACATAAAGTATACTAAAATCAGTGGTTTAGGAGAGGAGGCTTTTGTATCACTAAAGTGTAAAACCTAAGTAGTGTAAAACCGCTGATTCTGAAGCAATTTATATTCGGAACAGGAAGGCTATTGATCATTTTGGGTTAAAGACCTAATCATCTGCTATCGTGATTCTCTTCCCCCAGACGGATGTGCAAGAATTAGGCCAGCCCTGTAAGAAGAGGTTCTATTTCCGAGCCTATGTGATTGTTCAAAAAAACAGGCATTCCAATGTAATTGGTCGGGAACAAGGATATATGATGACCGTCTTAAAAAAATCTATTGATGAATCTCAAAGACTTTTGTGTAGAATGATAGTTTTACCATGATGACTCTGACTCTCAAATTTCCCTATCCATTTTCTTTTGAGCAAAATCAACCTATTTTCGGGACAACTTTGAACCCGAATCATTTGACTTGCCTCAGTTCATCAACATTTTGGACACGACCGGGGGTGAACACTTGACAAAAATCAAAGGGACTCAAAACGTAAGTAGAGTCCCTTCGAATCAAACCACTATTTATACAAATTTGGGTTTCAAATGTCGTATAAGATTCTGCGGGTCATTTTGGTTTCAATCAAGGCGACAACCGCAGGGATAGCAGCGCTATCGCGAGGATTGTCAACACAGAGTGAAGCAAAATGAACAGGAAGATAGGCGATATTTAAAAGCTAAGTTTGTATTAGACACAGCAGAAGCTGATATTGTTTCTTGTCTGGATACAAACAGGAGGTATACTATTACAGACCGTATCTTCGCTCTGGCCACCACACTGAAAGCTTTCAAGGCATATCACCAAACCTGTGCCACCACCTTTTACAGTGTTTTCTTTAGTTTCGTCAATACTTGTCGTGAAACTCTTTACCTTTAATTCTGACAGATTCATTTTACCTTTTTTCATTTTTTTGGATTTAAATTAAACTTATTGTTATTGTTATTATTACGAGTTCTTATGACCTGTCTGTCTTTCTGTTGTTATTGGATTTTCATTTTTTCATCCTGAAAGACGCCTCATAAGATATAAACATCTGAAAATCAAAATATTATACTGAACATTATTCATTGACCATCACTATTTCAACCAATACAGTACAATCATCTTCAGTTAGGGTAAAGTGAATCTGCGATTGCTATTTTCCAATACCGTACAGTTAACGATGCCTACCCTTAAGGAACAGTAAATCCCTCTAGTAGAAGAAAGGTTCTAATCAATGATTGCGCATTAGTTAATCACTTGTGTATTCTTTTTTTCCATTACAAGATTACTGATTTTGGACAAGGTTTACTTGGACAGTTGAAAACCGGTTCAAGTAGATAAATACTTGGTAGTATCAAATTTAAAAGTGGTCAGCTCCAGTTTTTCTTCTCTGCTTTCCTTCCTGATTAAAAACTCACAAACCCCTATTATGCTGTAGGTTACATATCATTACATTTTTGAAAATTGCTTTTTTACATTAAACCCAAATTTGCATAAAACAGTCTCTAAATTTTAAAGGATAAAATCACGCACGTGTCATAGCCTCTACAAAATTTTCTTTTTTGCGTCGGGAGAGTGGTAATTGATGACCGTTGGTCATCAACACCACATCACCATCTTGTTTTAGTAATTGTTCCACATAGTGCAAATTGACCATATGTGAGTTATGGATACGGAAGAAACAGGATTTTGGCAACATCTCCCCTACAGCTTTCAGGTGTTTTGAAATGATATGCGAAGTACCATCGGTAAGGTACACGGTACAGTAGCTACCGTCTCCTTCCATGTTGACTATTTCTTTTGGGTCGAGATAGATAATCCTGTCCAACAGGGTGAAAGTCACTTTCTTGGGGATTTCTTCATGTACGGAGGTCGCCGTATTTTTCCGAATGACTTTTAGTGTATTCTGTAGTTCTTCTAGGTCAACAGGTTTCAAAAGATAATCGACCGCTTGAGAGCGAAGTGCTTTTATGGCGTACTGACTGTAGGCCGTTACGAATACGATACGAAAATCCTTTTTATCTATATTCTCTAAAAGGTCAAAACCAGAGCCACCGGGCATTTCCACGTCCAGAAAGACGACGTCTGGACGATGTTCTTTAATGCTCTTCATTCCGGTCAGTGCTGTATCCGCTGTGGCCACAACAGATACACCTTCGCAATGCCCGTTAATGAGTTCTTTTAAATAGTTTCTATTGTTACTTTCATCATCGACGATGACTGCTCTCAAATTTTTCATAGGGAAATCTTATTATCACCTTGGTTCCTAAGGCTTTGTTTTGGTTATTTTCATCCTCTATATCAACGATAGAAAGATCATGCGTAGCTTTTTTGATGGACTGTAATAATCTCAGTCGCTGGATAACGACATTCGTTGCTTTCGAACTGTGTGTTTTTTGAGATTTGGACGCTGCCTGACGCCCTACTCCATTATCTTCGACAATAGCAAAGAACAATCCGTCACATACATAAAACCGTAAGGTAATGAGGCCTTTTCCATGACTTTTCGGAAACCCGTGCCATATGGCATTTTCTATAAAGGGCTGCACCATGAAATTCGGTATGGCGGTATGTTTCCTATCGATATCGGGGTCGATTTCTATTCTATAACGGAAGCGACCATCGAAGCGCACTCTTTCGATATCCATGTAGTGCCGGAGTACTTCTATCTCCTCTGCCAGTGATATCAAGGACTGGGTAGAATGATCTAATGTAAGGCGCATCAACTTGGCAAACCTACTGACGTAACTATTGGCTTGCATCTTATCATTGGTGATGATATAGTTCTGAATTGAACTTAATGCGTTAAAAATAAAATGAGGTTCCATCTGAGAGGCCAAGGCTTTCAAACGCCATTCTACAATTTCATATTTTGTCTTTTCTTTCTTTTTGTTGATCAGTATGATCCTTCTGGAGATGTAAAGGATAATCGCCGCTATGAAGATGGCAACTATCAGGTAAAACCACCATAAGTACCAGAAGGGTTCTTTGATACCTATGGACAGTAATTCTTTAGGAGATGACCACTGACCATTGATGTTTTTGACACGTAGTTCAAAATTATAATCTCCCGGATATAAGTACGGATAGGTGACGGAGGTATTGTTCGTAATGGCCCACTCATCTGAGAGGCCTTTCATCCTATAGCTGTACACATTTTTTCCGCGACTGGAGTAGTCCAATGCCGCAAATGAGATCTCCACCCTGTTCTGCTTATAGTTCAGATTGTTCATATCACTATGAACACGGTCTTCATCATTGACCTTTATTGATTTCACGATCAAAGGGACCTCTTTTAATGAAGGCTTGATAATATCCTGTACCCTGAATACGGCAAGACCTCGTTTTGTTCCCGCATATACGGTATCATTTTTGACATATATACAGTTCACCTCATTGGTAGGTAGGCCGTTTTTCAAAGTGATATTATCGATGATGGGATAGCGTATTCCCATTATCCTACTGATGCCGGATAGGGTAGCTATCCATATATTATTATTGTCATCAACATAGATATCGTTGACTTTATTATCGATGAGTCCCTGTTCCTTACCAATCTGTAAGACAGAGTCCTGTTGCAATAAAATTACCCCATGCCCTCTTGTCCCCAAGATAATCTGTCCTTCATCGAATTCTTTGATGGACTCTATCCTTATGTCCAATAGATCATCGATATACTTCTGGTTGATAAAAGTCTTTTTTGCTGCATCATACTTCCACAGACCGCGAAGACCAATAACCCATAGCTGACCGTGGCTATCTTGGTATATTTTTCGCAAGGAAGTATTATCTTTCTTATATAGCTGGGCCAAATAATAGAATTTACTATTTCGTAGATAACCGATATGGGTAAGATCTCGGTTTGGTTCTATAGCCGCAAAAACCTTATCACCGATTCCGCTTTGCTGATATGTACGGGCCAAGGGGTAATTTTCCACTTTTTGATGATATCCTTTAGGAGATAAATGTGTCAGGGCGTTCCAATGGTCGACTATAAATTCGTCGTCTATAGAATCATAGTTAATACTGCGTGCACCATGTTGACCAGGGCTTGGCAGGGTCTTCAAGTGACCTTTGGCATGTAATGCTATTTCTCCATTAAGTAATCCTAAAGCGACCGTTCCCTTACCATCACCATTGATACTATAGATTTGATCATCGGAAAGTCCGTTACGAGCATTATGTAGGGCTATTTTGGGATTGGGAAAGTAGAAGACACCCTCTTCGATACTGGTTAGCCAGTAGCCTCCGGCCTTGCCCTTGAATACCGACGATATGGATTTGTCCATCAGATAGTGTCCTTTTGGTGTCAGTGTCAAATCTTCTTCCAAAGCATATACCTTGACACCTTTTTGATGGAAACCCACCCATAGGTTTCCATCGTGAAAACTGGCCCAGATTATCTTATCCTCAAAAATAATCTGGCTTCGAACCTCTTCCATCAGCAAGATAATTTCATAGGAAAGTGCCAGTACATAGATACTATCGTGTTGAAGAATGGAATAGGGGGCATGGAAGGCCTTGGTAAGCTGTATGTCGAAATGCTTCTCGAAGATTTCTCCATCTTGCTGTTGGATAATCCTTAAACGGCTCGCTCCGGAAGCATTGGTCATCGAGTAGGTCAATTCGCAACTATCTGCATACCAAAGAACAAACTCATTGTATTCGCTATTTTTTTTGCTGGATAACTTCCCGTTTTTATCGATGACCATCATACCATCACTGTAGAGTCCGATATACACATTTCCCTGTTTGTCCATATCGATAGATCTGATGTATTTCGATTGTTTGGCCTTGAGAATGGTATCATTATAGGGGTATTTGACGATTTTCCTTAACCTGGGATCAAAATAGGCCAAACTGAAGGAGAAAGAAGCAAACCATATCCTCCCTTCGTCATCTTCTTTGATTTCGAATATCACATCGTCGGGCAGACCATCGTCCGAGTTGAATACGGTAAATTCATAACCATCAAAGCGGACCACTCCCCTATCGGTAGCAAACCACATGAAACCGTGGCTGTCCTGAAAGGAACGGTACACTTCAGAACTGGGCAGTCCATCATCCGTAGTGTAATTGATAAAAGTCGTTATGTCCTGTGCCTTGGAGTACGGTACGACTTGCCACAGTAAAATCATGAAAAATATACCAGCTACTGCCTTACCTATCATTTTTGTCAACAGCCTCTTAGCTATAGGTTATCATAATACTATTTTCATTTATACAAATGTATGATTTTATTGAATTACACAATAAGCTACTCCATTATTTCACGAATCTAATCAATGACTGAGCATAAGTGCTCCGAACATAAGATAAATTCGTGTAATCGGTGACCTGAAAACGACAAATACCATTCAATGTTTATCGGCCAATATTTTATCGCTCTAGCTTTTCAGCCAGTATCTTAAAGTGATGACTATCTCCTAGGCTACCCATGCACCTAAAGAAATCATTCCGTACCTACAACATACCCTGTTCTAAAGCCATTTTTATCTTTGGGGGTATCGATTATCCTGAAGTAGAGGTCATATATCCTGTCTTTATATATCAAAATGAAAATGATTTCGAAAACACTATTCCGTCCAAAACGGCCCGAATGACCAATCAACGAATGAAATTGTACCAAAGCAGGATTTTTCCATAGTTTGTTGAATCACGAATTTCCCATTTTACTTTTTCTTGAGTATAAATCGCAAATCAGTAAATACATGTATCTCGTCATGGACTGTAAATCTCGTACGCTTACATGAATTCAACACAATTTTCCGGAAGTTTCTGTACTGTATGGAGGATAAACAACAATGGACACCTACCTTAAGATTCTCTGTCAAGGTATCGGTAATTTTTCAAGTTATCGAAGTGATCTTAAAAAGTTTGATTTCAGTCAGTATACTTTTTTTCTCTGTACCAGTATTATTATAACGTATAAATACATGTGTGCTATTTTTCCATTTTCTTGATTCGCCCTGATATTTTCATCGTTTAAATTGTTACTTAAATAAACATACATGAGGTGAAAAATGAAAAAGTAGTGGAATTACCTGATTCCACTGGGAAAATCGCTAAAACCGGTATTTGGGAGATGGACCTCGATTCAAGGCAAATGATTTGGTCCAGCGAGGTTTGCGAAATGTTGGAGTTGCCCCTTGGAACTACTCTAGATATCAGAGAAAGTGAAAAATTCTACCATCCCGATCATCGCTCCGAAGTGGCGCAGGTCGTTCAAGAATCTATCATTAAAGGCCTGCCCTATGAATCAGAGATAAAATTACTTACCGCCAATGGTAAAGAATTGTGGGTGAAAATCGTGGGCCTACCTGTTCATAAAGAGGGTAAGACCGTGGCAGTTCGGGGTTTTTTCAAGGATATTCACCAAGATAAAGTGAGAGAAAAGAAACTCCGAGAGGACCAGAAGCTCATTGACCTAGCCATAGAGGATAGCGGTGTGGGTATATGGAGCTGGGACATCAAAAACCAAACTTATACCTGTAACGACAATATGCTTCATCTCTTCGGGTGGGACAAAGCGACTTACAAAGGATCTATGGAAGCTTTCACTGAATGCGTACATCCAGAGGATAGGCCCAAAGTACAGGAGGCCATTGAAAGTGCTGTATCAAACATCGAAAAATACGATATCGATTATAGAATCATACTTCCCGACAATCGGATAAGATACATTTCTTCCAAGGCCGATACGTATTTGGACGAGGAAGGAAGGGAAATACATATGACAGGAATATGCACTGACGTAACAGCATTACGGATAAACAATGAAAGGGAAGCAGCGCTCCGAAGCCGTCTGATGATGTTCATCAAACATACTCCCGCTGCCGTAGCCATGTTCGATAATGACCTGTACTACATTGCTGCCAGCGACCGATGGTACGAAGACTACAACCTACAAGGACAGGATATCATCGGTAAGCATCACTATGATGTATTTCCCGAGATATGCGACCTCCCTGAATGGCTAGAAGAACATCGAAGTGTACTGAAAGGAAAATCCATACGCCAGCGGGAGAGCCTGTTCGTTAGGAAAAATGGCGAGGAACAATGGTTACGATACGAACTCTATCCTTGGTATCACGCCGACCAAACTATTGGTGGCATAGGTATGTTTACCGAGAATATTACCCGGTACAAGCAAAAAGAAGCTGAACTAAAAGATAGTGAGGAAAAATTCAGGACCGTTATAGATAAGTCTTCCATAGGCTTGGCACTGGTAGATCTCGACGGAAACCTCTTTCAGGTCAACGAATCGCTCAGTAATATGATAGGATACTCCAGATCGGTATTGTTGAATAAGGATATTTCCTTTTTCACAAGTTCCGGCCACTCCGAGGAGAGTAACCGACTGTTACAGGATATCCTTGAGAAAAAAACGGAAATCTCGCGAATGGAGAAAAAGTACCAAAAAAGTTCTGGAGGTCTTATATGGTGTTATCTACATATTGTTCTGGTCAAGAATATCAAAGATAACCCGAGGTTCCTCATTCTTCAGCTACAGGACATTACGGAGAACAAGTATTTTGAAGAACATATAAAGCGATTGAACATCAGCCTGGGACACAAAGTAAATGAAAGAACTCTTGAGCTGAATGCGACCAATAAGGAGCTGGAGGCTTTCTCTTATTCGGTATCGCACGATCTAAGGTCTCCCCTAAGGGCCATTCAGGGATTTTCGAAAGCCCTGAACGAAGACTATGGTCATCAGTTGGAGGATACAGCCATGGGTTATATAGAACGCATCGAAAAAGGGGCCCTGAGAATGGGTCAGCTCATAGATGACCTACTGTCACTCTCTAAAATCAACAGAAGAGAGGTAGTGCGTAGGCAGGTAGACCTGAGCACTATCGTAAAGGCCATCACCAATGAGCTGAACCTTCAATACAGGCAACATTTCCATCTGGACATCCATCCAGAGGTGGTGGCTGATTGTGATGACCGTCTAGTGAGAATTGCCCTTGAAAACTTACTGAACAACGCATATAAGTTCAGTTCCAAAACTGAAGCTCCCTGCATCAGTTTTGGAACTACTTACAGAAAAGGCAAAACCATGCTTTTTGTAAAAGACAATGGTGCAGGGTTTGACATGAATTTTTATAGTAATCTATTTATAGCTTTTCAACGATTACATAAAAACAAAGATTTTTCAGGTACGGGTATCGGTCTTACCATTGTTCAAAGGGTTATCACCAAGCATGGTGGAATCATAGAGGCCGAGAGTACACCCAACGAAGGCAGTATATTTTTTTTTACTCTTGAATAAGCAAACAAATGATGAAAAAAGGCACCATACTTCTGGTAGAAGACAATGAAGATGATATCTTTCTAGCAAAGAGAGCTTTGGAAAAGAAAAAAATTTCCAACCCACTCGTCATTGCTGAGGATGGTGAAGAAGCTATCAATCTCCTTTTCGGACTCGATGGGCGGGACACTATTGAACCGATTTTGATTCTATTGGACCTTAAGATACCGAAAATCGGAGGCCTAGAGGTACTACAGCGGATAAAAACAAACAGCGCTACTTCCATGATACCCGTGGTCATACTGACGACATCCTCCGAGGAGGAAGATGTGGCGAAGAGTTACAAGATAGGAGCCAATAGTTATGTACGAAAACCTGTGGATTTCGTACAGTTTTCCAAAATCATAGAACAGCTCGGTATGTACTGGCTGGTACTCAACGAGAACCTTGAGTCAAACTCACAATAATCTCTTCGGGTACACTTGTTGATATTATCGGAACCTTATGCCCCTATTATCACGTTACATTGTATAATGAAATAATCGGAAAACTTATATCTTGAAAAAGAGCAAAGTAAAAAAGTCCCCCTTACTATTGTACCTTATACAATTGTGGGAAAAAACGAATTGCCTTTCTGTAAAGATCGGTTATCCTAAAATTGTATTTTTTTGACTTAATTCTTTTTAACTTGAAGAACTTACGCATCATCATTATTGAAGACTCGGAGAATGACTATTTTCTAATAGAGAGGGTCTTGCGTCAATCCAATATCGACTTTACGGGTACTAGGGTAGACAATAAGGAAGAGCTGATGCAACAATTCAAGCAAAACAGGTACGATATCGTTCTGAGTGATAATTCATTGCCCGGGATGGATGCTTTTACCGCACTAGAGGTTACAAGGAGCATGCAGCATGATGTACCCTTCATTATAGTATCAGGAGCTATCGGAGAAGAAAGGGCAGTAGATGCCATGAAAGCAGGTGCCAATGATTATATTTCCAAGAACAATCTTTCCAGATTGCCACTGGCCCTGAAAAGGGAAGCCCGCGAAGCTGAAAACAGAAGGATGCGAATGGAGTCCGAAAAAGACCTGATGACTTTCATTTATCGCTCCTCGCATGACCTCAAGGGCCCACTGGCCTCCATAAAAGGAATCTTGAGCATCATGAAAAGCAGTGTTTCCCCTGAGGATATCATGGATAATCTCTCTTTTCTAGAGCAGAGTACCTGTCATTTGGAGATTGCCCTACAACGTTTATTGCATATCTTCCGAGTGAAGGAGTCAACTGTAGATTGCGAGCAGGTCCTCATCCCTCAGATTTTGGATGAAGTTATTCTAAGTGTGAAACTTTACGATAACCATGAGCAGGTCGACTTCAGGAACTACACACTTTTGGAAACGATACATACCGACGCTTATCTCTTAAAAGCCATCTTGCAGAACGTCATTGAAAACGCTGTAAGGTACAGGGACGAAAGCAAGAGATGTGTTATAGAGATCCACACCTATGCCTCTTTCGATAGTGTTACTTTTGTCATCAAGGATAATGGAGCCGGAATAAAAAAAGAATTACATGATAAGGTATTCGACATATTTTTCCGTGGCAATGCAGCTTCAAAGGGCAATGGATTGGGGCTTTACATCAGCAAGCGTGCTGTTGAAAAAATGAACGGGAGCATTAGCATGAGCAGTGTAGAGGGAAAAGGCACTATTGTTAAAGTAAGGCTACCCCTTACTACTGTAGTAAAACCATAGGTTTTACTTGGACAAGGTACACGAATAGGCAATATGCTACTAGGTCCGAACTTTGCCCCACGTCCGTTCAGCTCCTATTATACTCAACGATAAATGAAATGGGAAATTTGAACCCAAATCGTGCATTGGAAAATCTACTGCGGATCTAATACAAACTTAGCTTTCAAATATCGCATATCTTCCTGTTCATTTTGCTTCACTCTGCGTTGACAATCCTCGGGATAGCGCTGCTAACCCTAGCAGTGCTGGGCTGCATCCCGAAAATCCAAGATAGATGACCATACCTCCGCTCAGCACAGTGGTCAAATCAAAGGTTGACAATGTTTTGTCTGTCCTTTGATGGTCTTTATTCGAATCAATAAAAACCGTGTCGGGAACGCCTGTTAAGAATCAATGGAACAGTGAAACATTTCACCTGTCTTCTTCCCTATCAATTGCGCTCCACTATAAATTTACCGTTCTTTTGCAAAACAAAATCTGGCCCATGTGTTTAGTATTGTATTGGATTTTAGAATTTTCATAAAAACACACTAAACCATTTTAAAAGATGAACTATAAACTTCTGGGAAATAGCGGGCTAAGGGTATCTCCACTATGCTTGGGCACAATGACTTTTGGAGAGGATTGGGGCTGGGGTTCTTCCAAAGAAACCAGCAAGGCCATATTTGATACGTTTATGGAGGCAGGTGGCAACTTTATCGATACGGCCGATGTCTATACGGAGGGATCCAGTGAGCGCATACTTTCGGACCTCATCCAAGCTGACAGAGACCATGTCGTACTGGCTTCCAAATATTCCTTATCCAATACAACCCATAATCCCAATAAATCGGGAAATCACAGGAAAAACTTGGTTCAATCTGTAGAAGCTAGTTTAAAACGCCTCAAAACAGACCATATCGATATTCTTTTTGTCCATGCATGGGACTATACCACTCCATTCGAAGAAGTCATGAGAAGTTTGGATGATTTGGTAAAACAAGGTAAGGTTTTCTATCTAGGCATATCCGATGCGCCCGCATGGGTCGTCTCTATGTCCAATACATGGGCTATCGACAAGGGCATGTCCCCCTATATTGTCAACCAGATTGAGTACAACCTTACAGAAAGAACCCCTGAAAGGGACCTTTTGCCCATGTCACAAGCATTGAATCTGGGAGTAATGGCCTGGTCGCCTCTGGCTACAGGTATACTGACAGGAAAATACCTCGATGATGAGGTAAAAGGTACACGTAATGAGGCCAAGACTTCGTACCGATTCAATGAGAAAAACGAACGCATCGCCCGTACAGTAGTAGAGGTCGCCAGTGAGATAGGTTGCAGCCCCGCACAATTGTCACTGGCCTGGCTGGTCAAGCAAAACATCATCCCTATCATAGGAGCCCGAAAAATCGATCAGTTGAAAGACAATCTACAATCTGTCGATATCCATATCAGTAATGAGCAGATGGCCCGTCTGAACGAGGTGTCCAGCATCGACCTTGGTTTTCCTCATGATTTTGTACTGCGCGATGGTGCCAAAAAGATGATGTACGGTGATATGGCGAACAAGATAGAAGGTATCAACAACCCTAATCTCTATAAATGAGCCGTCCCTATCACATATTGATATCAGAGGGTCTTACTTCCCCAAAACACTGGTATACAAGTCAGTATCATTATTGATTATATTGCCAGAGGATAATGGCACATTTGCCCTTACCCTCTGGCTTTATCCTATTTTTCAAAATTACCTTTGGCCACTGCACTCCCAAAACGAACCATTCCCGATCCAATGCCTCCATAGGAGCATTGCTCAATACTACAGCATTTTATAGACAGGAAGTTCTGTAGAACTTTTGTAGTCAAGAATCAAAACACTCTGCCACAAGACCAAGCTGGCCTTCTCCTACATTACAGACAGCACATTTTCCATAAATATCTGATTATAAAACACCTCACATCTTAGCAACAGGACTTCAGGAGATTTTTAGTTTAAAAAAAGAATCAAAGCTATAACAATTCAACCTGTTCCTGTATTTTAATAAATGAAAAGTAAATTTTTCTCCTAACTACGTACAAGAAAATTTATTGTGACAATAAAACGACTATAAGTCAGTGAAAAGGACGTATTTTTTGGACTATGGGTAGCGATACTAATCAAATCCAATAAATTTTATTGATTTACAGTTATTTATGAGACTGTTTTGGAATTGTGTTATTAAGCCCATCCATCAATATTACAGTTAAAATGAGGCAGGACCAAGGGTATAGGTACTATTCTATAGAGGTTCGGCGTAGGGGCAAGAAGTAATCAATCCAAGTACCTAAAGATAAAAGATATATTTTAAAACATTCTCTAAAAATAAGCTTGAACAAAATAGACAATAATTACAAAAAAAGTTCCTGAGAATTGGATTATCGACTATTGAAAACATGTTTTTCAGTAGTTTTTTTAAGCCTGCAATACCTGCAAAATGAAACATTTGAATGAAAAAATAATGGTGAAGTTTTTTTCATTGTTCACTATCACTGGATTACTATTGCTTGTTGTTCTAACAAATCAACTTTTTCCATTCGGCGAACTTCAAGCAAAGAAGGTTCCATACCTCCCTACTGCTCCCACTGTACTTAGTGCCATTGGGGACTTTTTGCCCTTTGGTCTTGGAACTCCTACAATACCCAATATAGACAATCATACGATTCATGAACTCTCGTCGGAGAACTACAAAAACATCGCTGATCGCCATTCTTGGTATGCTTGGGCAGATCGTAGGGTCAGAAAGCAAAAAGATGTGTACTGGTTTGCCGCCGCTAGTGATGTCACCAGCTGGAGCATGGTAGGGGCTGTAGAGTTAAGTAATTTATGGTTCAGTAACGATTTTATCAATGATTTGTTAGCCAAGGCCAATTGCTTTTTACTAGAGAAAAACTTTAGCAATTTTGGCTGTTTTGTCCTCTATAATAATTCACCTATCTATTGGAACGAGCAGTGTTTCGAAGACCTGGCAGGTATCGAGCTAGATCAAAAAATGGTCGTCATCGAAATGACCATATTGCAGACTTTTTTAGATGATTACAAGACCAAGTATATTCGTCAAAAAGGGATAGATGCTTGGCTGAAATCTCATGAGAGCCTAAAAAAACTATTTGAGAATAGTTTTTTACGTTCATTTACCCCCAACTCCAATAAATTTGCGCATCAAGAGTTTCTGAAAAAATATGGACAAAAAGCTAAGTTTGATTTTATGGATTTGGAACATCGCATCTTCCAAGGACAGAAAATGGTAGAGTACCTTAGGAAAAATGACAGTCCTTAACCTCATACAAGTCCAGCTCATGGATGTTCTATGTTTCCCTATTTATTTCTACCCCAAAATAATCAATAGCCTTCCTATTCCGAACATAAATTGCTTCAAAATCAGCAGTTTTATGCTGCGCAGGTTTTACACCTTGAATTATCTACCCTACACTAAGCCTCCTCACCTAAACCACTGATTTTATTGCAATTATACTCTCATAACGAAACCCTATCGATCATTTTGGGTTAAATCCATTTATCTATCGGGCATTCATCGAACTTATGGTTTGTCCCCTTCTATTTCGGAACAAACCACTTCAACCCGGATCATGCATTGAAAAATCTACTGCGGATCTAAGAGACTGTTTTAAAATAAATCAATAAAATGGATACTCCCATTCGATATGGAGAACAATGCTTTCATCTTTATCTTGAGCATATATTGTTTATCCTTTTTCATTTTCAACAAAAAAGTGTTGAAAATGCTATCTTAGTACATTCAATTTTAACCTTTATAATTAGCAAAATGTTGAAAAGCTTAACTTTCACACTATTATTTACAGTTTTACTGAACACGCTGACGATTGCGCAGATCAGTACACCGGCACCTAGCCCATCGGCAAAAACGGTACAGACCGTGGGATTGACCGAACTGGAGGTGCATTATTCCCGTCCCAGTAAAAAAGGAAGGACCATTTTTGGTGATGACGCACTGGTACCCTACGGAAAAATATGGAGAACAGGTGCCAATGCGGCTACCAAAATCAGCTTCGATGATGCCGTTACCTTTGATGGCAAGACATTAGAGGCGGGAGCCTATGCTATTCTGACAAAGCCGGATGCCTCCGAATGGGCCATCCATTTTTACACGTATGAGAGCGGGAACTGGGGCAGCTATACGGAAAAAACTCCTGTAGCCATCGTTATGGCCAAAAGCAGCAAAGTAAGTGAGTCCATAGAGTCGTTCTGCATAGGATTCGATCATATCGGTATGGATGCGGCACATTTGGTCTTTGCATGGGACAACACTAAAGTGGCGGTCCCTTTTCAGGTTGAGGTCAAGAAAAAAGTGATGGCCAATATCGAAAATGTCATGGCTGGTCCCTCTGCAAACGATTACTTCAGAGCAGCCAGCTTTATCCATGAGTCAGGTGGAGACTTGAAGAAAGCTTTGGAATATGTCCAGAAAGCTACGAAAAGTGAAAACGCCCGCTTTTTTCATGTGAGGCGTGAAGCGTTGATCTTGGCTGACATGGGCAAAAAGAAAGAAGCTGTAGCCACAGCAAAGAGGTCCTTGGAACTATCCAAAGCTGCAAAGAATGAGGATTATGTCCGTTTGAACGAGAAGTCCATCAAAGAATGGTCGAAATAAATACCCGTTCACTACGGCAGTACGATGAATAAAGTAAAGCCGAGATGGAGTAGCCTTTTCTTTCTTATCCAGTAAAAAAAAGAATAAGTATTTATACCCTATAAACCTCTCCAGAGAAAAATTGGAGAGGTTTATTTATAAAAACACGGGAATTATCAAAAGCATAGTGCTCTTGCCTCAAAACAGACATTCGCAGACTGTCCTGAAATTATTATCGGATTTTGTTATCGAAGTGATTTATACAAATTTGCTTTTTAAATGTCGTGTAAGATTTCGCAGATCATTTTGGGCTAAACAAGGCGAAAACCACAGGGATAGCAGCGCTATCGTGAGGATTTTCAACGCAGGGTAGCGCAAAATGAACAGGAAGATAGGCGACATTTGAAATGTAAGTTTGTATTAGACTTTTCTTTTACCTGCTATTGTCACATTTAGCACCCTTATTTTGTCTTTTTCAAGTTCCGTTGCTTCGGCTATACCACAGAAAAAAGCCTTCATCAAGGCACAAAAGTCTAAATCACTTCGATAGTAATATATTCTTTCCATTTAATAGTACGTGAATAGATTTTCTCCTTATATTTGTCCCTCATTTGAATAAACCGTAGTGCTGGAATTGGTAGACAGGCTAGACTCAGGATCTAGTGTCCTTCGGGACGTGGGGGTTCGACTCCCTTCTACGGTACACCCATAAAAAAAGCCCTCAAATCAATAATTTGAGGGCTTTTTAGTTCTGGTAATTTTTGATGAAATTTATAATCAGTTCAATTTCAGTGAATTATCGATTCAGCTCCAGCTGGGTGATCAGTCTCCTTTAATCTTCCTCAGTTCCTGAATATCTCTTCTGTCCTGAAGTCTATTGGAGCTTTTTTTGTTCTTCATCAGATTATCGAATCCGATGAAATTGATTTAGAGTTCATCATAGATACCCATATCTCTGGTCCCAAAAGCCACATCAAAATCGGGTATACCGTCAATAGCAGTCATCACATCTGTTCTAATGGGCTCTACACCCAATTGTATCACCTTATCCGGTTGAAGAAAGTCATTTTCTGTCAGCCCCATAGCACCAAAATCGTTCATGACTTTCATTACTCTTTTTCCATTTTCCGGTGTTGGATTAATCCAGATATCGATATCACCTGTATACCTTGGAAATCCATGATGAGCTACTGAGTAGCCTCCAACCACCAGATACTGGACTTCATGATGATTCAATAATTCTATAAACTCTTTGAAGTCTTTGTCTAATTCCATTAACCATCAGTTGTTGCTGCCTCAGCTGTTCGAGTGCGTCAATCCTTTGTTGAGAAGATTTACTCTTCCAATAGGTCGCATCAAAGCCAGCACCTTCTCTATCAACTATTCTAATCACTTTTTTCATGTTCCAGCTTTGTTCTTAACTGTTGTTAATATATAAAAAGTATTGGTGATTTAAAGTAATACTAAAACCGACTCTGGTTTGTTTTAGTTCATAGCGTTATTTCCCCAAAAATCTTCAAATCTTCCATCAAAACAGGCTCAGCAGTTCGACATTTGTCCGCTCGGGGGTACTAAGCAGAGTGAGTTTGTGAGCGAGAGCGAGACACATCACTCTATTTCTCAAATCTCACCCTCCATCTCAAACCGTTTCCCCATCTTCCATTACCACTTTTCTCTTCTTGGCCGATTGCTGAAGGCGGACTATATCGGCAAAAGACCTGGAACGATCTTCGTGAAGGTAGGGTAACCTGTAACACACGCGTTATATTAACCAAAACCAATTTACCACATACCTTTTAGTTCATATATTGATAATTCTACGTTTATGCCCCCCTATTTACCAATTGAGATAGTTGTTGGAATACCGGTGCTGGAGCGAAGTTGTACCGCTATAGATCGAGATTTTAACTGTCATTCAATGATGGTTTGTCGGCACATATAAATAATTGGTTTTCCACAGATGGAAAAATCAATACCAAAGATCGATGCGAAAGCGGGGCTTTTATAGAGTATTCACTACACAAACAGGTATCATAAAAAAAATCATGTTTAGAATCATCATACTTTTGACATTATGGTCTGTCCTGTTGCCTCTGTCTCTTAGGGCCCAGAAGGATACAACAGCTACTTTCTTCGGACATGCCGAGTATCTGGGCGAAATACCTCCATTGGGCGGCCGTGCCTTAAAGGCCTCCAAGCCTACCCGGCGAATACCCAATGCCAGGCTCGATCATCGAGCGATGGTAACCCCTGGAAAAGGACGCGCGGTATCACCCGCCCTTACCGAGGAGCAGAGCGCTGCAGTAGGGATGCGCGAGGGACAAGGCCCCAAACTGGTTTTTGAATCGGGCAGCTCTCCACGTACTCCGACCGATCCTACGGGGGCCATTGGCCCCAACCACTATGTGAGTGCTAAAAACTTCTCCTTTAGCATTTTTGATAGAAGGGGCCAGGTATTGATACCGAGTTCCTCCCTGTCCAATATCTGGTCTCATGAGGAAGATGGTGATCCTATTGTCTTTTATGACAATTTTGCCGACCGCTTTGTCATCACTCAGTTCAGTACCAAGCCCAGCAGCATTTTGATTGCCGTGAGCAAAGGACCCGACCCTGTCAATGACAGCTGGTATACGTACCGATTCAGCACACCCGGTTTCCCGGATTACCCTAAGTTTTCCATATGGTCGGATGGCTATTATATCACTACAAATATGCTCAGTGCCGAGGAGCGCGTATTCGTACTGGAGAGGGACAAACTACTGGTCGGTGACCCTACCGCTCGGAATATAGGCTTTTCACTACCCGGATTGCGCACTTTCAGTTTTGTGGGACTGGGCGCCCTACATGCGACCGGTGCGGAACTCCCTCCCAAAGGTGATGCAAAGATCATTTACTTTCAGGACGATGCCTGGAGGGATGTAGAAGAGGATGCCCTAAAGCTATGGACCGTCAATGTCGACTGGGATAGCCCAAGTTCCTCTACCGTATCCGAAGACGAAGTGTTTGCCGTCTCCAAGGGCGATATCCGAAGTTTTGATACCAATACACAGAGCATGGAGCAGCCCATAAGTGGTGGGTTCAAGGTCAACACGGAAGCCAATACAATGAACTATATGACCACTTATCGTCGGTTTTGCGGTTATAATGCCTTTGTGGCCGGTTTTACGGAACGTGTCACCGAATCGGAAGATATTCAGCGGAACGCCATACGATGGTACGAATTTCGCCAACCGTCCCATGGAGGGGACTGGTCCGTACACCAAGAGGGCTCCTACCTATCCCCGGAAGGAAAACATGCCTGGTCCGCCAGTCTGGCACTGGATGCGTTCGGCAATATCGGCATGGGATATACCACGATAGGGACAAAAGCTGAGGGTGCCATGGAAGACTCTTTTGTATCGGTACGTTATACGGGCCGTCTGAAAGATGACCCTCTGGGAGCAATGACCATAAAAGAACAGACCATCGTAGAGGGAAGGGGAAGTAATGTGGTCTCCCGCTACGGGGACTATGCGCAACTGACCGTGGACCCTGTGAACGGTATGGACTTCTGGCATACGGCTGAGCATTTTTCTCCAAAGGGAGACAATGCCCGCGATGTGGTCGGAGTATTCCGCATTGCCGAGAGGAAGGCCATTGATGTGGGTATCTCTTCCATAGAGGAACCTCAGGGGTTTTCCGATGCTGAAACATTGAAAGTAAATGTCACCAATCATGGAAAAAGGATACTCCCCTTCGTCAAACTATGCTATAGGGTCAATGATGATCAAATCGTATGGGAGTCGCTCAAAGGTCCTATCTTTCCCGGTACGCGGGTGCCGTACTCCTTTCGCACAAAAGCAGATCTGACAGAGGACAAAGCTTTTGAGATCAAAGCACTGGCTTTGGCCTATGGGGACTCCGCACCGCAGAATGACTGCCTCAGCAAGAAGACACCACGTCGTAAAATCAACGATTTGGGCCTGGTAGACCTCATTTCCCCGGCTTCGGACCAGTTCTTATCGGATAAAACAGCAATTACCGTAAGTGTGAAAAACTTTGGTACTGCGATACAGAACAGTATTCCTATATCCCTGATTCTGAAAAACAGCGGACGTACCATTCGCGAGACTTTCACTAGTACTTTGGCTCCCGGAGAGTTGAAGTCGTTTACTTTCGAAAGGACCATTGACCTTTCGGTGCTGGGCAGCTATGGTTATGAAGTGAGCGTATCTCTGCCCGGGGACGAAGACCTTACGAACAACAGCCGGTCTATCGAGGTCAATAAGGCGTATTGCATGCCCTATTCCAGTTGCGAAGGCTTTGACTATATTACTGCTTTTTTTCTGAACGAGATCTCCAATACCGATATCGAATGCGAAGAGCTATCCTTTTGGAACTTTACCGAGCAAGTGGCCACTTTGGACAGGGCAGCACCTGAAATCAAGGCTACTGTTCAATATTTTGGGTTAGGTGGACCCACTGAAAGGCTCAACCTCTGGATCGATCTAAATGACAATGGTGATTTTGAACTAAAGGAGAGACTTGTGAGCAACCTTTCCATACCTTTCATTATCGATGACAATGAGGTCCCTTTCATCTTACCCGATGATGCACCACTGGGAAGGCACCGCTTACGTGTCAGAATAGGCAATAACGAGACCTCCAAAGTCTCGAACAATGTCGGAGACCCCTGTGCCCAGCTGATGTTCGGCAGCACTCAGGATTACTCCGTAGACATTGTCGATGCTTCGCTACGGACTTCGAGGTTGAGTGCGGCGAAGACACAACTGAAAGTGTTCTCACAGGCCAATAACCATTTCAAATTTGAGCTGGAGACCGAATACGAAGGCGTTCTGGACTTCGAGATCCTAGAAGTATCGGGCAGGGTATTGGCCACCTACGGTATACAAAAGACCCATGCACATGGATATGTACATGATATCGATGGCTCCTATCTCGCTCCCGGAATCTATCTGGTGAAAGTAGGCAAGGAAGATTACACTATGACGGAAAAAATAGTAGTAAAATAAACTATCAAAATAAGTCGGTGAGCGGGTACCATTCCCCTGCTGATTAGCTTTTGCTCCGGAAACAGTAGGCACCCCCTTAGCTACCCGCACTGAAAGCCTCTTTGCTCAACCTGCTCCGATGCTCATGGAGCAGGTTGTTCCTCTTTATCCCAAATTGATCGATAGCCTTCCTATTACAAGCATAAATCACTTCAAAATCAACGGTTTTACGCTACGCGGACTCGTTACCTTAGTAGTACAATGACTCATTACATCGATTGATTTAGTTCGCTCATTGGATTGATTTTTAAGGGTGCTCATGAACCTGCGGTGTCAATGGTATTCGTCGAATCTCCGATTTAGTTCACTGTGATGTTCGTTTTCCATTGGAGTTCATGAATCTTCGATGTAAGCCTTCTCACCTAAACTACTGACTTTATAGCACTTTATACGCTCATCACGCAGTCCTATTGATCAATTTGGGTTTAATACAAACTTGGCTTTTAAAATCGCCTATCTTCCTGTTCATTTTGCTTCACTCTGCGTGGACAATCCTCGGGATAGCGCTGCTATCCCTGCGGTTATCGCCTTGATTGAAACTAATATGACCCAAGGAATCTTATACGACAGTTGAAACCCTAATTTGTATAAGATGCAAAAGAGCGATATATATCGCTCTGGCCCAATAGGCCCGGGAAGCATTTTTTTTTGACCTGAAAAATAGTATATTTGATTTCTGTCAATCCACTGTTCACTATATTTTTTTATGAAAGGATTATCTGCTTTTTTATTCTTACTTATCGGTTTTGGGTACGCTCACGCCCAAAGTTTCAATTTGAGAAATGATAGAAAAGTAATCATTTCAGTCGGTACGGGGGCAACTACCTACCTTGGTGATCTCCAAGATCCCGGGGACTTCTTCGATTTGAGACCGAACGCTGTTATAGGCCTCCAACAGGTATTTTCAGAAAGGTTCAGTGCACGGGCAGAGTTTTCATGGTTTCAGCTCGAAGGCAGTGATCTTCAGGATGGGACAGAAGATGGTGGCTCCAGAAACGAAAGAAACCTATCCTTCAAATCAAATACTTTCGAACTCAATACGGTAGGAATGTTCCATTTGTATAAAATAGGACGTAGATTTTATCAGAGACCCATCTTCAATATCTATGGATTTGTGGGCTTGGGATTGACTTGGTTCAATCCTACCGCAGAATACAGAGATGAAACCTATGCACTGCAACCACTCATGACCGAAGGTGTTGACTATAGTCGAATGACCTTGGCCATTCCCATGGGACTTGGAGTAAAGTTGAGAGTTAACCATTTCTTCAATATAGCCGCAGAGATGGGCTACCGCAAAACATTTACCGACTATCTAGATGATGTAAGTACCGTATATGTAGATAATGAATCTTTCGAAGATCCTATAGCCAAGGCTCTCGCTGATCGAAGGCCGGAAATCTTTGGAGAAGGTTCCCAGTGGAAGGCCGGTCGGCGGCGTGGTAATCCTGATAATGATGATGGATACCTACTCTGGAATTTAAAAGTCGAATATTACCTACCCGTGTCGGGGCTTCACGAATTAGTTACCGGAAGGAAATCGAGAGTGAGACGTCCCAGAAGAAAAGGGAGTCGGAGGTTTAGACGTCCCAAAAGAAGATAAGCAATACATAAATACTAGAAGGAAAGAAACGAGACGGCCCCTACCCTCTTCACTGTCTAGCTCTAGATTTTACATATCTATCTTTTAACCTAATCATGCGCGCCAAATTCCATTGATTTCTTCGTGCTCGTGAAACGATTTTCGTTGATACCGATAAGGTCGATCATAACATCGATAAATTATGATTCGCTGATTTCATTAAAAAAATATACAAAGATCGTCAATCTTCGATTACGGTTTTAAATCAGTGAACCGCTCATGTTTTTTGAATAAATAGTCGTCCCCTAAAAAGTCACTTTAAGATTGATAAATATGATTTGGTTGAAGTTTGAGTATGCCTTGCTGTTTTGAAAAAAGAGCCAAAGCGCTTTTTTCTTTAGTTTTCCCATCAGTTTTTTGTAGTTGAAAGCGCTTGCAGCCATGACGAAGTTGATATGGTCACCCGTCATCCCTTTAAGGAAGTTCCTTGCGGCCCTGTGGTCATGTTTCACATGGCCGATGACCGGTTCTATTGTGGACCTTCTCCTACAATGTTTCCTTTTCTTTCTCTTTTGGTATGCATTGTCCCTTTTTAGGGGCTTGGAGGGTTTTACGATCGTGGTACCTTCTACGTTCCTGGCCCCTTTGTACCCTCTGTCCACGGCAGCTGTTTTTGGGCATCTTACTGTCAGCCAATGTGTTTGACTCAGTAGTGCATCGAGCGTATGCCCATCATAAGGGTTGTTCTCAAAGGTCATTGCACCTACGATGATGCCCGTGTCCTGGGTCAGGGCCAGTGAAGCCTTACAGCCATATTCATATTTCTTGTGCGCCTTTCCCTTGGCGATGCGATGCAATAGGCCCCCGGCTCGTGCAGGCTGTAGATCTTGTCATTGCCGGTCCTGGTCTGGGAGAGCACCCATTTGAAGAGCTCTAGGGTATCCCGGTGGGCCGTTGAGGGCAGTTTGCGTTCAAGTTCCCTGACCAACCTGCCGGCAATGGTCCTGAGCTTCCGTTTTGCGGTGTTCGCCTTCTTCCTGCGCTTGGAGTGTCGGCCGTTGTAGGTGTCACGGACCGGTTGCCTGGTGATCCTCACATAGCTCCTTCTGAGCTTGATGCCCTCTTTACGGGCCAGGGACACGCATTTATCCCAAAATGACCAATGAGAACCTATTCCGCACATAAATAGCTTCATACCGGAAGCTTTGCCCACCTGTCTTCATTTACCATAGCGGTACTACGCTGAATCCAAGAAAACACCCTGATGTATTGCCATTTAATACAAATTTGGGTTTCAAATGTCGTATAAGATTCCGCTGGTCATTTTGTTTCAATCAAGGCGAGAACCGCAGGGATAGCAGCGCTATCCCGAGGATTGTCAACGCAGAGTGAAGCTAAATGAACAAGAAGATATGCGATATTTAAAAGCTAAGTTTGTATAAGTCCTCATGACGAAGTTCCAACGAACATTCTGGGTTTAAGGGACGACTAAATAACATAGCAACAGCAGTAGGCTACGCTAAACCCAAGAAAACATCCTAGCTGATGGCCATTTAAACCCTCATGAGAAAGTTCTAGGGCTTAATCTCAGTAGGTAGGTATCCGTATGGTTCTTCGATTTGGCTTATGAGATTATATATAGAATTCAGAAGTTCGGACCAAAGCCTTCTTATCTAGTATGGTAGTGCTAAAAGCCTAGCAAAAAACCATGTCCCCCCTTTCCTCTTTTAGAGGCTGTTTTAAAATTATCTTGGGAATTTGTCATCACTTATTATGAGTAGGACCGAGCGTTAAGAAATTGTTCATAAGGACATTACCGGCGAAAGGGCCAGCTTACTGCATGAGTATCATCGAGAAAGCAATCCCTAATATAGAAGGACAGTATAAAGAAGCAACCGTTACCAAGAAGCTACGTTCACCACTTTTTCCTTATTCTTGACGGACCCGATCAATTTTTCCCTGTCCAAGGATTCGAATTTAGACGAATTACTAATAAATTCGGGGACTATTTTTTTCATGAGTCTAACGAATTCCATTTCTTGATGCCTGTCCACTTTCAATTTCAACTCCTTAATATTGGCTTCGACCTCATCAAATAATTGTGCTTCGACCTTAGCTATCATGATTTTTTTATGATGCGTTGGAATAATATTTTCCTGATTGTTCAATAACTCTTCGTAAAGTTTCTCTCCTTCCCTCAAACCTGTATATACAATCTGTATATCTTTTCCTGGCATCAAGCCTGATAACTGAATCATTTTTTTGGCCAGATCGACTATTTTAATGGAAGCTCCCATATCAAATAGGAAAATTTCTCCACCATTTCCCATGGCACCGGCCTCCAGTACCAGCTGGCAAGCCTCGGGTATGGTCATGAAGTATCGGGTTATCTCGGGATGTGTTACGGTCAATGGCCCTCCCATAGCAATCTGCTTTTTAAAATGAGGTATAACTGAACCATTGGAACCGAGGACATTACCAAATCGTGTGGTGATAAATTTGGTCTTTTTTTCCTTAGCTATCGAATTATTCAGTGATTGAACATAAATCTCTGCTATACGTTTGGAACAACCCATGATATTCGTAGGGTTGACGGCCTTATCAGTAGAGACCATTACAAATTTGTTCACATGATAGGCTACTGCCAAATCCGCTATATTTTTGGTTCCCAACACATTACACTTGATAGCCTCTGCTGTGTTGTTCTCCATCATAGGCACATGTTTGTAAGCAGCGGCATGGAAAACGATATTCGGAGTATGTAGGGCAAACACCCTTTTCATAGTGTTAAAATCAGTAATATCCGACAATATAGTGACCACTTCAATCGTATCTTTGAAATGCCAAGTCTCCCTTTCGATTTCGTACAAGGGCGATTCCGCTTGATCGACAAGAATGACTTTTCTCGGTTTGAAAAGTAGTACTTGACGAACAATCTCGCTACCGATAGAGCCGGCCGCTCCCGTAATACAAATGGTCTTGTCCAAAAGGTCGTTACTGACATTTACATTATCCAGCTGTATACACTCTCTTCCCAACAAGTCTTCGATTTTCACTTCTTTTATCTGGTTGACACTCAGCTCACCGCTTACCCACTTCTCAACTGCGGGGACTGTCCTTACCTTAAGATTGTTTCTCAAACAGATATCCACTACTTCGTTTTTCCTGCTCAATGAAAGTTTCTTTATGGAAATGATCAACTCCGAAACCATGTAGTCATCAATAACCTTTTCTATCTCTTTTCGTGCATTGAAAATTTTTGTTCCGTTTATTTTCTTTCCCGACTTACGCGCATCGTCTTCCAAAAAAGCGACTACCCTTAAGTTAGAATTGGTATCGGTTTCTATCACCTGTTTCGTAATCATCCCCGATTCGCCGGCTCCGAATATCACAACATTCTCTTTTTGCTTGACTATAGTACTATAGTAAGAAAACATACTCTTAACGAACAATCGATAAAAGAAAAGAAAGAAGAATGAAGCCATAAACGTTATAATAATAACGGAATAGGGTATAAAATTGGTCCCCATGAAATAGTAGTGAACTACATTGACGATGACCAATGAAACCATACTAAGGGCAGAGGAGTAACAGATTCTCAATCCATCCTGCAATCCTGTATATCTGACAATACCAGCATGGCTACGGGTCAGTAATATCATTGTCATTCCAAAAAAAACGATGGCCATCACTCCTATAAGGTAATTCGTCCTTACGAGTTCCTGATAGATAAAATTAAAGCGAAGAAAATAAGCGAGTACACCGGATAATGCGATAATCAGTGCATCCAGTGCCATTATCATCCATCTTGGTAATATTCTTAGGCTTTTTATCAGCTTTGTCATCCGCAAAAGGTTGAATAAAAATCCCCATACCTTTTGATATGGGTTGTACTAGGTATTGTTTTTTTGGTTACGGTACCTGTATACCTTCCTTACTCCATAAAGCCCACCGGCAGCCAATAAAAGACTCACCCCGTCTATAGGAACCGGACTGTCCGGATCGGTCCCTCCGTCAGGATCTCCCGGTTGAGCGATAGAATAGAAGCTAAAAAGTATCAAAGGTATTGTTAATAAGGAGTTTCTATAAAAGGTTTTCATTTGATGTGGGACATTTATCGATTATTCTATTACCAGCTTTTCCGAAATCCTTGAATCGCCATCAAATATCGTAATAAAATAGATACCCTTGGCGTAATTTCTCAAATTAAAGCTTCCTTTCCACTCCTTCTGTTCTCTTGTTAGGTTTCTTTTGGACACTACACGACCAGTCCTATCGATGAGTTCCATTAGAACATTATCACCGGACATTAAGTCCACGGGTAAGAATATTTCTACCCTCTCGCTTGCTGGGTTCGGTGATAGTTTGAAAGTTGTTTTTTCTGCACTGCTCTCTTCGGGCAAAGCTGTAACAACAACCGTTCTGCTCACGGCTCCTGTACACTCTCCTTTTGTAACTTCCAGGGTATAAATCCCAGAGGCAGTAGCTTCGATGGTCAGTGAATTGCCACCTTCTATAGGTTCATCATTAAAGTACCACTGAATATCGGCTTTGATACTCGAACGCAGTATGCCATCTTCCTCGATTATCTCGGGGACAAAACCCTTACCGGTGAACACCAGTTTGAAGCGCTCTGACCCCATAGAGGCGATATCCTCATCAATAGTAAAATCATATACTATATCTCCGTCTATATCTATCATTTCCCCAGCATAGGCATCCATGAGTTGCAAAGTAGCTAAGTTGTCAAAACTGGATAGTCCCGTAAAAAGTAGTTTATGGTTACCTTCATCTACATCAGCGATATCCAGTGGGACTATGGTACTTCCACAGCTCAATTCGGGCAAATAGTTAATGGCCAGTTTTTTCCCATCTTCCGAATAGGAAGAGAAGTTGAATATACCCGGGTTTTCAAGTTTTTTCGAATCCATGGCGACATCGTAGTTCTTTGTAGCTCCTTCGATAAAACGAAATGCGGTCTCGTCGCTATCTCCCGAACCGTCTCCCAAGGCTACTTTCAGTAAGTTGGCAACGCTTCCGGTCCTGAAAAAAGTAGCGGACTGAGCACTTTTCACCTCCTCGGTGATGCTCATTACCGGCCCAGCGGAAGTGGCCTGGACCCAAAAAGCCTGTCCTGACGCGATGTACCTCTCCCCTCCGTTCAGCCCCACTACACCATCATAGGAAGTAAACACCCCCCCATTTCCATTATCCCTGATGTATACAGTACCTGCCACATTTGTCCGGGTCCAACTGCCGCTGTTCCAGTCCAGATCGCAGGGATATGGGTTACCCACCAGGTTCCATCCATCTGCGGAGTTACCACTATTGTTATAGGTAACGTCAAAGTTGAAATCGCCCTGATTGATTGTTCCCGATATATCGATAGTTGTTGGATTTACTTCCTCACGAATAAAGACGGCGTAACCTCTCCCCGGAACCAAGGTTTCCGTATTGACGATTTCAGGATAGGATTCCCAACCTTGTTGAAAATCACCGGAGGCAGACTCTGTATAATCGAACATGGACGGCATAGAGTTCAATCCGGGTATTTCATCAGCACCGGTAAAGGTCCCCGTGATGGGGAAGTCGTCCTGAAGGGCGCTGACAGGAGCATTAGCAATAGGAGATGAAATGTAACGGTATATTCGCCCTTCTCCTTCCATATAACGCTGTGCATTTACCACCCCTGAGACCGAAGATGTGCTGGGAATAGACGCGATACAAGCATCTCCCGAAGCAGTAGAAAGTAAATTATACACTCCTGAGCCAAGACCATCGGCATCAAAGTCCACATTGTCATCCAATGTCAGAATACCGCTTTGTTCTAGTATAGCATCATTGCTGATATTGTTTTGTGCATAAATATTGTTAAATGTGGTCGTAGAAGAGCCGTTAAGGCTTTGAGTACCTACACCGTTGAAAACAACGGTACCCGTACCTGCCTCAAAAGTACCATTATTGGTCCAGGTCCCTTGCACGTTCAAAGAGTCGGTTGCATTGATAACACTCTGATCGAGGGTCTTTCCGGAAGCAATAATGACATTGTTAAAACTAGTAGTGGTACTGCCCAGTACAGAACTACTGCCCGTACCATCAAAGGTAACGGTGCCGGCACCCGAGCCTGAATTGGAAAAGATACCGTTATTGGTCCAATCTCCGGTAAGGGTGATGTTATTGCCCGAAAGGTCCAAAGTGGCATTGTTATAAATATTGAGATCACTATCGATATCAACGGTAGCGTTCAACAATATCAAACTGGAAGGTTCTATTCCCTCTTCTCCTATGGATAATCCTCCTTTGAAAACAATAGGATTGTTGCCTCCTACCACTTGGCTGGACCCGGTACCATTAAAACGCACTAGTTGTGTGGGTTCCCAAGTACCATCATTGTCGATATTACCGAAAATATCAATAGGTTCGGAATTGTCGGATGTATCGAAAGTAACCGATGCCGTACTGATAGCAAAGTCTCCGAGCACCTCCAGTGTTCCCGAAGCACTCAAGATTTTGGTCCCACTTCCTCCGAGTTCCAAATTTCCCAGAACTTTGGCAAAAACCTGCTGAGCATTAAAAGCTGTATATTTTATAGTTGAAGTAGAACCAACACTGAGACTACCCGGAATATTGTCACCAAGCCACCACCCTTGTGTCTGATTGATACCATCGAACTTTGTCTCCAATATACCATCGACAATGGCCGTATTGGAATTTAGATAGTTAAAAGCAATAATTTCACTATCGCTGTCGACATCCAGTATATCAAATCCGGAAACGGGTGAAAAGATAGAGAGTGAACCACCGGAAAGGGTCCTCAGTGTAGAACTACCTCCTATAGAGGATAAACTGGAACCGTTGGGGATTTCCACTTTACCATCATCTACTCTAAAGTAAGGACTACTACCTCCTGCGGATATCATTACCTCGGCATCTTCAAATGTCAGGGTAAGGTTCGGGTCATCAAAGTCACATAAGATACGGTATATGGGTGCATCGGCGGACCAAGAAAAGATTATGTTTTCCCCTCCATCAAAAAAGTCCCCATCACCGATAAATCTCAATCTACCGGCCGACTCCGAGGCATCAATAACATCGACTTCAGGTATTTCCTCAGCTCCACCATCATCACCATCCCATCCCACTAAGGTACCGTGTACTTGTATTGTTCTGGAAGAACTACTGAAATTCAGCCCATTCTCCACATCGAACTGGACATAAAGATTATTACAATCCACAGTGCCGGAAACCGTGATTTCAAAACCGCTGGTATAAACGTTATCGGCCTGTCCCGGAAAGTCTATCCCCTCGGTACCGGGAGATGTATTTCCCCAAGTAGCACCATCTTCCCAATCTCCGTTCTGCTGTGCCACAAAATCCAGCTGTGCACTACTTACCAAAGCCATGCAGAGAAAAAGTAGACAAAAAATAAGCTTTTTCATATTGTTTAGTCGAATTTAAAATTAGTTAAAAAAAATGCGCCAGATGCAATAGGAATATTAATTAATCCCACTTTTTTTTGCAAATATTGACTAATACCTTATAAGATAGATAGATATAATCTTTCTTTGATAATCCATTGACAATTAAGGTACAAAAATATTGTAGAGTTACCTAAACTTTATTCGAAGCCATCAAAAATCACTCCAAATTCAATAGGGCGCTTATTTCCCTCAACACCCTATCCATCTGTTTATCAGACATATTAGAGCCTGACGGCAAGCATATACCTTGTTCGAACAGCCTCTCGGAAGTACCATCTCCATAATAGGGGCAGTTCTCGAACACGGGCTGAAGGTGCATTGGTTTCCATAAAGGCCTAGCTTCTATATTCTCTTTTTCGAGTGACTCTCGGACATGTTCTCGGTCTACTCCTGAAGTAGAAGTGCTTGGATCGATCAACAATGTGCTCAGCCAACGATTGGAAAAACACCCCTCAGGTTCGTCCAAAAAGTGGATGCCCGGTAAATTTCCAAATGCCGAACGGTATGCCCCATAGATAGCCCTACGTTTATCCACGTGTCCCGACAATACCTCCATCTGTCCCCGCCCGATACCCGCCACGATATTGCTCATACGATAATTATAACCAATATCGGAATGCTGATAGTGAGGTGCCGGCTCTCGGGCCTGAGTGGCAAGGAACCTGGCTTTGTCGATAAGTGTTTTTTCCTTACTGACCAATGCACCACCTCCGGAGGTGGTAATGATTTTATTCCCATTGAAGGAATAAATTCCCATATTGCCAAAAGTCCCCAAAGCTTTTCCTTTATAGGTACTGCCCAGACTCTCGGCAGCGTCTTCTATCACGGGGATATCGTACTGTTCGGCGACCTTCATGATTTCGTCCATTTTAGAGGGCATACCGTACAAGTGCACCAGCACAATGGCCTTTGGTTTTCGCCCTTGCTGTAGACGATCCTTTATTGCTGCCTCCAGTGTCTCCGGACACATGTTCCAGGTATGTGACTCGGAATCCACTAATACCGGAGTGGCTCCTTGGTACACGATGGGATTGACAGAAGCAGAGAAGGTAAAAGTAGAACAAATGACCTCATCTCCCGAACCCACGCCGAGCAAGACCAGAGCGAGGTGTATTGCTGCCGTACCTGAGCTCAGGGCAGCTGCATATCCACAACCGGTGTAATCGGCAATAGCTTCCTCGAAACCATCGATATTAGGCCCTACGGGTGAAATCCAGTTCGTATCAAAGGCTTCTTGGACGTAGTGTTGCTCTGTTCCTCCCATGTGAGGTGAAGAGAGATAGATCCTATCATTCGTTTTCATTAAAGCTAACAATCAAAGATTTATTGAAATAATATCATTTTTGATCAGGCTCTGCCTGCTTATTCCTTTCGGCACTGCTGCCCTGCTCCAGTCTTTTATGGTATAGCAGTAAGGGTATCAGCAACATCAACAGTACCGGATTGAGTACCAGCCGATGTAGGTGCGAAAGCATCGGACCATTATAATCGAAAAAATATTGTTTTAGAACCAGGTACGGTATCAGAATAAATACCATCCCAAACAATTGTACATAGATAGAAAACAATAAGTATTTTCTCTCATAAAACAATGCATATATAATCATTATGCTCATGGCATCATTGATAAAGAACCGCAATACTTTATTAAAAAGGTAAATAATACGCTGATTATAATCGCCATACTCCAGATCTACAGTATCCAATATCAAGTGTGCGTAATCCAACTTTTGGAACAGAAAAACAGCTATAAGAACGGCTATGCCCAATGCTATCAAGCAGAACCTTTTCAGCGAATCCTCTTGGTTACGAATGTGATGGGGCTTGCTCAACGTTGATTTTTGAAATCCAATAGTACCAAAGTGAAAAAACGAATGTATATACGATGCCCGTAAAAAAGTATTTGTGCAAGAAATACATGTAATCCGGAAAGTGCTCGGCGATGAAGTACAATAGAATAATCCGGAACAGATTGATCAGGTAAATGAACAGTAGCCCCATGGGGACAAACCATAACATTTTCCGGTTGGGCATAGTAAATGAAAATATGAACGCGAGAAATACAATCATCACGTTGACACCATTGCAACCTTCGTAAACCGATAAAACCTGTCTTTCTTGGTTGCCCAAGTAGACTTTCGGGTCTGTAGCGCTGGGGACCACGCTTACTTCCGTGCCGACCAGCCTTAATACTACCGCGCTATGGACGGTGGTCACCTTGGTTACCGGGTCGGCTACCCGATCATAGCTATTGATATAGAGTCCATAAATAAAATTGGTCGTCAGGTAAAAGACAAAAAAACGAATCAAGAACAGGATGGGATGCCTGAATTCTTTCCACATGCTTAGGGACTGTTTTAACATGTATCTTTCGTTTTCATTTATATTTATAGATTTTCAACAGCCGCAAGGAAGGCATTCACCCTGCTCATCGTCGCATGTAACCCTCTGGAGCACAATTCATGGAAGTTGCCGTAGACAGCGCTACTATCATTTTGTCCATGATACTGTCCTCAGAACAGTCGATGACAGATTTTATGTATCATTTCAAGCGTCTCTATGCCCTTCTCTTAATTACTTTAGCAGGGATACCTACAGCGGTACAGTGACTTTCCAGGTCTTTGTTGACCAAAGAACCGCCTCCGATAATGGTACTTTTACCTATATTGATTTCATTGATAACATTGGCTCCCAATCCGATGTATACTTTTTCCTTGAGGTGTACATCTCCGGCGATGTTCACTCCCGGCATGAGGGAAGCAAAGTCACCCAAGCTGCTGTCATGGCCTACTGTCACCCCTAAGTTCAATATCACAAAGGCACCAAGGGTAACGTTGGTGGTCAATATGACATTGGCCGTTAATATACTTCCTTGGGCGATGGTGATTGTTTTCGGGTCACCTATCACCGCAGTAGGATGAATCAAGCTGGGGAACGTAATATCGGTATTGGTTATTGCCTTAAAGATCTGCTCACGGACTTCGGGATTGCCCACGGCCAAGACCAGTGCTAGAGGTTCGTCAAATTTGTTCAGGCTTTCGAGATTGCCGAGGTAAGGGGATTCGGAGTTTTTGGGAGTAGTGTCATCAAAAAAACCAATGAACTCCCATTCGCCTCCATTTTTATTGATGTGATCGATAACGGTTTTGACTTCTCTTCCGAAGCCTCCTTTTCCAAAAATGGCTATCTTTTTCATTCTGTAAATTTAACAATCTTTCCTAGATTTCCCACTACGACCGCCCTGTCGGGAATATTTTCAACAATAATGGCCCCCGCTCCGATGACGGCCCATTTCCCGATGCTCACGCCGGGAAGGATGGTGGCATTGGCACCGATGTGGGCGCCTTCATTGACCACCGCGCCTCCACATACGGTCGCGTTGGGGGAGATATGGGCAAAATCGCCCACCGTACTGTCATGATCGATGACCGCGGAGGTATTGATGATGACGTGCCTACCTATGGTACAGCTGCTCTGTACTACTGCATGATGGAAAACGGCCGTCCCCTCGCCGACCTTGACCGTGTCGGAGATCAGCGCCGAAGGGTGTATCACCTTGCCATAAGCGTGGCGTACCTTGTCGGTCAGCTCCTTGCGGGTAGCGTTGTCACCGATGGCCAAGACCAGTGGTGCTTCCATGTATAGTTCCGTGGTGTAGCCGCCCACGATACGATGGGTCAATAGATATTTTTCCTTTGAAAAATCGTCAAATACACCCGTGACCTTCACTTGTT
Source organism: uncultured Cyclobacteriaceae bacterium (assembly GCA_947492745.1). GTDB lineage: Bacteria > Bacteroidota > Bacteroidia > Cytophagales > Cyclobacteriaceae > Aurantiphycus > Aurantiphycus algarum. Next base: position 31,135 of record CANLOE010000026.1, on the reverse strand, counting down.
GTACTGTTAGGCAGTCAATGATGACCTTGGCATGGCCTCCTGCTCCGTATACTAACATCGTCTCTGAAAATTAAAATCAACAATCAAACTTTGGTCCCCGTGAAGCGCTCCATAGTAGCGGTATCACCATCACTGATACCTTCTGCCTTCAGGGTTTTGATTACCGTCAAGTACAGGATCTTCAAATCCAACAAGAAGGAGATGTGCTCCACGTACCATACGTCCAGTTCAAACTTCCGCTCCCAGGAGATGGCATTCCTACCGTTGACCTGCGCCCAACCGGTAATTCCCGGCCTCAGGTCCTGACGCTTCCTTTGGCGTTCATTGTACAGAGGAAGGTACTCTACGAGCAAAGGCCTGGGACCAATAAGCGCCATGTCCCCTTTGAGGACATTGAGCAACTGGGGCAGTTCATCCAGCGAGGTCTTCCTGACCAACTTACCGATGACCGTCAGTCGGTCTTTATCGGACAGTAAGTTGCCCTCACCGTCCGTCTTATCGTTCATCGTCTTGAACTTGAATATACGGAATACCTTGCCCTTCTTTCCTGGGCGTCGCTGTATGAAAAATACTTTCCCATTATTGGCAATGGCCAAGGTAACCACCACCAGCAGTAGTGGAATACTCACGAGGACAAGGGCCATCAGTGCGACCGTAAAGTCCACGACACGCTTCAATACGTCGGAATACAGGTTCATATCAAATCCATGGTTTCGAAAATCACTCGGTTTACTTTATTGACGTCGTACTTCTCCTGAGCCAGTTGATAACTCGCTTCCCCCATGTCGGCAATCAGGCCCGGGTTTTCTATCATTTTCTTCATGGCCCTAACCAGTTCGTCAACATTTTTGATAGGAATCAAAAACCCGTTTCTACCTTGGTCCACCGTTTCCCTACAACCGGCACTATCGGTAGTGATGATGGGTTTACCCATGGCCAAGGCCTCCAATATCGTCTTAGGCGTACCCTCTCTGTAAAACGTCGGCAAGACAAATACAGAGCACTCGGACATCAACTGCCCCACGTTTTTGACATAACCATGGTACTTGATATAGCCTTCTTCGCTCATGGTATCGATAAATTTCTTATCAACGGCGTCGGGATTTCTATCATCCAGTTGACCGATCAGGTGAAACTCGGCGTGCGCATGGTTGCTCTTCAGTTGTCGGGCTGCTTCGACATATTCCATGATGCCTTTGGCTTTGATCATCCGGGCAATCAGTAAGAACTTCACGGGCTTCAGCACGGGGGTCGCTTTGGGAAAGTCTTTCAGGTCTACTCCAGAGCCGTTGATCAGGGCTATTCTCTGCTTGTCAGTGAAGAATCCTTTTTCCATAAAGTACTGGATATCGTCCGGGTTTTGAAAGAACAAACGGGACACCCCTTTGAGGCTGAGCCTATAAAGCTGTTTGATCACCAGACCGATCAGTTTCTTTTTAAGGCTGTTATCTTCAACAGCAATATAGCCTAAGCCCGTAATCATAGCATAATAAGCGGTATGGCCGTATATGCGGGCAGCCATGGAGCCATAGATTACAGGTTTGATGGTATAGGCCAGGGAATGTGTCGGTCGGTAAGTTCTGAACAGTCGAATCAGTTCGAACAATGTCTTCAGATCGTGCAAGGGGTTCAATCCGGTCCTCCCCATGCTTATGGATTGGTACTCCACTCCTATTTTGTTCATTTCCTCGGTAATGGACGGGTCATGGCCCGGAGCAACTACTTTCACATGAAACCCCATATCGGCAAATCCTTTCAGCATTTGCTTTCGGAAATTGACCAGAGAGTGGTTGTGACTGGCGATAACTAAGATCTTACCTTTGTATTCCATTATTGTTGTTTTAAGGGGCGAATCTTTCTTGGGGCCACTGGCTTCCTGCTATAGGAAAAAGCCATCAAGATAAAGAAGGGGAAAAGAATCGCCCTATGTCGGGCAATCAGCCCAATATTATTCATTACCAATCCGGCCGAAACCACGTATATGGTAATAAAGGCCAAAATGAAGGTGGATATTTTCTTATTGAGGGCCGTTTTGAAAAATCGGCTCACGGACTTACGGTTGCTCCATAACAACAGGAGCAATGTGGTGATCTCCAGGGAAGAGAGTAAGGTGGAAAAGTTTCTGACTTCCCATAGAAAGGGTCGTGCCAATACATCTACGATACCTCTGGGAATGGAAGAAAGGCCTCCGGTTTTTTCTTCGAGGGCTCCGTCCCCGTAGTTATTGTTGCGCTGCGTAGACTCCTGAAATTCCGATAGGGAATCGGCATCCAATGACTCCACGCCCCACTGCTGACTAAGGTAGTTCAAAATGAAGATGACCATCGTAATGCCTGCTCCGATCTTGATGGCTCTCACTGCCAACACATCTTTTAGATTGAACACAAATAGTGCTGCTATGGAGAGTATCGCCATATAGGCCGCTGGTGGTCGGAATGCGTAAATCACGGCTATCCCTGATAATAGGTACAAATAGTTGATTTTATTATTGGGTCTAAAAGCAGTACATAACAGCCCAAATCCCAAGAACATAAAAGCATCTTTCCCTATAGTAGAGGTCCAAAACCATACGGCCGGAAAAAGCAGTACATAAGTTGCCATCTTTTTGATATCCATCTCGCCATAATTCCTCAAAAATGCCTTAAGCATCAAAATCAAGCCCATATAGCATACTACAGAAAAAAGTAAGTAGACTCCCAGCAGGGAGTCAAAGGTGATGATCTGAAAGAATGAGGTGGGATAAGCTACAAAATTAGTATAGAACAGTTCCCCGTTTCGATACAGGCTCTCATCTGTGAAGGGTGAAAAGTCGAGTCTTTTAAAGTAGGCGGTGAATTTGGTGGCGTATCGGTAGTAAACATAGGCATCGACATTGCCATCGCTAAAAAAAAAGGCATAACCGGAATAAGCTAGGGTACCTCCCAAACGGGATAACCAGCCCAAGGTATAAGTAGTACTTAAATAGGGATGCCTGAAAATAGACCATTCCATTTTCTTAGCCACAAAAACCAACACTATTATCGCTATTATAAATCCCAAGATTATTTTTTATCGGTTTTAGCTATAATACATTTGAAAGTAAGTAAAATGGAAAGCGTCATTGCTGTTCAGTAAAGTATCTGCCTTGAGGATTCACATCATTGCTTGGCGCATAGAGGTCATTTAGAATTTTTCTTCCTGCTGTATATTCAGCTTGTTTCGTCCTACTCTTGACTTTCCAATCGCGACGTAACATTGGCTACGCCACTCAAAAAAGGCTTCATCAGGATAAAAATCCATAATTCCCGCCGCGAATTGGACAATTAACCCAAAATGTTCGTTGGAACTTCGTCATGAGGACTTAAATGGCAATAAATCAGGGCGTTTTCTTGGATTCAGCGTAGCACCGCTACGGTGAGTTCAAAAAACGCATTCATTTACTGATTTGAAGTCAGTTAAATCCGGAATAGATTTTCTAATGGACATTTTGGGTTTAAGGTCACTTTATACAAAAGTGCGCCAAAACCGTCTAAAATCGGCAATACTATCCAATTAATTATCGGCCGAAGTTGTCGGCATCAAACTACTGAACACTTCGTATTTATTTTAGGATTGGCCCTACAATGCCCACAAAACCTCCATTTGGGCTTTCCAACACTTTGTGTTTTCGATTCGTTTTGTTCACAAAATCCCGAAAATGGTAGTTATCTCCGATATCATCAAAGATGATGGTGGTCTTTTCGCTCAATTTGTCTTTCAGCAGTGCCAGTCCAAGTTGCCTACCGGCATAGGACTTATCGGAATCGTAGTGGAAAAGGTCTATAGAGGATATCTTTTGGCCGATGTCTTTCAGATTCTTCTCATCTCCATCAATCAATAGTGTCCAGTTTGTTTTCAGCTTTTCTTCTACGACGCAGCCAATGTATTTTTCGGGATTTTCCAATCGGAAATAAGGGAAATCACTGGAGTAAAGGGTTCCACTGCCGTTTTCTTGAAGGGCCGTTAGAAAAGCATGGCTCGAAAAGCCCATGGATACTCCTGTCTCCACGATAACTTCGGGTTTCAGGTAGCGTGTCAAAAAATAAAGCAGTTCGGTATTGCCTCCACCGCCCATTTTTACGGGTAGTTTTTCGATGACGGCAGCACCATGTTGATTCAGCTTTTGACTGTTCTCTTTAGCGGCTCGGTACAGCGGGGCATCGATCTGCTTCAAGAAGTCTTCCGTCTTTACGGCATTTAACCGACACCATTCTGTCGCCTTCACTTTGGTATCCTTGATGTTCGGTTCTGTTATACGGGCCACGATTTTCTTGACCATGATAGGGAAGAACCCTGGTTTTAGCGCATTTCTTATTACATTAAAATTCATAACTACAGGTTAGATTTTTTTAATTTACAGTTTTTACGAACATTTCGGTTCATTACTTGGTCGGGGGTATTTCCAAGGTAGCTAGTAGCGATTTGTGCCTTTACTTCTTTTCCTATTTCAGCAATGGCACATCAATGTGAACGGCGGACTTCCGAGATCCGTGACCTATCGTCCAAGATAGTCTTTTTCCATAGATCTGTAGGGTGTTTTCTTCTCCCGTTAGCACTACTTTTCTTTCAAGGCTTGCTCATAAAACGTAATCGTTTCCTCTACCATCCTATCAATAGTAAAATAGGTCTTCAATTTACCATAGGCGTTTTCTGCCACGGCCCTACTCTTATCGGGTGCGGACAATACACTTTCAATCTGCGCTGCCATGTCCTGTACCTCATAGGGGCTGACCAAAAAACCCTGCTCCCCATGAGTCATCAGCTCGTTACCCGCAGGTACATCGAAAGCGATTACGGGTGTTCTACAGTTAAAAGCCTCCAAAAACACCACTCCGAAACCTTCGGATACGGAGGGCACCAGAACCACATCGGAATTATACATATATTTTTGGACTTCTTTGCTATAGCCCAAAAAGATCACCTGCTCTTCCAGCCCTAGTTTTTTTACTAATGCTTTCAGGTAATCTTCATGCTCACCGATGCCAATCAGCAATAATTTGAGGTCGCTGAACTTATCCTTCAATAATGGAAGGGCCTTGATAACGTACTCATGCCCCTTGAACTTGATCAAGCGCCCCGCGATGACCAGTTGTTGTGCTGCTTTGCGGTGGGCTTTGGAGTCCATGCCATCACCTATCTCTTGCAGGTCGAACCCGTAGTGGATCATGCTCATTTTCTCGGCTTTGGTAAGGCCGGTAGCAATGAAGAAATCCCTTAGTCCATGAGAGATGGTAAAGCTGCGGTTCATCCTTGCTTCTGCCCATCGGCTGATCAAAAAGTAAGGCGTATTGGTCTGTTTCGTGGCATCAAAGCCAAACTTACTGGTAAAGTCATTGTCATAACCATGTTTTGTCGAGACCAATTTCAATCGGCGCATCATCAGTGTTTTGACCATCGCCAGGTAAAAATCGGCATGGATCAGGTGAGTGTGCACTAAATCGTAATTACCGGCCTTGACGACCTGCCGAATCGCTTTGAGCTTACCGTAAGAAGGATACCTCCCGATATTGATTTCAAATACGGTAACGGACATGGCCTTCAGCCTATCGACAAAGTCGCCTCCCTTACCTCCTTGGTAGTCGGTATACAAACGCAGGAAATGAATCTCGACGCCTTTGGCCATCAAAGCGGGAATCACATTGAGCTGATAGCTCTCAGCACCGAAAATCCCACCTTCTTTTTGTACGAATAATAGTTTCACAGGGTATAGTTTACTGGGTTATCGGTCTTTGTTTTGTTGTTCTCTATCATACGACGAACCGGTTTTGTGGATTACTTATGGATTCTTCTTGCATGGCACTATCAGGACCTACCGCCTGTTTTTCGGATAAACAGTTCGTAAAAATTAGTGGCCATATTGTTCTTCAGGCTGTTGTTGACGGCACACTGCCGACTGCGGCGGCCCATGGCATGCCGCAGATGGGCATCATCGATCAATTGTTGTAATCTATCGGTCAGTTCATCAAGAACGTCTCTTTGGAACAATAGCACATCTTCTTTGTCTTTCAGTATATTGTTGACACCATCAACATCCGAAGCAACGATGGGCAGGCCGCAGGCCTGCGCTTCCATGATCGAATAGCAAAAGGTCTCCCCTTGGGTAGCGTGGACGTAGATATCAAGATTTTGGTAAAATGGCAACAGTTGCTCACGCTCCAGCATCCCTTCAAAGACAATCTCGGCTTTTGATCTGTGTTCACTCTCCTGTACAATGGTCGCTAAGCCCTCTCTTTCCGGGCCATCGCCCGCTAACCTCAATTGTAAGGGAACGGTGCTCATCGAGGACAATCGCTGAAAAGCGGCTATCAGTACTGCATGGTCTTTACTGGGCACCATCCTTGCCGCCATACCGATAACGATGAGGTCTCTATGCCTCTCCTCTCCCGGGACAAAGTACTCATGGTCTATCGCTTTGCTGATATAGGCTACATTTTTCGCTCCTCTTAGATTGGGGAACCGTTGGCGCAGCACTTCGAACTGTTTTGGGTAAAAGTACACCACACTATGGGCCATCTTTTGTGCCCACCAGAGGTAGTACCACTCCAGCTTGGTCTTGGCCTCTCTAGGGGTATGGTCGACCATCACTATTTTTTTCTTATACCTCCATGCATAGAGCATCGCCGGTAGTGTCATACTCAAACTGTGCACAATAAGGGTATCGGGTGCCATCGCTTGGAGCGCCGAATAGATCTGTTTGAAAAAACCTATGTCCAGCCCTTTGGTCTTTTTCAAGACTTGGCAGTGAATGCCCTTTTGCCCGCAGTACTTCCGATACTCTTCGTACAGTGGTTCGATGCCTCCGAAAATAGCCATGGATTCAAATTTGTTGTCCTTATCGCTATCGACAAAATTCATAAAGTAGGTGCCAAGGCCACCCATGCCCGAATATAAGAGATGTGCTGTTTTCACTACCATATACCTAAACCTCTAGCGTCATTCGGTGAGTACGTTTTTCAACCTGTCCAAGCTCTTGCCATCTTCTGCATGGAAGTAGCTATCGATAAATGCCTTCGACCTACCGGGACCTTTATCAAAACGGATATCTCCCGGTTCAAAAGTATACAGGTCCAGTAGCTGCACTACCCCCATACCTACCGCAACCTCCTGTAAGTCCGAGTCCGAGGACTTGAACAGTACGGTGGGATTCCAGAATATGGCCGGTAATACCAATGTAGAATAAAAGCCAAAACAGCCCCTCGCATGCTGGATCAGTGTGGGCATGTCCTCGGTATCGCGTATCCATTCTATATTAGGGTCAGCAGGCAGCCATTGGCTACGGTAGCTTTCCGGATGCAGTTTTATTTTGAGCTTGGCACCATTGGTTTTACAATATTGATTGATTTTTGAGTAAAACCGCTGCATGGCTTCGATGGATACGGTCTCTTCTCCAAAGCTGTTTTCTGCCAGTGCCTGATCAATATGCAGGAAATAGGGTCGGTCGGACTTCGGGGAAGGACTCGGAATCAGATATGTATCCAGCTCGGGGTTACCGATATATACCAAGCGATGCTCGGGGACACGGTCCAGCTCACGGTGTATCGTCGCATTTTTATGGGTATAGCAGATGTATTTATCGGGCTTCCTACCGGGAAACACAGCGTTCTTGGCAGCGTAATACGTTCCCTCTTTTTTGGACAGGTAGAGGTACCACGGAAATTTGAACAGCTTGAACAGGTCGGACACCGTACAGGAAGCCAGCAGAAACTTCAGTGAACTGAAACTGAACTCTTGTTTGGTCTGTGGCACCACCGTTTTGGTATCCTTCTTTTTCCAGATTTCTTCGCGGGCACGGTAATCTTCATAGGTGGTATAAAGACCGTGTTGCAGAATATAGGTAGGGATGCCCCTTTTCTTGGCAGCGGTGTTCAAAGCGATGCCCAATCCCGACTCCAAAGCCATGAAAACGACCTTATCGGGTGATACCCGGTCCAGAATTTCGTTGGCATTACCGAATTCGCTCCAATAGATTCTGGGTTCTTCCACATAGCACTCCTTGTCCAGACTCGGGTGAATATTGGACAGGTATACAAAATCGAACGCTTCCCTGAGCGCATTGAAGGGGGCCACCCACGATTTTCTGTGATAGCCCCAATTGAGCAAAATGGTTTTCCTCTCTTTTTTCACAGACTGTGCACCAATTCCTCCAAATCCATTTCCTTGCTGATAATGGTCTCTACAAACTCGCGAAAGGCCCCTTCACCACCGCTCTTTTTGGTAACGATATCTACTCTTTTGCGGATATAGTACGATGCATTGGCCGGTGCACAGGAGAGCCCTACTTCGTGCAGTAATTTTATGTCACCGATATCATCTCCGATGTAGGCTACTTCTTCGAGACTGATCCCCAACTCCTCGCAGATACCTTTGGCAACGCCGAGTTTATCGGATATCCCTTGGTACAGGTAGTCCATTTTCAACTTTTCCGATCGGCGCTGGACTATTTTGGTATCCTCACCCGTAATGATTCCTACCGGTATGCCCAGCTTCCTCAAAAACAATACACCGGCACTATCGGAAGTATTGAATTTTTTCAATTCATTGCCTTGCTGATCGTAAAACATACCCCCATCGGTCCACACTCCATCAATATCGGTAAGTACTAGTTTTGGTAACATAAGTATTTTGTGCTAATATAAGTTCTATTGTTCGGGCCAATTTCGAGCAGAGGGTTCAAACCACTCGGCTACCGCCCTTTGCTTTCCTATAATCATCCATTATCAGTGAACCTTCGATGCATGGTGAGCATCGCTTTCATCGATAACAACAGGAAATCCCTTCTTTCCAGCTCAATCGATCAAGCCAGGATAGATGATTTCATCTTTGGGTATATCTTCCTTGACGGCCCTACCGATGATCTTATCTCTCTCGGACCATTTGAAGCCATCGCCCGGGCTGAGTAGGTGCAGGTCTTCTGCTTTTAGGATATCCCCCGTTTTTATGGCTTTGTTCGTAGCAACGGAACGCTCCAGCTTATGTTTGGCCGCAGTCACGGAATCATCCACGAACATGGTATTTTCTCCTTTGGCCTCCTCCAGGTTACGTATATCTCGGACCATTCTTATAATACCATCAGGTGCCAGGGATCCTACTTGGTCGGTACCTTTCATAAGTCGGTCCAGTGTGATATGCTTTTCGATGACCTCTGCTCCCATAGCAACGGCCGCTATCGGGATAGCAATGCCTATCGAGTGATCGGAATAGCCTATATGGTATTCGGGGTAGTGCTCTTTCAGGTAGTGAATGGTATTGAGATTGATATTAGGGTATTCGGAAGGGTACTGCGATAAGCAGTGCAATATCGTGACATCGCTATGGTATCGGGTGATGGCCTCCAGAGCAAGGTCCAGCTCACTAGGTCCCCCCATACCCGTGGATAGAATCATAGGTATCTTGGTTTCGGCCATGGCAGAGAGCAGTGGTAAATTTGTCAGGTCTCTAGAGGCCACTTTGAGATAATCAGGAGTGAAGAGTTTGAGCAGACTGAGGCAGCCTGTGGCACACAGTGTTTCCACAAAATCGAGTCCTTTTTCCTTTGCATAGCGATAGACTTCAAAGTGCTGTTCATCGGAGAGTTCTAGGGCTGCCCTATGTTCTCCGTAAGTCTTACCGAAGGAATTCTTATTATCGTAAGGACGGCTCATCTGCGATGAGGACAGTTCCTGAGCCAGGTCCCTTTTGGTCAGTTTTACCGCATCCAGACCTTTTCGGGGTTTATCGAAAAGCTTGTCCACTACGGGTCGGGTCACAACATCTACGATCAACTTGGCGATATCAACGGAACCGTTGTGGTTCTGCCCGATTTCTCCAATCAAATAGGTATGCTTCATTATCTCTTGTGGATTTATGTTCTTTGGTTTTAGTATATCTTTCTATCTATCAGTGTATTGTTGGAGGCAGAAGAGTGTCTTAGAAACTGTCCTCAAGTCCTTCATTTGCTGTTCAATGCGATTTGATACTGCATAGAAGCTTTCAGTGCTTCTTGACCATCGATAAATCCCAGTATCTCCTTTATTGACCATTGCGCTCCATAGTTATCGTGAATATAGTGATAAATCTTTTGGGCATTCTCAAAATCGTCAGATGTATCCACTGTCAACCGGTAACCTCCTTTACTCAAGAGTTCATTTTCAACAAAATGTACGCTGAACCTATCGGGATTTCCATAGATAAAATTGGTTACATGCTCCAGGTATAAGGTGTCGCGGGTCAGCTGGGTTACGCTTTTCAGCGCAGTGAGCCGCACCATCTCCGTAAAGAACCCAAAGTGGGTCTTGATAGCGGGGATACCTGTCGGTGTCCGGTAGGAAAGGTAGTCCATGTCTTCTGTCCACCGGTCCATTAACTGTCGCATATACCCTGTTTCCAAAAAGGGATTGTCAGCACAGATACGCATGATATGCTCTATGCCCTGCGATGCTGCCGCTTGTACAAAGCGATCCAGTACGTTATGTTCACTTCCTCTGAATACGGCTACTTGTAGGCGCTCCCCTAAGGTGGCAATAGCATCATCCGCCGGACTATCAGAGGTGGCTACTACAATGGGCAGGTCCTCAAAATTTTCCTTGAGTCTGCGCAGCAGTAGTTCCAGTATTCCCTGCCCCTTATAAAAGGGCAAGAGTATCTTTCCCGGCAAACGAGTAGAACCCGTCCTGGCCTGGAGAACAAAGCCAATGCCTTCTTTTTTATTTATTGCGTTTTTCATGTAAGCTTTCAATAATGGTTTCATAGAGGCCTACAACTTTCCTGACCTCGAATCTCTCTGCCAGTGCCATTGCTCCGTCGGTCATTTTCTGAAGATCGACGGGGTTTTCTTTGTAGCGCCGCAGTACCTGTACCATCTCCTCTACGTTATCTGCGACATAACCATTTTCATGATTGACGATCCATTCCTCCGCACCATAGTCACCATAGGTCATCGTGGGTACAGCAGCGGCCGCAGTTTCTATAATGGATTTGGGAAAACCCTCCGAACGGGAAGGCAGTATGTTCATCTGACACCTTTTCAGAACATCGAGTAGCGCTTCATGCGCCAGCAGGCCATGATACCTGACATTTTTCAAATGCTTTGTTTTAAGTAAACCCTTGAGGTCCATCTCCTGTGGCTCCCTGCCTACTATGTTGAATACGATGTCGCTATGTGCCTCCGCCATCGCGATATAATCATGAATACCCTTTCTCAGCATATCATTTCCTATAAAAATCACCTCGGACAGTCCAGGGACCTTTTTGCCCTTGACCTCGAAGAAGGAAGTATTATTGACCAAGGGAAGGATAAGTTCCTCACTTTTGATTCCAAAACGATCTTCGTTATAGGTTTTCATGAAGCGTGTAATGGCATAAAGTTCATCGCAATAGCCATAGGCTTCTTTCAATTGTTTTTCGGTACCGATAATGGACACGGCACTTTTCAGTGAAGTATCATCAAGGATGTTCTCCATGGTCTTGAAACTTTTCTTTTTGAAGAGTCGAACCAAAAAGCGCTGGTATCGGTAAAAATTACCCCGAGGAAGAAATACCACATCACAGTGATAGATTCCCCATAGAAACCCAAGCCTTCCGGTCACTTTGACGGGGAAAAAGCACGTGAAGATCTTTACCCCCTTTAGTTTGAGGCCCTTGATATTACCATGCTTGATACAAAGGGTATGAACATCGAATTTCGTCTTATCGAGGTATTCGGCCAGTGTTCTGGCACTGAGGTTCTGGGCATTGGTCTGGTTAATGTAGGCCCCTAAAAATACTTTGACTTTTTTCATTATTTATTGTGTAGAGAACATGCTGGATAAAAGAAAAATGTATGTCCTATTCTTCGAAGTGATTTAGACATCTTCGATCAAAACGTATAGCCTAGGGTTTCCACATCTTTTTTATAGATACGGGCGACTTTATCTATCATTTCTCCAGTATAAAAATCCTTATAGTTTCTTTTCAGTGCTGTCGTTTTATTTAAATGCGGAAGTTTTTTATTGACTTTCAGTCTGGCACATACGTTATCAAATCCTGCTTCCAGTTCTTCGTATTTTCCTATAAAATCCATGGCGACCTTCCCTGAGGTATCTGTCAGAAAATCGACTTGAGGGATAAAATGAAACCAATCGTTCAGACGGTCTTCTTCCAGCCAGCTCATCACAAACGACTGAAAATCATGGATATGAGATAGGTTTTCCTCTACCCACACAACATCTCTAGGGCTTATACCTCCTTTTTTCAAAAAGTGATAGGCCGAAAAAAGACGTTCCCAGGGATTTCTCACGAAAGTGAACTTATAGTATTCTTCGAAAGTCGATTTTGTATATAAGTGTTGGTAATGGGTCAGTTTGTTATGTGCCCCTCCCAGGTTACCGAACAGTGTCTTGCTCACGGAGATACCCGCTGCCTTTGGGACATGAATGAAGATGCATTTATAGTAATCAAAGGCTCGTATCGAAATATAATCGCCGGGATGCTGTTGCTCATGCCATCGGTACAAGGTGCGGCTTTTGATCTGTCTGGCCTTGTTTCTCAGGGTGCTTATGATGCTGTCTTTCATTTTACCGATTACTCTAGTTCATTTAGTTTTTTCAACAGGAGAGTGCTGTATGCCCTGTGGGAATAATGATGGTCGGTGGGGTCTTCGTTGCGTACCTCATCTTTGACCAAGCCAGTTACATCGTCCAATAGTTCTTCCTTCATACCGATGAAGGTGTATCCTTTATTTTGACAATAGTGATGCAGTGCCTCGTTGTATTTTATGGTCAGGTCTGTTCTTTCCCGAATACCGGTATCGATATCCTTACGCTTATTGGCCACTTCTCCCATGTCCTCTCCATCACGTATCGTCGGATAAGGGGTCTCACAGATCAGCACCTTATCATCCACATGATCGGCCGCAAAATCCATCAAGGCCCTATAATTACCTATCGATTTGTCGAATTGCTCCCGAACACTCCTTCCATGTTTTTTAGACCTGTACCAAATAACAAAACCGCAATCCACCTCTCCAAGTAAAAACAAAACATAGTCTTTTTTCTTTACATTATTCTTAATATAATCCTGAAATATGGGTAAGGCCTTGGTTTTGGAGTTCGGATTGTCCAGTCCCATATTGGTTGCTCCCGGCACTCTACAGGTATATATGCGATAGCCTTTTGGCCGGTTTGGGTGATAAAGCCTGATGTAGTCGAACACCGCGACATGACTATCGCCGATACAGTGCAATCTAGGCTGCCCGCGCAGTGTATAGATCAACTTGTGGCGTATACTCAGAAGAAAATTGTATAATAAAACCATATCAGTGCCTATCCATTTTCAACTAGATCTTTTGAATCAGATTTTTTACCTTACCGCCCACCCAGGGCAGTCTATCGGTCAAAGGATAAATCATCTTTTTCTCGACGAGACTAAATTTGATGATCAAGTAGTATACTATAGTGCTATACACGGTAAAAAAGATGACCAACATTAGAAAACTTTGGGGTACCCCACGAAACAGGCTATAAGCTAGTACAGAGAAAATGGCGGCCAGTACGGCCACCTTGACCATCATCACCCAGTCAAAAAAGTCAGCAAATCTCCTGTGGACCAATGAAGTCGTCCTTATAAACATGGTAGTTACCAAAGCGACGAGAGATATCAAGCTGGCAAGAGCAGCACCCTTGGCCCCCCATAGATGTATGAACAGGTAGTTCAAGGCGATATTTACGATGAAAGACATCATGACCGTATAAAGTATGAACTTAGTCTTTTTGTAGGATATCAATATATCCCTATAGTTATTTATCCTTACGAATACGACCAGATTATAGATCAAAAATACGATAGCGCTTTTCTCATACTGCTCCGTAAGATAAAAAACCACAAAGTATTTACTAAAAAACAAAAAGAATATCAATGTCGGGTATACGAGTATCACCGAAAGACTGATGGCTTTCTGCTTTAACCTGACCATTTTGTCTATCTCATTTTTGTCTAGGTATTTATTGATATCGGGAAAGATGATGGTCGAAATGGAGAAGTACAGGGTAGCAATGAAGGGCAGCTGAATGGCACCATTTCTATAGATGGCATAATCTTCCACTCCCATCATCGAACTGATCATCATACTATCCGTTGATAAAATCAAAAATGACAGTACTCCTGTTATCCCCAAGGGTACCCCGACGGAAATCTGTTCTTTGATCAGTTTTAGGTTGATCGCGTATTTTGTTTTTAGCGTTTTTGGCAGCTTGATGTAGAAAAATAAGGCTGATGCTATCGAATATAATAACAATGTGTAAAATACCAATGGCAATGAACCGAATACCTGAACACTGATCAGCATTAAGGAGAGTTTGATCAAGTTGAAAAAAACTTCGGCCAGGGTGACCGTTTTTACTTTATCATAGAATATCAATGCTGACTTACTGACTTCGTATATCAGGTAGAAAGGTAAGGAAAGGCAATAAATCCTCAATAAATCACCCATACGCTCATTGTTCATATAGGCTCCTACTCTGTCGGAAAATACAAAGAGCAATCCGCAAAACAGTAAACCAAAAATGATAGAAGACCATAGATTGTTTTGAAAGACCTCTTTTTTATCATACTCACTTTTTGAAAGAAAAACAAAAATAACCGTAGAAAGCCCGACGCCGGCGACTGCTTTGCCCAGCTCTATAATCAGAATGGTCTGACCGTAAGTCCCATAGGACTCGATGGAAAGTGCCCTTACCAGATAGGGCAAGAAAAGAAAAGTAGCTAGGATACCGATGGCCTTCCCAAAGAGGAAGACGATTACTTTTATTGATTTGGGTTGGCTCATTTTATTGGGCATCTAAAACATTTACTTACTTGTGGAACCCTCTGGGTAGGCCTGCATATTTTCATGGTTGCTTTTCGGTTTCGGAGACTGTTTTGACAGCTATTACTTTAGAATTTGTTGTTGCTTGTTTTTAGTGCGGCATCATTATCAAATGATAGCTTACTACCTACGGAATCTCAGCGGGATTTTATACCCAAAGAAGCACATACAGCAATGGAGCATGATGGGGAAGCGGAAAATCGAAATGAATGTCGTTCTCCTGCGAATCTCACATGCCCCTTTGAGCATCAATCTTCAACCTTTGAAAACAAAAGATTCATTTTAAAACAGTCTTTCAATCCATCTTCATTTTCACTATTTGTCAAATTACACCCAATCTTTACTTGGAATTCAATTTCAATACGTTGATGATCTATAACATTCACCCCTTCTTTCTAAGAAGAAAAGGCTCTTGTGATAGTGCCCTTATCTTAACCCTCGCGGTAAGCTGACCCTTCACTGAATATCTCCTGAACATTTTGCGGAAATCGGCCCTGCCTTGAACGGAACAAATACAGAATGAACCAATCGAAGGTTTTACGAATTCTTTTGAAATCGATCGCATCAATAAGTTGAAAACAATCTGCGATTTTTTTACGGCATTAAACCTCAATCCGTATCATTTCGGTTATTTGGATTTGAACAATCCCGCAAACCATCCCTTCTTTTTGGCCTCCTCCTCATAGTACCCATACCCTTGGCCATAGCCGTAACCATAACTATAGCTTCTTCCGTAACCATAGCCATAGCTATAGCCGTATCCCGGACGATTGTTACGAATATCGTTAAATACGATACTCATATTTTTGATCTTGCCCTGTTCATAGAAGTCATTTGCATTTTTCAGGATACCTTTTGGGGTATAGTTCTGGCGAACGATAAACACGGTATGATCGGCAAACTTCGATAGTACAAAAGCGTCAGTGACCAGTGCCACGGGTGGTGTATCGAGAATGACAAAATCGTAATCTTTCAGTACCTCTTCGAATAGTCCTTCCATCTTACTGTTCATCAGTAGTTCACTAGGGTTCGGAGGTATAGGTCCTCCACTGATGAGGTCCAGATTTGCGATTGTCGAGTGTTGTATCGTATCCTTATAGCTCATCATACCCGAAAGGTAATTGCTCAGACCAAAATCATTACTAAGACCAAAATCCCCAAAAATCTTTGGTTTTCTCAAATCAGCACCTACTATAAGTGTTTTTTTACCGGAAAAGGCCAGTACCGTTGCCAGATTGATAGTGGTGAACGTTTTGCCCTCTCCACTGATGGACGACGTGACCATAAATACTTTTTTGTCCTTGCCCTCCGTAAAGTAATTCAAATTGGAGCGTAAGGACCGGAACGATTCCGATACTACGGATTTGGGTTTGTTGTATACTACTAGATTGTCTATTAACTGTTTATGCCCCAAAGCACCTATAAAAGGAATCGTTGTGATTTTATCGATATCCTCTTTGGACTGTATTTTGTTATCAATAAACTCTAGGAGCGCGAAAAATGCCAAGGGCAGCAATAAGCCCAATATAAAGGCCATTATATAGTTGTTGTTGACCTTTGGGGCGATGGGACCTCCGGAAACCATGGGCGGATTGACGACCATGATATCCGATGTGGTGGATGCCTTGGATATCCCGGCTTCGGCACGCTTTTGCATCAAGAAAATATAGAGTCCCTCGCTCAAAGAATAATTTCGCTTGATGGTAATCAGTCTGCGCTCTATACTGGGTAAATAGCCCAGCTGTCGCTCTGTAGCAGTAATCTGGGACTGCAATTTCTCGATAGTGATCTTATCGGTCGCCTTCAGGTTGTTGACACTTTCTATGATATCTTCTTTGATGCTCCCTATCCTATTTTCCAATTGTTGCAACAGCGGGTTACCTTTCTTTTTGTTACCATTGGCATAGGGTTTGGCTTCGAGCTGTAAATTGACCAAAGCCTCTACCAGTTTCACCAAGACTCCATCGGAAATGCCTACGGATGTGGGTAGGATGACCTGCCCTAGCCCTTCGTCCTTCCGGATGTAATCTATAAGGTAGTCGTAATAGCTTTCATGGGCCAGAACAGATATTTTCTGTCCTTCGAAGCCTTTCAGCTCTTCATATAAGCGCTGGGCTTCCGAGCTGAGGTCGGTGATGGCGTTCGCGTTTTTAAAGCTCTCCAGCTCGGATTCAAAGACCAGTAAGGAGTCGGATATGATCTTCAATTGGTCATCGATAAATTCTATGGAACGTGTTGCGGCCTGGTTTTTTTTATCCAGATCATAGGAAGTGAATTTTTCTATCAGACTGTTTATAAAAGCAATCTCTTTATTGGGCCTTCGGCCGTTGATGTTCAGTTTGATGACAGAAGAACCCGACTCGGCCCAACTGGCCTTCAACTTACTGACATATAACTTGGTTACATGATTTGGGTTGAGGAACCGTAACAGATAGAATTGATTTTGATAGGAAGTCAATGTGGCCTCTTCCTCTTTGTCCACACGCATGGTTATGCCTTGATAGCGTATCGTATCATTGAACTTAAAGGTAATCTTGTTATTAAAACGTTCTCCATCACTATTAGACCTCTCTAAAGAAAAATGTGTCTCGTCTACTACTTCGAACCCAAAGGTCCGGTTGTAAGCCGCCTTTTCGTTGATCAGGTGTACGTCAAAAGGAAGTTCATCATACACCTCCATACTGTTTATATTTCCCTGCTTCATGAAAACCACCCCAAAATTCAGCTCCCTCACTACTTGTTCTATCAAAGGGTATGACTTCAGGATATAAAGTTCATTGAAAAAATTACGAGAGCTGTTGACCAAGGCATTGTTATACAACAGTTCTGCTTCTCCACTATACTCTTTGTTTTCTTTGATAATGATGGAAGCGGTAATGGGATATATCTTTTTAGTATACCTATTGATAAGGCTTGCCGAAAATAGGGATAGTAACAATACGACCACCACTACGTACCAGTAGCGCAGTACTTTGGAAATCACCCTTTTGTAATCAATGACAAGATTCTGTTGTGATGGGTTTTGCGGTATATCTTCTAAGTGATATTGTGGCTCCAAATAGTAAAGTATTTAATTGTTGGTCAGTAAATTTATGGCAAGTAGTACTGTCGATAAAGAAGAAAGCAGAAAGCCTATGTTCTGCCCAAAGTACTTCCGGTATGGGCGCTGCTTCAATGGAGGAACTATAATGATATCGTTCTGGTGTACATAATAGTAGGGGGAGTTCATGATATCCTCATCCAAAAGATTGAGATAATGAACTTGGGTGGCATTATCTACTTGACGGATCAGTTTGATTTTGGACCGATCTGCCAAATCGGTCAGTCCGGCGGTCATACCGATAGCTTCTACTATACTGATGCGGTTATTGAAGGTGTTTACCGTCCTTTCTTCGTTGACTTCCCCTAATAAGGTATACCTGAAGTTAAGTAACCTCACGCTTACAATAGGGTTTTCCAGGTATTCTTCCGCAACACTCTGTATGGTACTCTGAGCTTCGAATATCGTCAGACCGGCTACTTTGATCTTGCCTACCACAGGGAAGAGGATATACCCCTCATCATCGACCAGTTCCCCTGATATAGCGGCATTGTTCGGATTGAGCTGATTATTGTTCACGCCATCACCGATAGTGGACAAGTTGAAAAAGTTGTACTCCTCCTTAGTGAGACTTTCCACCTTTATCGACAATACATCCTGCGCCTGCACCCTGTACTCAAACGGTAGGATGGCATACTCCCTGACGACAGTATCCAAAGGTACTTCTTTTTGCTTCAGGTCATCTTTTTGCATGTAGACCACCTTCTTATTGGATACACAGGCAGACAATAGTATCATCAAAAAATACAGTAAAAGAAAGTGTTTCTTCATATAGGCATAAATCAGTTTTTCACTCCGGTTTGACGCATCTAAGATAGAACTTTGCATGAACAATCTATTATTTTTTGTATTTTTTGGCCAAATCCCAGTGTTCCACCAGCATTTTAAGGAATGATTCCATCTCGCTCAGTGGTATCATGTTCGGCCCATCACTCAATGCCTTGGCGGGTTCGGGATGTGTCTCGATAAAGAATCCATCAACTCCCGTAGCAGCGGCGGCTCGGGCCAGATAGGGTGCAAACTCCCTTTGTCCTCCGGAAGAGCCACCGGCACCACCCGGCTGCTGTACACTGTGTGTGACATCGAAGATTACAGGGGTGTACTGCCGCATGATGGGTAGGGCGCGCATGTCCACTACTAAGTTATGATACCCGAAGGAGACACCTCTTTCCGTAAGACATACCTTATCGTTTCCTTCTTCTTTTATCTTATTGGCGGCATACTGCATATCTTCGGGGGCCATGAACTGCCCTCGTTTTATATTCACCGCTTTTCCCGTCTGCGCAGCAGCCCGTAACAAATCGGTCTGTCGACACAGAAAAGCAGGTATCTGTAAGATATCCGCTACTGCGGCAACTTCCTCGGCCTGATAGGATTCATGGATATCCGTAACTATAGGCAGCTTGAGATGCTCTTTGACCTTTTCCAATATTTTCAATCCCCTCTCCATACCGCCGCCGCGATAGGACCCCGAGGAAGTACGGTTAGCTTTATCAAAAGAAGCCTTGAACACATAGGTAATGCCCAGACTATGGCATAGCTCCTGCACTCTTCCTCCTACTTCTTCGCAGATG
This sequence comes from uncultured Cyclobacteriaceae bacterium, assembly GCA_947492745.1. Taxonomy (GTDB): domain Bacteria; phylum Bacteroidota; class Bacteroidia; order Cytophagales; family Cyclobacteriaceae; genus Aurantiphycus; species Aurantiphycus algarum. The sequence goes on along the minus strand of CANLOE010000026.1, from coordinate 11,625 downwards.
TCTTCACTTTCTGCTGCACAAGGTCCTGCAAAAAGGACCATTCGATCTTCACCGATGGTCATTCCTTCGGTGAGTTGTACACTATGTTTGAATTTTTCCATTATAGTTTTTTTCCTTTTTCCAAATAAGTATTGACTATGGACTCCATATGACCCTTAGCGGCCAATACCATATCCCCTACTTCCCTGAGTACCCCATTGCCCCCCCCCATAGCGGACACCAACACGGCCTTTTCTCTAATATATAGAGGTGCATCTGCGGGGACCACTCCGAGTGCACTGCCTTGAATCAGAGCAAGGTCTATCAAGTCATCTCCCAGATAGGCGATGTTACTTGGTAATAGCGCATAAGGAACCAATGCCTCATGGCATTTCTTCCACTTATCATTAACGCCATGATAATGAAAGTCCAACTGTAGTTCCTCACAACGCTTACGTACCACAGGGGAGTCGCGGCCCGTCAAAGCTCCGACGATAATCCCCGCCTGTCTCAGATGTTTCACGATCATTCCATCTTTTACATTGAATTTTTTAAGTTCATTTCCTTGATTATCGTAGATAATGCCCCCATCGGTCATCACTCCATCAATATCGAAAATGACCGCTTTTACTTTGGCAGCTATATCAATCTGTTCGGGGCTGTACTGTCGTAGAATTTTTTCCATGCTTCCAAATAGGTCAAAAAAAATCGATTATCGATGTTTGTTTATATTATAGGGGCGATACCAAGTGTCCATTTATAAAACTCCTTCAAATATATGGGCTTTCCTCCAAGATTGCCCCATTTGCGGCCATCGTTTACGCTATGGTATTTCATAAATATACCATGCGATCAGTACTCTCTATTGAGTCGGTATTAACGTAAAGCCGGCAGGAGACTTCCCTTACAAGGGTCCGGCCTTTGGACATAGAAAATTTTGAACCGTTCTGTACTCAGACGGAAATACTCTTGTCATATTTTGTGGTTCTTGCATGATTCCAGTCAGTATTCTCATTAGTTTATCGATATGTTTGTACACTTCATAAATCCCATCCGTCCTAACTATTCCATTTATAAAACCCGATAAAGTACAGACCGCTGTTCAGTTGCATTCTCCTCCCTAATAATCCTTAGGGTTATCATTTATTTATTATTTTAGCTCCATCTACGGCAGGAAACTTCTATGGAGTATTGGTAGCATTGTTACTTTAAGAGCGGGAGTACATAGATTAGGTATCGGTTATTTCACCTCATGCTATCGACAAGGGTGTTTTGAACCTTTTGTGCATGAGACTTAACGGATGATAACACCGGAAGCGGTAAAGGTCATTGTTTCTTTGGGAGTGTTTATACCAGCGATGAACTCTTCGGATTGCCCTGCATCTTCCGCATAGTGCCTCAATATTTCAACACTGAGTTCCTGTTTTTTGACCACTCCCTCCACGACGGCCTGTTTTCCCTCCACACCGGAAGTAGGAACGAAAAAACCATAGTCTTTAAAACGTACTTTCATGGGGAGGTCAGTGCCCGTGGACAGGTCCATCCAGCAGCCTTTCTTAGAACAGGTAGAAAGTATTTCACCACTAACTTTGACCATTAGGGAGTCTTCTTCCTTCATCAACTCTGCAAGAGTAGCCATATCCATCACCTCCAGCGTATCGATTCCTGCCCCATAACGGCCATAAAAATCAGAGGTTACTTTCTCATTTTCAGAAGGTTCATCAAAGGCTTTGGAAGTAGTCATTACTTCTGAGCTATTGTCCAATGGTCCTTTCCTGTCCGATTCGAAATGACAGGCAAATGAAAAAGCAAATAATAAGATTATGCCACTTCTAACGATAAATTCCTTAGTCATCTAATAGGGTAATGAGTGAGTTTTCAAAATGACAATCGGTCCTTTCCGAAAAAATCATGCTATCAGGACCGAATTTTCAATTGTAAAGCTGCAAAATTACCATTACATTTCAAAGTAAATGTAATTGGATTGCCTTAGAGACTATCGCGACATGTACCCTTTATTTGTTATGGAGATGGTATTGATTTTTAATCGTCGCATGGAATTCGCGAGTACAAGTTCATCCCAAGTAGAATCCTTTCCTCACCGTACTCGTTGCTGTATGCAATGTAATCTTTTGATGTATAAAACGTTAAATCCCTCATAGATAACGTTACTATCCTAAAACGGCAATGGGCCGAGCCTTTCACCGAAGGTGTGCTCAGGACATTTTCCGCACCTTCGGTCCTACCCAAAACAAGTGATAAAAAATTCCCGAAATAATAACTGTCAAAAAAGTCTCTTCGGCATATGCATTCGCACATTGCGGTAAGAATTTCAAGTCTAATTCCATTATTATACGCTATAGCCTAAATAGAAACCCTCCAAGAATTTTTTCCTGGAGGGTTTCCGGAAGAGAAGACAGGGATCTTCCCGTCTTGTTAAGCCCGGATCATGCATTGAAAAATCTACTGCGGATCTCAATCGTTGCAAACCGGTCGTTGCACTACGTTTTTTGAATTCAACCCAAAATAATCAATAGAGAACCTATTCCGCGCATAAATAGCTTCATATCAGAAGCTTTGCCCACCGGTCTTCATTCACCATAGCGGTGCTATGCTAAACCCAATAAAACTCCCTGATGTATTGGCATTATACAAACTTAGGTTTTAAATGTAAGTTTATAGTATTCTTTACTATTGAAGTGATCAGCGTTTCTGTATCGCATAGGTCTTTACGGCATTTTCGGAGCTTATTTTCAGGATGTATTGAGCACTTGAGGGTAAGTTTTCTCCCATTAGCATTGGCTCCCCGGTATATTTTTTGACTTCGAGAAGCTGACCCAGCATATCAAAGATAGCCACCTCAGAACCTTCCAAAGCCTTGTTCGGAGACAGACGGATCCCGGTAACAAATGGATTTGGATAAAGCTTTATCTCCTCCGGTAGATCAAGGGGTATGCCCTGTTTTGATGCACTGGAAGTACCCAGGTCGAAGGTACCCAAATCGGTAGGACAATCTCCATTGCCCCAACGTACCCATAGGTCATACTGTCCAGCGCTTAGACCTCGAACGGTCAGGCTACCCCTATTGTCCCTAGTACTGTGGGGGTAAGTACTGCCGCCATCGGTACTAAAGCTGATTTTCCCCCTGCCCATAACATCGGGAAAGGTAAATTTGATATGGCCTGACTGTGGACTGCTGACCATCGCCGAAGGAAAGGCCGTCCCTTCACATGAAGGAGCCGCATCTACGGTAATCATTCCTATGGGTGTAGGGCAAGTTCTATCTCCCCATAGGGCCCACACATCGTAAGTCCTTGGTTTTCTACCATCGATGGTAAAGGTACCTACATTGTCCTTAGTGCGGAAGGGGTACGTCTGCCCTCCGTTCAGACTGATTCTCAACGCTACTCGACCGGGCGTATCTTCAATATTCAACACAAGGCTCCCATCGTTGAGCTTAGGTGCTGTCTCATCTGTTTTGGATAGGGTGATGCTAGGTATCGGTCCGGAGCAGTTCGAAACACTATTGACGGTGATATAATCTCCCATATCAGCGGAAGCAATTTCACCGGACGCTCCTATCGTCGTCAGCTTTACGTTATAGGTGCCTGGTACATCATAGCGAACTACGGGATTCTTCTCTGTACTGGTAGCCGGCATGCCTCCTTCAAATTCCCATTCATAGGCACTTGGAAGGCTATTTCCGGAGAACGAAAATGACACTTCCCCACCTTCCTCGATTTCCTTTACATCGGCCTCGAAACGGGCATCGATATCGGCAGTGACCAGCTGAATGGTCAAAGTACCGATTTTCTCATCGGAGAAAGGGTACTGTCCCTTGAGGCTACCGATAGAAGCCTGGGGGTTGGTTACTTGATTGGGTGAGCCGTATTCGGTACCACTGTCCGTACCCGCATCATAGGGATATAAATCGATGGTTTGGGATACGACCCACTTTCCATCGTCATCCAATAAAGAAATACCGTCGACTGCTATGACCCAGTCGGGGCTCGGAGCGATCATCGATATCAAGGTCAACAGCGGAAAATCGGCATCTACTTCCAAGGAGGTAATCGAAATATTTCCCAAGCCTGTGGCCAAGGGACCTCCGTTGATATACTGGTTAGCCGCTCCACTTTGTATACTCTGCTCTACTTCGCTTCTAAACCGGGTATGTGCCCCCGTCTCAGCGATATTTTTGAAACCCGTAGTTGCCATGCCCCCTCTGGACCAGTAATGTACCCCTTCGGTATGGGTGGCTCCGACAAGCGGAGACCAGTGGTCGTTAGAAGGAAAATTTCTGTTAGGGTGCGCGGCTGTACTCCAGTTGCTGGTAAAGGTAACATTGTAAGTAGCCGAGGTGCTGTTTTGGGCACGAACTTGCTGTACAGAGAAAAAGCTCCATATAGCAAGTATCAGAAGTAAAGGTAATGTCTTTTTCATTTTCAAATTATGGTTTAAGTTGAAAGTGATTCTCGTCACCTGCCGAATACCTTTTATAGGTCTTCGTGCAAAATAAGAAAATTTCATAAACCCTTAATTTAAAGAGGCTTTGCTTCAGCTCCTATGGAAACAAGACGAAATCCCATCATTTCCGGCCTAACTGACAAAATTTACTTCGGCTTATCGTACGTTAACACTTTCATTAAGAGCATTTTGTCAAATCAGCGCTTCTTTTTATTCGAAAAAACAATGAAAAAAATATAGTTCTTATCTTATCGGAGGGGTGTCAAAACAATCCGACTATTTGGGAAATAGATGTTGCAGTGCGGGGCATTCATAGTTTTGCATGCCCAGCTCTTCCATAGCATAAGCTTCGAAAAAAGTATAATCGATATGACCACTACTGGCCAAGTCGGTAATGAACTTATGCCCCTTGGAAGAAAGGCTCATCTTCATTATGGACTGTACCAATTGTGCCTGTCGCTCTTCTAGGGGTAATTTTCCTTTATTGTTTTCTATAGAGATGGCCATTTCGCAGAAAGTGCCCACCTCATCCACAGCTTTGTCAGGACCGCATCCTGAAAAAAAGATGAGCATCAATACAAATAGACAAGGGCCTATCTTTAACATCCAATAATTCATAAGATCAACATGAGGTAAATTTCGATATCGGTACATCCATACCACCATCAAAGATAAGGATTTTGCAAAAAATATAATGGGTCAATGAGTCGTACGAAAAATCAAAGCCATTCTTCTGACGCTCGGAGGCTGTTTTGGCAGCTACTATTTTAAAATTTATTATCGCTTGTTTTGGATAGGACTGAGCGTCGAACAATGTCCCAAGGGCATTGTTCACAAAAGGATCGGCCTGCCACGTGAGCCATTGACAAAGGCAGCAGTATTATCTGTGGAAATTTCACCGAAATATATGTGCCGATAGATTTATATACAACAGTGGGTGCAGAGAAGAAAATAATATGCCGTAGATAAATTTGTACCGACGAAACTTAGAACATGTTTAAAAATGATCAGCAAATACTTGACATGTTTTTCGATGTATCATTTTCTGATTTTCAAGAAAAACCGAATAATATTGATTTTAGGTCAGTTCAGTGGTTGGGCCAGGCCTATCAGGATAGGTCGGCTTCTTCATTTTTGGCCTGACCCAAAAACGAAGCAGGGCAAAGTTCGCAAAAGCTTCGAGCCGGCCATACGGAACCCTGCTTGACAGGAATACCGCTGATATAGTTCCACATGGTCGGGACCGTTAACAAATAGGCTAAAGATCATTCCATTGCGCTAAAATATACAAACTCGCTACGCTTGGACAGTGTAATACAAACTTAGCTTTCAAATATCGCCTATCTTCCTGTTCATTATGCTTCACTCTGCGTTGACAATCCTCGGGATAGCGCTGCTATTCCTGCGGTTCTCGCCTTGATTGAAACAAAATGACCCGCGGAATCTTATACGACAGTTGAAACCTAAATTTGTATAAGAAGAAATATCCGCTGGAGCGTTATCTATAGTTTTGCATGGCGGACAGTAGTAAAGTTTACACTATGGGCTTTGGCCATCACCGGGCTTTATCAACTGGGAGCCAATTATGGTTATAATTTCAGTATTCCTTTTTTGCCCATCAGTACCATAGGTGTGGCCGTAGCGTTCTATATCGGTTTTAAACCCAAAATGTCCATTGGAAAATCTATTCCGGACTTAACCGGCTTCAAATCAGTAAATGAATGCGTTTTTTGAATTAACCGTAGCGATGCTACGCTGAATCCAAGAAAACGCACTGATTTATTGTCATTTAAGTCCTCATGACGAAGTTCCAACGAACATTCCGGGTTAAAAACTCCCAATCTTATGATCGTTTCTGGAAGGGCGGAAAATCTGGGGTGGTATCGTCAACTACAGTCGTACCTTCTCGAATCAGCTCCTTTCTTATACTGGATTGCTGGAAAGGCCGGAGGGCTATGATGAGCAGGCCATTCATAGCATCAACCGACGTTTGATCTATCGGCATATGGCTTATATCAATGCCCTGCGTTTGCAGTTGCGCACCACCACCATCCATGACAGAGGTAACCCGAGCTATACACCAGATTTCAAACTGACCAATGACAGCGAATGTAAAGAATGTGTGCTTTGGTTTTTAGAAGATAACGAATATGCGGATATCATCACAAAAGTCAATGGTGCCACCCAACTACTGCGCCATCAAGGTGATGAACTGGCCCAGCTGAGGAAAAAAGGGCTGATAGACAGCTTTCAGCATACTGATATGATGCATTCCATAGAAGTGTTCTACGAGCTACAAGGCAAGTGCGAGCGTATCAAAAACACTCCTTTTCCAAGACAGTATGCTTATTTCTCTTCTATATTCGTCAATATCTTCAACTTGGATCATGCATTGGAAAATCTACTGCGGATCTAAATAGCTGCAAACCGGTCGTTGCACTACGTTTTTTGAAGTCACCATAGCGGTGCTATGGTAAATCCAATAAAAATCCCTGATTTATGGATATGTAAACCCTCGTTACGAAGTTACAACGCATGATCCGGGTTTATTTTATTTGGCCATGGTCTGATGACTTCAAAGATATGGATGTACTCTCCTTTTTTTCAGCGTCTACGGCTACATATAGGTGCGGCTCTTCCGGATGTGCTGTCAAACCTTTAGGGCGGCCTTCCAGTACCTGTTCGGCAAGCGGTATGGTCAGACCACTGCCAACGGCCCAGATCTGCAATGAATTATCTTCGCGGATAAAAATCAAGAAACTAAATGCTTGAGATGGATGTCATTCAAGCAAATCCCACATATCTTTTGAGAAAATCGATAATTGCACCTGAGGATAAAAATACGTTTCAGCACAATCGCTTGCTGTCACCCCATAAAGTCTCCCGTATTTCTACGACAGTCTTTTCTCTTTTTGTTCAGCTTTATTTTCCAAAAGGGACCATTGCGAAAAAGAATAACGGTCTTGACCCCAAAGTTATGCACCAGTCTACCAAACTCGCTTTTGTAACCTTGATTTCCCTTAAGTTGGACCAGGTATTCAAAGCCCATTTTCCTTGTAGCCCCCTCAAAACAGAGGTTGCCCGTAAGGGTCTTCTTAGTATCTTTTTTAATGATGTACAGTATCCTCTTTTTCTTAAAGGCCTTTCTATTCAGCGCAATAGAAGGATTGTGATTGGTATGTTCCGTATCACCAAAGTCCAGGTCATCCTGTGCCTGCACTTTGAAAAAGCAAGAACACAATATCCCTACCAATAAAAAAAATCTTGCCAATGCAACTGTCCTCTTAGTCATGCTCCTAATTTATACAATATCAGTTTAAGCAACAAAAATGCGCCCCTGAGTACCGTTCGACAAGCTGTAGCTCCTATTTATCAAGTAATGCATCGCTATAGTCACGTAAGCAACGATGTAGTGCCACTGTTATTTCGTAAGTAGTGGAGCTTATGATAAAGTTATCCTCCAACTTGCAGAAATCCATGAATTTTTCTATTTCATCACTGGGTAGATCAGTGATTTGTTTTACAATGTAAGGATTGTATTTTTCAGTTATCTTTTGATATCGATGTTCTCCAAGTTTTAGAGCCTGTAGTTTTCGCTTCTGTTTTCCACGCTTACTTAGGGCATCGGCCAATGCTGAAACACTACCATTGAGAGCAATCCCCGAACCTGTGCTTCCGACTTTACCGTGATTACCAAAACTTTCTTTTTGATAGTTCCCTAATTGTAGCGATTGGCTTTCGGTCGGCAGTTCCATGTCCAAAATCGCTTGCTTCAGCGCCATTTCACTTCTATAGGCCCTGACCTCTACAGGCTGCAATTGCCGTGTTGCCACATCAATCTCTATTTTCACTTCCAGCTTATTGGAAGTCATACTTTCCTTTAAATTGAAAGTGTACGATTCATACCCAATAGCAGAGAAAACTATGCTGTCCTTACGTCCCATCGAAATCCAGAATCTTCCCTCATTATTACTGACAGTACCCTGTCTGTTTGCTCTATTCAGCACATGAACAAAGGGTACGGGTACCCCATCCTGAGCGGAAACTATCGTTCCATACAGAGCTACCCTATCTGTTTTTACTTGCCCCAACACATTTAAACAACTGAAAAACAAAGTTATAAACGCTATGTAATAAATATAATTCTTCATCGTGCAGTAGTTAAGTATGTGCCTTTACCATATTCATTCATAAGTGCGAAAACTATTATCAAATACCTTTATAGTATCTCCTTGTTATTACTTTTTCATAAAAAAGGAATCATATCTTACATATAACTTTTTATACGCAAAAAACATTAGTAGGATATATTCTTATATTTTCATACTATTGTATTGTAATTTTTTCGACATAATATATTGGATGATTATGCGTACAGCATTTTTGTGTTTTGTTTTATTACTTTTTATACAGCAGTTACCGGCTCAGTTGAACAACAACAAATATGAGTTGAAGAGTATCGGTAGGCAGGTCAACACCCACTATCATGAGGCTGGCCCGACCATTTCCGTTGATGGGAAAAAGCTGTTTTACTTTGTTTCCAATCACCCTGAAAACACTTACGGTAAGGAAGGAAGTCAGGATATATGGTACTCTGAGTTGCAGAAAGACGGTACATGGGGAGAAGCGCAGCACTTGGAAAAGCCCTTGAATCAAAGTCGTTCCAATCAGGTGTTTACCGTATTTAATGATGGCTCCATATTGATTCGCGGAGGTCGCGGAAAGAACTCCAAAGGCTTTTCTTTCAGCCAACAGAAAGGAAGCGCTTGGACCTCACCTGAAGAAATCAAAGTTGACGATTTCAAAAAGATGAATTTGGGAAGGTTCTATGGTGCCAGTATGACATCCGATAAAAAAGTGATGGTCTTGTACTTCAGTGAAAAAGAATCCAGCAAGTTCAGTGATTTGTACGTTAGTTTTGTTCAAGAGGACGGAACTTGGTCCAGACCGAAAAAACTGGGCGCTCCGCTGAACACGGCCCGTGATGAATTCGGACCTTTCATCTCCGGTAACAATAAAACAATGTACTATGCCAGTAGTCGAAAAGATATGGGACTGGGAAGTGCTGACGTGTACCGAACCGAACGTCTGGATGATACTTGGATGAAATGGTCCGAACCGGTAAATATAGGCCCTCCTGTCAACACGCCAAATTTTGATGGTTATTATACTGTAGATGGTAGGGGCAATATATTCACCACCAAAGCAAAACGATTGGTGGATGGAGGCAATCTCGACATCTTTGGCTTGGTCCTGAAAAAAACCAAAGTAACCCTTTCGGGCTATCTGTTGGACAAAAGAACAAACAGCCAACTCAATGGAACCGTTGTATATAAATTGAACGATAAAACATTGGGGACCCTGAAAACAAACCCCGAAACGGGCATTTATGAAACACTACTGACTAAAAGGGGAAAGTATACCTTTCATGCCAGCGCCAATGGGTATAAGGGCACCAATGGCAACCTGGACCTGAGTGAGGTTTATGGGGATACTACCCTCACCAAGGACTTTCTATTAAGTGCGGAAGTGTCCGATCCTATGATTTCCGGGATAGTCTACAATGCCAAAACAAAAGCACCTCTACAAGCTTCCGTACAATATAATATGAAGGAAGGCACTGCCCAGGGAAGAACCGCTACCGAAGACGGATATTACGAATTCAGACTGAAATCGAAGTCACGATATATCCTCAGTGCCAGTGCCGAAGGTTTTATCACCGCTACAGACAGTATAAATATCACGGAGATGGCGGACCCTGTCACTGCTGACAAAGATTTTTACCTCGATCCTATAGAAATCGGAACGACGGTCCGCTTAAACAATATATTCTTTGACTTTGATAAAATCGTATTGAAGACAGCCTCATTTCCGGAGCTTGACAGGGTGGTAGAGTTTATGGAAGAGAATGCTTCCGTGGCAATAGAAATAGAAGGGCATACCGATAATAAGGGGACGGATGCCTATAATGAAAAACTCTCTCAGGGAAGGGCGGATGCCGTCATGGACTATCTGATAGAGCAGGGAATCGCCGAAGAACGGGTCAGGGCCAAGGGTTATGGAGAAAGTCAACCCAAAACCAGCAATGATACGGAAAGTGGTAGGGCCATAAACAGAAGGGTCGTTTTCACCGTAGTGAAAAAATAGTTGCATTATAGCAATAAAAAAATATACTACATGCCGAAAAAGCAATGAGTAGGGTGTCCATTGCCTATGCCCACCCCCTACCATTTCGTGAAAAAGTCAGTGGGTTTTTACATTTTCCGCCAATAAAAAAGAGTATCTGAAATCAATGTAGTTTCTTCTATCCCACCTCAAGAAACGTTGCTTAGTGTCAATCATTTACCAGCCAGTCTTTGGCCTCTTCTTCAGAGTTGAAAGGTCTGTAGACCCTAGAGCCAAGCACAAGATTGTAAGCTTTCAACAAAACTTTTCTAGCTATACTATCGATTCCGATAACAGCCCTTTTTTCTGCTAATTTTGGAGTACCCTGAGCCGCTTTCTTTAACTCATCGATGTATTCTTTTGATCCCCTCACACCTCTCAAATCGGATAGTAGCAGGTATTTTTTATTGTCTTCAATGATAATTCTTTTAGCTTCATGCACCAATGCTATCATTTCTTCGGTCGATGTAGCCCCCCTATAATCCACATAAATGATTTCCTTTCCTTTGTAAATTATCTTAGAAACATTTCCCATAATACGAGCCTTTATCTTGAACATTGCTAAATAAGCAAAAACTATTGAAAAATGGAAAAATACAGCGTACTATATGTGGCGTTGCACAAGAATATACCATCACAACACATTAATAAACTGCACATTAAAAAACTGCTCCGAAAATATGTTTAAAAATTCCCATCACTTATTCCAATTATCGAATCATTAACGGGATAGCAACGCTAGCCGCAAGAATTTTACAGGAACGAGCACTCCTAAAAAAGCCTGTGAGAAAAGAGCATTATCGATAAAACGGAAGCCGAAGACGAATATTGCTCTCCTATAGATATTACTCACGCATGGAAACCCATCGATAGACTTGTATACTTAGTTATATTGACTTTATTTCGGTCATTTCATTGAACCCAAAATAATCAATAGTTGGAATTGCAATAAAAAACTGGACAATAAGTTAAGCACATTTTGAATAATTGATTTTACTAAACTCTTCTGGAGTC
>CANLOE010000025.1 GCA_947492745.1 uncultured Cyclobacteriaceae bacterium | reverse complement strand
GTTTGTATTAGAAGGTATGGAGGAAGGCCTGCCGGTTTTATGGCTTACAAACCTTAACTAAACGACATTGATGATCCCGGTTAAAATCATAGGTATAGCTAAGTATATAAGTCTGTCAAAATATTCATTGATGAACCGAAGGAAAGACAAAACGCATTGCTCAGATCCATCACTACAAAGTGCCATTGCATTTCTAACCTGACAGGACTAGGATTATCCGATGTATTTTTCCTGAGAAGAGCTGCGGAAATTGATGGTTTGATTTCTGGTACACCGTATTAGAAAAGGATTGCTCGGCATACCGATGGTATGGATAGTATAGCTTTAAGAGATGACCTACATACTATTTTTTTGTTTGTCAATAAGTTATGCTTAGACCTGAAAATAGCCTCTTTTTTTATTTGATGAATCGTTTTTATTTCAAAAATAAACTTTTACATTCGTAAATAATAGGGTGTAAATCGGTTAATAATCTTACTGAAAATAATGCTTTGTTAATAAATTGGTAATTTTGACACTAAAAAATTAAAAAAATTAAAAAAATTATATTTTTATTTTTGTAGGCCTATAAGGCGTTTGGTTGCCATTTGTTAGTACTGTGGATTAGCTGATGGATAGCATATTATTCTCAACTCTATTACTGTTCGGGAATATTTCAATATCCAATGAATAAATAACAAAACCAAGAACCAACATTTCCTCAAAATGGGAATACTAGGAAGCCGGAGATAGTTGCAGTTATATTTTTACTATTCGATAGGAAAATGAGCCAAGCAAAGGGAGTGCAGACTCTTTGACTGAATGGTAGGGGGCGTTTGACTGGAATCCAAGACTCCATAAAATCTTACATCGTTCACATCAGTAGTTCTTATTGATTTATGGGTAAATTATGTCCAATGGCAATTGAAGCCATGGTGTCGTACTATGTATTTTATGTCCGTACTTTTCAAGAAATTTCATGAAAGTGGTGAGGGCCTATGTTCAGTAATAGAAAACTCAACAATAGATAATGAAGCGAAATTATAAATTGAACATGCCACAGATGCATTGTGGTGGGTTATATGAAAATTGGTTATTGAAAGAGTTGGGGGATTTTCATTGGACCATGATTACAGAGGGACTGGGAGCAGATTCCGATGAGCTGGTGGACAGTAATAATGAACGCCTGTATGCGAGTTTCGTTCGGTTACGCTGGGAGGGTTCCGATAGCTTGGGCCGGTTTAGTGAAAATGATCTAGTGGACATCAATAGCGAGCTATCACGCTATGGAAAAAAAATGTTTTTCAGCAATCCGCAACTCAGCTGCGGGCAGAAAAGTATCACAGCTTCGCTGTTTTCGGTGTTCTCCACACGTGCAGAAGGGAATAACCAGCGTTTGAAAAAGGGTGCACCCCTTTTGGATACAAGTCAGGTAAAGCTGGAAAAAAAACTGCCTGCATTTGCCAAAGAATATTTGGATAGTAAAAGTTTTGAATCCATTTCCGCAGATACTGTATCCCATCCGCAGGTATCCCTGTTGGGAGTGGAATTTTCATTGGGAATGACCGAAGACGAGTGCTATACCCATGAATACCAAGTTGAACCCTATGATGATATCAACGGGGTGGGGCTACTTTACTTTGCTTCCTATCCGAAGATTAGCGATAAGTGTGAGCGTCAGTTGGTTAAGGTTCTGATGGAAGATATGAATTTGGAAGAAGATTGGTCACAGCTCAGTTTCTGCATAGCGCGGGATACCTTTTATTTTGGTAATGCCAATGCCGATGATGTATTGATCTATAGACAGGAAGTCTTTGAGATACAGGAGGATCATCGGATTCACCTAAGTTCCTCCCTTATCAGAAAAAAAGATGGAGTATTGATTGCTAGGATTTTCACGATAAAAGAAGTGGCTGATATAGAAATTCTGAACAAGCTTCGAAAGGCACTGAAAAAAGGCCTCTTCAAGTCCTTTGTGCTGAGCAGGGAAGCAAACGAACCCAAACTTGAACGTTCGAAAAACCCTTCCGTGGTCATGAATGAAGGCACGTTGCCGATGCCCAAAACCAGTGAAAGTACAGTAATACCCGAAGACCTTAAGCCCAGATATGGAAGGGAGGTACTCCACGGGATAATCATCGATTTTTTCACTTCTACCCTGAATCTTCAAGGACTTACAGCCGAAACAGACCTGAAAACACTGGGGATAGAGTCCATTATGTATTCAGAGCTGTCCGAACATCTGAATATCACCCACAAACTGAACAGCAATCCCAGTAAATTTTTCGGCCTGACGACCATTGGTGCGATTACCGAATACCTATTGTCAGGATCTACCAAAGCCTTTGAGAAAAAGGCAGAACAGGAACAATTCCCAAAAGAAAAGCTTGGGCAAAGAGAAGTTTCTCAAGAAGCCGTAGCGATAATCGGAAGGGCATTCAAGCTGCCGGGAGTTGCCTCGGAGAAGGAATTATGGGATGTTCTGATTTCTGGAAAATCAGTGATTACGACCACACCCAAAGAACGATGGAACTGGGACGAGAAAGGGGGCAAGGACAAGGACTACAAAGGCATCGACAAAGGGGGCTACCTACAGGACATAGACAGCTTCGATGCCTCTTTCTTTTGGATATCACCTCGCGAAGCGGTGACCATGGACCCACAGCAACGGATGATGATGGAACTGACCTGGAGTCTGTTCGAAAATGCAGGGTACAAGGCCTCCACCTTGCGGGGAAGCAGGACGGGAGTATACATCGGGAGTAGTGGGAGTGATTACGAAGTATTGATGAAGGAAAAAATGGGGGAAAACACCACTATCGGAATTGGCACATCCTCGGCGATGATTGCCAACAGAGTTTCCTATTTCTTTGATTTTGAAGGGCCCAGCCTACAACTTGATACGGCCTGCTCTTCTTCACTGGTAGCCATCAACAGTGCCATTCGCGATATACGCGCAGGAGACTGCGGACAGGCGGTCGTGGGAGGTATCCACTTGATGTGCCATCCCGCCCGCAGTCTGGCCTACCATAATGCAAAGATGCTCAGTGAAGATGGGCGGTGCATGACCTTTGACGAAAAGGCCAACGGTTATGTCCGTGCGGAAGGAGCGGTGGCATTACTGCTAAAACCTCTGTCCAAGGCCATCGAAGATGGGGACACCATCGCCGGTGTGATCAGGGAAGCCGCGGTCAACCATGGAGGACAGACTACGGGCGTTACCGTTCCCAATCCTTTCAAACAGCAGAAACTAGTGGTACAGGCCTACCAAAAAGCAAAGGTCGATGTCTCAACGGTGAGCTATATCGAGGCACATGGCACAGGGACAGGACTGGGAGATCCCATAGAAGTCGCGGGCCTAAAGGCGGCTTTTTCAGAACTGATGGGCGGTGATGAGAACCTGAACCCTGTCCCTTGGTGCGGGCTGGGGTCCATCAAAAGTAATATGGGACACCTGGAAGCCGCTTCGGGCATTGTAGGAGTACTGAAAGTATTGCTCTCCATGGAACACCGACAACTGCCACCGACCATAAACTACACCCGCCTCAACCCAAAAATAGAACTACAGAACAGCCCCTTTTATATTCAGGATAGCCTCAGTCCCTGGACTCTCGATGATTCCGATAGACCGTTGAGGGCGGGCGTTAGCAGTTTTGGAATAGGTGGGACCAATGCACACCTGATTTTGGAATCCTATGAACATCAGAGAAGTAAGGACCAAGGCCACGTCCACGAAGGACCTTATCTATTCGTACTTTCTGCCAAGGAGGACAGTGTACTAAAGGTGTACGCAAAAAATATACTGGACCGTGTTCTTGAATCAGCACCACTACCGGAGCTTTCCTCCTTATGTTATACCATGCAGGAGGCAAGGGAAGAAATGACCGCCCGTCTGGCCTTCGTATGTGCCGACCATGATGAACTTATCGCTAAGTTGACCGCTTTTGCACAAGGACATGATACAAAAGGACTGCATACCGGACGGGTGAAAGGTACACCTCCTTCCACTGTTGTACATTCGGGAAACGGTGAGGGAAAAATTCGTGAGAACGCAATGCCCAATCTGGAAGAGCTCGCATCCAATTGGTGTGCCGGTGAATCAGTGGACTGGACGCGCCTGTATCCCAAAGGAACCCCGCCCAAACTGACCCTGCCTACCTATCCCTTTAAGGAAAAAAGATACTGGATAGCCGATGATATCCCCAAGAAGAATACTTCCATCAAACCTGAGAAAGCCAAGAAGATGATTCCCGAATACCCCAAGACCAGCCTTATCCCAGTGGATGATGACCGTCCGAAGCCCGTATCCGTCCCTTTAGCTTCCACCCCTGTGCAGCCCTTGAAAGTGTCGAACACAGAAAAAAGACAAACGATACTCCATGAAGTATCCGCACGATTGTGCGCATTGCTCTACATGGAACCGGGAGAACTGGATAGGGATAATAGCTTCGTCGAAATGGGACTGGATTCGGTACTGGGAGTAGAATTCGTAAAATCACTGAACCATAACCTGTCCCTTGAACTAAAAGCTACAGATCTCTACAGCTATCCTACTGTCGATGAACTGACCGATCATATCATGAAGAACGACCCCATAGCGGAAAGTAATCGGGAGGGCAATGATTTCAAGGATGAAATTCGGCAGGATCGGGTCCATCTATCGATGGTACATGCTTCCGAAAAGCCTCCTTCTGTCCAAAAAAACGAAGAAGTAAACCTGAAAAACGAACTCTCCAAGCTATTGTGCGAGCTGCTGTATATGGCCCCTGACGAATTGGATACGGACAAGAGTTTTGTGGAATTGGGTTTGGATTCCGTGCTCGGCGTAGAGTTTGTCAAGGCACTGAACAGGAACCTTGCACTGACACTGAAGGCCACAGACCTCTACAGTAAGCCAACGGTAGACGAACTGACGGCCTACATTTCGGATATTTTGGAAAAAGGAACAACAGCAAGAGTACCTTCAAAAGCGGAGGAAATCGAGCATGCCACAATTCCCACTTTCAACAAGAGTAATGGCAGTCAGGAAAAACAAATCCAACTGCCCTCGGTACCCGTTAATATCGAGCCTGAAACAGCCAAAACAAACGGTTATGAGTCTATAGATACCCGCCTTTCCACCCTTTTGTGTGAGTTGCTCTACATGGCACCCGAGGAACTCGATAGGGACAAGAGCTTTGTGGAACTGGGACTGGACTCCGTATTGGGAGTTGAATTTATCAAATCACTGAACAAGAGTTTTTCCCTGGAACTCAGGGCCACGGACCTTTACCATTATACGACGGTCCATGAACTGATCGATCATATTGCTACTTCACGAATACCGGCATATGTCCCTTCCTCCACGGAATACAATACGCCCACAGTGGCCCCCTCGAAACCATCCGAGGCAGAAAGGGAAGCCCTACAGCAACCCTATCCCGAAAATCGCACGGAAGTAGCATCGCGATTGTCCCCATTGTTGTGCGAACTGCTCTATATGGACCCGGACGAACTGGATAGGGACAAGAGCTTTGTTGAACTGGGGCTGGATTCGGTGCTTGGCGTAGAGTTCATCAAATCGCTGAACAAGGACTTTTCCCTGGAACTCAAGGCCACAGATCTGTACAACTACACTACAGTAGAGGAACTGGCGGCACACATCTCGGAAACCGCTCCCCGGCTTTTCACGAAACCCTCACAAAAGCAGGATGACATCGCTGTATTTGAGCTACTTTCTTCGACGGGCGACTATCAAAGGGATGGAGAAGTCCGTCTCGACTATAAAGTATCGGTCGAGAACAATACCTGTCTGCGCCATCATATCGTATTTGGAAGACATGTACTGCCCACTGATGCCTACATCGAGCTGATCTACGGGTTTTTCCGGCAGCAAGGCTACGCTATACTCGATTTGGAGAAGATCAGGATTTCAGAACCTTTCATTGCCCAGGGAAGCGAGAGTGCCATCATGACACTTGCCCTGAAAAAAATGGATAGTGGCAGCACCCGTGTTCTGATTACCGGTAGGGCAGAAGACAGGCAGGTGACGCACCTTCGGGCCATCGCCCGACCCGATGGCGATAAAAGTAACAGTGCTACTTTGACCTCATTACTGGCACCGGACCTATCGGTGCTGCACCACTACGATGCCCGAAAGCTGGCCGACTGGACAGCGGGCATTGCCAGTGGCCCTTATCAGGGAATCAGAAGGGAATTGGACATTCTGGAAAATGGCCTGCGCGGCACTTTGGAAATCCGTACATCGGAGGGAGTGAGAAGGGAGACCCTTATTGCACAGGTGCTGGACGGTGCGCTGCTTTTTGCTATCCAATACGCCGCCCATACGCAGAGAGCTGGGAAGATAGATGGGGTCATGTACCTGCCCTACCAGTTGAGCAAGGTAAGCCTTCACCAGGAACTGGGGGCCGATATGCCCTATACCTGCGCCATGGAGTGCCTTTCGGCCAGTGAAGAAGAGCTGACCTTTACTATGGAAATCCTCGGGGCGGACAAAAAACGACTATTGAGAGTAGAAGGCCTCACCTTACGTAAAGTACATCAACATCAATTGAGCGGCACTGAAGTCAATGGGAGCGCGCAGGTACGACCCCAAACGATAGCGCAGCGCAAACCGATGCTTTCTGAAAAAAGAGCATCCAAAAACGGGAATACGGATGTGGCCATTGTAGGGCTTTCCTGCCGGTTTCCCGGTGCCGGGAATGTCCATGAGTTCTGGGAAAACCTGAGGGACGGCAAATGTGCCGTTCAGGAAATCGATGAAAGTCGCTGGGGCGATATGGACTGGTACAATCGCGAACAAGGGCATGAGGGAACTTCCTACAGCAAGTGGGGAGGATTTTTGAAAGACGTCGATAAGTTCGATGCGCTCTTCTTCGGTATTTCACCCAAGGAGGCGGAAATCATGGACCCCCAACAGCGATTGTTGCTCGAAGAGAGCTGGCGGGCCATTGAAAATGCGGGTTATGCTCCCAAATCGCTGGGCAAAAGGAAAGTGGGTGTTTTTGTGGGTGCCAGTTCCGGGGACTACCGCGATCTTTTGGCGAAGTGCGGTGCGGAGAAAGAAGGACTGGCCTTTATGGGCAATTCGCAGGCAATACTGGCGGCAAGGATTTCTTTTTTCCTGAACCTGAGAGGCCCCGCCATCACCGTGGACACCGCTTGTTCCAGCTCATTGGTAGCCATTGACAGGGCCTACCAAAGCTTGCTGTCGGGAGAGTCGGAGCTGGCCCTGGCCAGTGGGGTATCCTTGATGAACACGCCCCTGCTCCACGTCTGGACCAGTCAGGTCGGTATGCCTTCCAAAGAGGGAAAGTGCAGGACCTTTGACAATGGGGCCGATGGTATCGTCTCCGCAGAGGGAGTCGGAGTACTGGTGATGAAGCGCCGGGAAGATGCCGAAAGAGATGGGGACAGAATATACGCTGTCATCAAGGGAAGTGGAGTGAATCAGGACGGTAGGACCAATGGCATTACCGCACCGAGCGCACAAGCACAAAGTGAGCTGCAAAAACACGTTTACTCCCAATACAATCTACACCCTGAAACCATTGGCTATATCGAGGCACATGGAACAGGTACCAAGCTGGGCGATCCTATAGAGGTCGATGCCCTACAGCATACCTTCGGTACGCACACTTCCCAAAAACAGTTTTGTGCCATCGGTTCGGTAAAGACCAATATCGGACATGCGGCCGAGGCGGCAGGTATCTCGGGACTCATCAAAACGATACTGATGCTACAGCACCGTAAGCTGGTGCCCAGTCTCCACTACGATGCCCCCAACAGCGAAATCGATTTCAGGAACAGCCCCTTTTATGTGGCCACCGCCCTACAGGACTGGTCCACGGCCCAAGGACAGCTTCGAAGAGCGGCCATCAATAGCTTTGGTTTCAGTGGTACCAATGCCCATGTCGTGGTCGAAGAGTATCCAGTGCAGAAAAGGCCGACAGTATCCCAAGAGCAGGATCCGGCACTCATCCTACTGTCCGCAAGGGATAAAGCGGCCCTGAAAAGACAGGTGACCCATCTCCGGAACCATGTACTGTCCCATGAGCAGGAAAACCTACATGATATCGCCTATACCCTACAACTGGGCAGGGAAGCTATGGAAGAGCGCTTTGCCCTGGTCGTTTCGGACAGACCCGCACTATTGGACGGGCTGGCCCGGTATCTGGCAGACGATATTTCCCTTGATTCCTTCGAGGGAAATAGTAAAAAAGGAAAAAAATCCGTCTCCCCAAGCAGTGCTGCGGGCCGGTCGCATCTCAAGACCGCCATCGCCGGTCGAGATCTCATCTCCTTGGCACGGCTGTGGGTCAGTGGGACCGCCATCGATTGGGCCATGCTCTATCCCGAAGGTCATCCACAGAAAATCGATCTGCCCTGTTACCCCTTTGCCAAGGAAAAACATTGGATAACGGGAGCCACAAAACCGCTCCAAAGCATCACGGCCAAAGAACATCCACTACTGCACCATAACGTATCGGACCAGCATGGATGTAGATTTGATAGTCATTTTACGGGAGCAGAGCACTTTCTACAAGATCACCAGGTCAAGGGCAGGGGCATTCTCCCCGGCGTGGCCTATCTGGAGATGGCCAGAGCTGCGGGACACCGTTACCTTCACGAAAAGATCACGCAACTGAAAGAAGTCGTTTGGAGGACTCCCATCGAAGCCCCTCAAGGTAGCGCTACCATAGCAACGCACCTACACCCTTTGCCGGAAGGCAGCCTACGCTATGAAGTCCGGACCGCTTCGGGGGAAGAAGGACAGACCGTACTCCATGGCCAAGGTTACCTGAGTACGGAACCCTTACCCGAGCCACCACCCGTGGACCTGATAGCACTTAGGGAAAAACTACCCTATACCCGAGATAAAAAAGATTGCTATGCCCTGTTCATCGCTTTGGGTTTGGGCTATGGTGATAGTTTTCAGGGCATGGAACAGCTTTACTACAGTACCACCGAAGGGCTGGCCAAAATTTCCCTGAACGGATACCACGGAGATACCCATCACTTGGGCCTGCTCGATAGTGCGCTACAAGTATGCATCTGTCTTGCCCAGGAAGAGAGTGCTGCGGGAGGACTACAGCTCCCTTACAGTATCGGCAGTGTCCACTTCTACCGAGACCTGACCCACACAGTATGGTGCAGGGCCAGAAAAAAGCACACCCACCATGATAGCCGTATAGCAAAATATGATGTGGACCTCTTCGATGAAGAAGGAAGAGTACTGCTCAGTTTCCGGGACTTTGTGGCCTTGCCTCTGCATACCACTTCCTCCGGAACAGCGGCCCTTGTACCTTCGGCCCTAGTAAGCGGAGGTACCCCAAAGCCATCGGACATGTTGTACCTGCCCCTATGGGATAGGATCGGCTCTTGGTCACCCCCGGCACAGGTCACCCCGAAACATATAATGTTGATAGGAGATACCGATTCCCCTTTGTCCCAAAGCCTATCGTCCCTGCTGCAACAAAGAAAGGCACAGGTCTCAGTGGAGAGCACATGGGCAGTGAATGGACCGCAGGTGGAGGAGCTGTACCTATTGCAGGGCTGTATACCCGGCACGGTCGGGCAACAGGGCTTCGATGTGGCCCAAGAAGTCGAAAAAAGGGAATTGGCCGTTTTCAGGATACTCAAAAAACTCCTGTCTTCGGACTATGCGGAAAAGAATCTACGCCTGACCATACTCCTGCACAACACCCAAAAGGTGCTATCCAATGATAAGGTCAGCTTTGTCGGTAGCGGTATTGCGGGCCTGATAGGGTCATTGGCCAAGGAACAGCCCCACTGGAGCGTCCGTGTGATCGACCTGGATACGCCAAGCCTTGAGGGCAAGCTATTGGAGAACATACTGGACACTCCCTACGACCCCGAAGGGATAGTTACGGCCTATAGAAATGGACTTCCTTACCAAAGAAAACTTTATCCCGCACCATTGGAGCTCGGTGGCAGTGCCTTGGGCAAACTGAAGGCTCAGGGAACCTATCTGATACTGGGCGGTGCCGGAGGTCTGGGCAAAGTGACCACGGAATACCTTCTTTCCCAATACGATGCACAGGTAATATGGCTGGGAAGAAGGCCCGCTGAGGGAGCAATCCTTCATGCCATGATGGAGATGGAAAAGAAGGGAAAACGTCCCTTGTACTTCCAGTGCGATGCCAATAGCGAAGAAAGTCTGGTTCGGGTATATCAGGAAATCAAAGCTGCCGGACTCAATATCAACGGTATTTTCCACTCGGCCATTGTACTCAACGATGTCCTGCTGAGCCACATGGAGGAAGCCGATTTCAAAAAATCCTTTGACCCCAAGGCATTGGGCAGTTTTCACCTAGTAGAGGTCTTCAAAAAGGAAGAACTTGATTTTATCTGCTTCTACTCATCGGTCATATCCCAATGGAAAGCCGCAGGTCAGGCCAATTATGCCGCAGGCTGTATCTATAAGGACAGTTTTGCCCAAAGTTTGGAAGACCGATTGCCCAAGGTCCCTGCATACAGCATCAATTGGGGCTACTGGGGAGAAGTGGGAATAGTCTCGTCCCATGAATACAGGAAAAGAATGCAGGCCTTGCGTATCGAGAGTATATCCCCTGCGGAAGGCATGCAGGTAGTGGAAAAAGTACTCTCCGGTACCCTGTCACAGCTCATTGCCATAAAAATGGATGCCGACAATGCAGACATATCCTTCACCAAGGAAATAACCAAGGACCGAAAGGTCCAGGAAGTACAGAACACTTCGCGGTTAACGCCCCAAGAACCCATAACCCAACCCTTCCGGTCCGATGAAGTAGTCGAGTCCAGACTGATGGAAGCCTGCTGTCTGGGCTTTGTCCGGGTATTCGAAAGGATGCAAACGAAACTGTACGGTGATAAACTGTCCTCCCTGCATATGCTTAGAGAACGACTGGGCATACTCCCCAAGTACGAGCGGCTGTTCCGTGTACTACTGACCATGATGGTCGATAGGAACTATATGACCTTACAGGGCGGCAATGCCCTTCTGAGCGCAAAGGCGGAAGAGGCCTTGAAAACATTCGATCTGGATTCCGAACTGAGCAGTATCGGAAAGAGCAACGGGGACTACCGGGCACATATCCGCCTGTTGAAAATTTGCCTGGACGCTTTTGAGGATATCATTTCGGGAAAAGTCAAGGCGACCGACATCATATTCCCCGAAGGCAGCATGGATCATGTCAGTGGATTCTACAAAGGCAATCACCGCGCCAATTACTTCAATGAGCTCTTGGCCAAGGTAGTCTGTGACAGTGTGGGCAATAGTGCTCCCCGTCTGGCCCATGGGGAAAAGATAAAAATCCTGGAAGTAGGCGCCGGTACGGGAGGTACCAGCCAGCATCTGTTTGAAAAACTGGCCCCTTTCAAGGATCTAGTGACCTATACCTATACCGACCTTTCCAAAAGTTTTCTCCTCCGCGCCGAAAACAACTTTAGGGAAATGGCTCCCTATATGGAAACGGCCATGTTCGATATAGAGCGTTTTCCCGGCGAACAGGGCATCGCACTGGGCGCATACGACATCGTTATCGGTGCCAATGTGGTGCATGCCACCAAGAACATTCACCATACCCTGACCAATATCAAGGCCGTACTGAAAAAAGAAGGACTGCTATTGCTCAACGAAATCGCCCGGACCGAACTGTTTACCACATTGACCTTTGGTCTGCTGGATGGCTGGTGGATGTTCGGGGATGGGGAAATCAGGCTGGAAGGAAGCCCCGGCCTCTCAAGGGAACAATGGCAGCAAGTGTTGATGGAGACCGGATTTTCGGCCCCGACTTCCTATCCACAACAGGACCGCCTACCACAACAGATTCTGGTCGCGCATAGTGATGGAGTGTTGAGAGTGCCTATGGAGTACAAGCCCGAACCGCTATCACAAAACAATGGATTTCCAATGCAGTACTCCGATACGACAGGAGCAGAGGGACAATTCCCATCACAGGAACCCCACCCATCGGAAATAGAGCACTTGGGCATCACCTTGGTCAAAGAGCAGGTGGCCGAGATATTGAAAATGGATATCGGGAAGTTGGATATCGATACGCCCATGGCAGATTATGGAGTCGATTCCATTCTGGGGCTGACTTTGATCAAGGCCATCAATCAAAAGGTTGAAAGCCAAATGCCCACGACCACACTCTTTGATTATCCCACGATAAGAAAGTTTGCCGGCCATCTAGGCAAGGAATACCCAAAAGCATTGTCCTCACGACTACTTGATAGGGTAAGGTCCAAGTCGCCAATAGCTCCGCCAACCGTGTCCGAGGACTACATCACCATCCCTGCAAGAGATAACACGACCACTATTAAGGCTGTACCTACAATGTCAGAAAAGGAACTGTACGCGCGATCATTGACCTTCGTGAGAAGAGTTCTAGGGGAGATCCTGAAAATGACCCCGGAACAATTGGATATCCATACGCCCATGGCCGACTATGGAGTAGACTCGATTTTGGGACTATCCTTGATAAAACGCATCAATCAACGGCTCGATGCACGGCTAGCGACCACGACCCTGTTCGATTACCCGACCCTGCATAAGCTGACCGAGTACCTGGTGCAAGCGTACGCACCTAAGCTGAGACTACAGTTTGAAGAGATGAAACCCGCTATGAAACCTATCGCTAGCATGTCGGCCCCTGCCGTCAGGACAGAGCCGCTACCACAGCCTATAGCACCGAGCCGTACACCCCTATCGGAGAGCAACGGATACCCTGCACCAATGGGCATGGGCAGAAAACTCCTGCTGAGACAGCCCGGCGACATCGAGGACATTCATTTGGTCAACTTCCGGCCCGAGACCCCACGGGAGGATGAGGTGCAGGTGGCTGTAGCAAGCTTTTCCCTTAACTTCGGAGACCTGCTCTGCGTCAAGGGGCTATATCCCACCATGCCCGCCTATCCCTTTACCCCTGGATTCGAAGCCTCGGGAGTCGTAGTGAAAAAGGGGTCCAAGGTCAAAAACCTTGCTATTGGAGAAAAAGTCATCGCTATTGCCGATAAGAAGTTGGGTTTGCAGGCCACACATATCAATGTGCGGGAAGATAACCTCTTTCGCATGCCGGACGCATTATCCTTTTCCGAAAGTTGCTCTCTGTTGGCTGTTTCCATGACGATGGTCGAGGCATTTCGAAGGGCCAACCCACAGTCGGGAGAGACTATCCTTATCCAGACGGCCACAGGAGGAACAGGGCTGGCCGCGGTCCAACTGGCACAAAGTAGAAATGTCCGCATCATTGCTACAGCAGGTAGTGCAGCAAAGTTGGATTACCTACGAAAAATGGGCGTGGGGCACGTCATCAACTATATCGAAGATGATTTCGAAAAGGAAGTCGAAAAAATCACGGAGGGCAGGGGAGTGGATGTGGTCATCAACACACTGTCCGGTGACAACATACAGAAAGGCATCAATTGCCTCGCCAAAAGGGGACGCTATGTAGAACTGTCCATGACGGCAATCAAATCAGCCAATGCCATTGACCTCAGTATTTTTTCGGACAACCAGACCTTTATCGGGTTGGACCTTTTGCGCTTGCTGGCCGAAGATACCGATTATGCCCGGCACCTCTGGCAGGAATGCCATGACCTGATTGCCGGAGGAGTATTGAAAAGTACCATTCAACAGCAATTCGAGTTGGAAGAGTATGTAGCAGCCTATCGCTGCTTGGAGAATAGGAGCAATATCGGCAAGGTGGTCCTGAACATTGCTGAGAAATACAGGAGGGCGGTACAGAAGGAGGAATATGAACCAAAACGGGACCGAGCGCCCTCAGCCGAGGTGAATACGGTCCATGGTAGCGATGATATCGCCATCATCGGTATGAGTGGCCAATTTGGACCCGTGGAAAATCTGGAAGCGTTCTGGGAAGTCCTGAGAGACGGGAAAAGCCTGATCGAGGAAGTACCCGCCGAACGATGGGACAAACACCGGCACTACAGTCAGGATAAAAACGCACCCGACAAGACCAATAGCAAATGGGGGAGTTTTCTGACCGATATCGACAAGTTCGACCCTTGGTTCTTTAGGATATCCGCGAGCGAAGCCGAAATGATGGACCCGCAACAGCGGCTCTTTCTACAGCATTGCTGGAAGGCCATAGAAGATGCGGCCATCAATCCCGAACAACTCGCAACGAGCAAGTGCGGTGTATTCGTAGGGGCCGCTACTGGGGACTACATGGATTTTTCCAAAGAAAAAAACCTGGAGGCTTCCGCCTTCTGGGGAAATGCCAGCTCAATACTGGCCTCAAGGATTTCCTACTACCTGGACCTGAAAGGGCCCGCACTGGCCGTAGATACGGCCTGTTCAAGTTCCTTGGTCGCCATGCATATGGGTTGCAAGAGTTTGCAGCAGAGGGAATCGGACATCATCATATCCGGCGGTGTCTCCGTATTCATCACGCCCGAGTTCTACAAAAAGACGAGCAGGGCGGGCATGTTGTCCCCGGACGGGCAATGCTACACCTTCGATAACCGGGCCAATGGCTTTGTTCCCGGCGAAGGAGTGGGGGTCCTGATCATGAAGCGCATGGAGGATGCCCTCAGGGACGGTGACCCTATCTATGGAGTGATCAAAGGCAGTGCCATCAATCAGGACGGTACCACGAGCGGTATCACGGCACCTAGCGCAGTATCCCAAAAAAATCTGGAAGTGGGCCTCTACCGGCAGTTGGGCATAGACCCGGAGTCCATTGCCTATGTAGAAGCACATGGTACAGGCACCAAGTTGGGGGACCCCATCGAGTTCCGGGCCCTGAAAAGTTCTTTTGAGGAATTTACCGACAGGAAAGGGTACTGCGGGCTGGGCAGTATCAAGACCAATATAGGCCACGCTGCCATGGCGGCAGGAGTAGCGGGTGTTATCAAGGTGATGCTCTCCTTCAAACATGACCAACTGCCCCCAACGCTGAACTTCATCAAGGCCAATGAACATATCGATGTGGAGAACAGTCCCTTTTTCATCAATGATAAGCTCAACCCATGGCCCGATGAGGTCAAAGGACCAAAACGTGCCGCTATCAGTAGTTTTGGCTTCAGCGGTACCAATGCACACATGGTCCTCGAAGCAGCACCCTTGACCCGGTCTCGGGCCTTCATAGGTGAAGGACCTGCTATAGTCCTACTATCGGCCAAGAGTAACATCGCTTTGAGGAAGCAGGTGGAAAACCTCAAAACCCATATCGAACAGCATCCGAATGAAAATCTATATGACATCGCCTATACCCTACAGGTAGGCCGCCAGGCCATGGATGAGCGCCTGGCCATCGTTGCTTCTGATATGGAAGTGCTCTTGGAACATATGACAGACTACCTGAATGGTTCTCAAGGCCAAAAAGGTCTGTATCTCGGTAGTAAACAGCACAATGACCCTAGTAAATCGAAGCAGGACATCGGAAAGGAACACCCTATCGAAGAACAGGCGGAGGAATGGGCACGGTCCTGGGTCCATGGCGCTGCTATCGATTGGAACAGGATGTATCCGAACGGAAAGCCTCAAAGAATAGCTCTACCTACCTATCCTTTCGCCAAAGAGAGGCATTGGATACCACAACCCTCCGACCGAGAACTGTTGAAAAACCGACCGGGCCGGCTTCATCCGCTGTTACATACCAATGATTCGGACCTGCGGCAGCAAAGGTTCACCAGTACCTTTAGCGGAGAAGAGCACTTTCTGGCCGAGCACCGGTTAATGGCGGATAAAGTACTGCCCGGAGTGGCCTATATCGAACTGGCCAGGGAAGCCGGTGAGCGGAGCCTTCATCAAAAGATTACTCAGCTGCGGGACATCACTTGGCTGAGTCCCATCAAAGTCAATGGTATACCCCAGGAAATAGAAACAAGCCTACAGCCCGGACAGAACGGCGAGCTGTTTTACCAGATCAGTTCCTTGGGGAAGTCAAAGGACAGGCAGGTCCACGGTCAGGGAAAACTGACCACGAAGGTACTCCCCAGACCGGAGCGAATGGATCTGGAAGCCATCAAAAGTAGGTTGGGCGAATCGAGAGCGGGGCAGGATTGTTATCAAATGTTCCGCAGCATCGGACTGCACTTGGGGCCAAGTTTTCAAGGGATACAGAAAATTCATTTCAACGAAGAAGAAACCTTATCCGAGATAGAATTGCCCAAAGGAGAAGGCTATGTATTGACACCCGGGGCACTGGACAGTGCACTGCAGACTACGGCCATTAGTCTGAACATGGTCCGAGAAGAATGGGGCTTGCTGATGCCCTTCAACGTGAGGGAAGTGGACGTTCATCGACCACTGCCCGATAAGATCTATAGTTATGTCAAAAGAACTGCCAAAGGAAAGGAAGAAGGGCCCGTGCTACACTACGACATCGATCTATTGGACGAAACCGGGGAAGTGCTGCTCCGTTTCAGGGAGTTTGCCTTTATCCCCGTAGAGGCACCTCTAGCTACTGTCAAGACCCATCTTTATAAAAACGAATGGAAGGCGCGTTCGCTATCCACTGATATGGATGTAGAAAGCTTTTCGGAGAATTTGAGTATACTTATCGCCAGTGACAACCCTCAACTGGCCGAAAAACTGGAAGAGATTCTGGAAGAGGAAGTGGATAGTATAGGGCATGGGAGCGAGTACGCCTACTTTCTTGAGGTACTGAACAAGGTAAAAGGGAAAATCAGGAAGGGTGCCAAAGGACAGCTTATCCTTTTGTGCGAGGAGCAGCACTATCATGAGTACGGTTTCATCAGCGGACTATTGAAGACCGTGTCCCAAGAGCATCCCATGCTAAGGGTAAAGCTGCTGGTAGTAGATGCACTGCGACTACAGGAGATAGGAGACCTGGCCACGATCCTGCAAAAGGAGCAGGACGACCCGGCGCAAGAGGTACGGTATCGCAATGGCATCCGCGAGGTAAGACAACTCTGCCCTGTAAAACAACAGAGGGAAGCTTCTCCCAAAGCTTACCTGAAAGAAGGCGGTACCTACTTGATCACGGGTGGTTTCGGTGGTCTGGGACAGCTCTTTTCCCGGCACATCGGTACTTTCAAGGATACCCGGATTGTACTTACGGGTAGGAGCGAACTGGACGAAAGTAAAAAATCGATACTCTCCCATCTTCCAAATGCCATCTATTACCAATGCGATATGAGTGATAGGAAATCGGTAAAGGCACTCATAGCAGGAATCGTGGATAAATACGGTCGATTGGACGGTGTGCTCCACAGTGCGGGGAGTATCAGGGACAGCCTCATTGTCAACAAGACCCCGAGCGAAATCCAACAGGTACTGGGCGTAAAGATACAGGGAGCCAAAAATCTTGACGAGGCCACCGCCACTTTACCGATGGATTTTATGCTCTATTTCTCTTCCATTGCCGCCCTTCTGGGCAATGTAGGACAAGCGGACTATGCTGCGGCCAATGCGTATCTGGACCGTTATGCTTCATACCGAAACCGGCTGGTGGAGCAGGGAAAACGCCACGGTCATACCTGTAGTATCAACTGGCCCATATGGAACCGGGGCGGCATGACCTTGGAGGAAGAAAGTAAAAAATTCCTGAAGCAGAAATGGGGACTGGAGCCCATGCCCGATGAACAGGGCCTAAAGGCTTTTGACCGAGTGATGCAAGCGAAGATGACCCAAGCTGTGGTATTCTATGGGGACAGCGAACGTTTTATGGAAAAGACCAATGGCCATGATAGGGACAGCGCACCGATAAAAGACAAGGACACCTCCCCAAATCACGTAGCGGACCCCGAAAAGGAGAGGGATGGGCTGCTCTACGAGCTGTCGGAGATGGCATCACGCATTATCAAGAAAAACACAAAAGATATCAGGAAAGACAAGGAATTCGGTGAGTACGGCTTTGATTCCATCTTATTCACAAAATTTGCCAATGAACTGAACCAACGCTATGACCTAGAGGTACAGCCTACCGTCTTTTTCAACTATCCGACCTTGGAGGAGTTGGCGGGCTTTATGGTAAAAAATTACAAAGCGGAACTCGATAGGAAAAAACATACTCAAACGGAACAGGAAGCCTTGCCCGAAGCAGGGGAGACGTTCTTCCGTGAAGGAGCACCAAGGTTCTGGCCTGTTTCGGAGCCTGCCCCCGAGCGGACCGATATCCAAGGAAAAACGGAGCCTGATGAGCCTATAGCGGTCATCGGCATGGGATGCCGCTTTCCTGGCTCCCCCGATCTGGAGACCTTCTGGCAAAACCTCAAAGAGAACAGAGATCTGATCAGTGAAGTGCCACAGGACCGCTGGGACTGGAG
Organism: uncultured Cyclobacteriaceae bacterium; assembly: GCA_947492745.1. Lineage (GTDB taxonomy): Bacteria > Bacteroidota > Bacteroidia > Cytophagales > Cyclobacteriaceae > Aurantiphycus > Aurantiphycus algarum. Next base: position 52,098 of record CANLOE010000025.1, on the reverse strand, counting down.
GGAATACTACGGCGATGCCAAGGAAGATCCTACCAAGACCAAGTCCAAATGGGGAGGCTTCATTTCCGATATCGACAAGTTCGACCCCCTGTTCTTCAACATATCGCCCAAGGAAGCAGCCTGGATGGATCCCCAACAGAGGATGGTCATGGAGGTCGTCTACCATGCCCTACAGCATGCAGGTATAGCCGCCGAAAGTCTCAAGGGTACCGATACGGGCGTATTCTTCGGCGTGGCTACCGCAGATTATGCTGCATTGCTCAATAAACATGAAAAGAGCAACCAAGCACAGTTTTCCATAGGCACATCACATTCATTATTGGTAAACAGAATATCTTATTTTCTGGATACCCATGGCCCCAGTGAGGCTGTGGATACCGCTTGTTCCAGTGCCTTGGTGGCCATCCGTAAAGCCGTCGAAAACATCAGGAACGGTCATTGTACCATGGCCATTGCGGGCGGGGTAAATGCCCTGCTGTCGCCCGAACTTACCCTATCCTTCAGCAACTCCGGGATGCTCAGCGAAGAGGGTCGGTGCAAGAGTTTCGACGAGCGGGCCAATGGCTATGTCAGGGGCGAAGGTGCAGGGGCCATCATACTCAAACCCCTGAGCAGGGCAGTGGAGGACGGAGACCCTATATTGGGTCTGATACGGGGCACTGCGGAGAACCACGGAGGCAAGGCCAATACCCTCTCTTCCCCGAATCCCAATGCACAGAAAGAACTCTTGCTGAAAGCCTATGGAAATGCCCGTATTGCTCCCGATAAGGTCAGCTATATCGAAGCCCACGGTACGGGAACACCTCTGGGCGACCCTATCGAAGTCGAAGGCCTCAAGTCGGCTTTTTCCCAGCTGTTCCGGGAATCGGGGCAGAAGGTACCCGACCGACCCTATTGTGCCATAGCCACTGTCAAGGCAAACATCGGTCACTTGGAGGCCGCTTCGGGCATTGCGGGTGTTATCAAAGTACTCTTGGCCATGCAGCATGGACTACTGCCCGGCAATCCGCACCTCCAACAGCCCAATAAATACCTGAAACTGGAGAAAAGCCCTTTCTACATCCAGAAGGAGACCACTGTATGGAAGACATCGGGTGCCATACCCAAAATCGCAGGTGTCAGTAGCTTCGGTATCGGGGGAAGCAATGCCCATGTCATTATCGAGGAACCTCCCAAAAGCCCATCATCACCCTATAAGGGCACGGCACCATTGATTTTTGTGCTATCCGCAAAGAATCCGAAGAAGCTCAAGGAACTGGCCCGGGCTATGAAAGACCATTTGGCATCGAACCCTCAAGTGGACCTATATGACCTGGCCTATACCCTACAAGTGGGCAGGGATGGTATGGAAGAGCGCCTGGCCATCCTTGCCGATAACATCACCGACCTATCGGAAAGGTTATCCGCCTACGGGAAATCACAAAATACAGTCGGCATGTTCCATGGCAATACGCAGGAAGAGGAGCCGTCTATCGGCGATGAAGATCTGAACAGGTCCCTGAAAAAGAAAGAGGCCACGGCACTGGCCGAAGCTTGGTGCAAAGGCAGTAAGATCGATTGGACAGTACTTTACCAAAAGGAAGGGAAACCACGGAAAGTAGTATTGCCCGGCTATCCCTTTGAAAAGAGAAGGTGCTGGTTTGATGAAAATCGACAAGAACCCAAGAAAGTAGAAAACAAAAAGACCCACGTACTGCCCAAAAGAGAACTACGTGTCGCATTGGAAGTGCTGCCCTTGCCTTCCAATGAAATCGCCCGAGAGGAGAAAGCCAACACCGTGGATATGGGCAGAGTCTATCTCCCGGAAAAGAAAATGGACTCCATGGAGAAACGAATGCCTCCCGAGCAGGGAATGGAACAAGTGAAGCAGGTGATAGTAACCCATCTGAAGCGGCTACTTTACCTAGAAGAGGAGGAGCTGGACCTAAGAAAACCTTTCAGTGAACTGGGACTGGATTCGATATTGGGAGTGGAATTCCTGAAAGCCCTGAACAAAGACCTTGCCATGGACCTAAAGGCTTCAAAACTATACGACTATCCATTGGTAGAAGAGCTGGCCGCTTATTTGACCGATGCGAAGCAAGGCAAGGCAAAACTGCAAACCCAAGATGTCGATTCTCAACGAAACGATACATCGGCCGGACCACCGGCTACAGAAAAGATTTCTTTGGCCACTACACTGGAGGCAGAGGAGTACGGTACCCAAGTCCGGTCTGCACAGGAAACCAATGGAACGACAAAGCCCAAACAAAATAGTAGTGCATTCCTGAAAGCACATTTGAAAAACATGAACCTGTAAACAACTCTATTGACAATGAAGCCTGAAGATATCAAAGCACTGCTATCCCAAATTGTAGGTGACCTTCTTTATCTGGATATAGAAGAACTGAATGAAAAAAAACCGTTTAGCCAACTGGGCCTGGATTCCATACTGGGTATGGAGTTCATCAAAGCGACCAATGCGGCGCTGGGTATTGACCTAAAAGCCTCTACCCTATACGATTATCCCAACCTTAGGGAATTATCGGCCCATCTTGCCCAACAGGAGTGGAACACTACAGAACAACCCGCCGAAGGGATGCCCAAAAAAGATACTGTAGAAGAGACGGAGACGATCCAAGAGTCCTTCTTTAGGGCCATTGCCTCGGAGGGCAGTATCCAAGAGACAGGGCAGGTACGGTTTTCGTATCGGGTGAACATAGAGAACAACCCCTGTTTGCGCGATCATTTGATATTTGGCCATCATGTCCTTCCGACCGATGCCTATGTAGAACTGGCATATTCCGTTTTCAAGGAACAGTTCAAAATAGACAGACTTAGTTTGAAAGAAATCATCCTTCATGTCCCACTGATCACGGCAGCGGAAGAAAGTCCGGAACTGTTCTTTGAATTGAAAGAACTGTCCGATGGTCGACTGCGCTTCAGTATCCATAGCCGTTCTGAATCAGCACAGGAGCCGACGCTGCACCTCAAAGGCTTCGTGGACCTTGATGGAGAAGGGGAAGAACAGATGGACAGTACTTTCGCAGAACAGGAAGCGGTAGAGCAGACTTTGGTCCCACAGGAACTGACGGACATCTACCGAAAAAAGGGCTTTGGTGATTTCTATAGCAATCCCTACACCTCCCTGACCTTTACGAAAAAGGGCATTGTCGGTACTTTTGAGCTGACCTCATCCCCTTCCACCTATTTGGCGCGGGCAATGAACGCTGCTTTGGTGGCCACCATGCTTCACGAAAGGCGAAACCTTTCCGGGGAAGCGCAGGATAGCGTGGAGGTAATCCCTTATACCATTCGGGAAGTTGCCCTGCTGGGAAGCCAAGCTACGGGCAAGTACCGTCTGGTGGCCCGGCGAAAAGAAGGGGACAGGCCCGATTTTGATGTAGAGGTTATCGATGAAGAAGAAAATACACTGCTCTACCTCCGCGGCCTACGCCTGCATGCCTTTTCGGAAGAGCAACTCAAAGCACAATTGGGGGAAAATAGCCATAACGAACACCGCGAGGCAATATCCAAAGTGACCGATAAGCTTGCCGATAGCAGTAAGGACATAGCCATTGTCGGTATGTCGGGACGCTTTCCCGGAGCAGCAAACATCGGGGAATACTGGAAGAACCTATGTGAGGGTGTGGACGCTATCCAGGAAATCGGGGAAAAGCACTGGAACGGTTACGAATGGTACCACCCCGACCCGAATCACGAAGGCACAGCCTATAGCAAATGGGGAGGTTTCATCGCCGATTCGGACAAATTCGACCCGCTTTTCTTCGGTATATCGCCCAGAGAAGCCAAAATCATGGACCCCCAGCAAAGGGTGTTTCTGGAAGAGAGCTGGAAAACCATGGAAGATGCCGGCTATAGCATGGAAGGGCTCGATCGACAGCGCATTGGAGTTTTTGTGGGTGCCGGTGCGGGAGACTACTTGCAGCTTCTGCAAAAACATAAGGGAGCAGGTAGAAAATCCGCTTTCACGGGTAACTCACCTGCCATACTGGCCTCCCGGATTTCCTACTATATGAACTTCACCGGCCCCGCGCTGGCCCTGGACACCGCCTGCTCCAGCTCTTTGGTAGCTATTGACAGGGCTTGCCAAAGCCTACTGTCAGGGGAAAGCACCATGGCACTGGCAGGAGGGGTATGCCTGATGACCACCCCACTGGGCCATATCTGGACCAGCCAGACAGGAATGCCCTCCAAAGAAGGGCGATGCAAGACCTTCGATGATTCGGCAGATGGTATTGTGTCCGGAGAAGGAGTAGGTGTTCTATTATTGAAAAAACGGGAAGAGGCCGAAAAGGATGGAGATAGGATATATGCCCTAATCAAAGCCAGTGGTGTCAACCAAGATGGGCGGACCAACGGTATCACCGCCCCCAGTATGCGTTCGCAGGCCGAATTGCAGCAGCGGATCTATGCCGATTACGCCATTGACCCGGGCACCATTACCTATGTCGAGGCCCATGGTACGGGCACCAAATTGGGGGACCCTATCGAAATGGAAGCCCTGACCCACTCCTTCGGAAAGTATACCGACAAAAAACAGTACTGCGCCATCGGATCGGTCAAGACGAATATCGGGCATACGGCCATGGCCTCGGGTGTGGCCGGGGTAATCAAGACCATACTCATGATGCAGCACCGAAAGTATGTGCCCAACCTTCATTTCGATACGCTCAACGAACAGATCGAGCTGGAAAACTCGCCCTTTTATATCAGCACCCAACTGAAAGATTGGAACCGGCCCGCAAAGGATATACCCCGAAGAGCAGCCGTCAGCAGTTTTGGTTTTGGAGGTACCAATGCCCACATGGTGCTGGAAGAATATACCCCCGGGCCGAAACCGACCGCAGCCTACGGTATACCTGCACTCATCCTACTTTCTGCCCGAAACAAGGAACGGCTCAGGGACTATGCCACTCTGTTGAGTCAATTTTTGGTAGACCAAGATGACCGCTCACTCCACGACATCGCCTATACCCTACAAGCGGGCAGGGAAGCTATGGAAGAACGTATGGCCTTCCGAACGGATAGCATAGCCCACCTGAAAGAGCAATTGGCGAACTACCTGTCCACGGATACTGCGGTACATGCGGGCAGTGTGAAGAAAGGCAGAAGAAGGCTGGAAGAACTGAAGAACTCCCTTGGTACGAACTCAACTACGGTACTGTTACAGGAAGGGGAATACGAAAAGGTACTCGATATATGGTGCCATGGTGGAACAGTGGACTGGACGGCCCTGTACAGCAACGCAGCCCGCCCGGCCAAAATCAGTCTACCGACCTATCCTTTTGCCAGAGAGCGGCACTGGGTCACCGAGACCGCATCGGAAGTAGTACGGAAAGCACCGACTAAAACGGAGTCAAAAGAGAAAGAGAAAGTCAGATTACAACAAAAAGATGAAAATACAATCGGAAATGAAATGTCCGGCACACAAAGTAAAGTGCAGCTGATACGCATGGAAGAATCATCGATAATAAGTGAAACCCCTTCTACAACCTCAAATACAACTAAAACGAACCTTGATATGCCACATCTGGAACAGCCTAAGTCACATACCTTGTCCGAAGTGAGCCAAGTATTGTTGCAGATGCTGGCCGACATTCTCTATATCGCACCCGAGCAGATCGATGCCGAAGAGAAATTTATCAATCTGGGACTGGACTCGGTCATCGGCGTGGAATTGATTCAGAAAATCAATGACACCTTCCTGCTGGAACTGGCCGCTACCGACCTCTACAATTACCCGACCTTGGAAACACTGGGCAGCTTCATACACGAAGCATTGCCCACAACCCGTTCGGAATACCCTGCTCAAGACCCTGAAGAGATCCTGATGGCCCCGATGGAACCTGAACCCAAGTCCACTGCTGTTCCCAAATCCCATACAGAAGCAGAGGTTGCACAACAATTGCTGGAAATGCTGGCGGGTATCCTCTACATCGCACCGGAACAGATAGATCTGGACGAAAAGTTCATCAACCTAGGGCTGGACTCGGTCATCGGCGTAGAGCTGATTCAGAAAATCAACGATACCTTTATCCTCGAACTGGCTGCTACCGACCTCTATAACTATCCTACCTTGGATCAATTGAGCCGCTTTGTGTACGAGGCACTGCCCGCTGCTACTATAAGTACCGTAGGGCAGCACCAAGAGGTTCCCAATGGTCATCGACAGGTCACTGAAACAACAGCACCTCCGGCACTGAAAGTGAACGTATCGGTCCCTCGGCAGCCTTCGGAATCTCCCAAAGCCATTTCCCCCGCTATCGAGGCAAAGAAAAAGAATACCAAAGGGACCGTTTCGCCACGGGACATTGCCATCGTAGGGTTGTCCACACGCATGCCGGGCGCAGCCGATAGTCATTCCTTTTTGGAAAACCTGAAAGCCGGCAGAAACAGTATCAAGGAAGTCCCCGAAGAAAAATGGCCCGAATCCGAATATTTCGATCTGGACAAATCGGCAGAAGGAAAATCCTATAGCAAATGGATGGGCGTGCTCGAACATAGCGACAAGTTCGACCCGCTGTTCTTCAATATCTCGCCCAAAGAAGCCCGAGTCATGGACCCACAGCAAAGGGTATTTCTGGAACAGAGCTGGGCGGCCATAGAAGATGCCGGCTATGACCCCAAAAAATTATCCGAGCAGCGTTGCGGTGTATTTGTGGGAGTAACGGCCAGCGATTACAATACTGAAAACGGACTGGACAAAGAAGGACTGGACTCTTATTCGCTCATCAGTACCAATAACTCCATTCTCAGTGCCCGCATCTCCTATTTCCTGAACCTCAAGGGGCCCAGTGTATCCATCGATACCGCCTGTTCCAGTTCCTTGGTCGCTGTGGCCCAAGCCTGTGATAGCCTATTGCTGGACAATTGTGATTGGGCACTGGCCGGTGGGGTGAGTGTCCTGAGTACCCCAAACCTGCATATCCTGACCAGTAAGGCGGGTATGCTCAGTGAAGACGGACAGTGCCATACCTTTGATGAATCTGCCAATGGTTTCGTGCCCGCAGAGGGTGTGGGAGTAGTGGTGTTGAAGAGAAGGGACCGCGCCGAAGCGGACGGGGATAGGATCTATGGCATTATCAAAGGCTGGGGCATGAACCAGGACGGTGCGACCAACGGTATTACCGCACCCAGTGATAAATCCCAGACACAATTGCAGAAAGGGGTATACGACAAGTTCGATATCGATCCCGGTACCATTAGCTATGTGGAAGCACATGGAACGGGTACCAAACTGGGCGACCCCATAGAGATAAAAGCCCTGAAAGAATCCTTTCAAACCTATACCAACAAAAAGGAATTTTGCGGTATAGGTAGTGTCAAGACCAATATCGGGCATGCCCTGACCGCTGCCGGGGTCTCGGGCCTCATTAAAGTACTCTTGTCCATACAGGAAAAACAGCTCTTCCCGAGTCTCAATTTCAATACCCTCAATCCACACATACCGCTGAAGGATAGCCCCTTCTTCATCAATAGCGACCTCAGAAACTGGGAGGTGGCTCCCGGGCAGCCACGCCGGGCAGCCATCAACAGCTTTGGCTTCAGTGGTACCAATGTGCACGTCGTCATCGAAGAGCATCTTCCCAAAGAGAGAGTGGACACCGCTATTGTTCAGGGGCCGCAAATCATGGTCATATCGGCCAAGAACTGCGATCGCCTGTTGGCACAGCTTCATAACCTGAGTGCATTTCTAACGGAAAATCCTTCACTTGACCTTGCGGATATGGCCTATACCCTACAGCTGGGCAGGAGTGAAATGGAAGAACGGTTTGCCTGTGTGATAGAGACCAGGGAGCAACTCATGACCCTTTTGGACAACTACCTGAAAGGGAAGAAAACAGGCTACTTTTCGGGCAATGCCAAAAGTGATGACCTGAATCTGCCACTCAAAGGAGCTGTAGGAAAGGCAATGATCAGGGAAGCCATTGCCAATAAGGAACTGGAAGTACTCGCACAGCTCTGGGTAAAGGGCGCAAAGCTGGACTGGGAGCAATTCCATACAGACCACCGACCCCAAAAGGTAGGACTGCCCACCTACCCCTTTGAGCGAAAAAGATACTGGATCGACCGCAAAAGAAAAACCGAACCCGCGACGGTCGCTACTACTCCATCGACCCTCGAAGCACGAAAGTCCATATCACGGTCAAGCGTGCCGGTGATAGCCCTCGCGGATAATAGGGCATCGCAGCAAAAGGTACAACTGGAAACAACCGAGGATGGGCCTAAAAGTACTCCCACTATCGAAGAGATAAAGATCCGCTTGGACCATGAGCCAGAGCAAAGCACGGTCTCCGCCGATTCTATGGAAATCATGGATGGAAACAGCGATAATGGATCCACGGAAAACAAATTGTTACTGTCCGAAAAGGAAATATCGGAAGTGCTGTCCCAGCAGCTACAGGATATCCTATACTTGGATGAAAAAATCGCTCCAAAACGCAAATTCATCGATTACGGTATGGATTCCATCACAGGAGTCGAGTACGTGAAACTCATCAACACGGCCCTGAACATCAACATCTCTGCCACCGATCTCTATGATCATCCCACAGTGTCCGATTTGGCCAAGTTCATTAGTGAAAAGCACCATGCTGTTGGCAAAGAAACGGCAGTCAACAGCGAAACGGGCAATGAGCTTACCATCGCCTTGCCGGAAGCAGCGGAGGCCCCGCCTTTCAACAGCACTACTGCGCTGTCGGCAAAAGCAATTGCCGATATACTTTCCACTCAACTGCAGGATATCCTCTATCTGGACGAAAAGGTAGCGCAGGACCGTAAATTCATTGATTACGGTATGGACTCCATCACGGGTGTGGAATATGTCAAGAATATCAACAAAGCCCTTGACCTCAACCTATCGGCCACCGACCTTTACGATCATCCCACGGTGGGACAGCTGACCTCCTTTATTGCCGCGATGGAAGCTCGACCCTCGGCAAAACTACCGGAAACCCAATTACGGACCCAAGCCGCCACAGCACAGAAAGTAGCACTGAGCATCACGTCAGAGGACTCCCAAAATAAGGGCTATCTTGTCAAAACGGTTCAGGGTATCGAGGAGACTCATTTGGAAACCATAGCACTGCCCGACCCGGAATCGGGAGAGGTTCAGATAAAGGTAATGGCCTCCAGCGTCAATTTCCCCGATATCATGTGCGTCAAGGGACTCTATCCGACCATGCCCGCCTATCCTTTTGTCCCAGGTTTCGAGGTCAGTGGACAAGTGACCAAAGTAGGGCCGGATGTCACCGAGTTTGCAGAAGGGGATGAAGTCGTGGCCATTACCGGGGCGCAACTCGGAGGGCATAGCAGCTTTGTCAATGTCTCCGTAACCACGACCGCAGGAAAACCGAAAAAACTATCGCATGAAGAGGCCTGTAGTCTACCCGTCGTATTCATCACCGTATACCAAGCTCTACTCAAGGCAGAACTCAAGCCGAATGAGCGTATCCTGGTGCAGACCGCAGCGGGCGGCTGCGGGTTGATGGCCCTACAATTGGCAAGGTTGATGGGAGCCGAGGTCTATGGAACCTCCAGCAAAGCCGACAAACTGGACTTTTTAAGAGAAATCGGCCTAGGGAATTTGGGCAATTACAAATCGACCCATGATTTCGAAGAAGAGATGAGAACACTGACCCGAGGAAAAGGCTTCGATGTCGTGCTCAACATGCTGTCCGGGGAAATGATCCAGAAAGGTCTGAACCTATTGAGTTCGGGAGGACGCTATATTGAGTTGGCAGTGCATGCCCTGAAAACCAGTCCAAAACTGGACCTTTCCAAGCTGGTCGAAAATCAGGAAATCAAAAGTATCGATTTGCGAAAAATACTCCTGTCCAGCAGTAATAACATGCCCACAATGCGGGAAATGATGAGCTATCTGGAAGGCCTGATCGAAGAGGGCAAAATTCGGCCCATTGTAAGCAAGATATATCCACTGGACCGCATCAATGAGGCCATGACCTATGTGGAAAGTGGGCAACATATCGGTAAGGTCGTCATCAGCCATAGCCATACCGACATCCAAGATCTCAGCGGAACATTGAAGACACAACTACAATCACAGGGAAAGCTGGCCCAACAAGTCCGCATCCGCTTGGGAGAAAAGCAACCCAAGCCCCAGGTGCCGATAACATCCTCTGCTTCATGGAGTGAAAAAGAACCGCAAGCCCGACCCACTGAAATGGACATTGCCATTGTCGGGGTTTCCTGTAGAATGCCGGGGGCTGAAAACAAAGCCGACTTTTGGGAGAACCTGAAAGCAGGACGCAACTCAGTAGTGGAAGTAGGTGAAGACAAATGGCCTTTGGATTCCTACTATGATGAAGACCCCAAAGCAGAAGGCAAGTCCTACAGTAAGTGGATGGGCATGCTCAAGGATATCGATAAGTTCGACCCTTTGTTCTTCAACATCTCCCCATCGGAAGCAGAGATGATGGACCCACAGCAACGCCTCTTTTTGGAAGAGTGCTGGAAAGCGATAGAAGATGCGGGTTACGCAGCCGAGCGATTGTCCGACCAAAACTGCGGCGTATTTGTCGGTGTGGCCCATGGTGATTATGAAAGGGATGTTCCCGGACAGACCGATAACCTGGAAGCCCATAACCTGACGGGCAATAGCAATGCCATCCTAAGTGCCCGTATTTCCTATCTATTGAACCTCAGAGGTCCGTGTATGTCCATCGATACGGCTTGCTCCAGCTCCCTGGTGGCCATAGCCCAGGCCTGTGACAGTCTGCTGCTCGGCAATAGTGATATCGCCCTCGCCGGTGGTGTAGGACTTCTGCCCACGCCCAAGTTGCACATCATGACCAGCAAGGCCGGCATGCTGAGCAGCGATGGGCAGTGCCATACCTTCGATACCACTGCCAATGGCTTCGTCCCCGCTGAAGCCGTGGGCGTATTGGTACTGAAAAAATTGGCTCAGGCCAAAAAAGACAAGGATAGGATCTACGGAGTTGTCAAAGGTTGGGGTATCAACCAGGACGGAGCTACGAACGGAATCACTGCTCCCAGCAAGGACTCACAGGTCGCTTTGCTGACCAAAGTGTATGACAGATTCGATATCGACCCGCAGACCATCACCTATATAGAGGCGCATGGTACGGGTACCAAACTGGGCGATCCCATAGAGATCAAGGCCCTAAAGGAATCTTTCCAGCGGTATACGGACAGAACAGCGTATTGCGGTATCGGGAGTGTCAAGACCAATATCGGGCACGCCCTGACCGCCGCCGGTATATCCGGTGTCATCAAGATGCTACTTTCCCTACAGCACCGGCAGATACCGCCCTCGCTCAATTTCTCTCGGCTCAATGAGCATATTGATTTGGAGAACAGCCCTTTTTACATCAATACCGAGCTGAAAGCCTGGGATAGCCCCACTCATCAGCCCAGAAGAACGGCCATCAGTAGTTTTGGCTTCAGCGGGACCAATGCGCACCTGGTACTGGAAGAGTACCCGAAAGAAAAACCAATGGCCAAGCCTACAGGTCTACCTGTAGTGATTACCCTGTCGGCAAAAAACAAGGAACGCCTCAAGGAACAAGCGGTCAATCTGGAAAAACACCTTGTGGCCCACCCGCAGGATAGCCTATACGATATAGCCTATACCCTGCAAGTGGGACGGCAGGCGATGGAAGAGCGCTTGGCCATCGTCACGGAAAGTCATGGGATGCTCCGTTCACAACTGGCCGATTATCAGCAGGGCAACTATACCAAAGCTTATACGGGCAATAGCCTCAAAGGAAATGACAGCAATCAAATCCTGCTGGAAGGCAATGCCGGCAAGGCATACCTGGAAAGTGCGCTCCGGAACAACGAACTGGAATCCTTGGCCCGATTCTGGGTCAGCGGTGCGGAAATCGACTGGACGCTGCTCTACACCGAAGCAGAACCCTCTAAGCTTGAACTGCCGACCTACCCTTTTGCCCGAGAGCGGTACTGGTGGTCCGAAGGAGACCTTACATTGAACGCTACGACAAGTGGGAAACTGCACCCGCTGTTGCACCGTAACGAATCGAACCTGGCCTCACAGAATTTCAAGAGTACCTTCACGGGTAAGGAGAACTTCCTGAGCCATCACAAAGTCGGTGAGGAAATGGTGCTTCCCGGTGTGGCCTATATCGAACTGGCCCGGGCAGCGGGAGAGCTGAGTACGGCGCAGAAAGTCACTCAGATCAAAGAGATACAATGGCTGGACCCTATCCGTGTCACCGATGCGCCCGTTCAGGTATGCATCAGCATCCATCCCGATGGAGAAGAAAACACCTATGAAGTGTACTCTTTCGAAAGCGAAACAGCACCCAAAGTGCTGAACGGAAAAGGAAAGATAGCTACCGCAGCATTGCCCCGACCTGAGAACAGGGATATGGAAGCCATCAAAAAGCGCTTGGGCCAGGCAAAAGAAGGAAAGTCATGCTATGAACTCTTCAGTACCATCGGACTGAACCTGGGAGCGGTATTCAGAGGTATCCAAAAGATACACTACAGCGAGGAAGAAGTACTCTCGGAAATAGCATTGCCACTGGAAGAGGGGTACCAATTACTGCCCGGTATACTGGACAGTGCCCTACAGTCCATCGTCGGGCTGAACTTCGCTGCGGACGAACCGAGGATACAATTGCCCTATAGCATCGAAGAAGTGAACATATACGGAGTGCTTCCCGCTAAGGTATGGAGTTATGTCAGAAGGGTAAAAGGAGCCAATGGTAAGGAAAAAACAGGGCATTACAATGTTGATATCCTTGATGAAAAAGGTCAGATACTGCTTACTTTCAGGGATTTCTTTACCCTGCCACTGATGAGTGGTACCCTACCGCTGTCCGCTGTACAGGCTTCTGAGGAACCCCGTACAGGAATCTATGACTACACTTGGCAGGAAGCTCCCCTATCCACTGTTTCGGAAAACGGGACAGGTACCGACCTGGTGTCCATTGTACTCGCAGGGAGTACCGCTTCCGTTGCTGAGGGACTGCGAAGAGCACTTTCTTTGGAAGTAAGCCACGTAACTCCGGATACGGGACACCTTGCCTACTTTGATGGTCTGTTCGATCGGCTAGGTGCTGACATCAAAAACAATAAAGCTTCACATACCTTGGTACTGTGCAGCACAGCGACCCTTTCGGACCATGGATTCGTCTCGGGGCTGTTCAAAAGTGCGCATCGCGAAAATCCCAAAGTAAGCGGTAAGGTACTCTGCGTAGACGAAGAACTGATGCAGGACAGTACGGCACTGGCATCGCTGATAGCACAAGAGCTGAGTACGGGAGATACCGAAGTCAAGTATACCGGACAGGCACGCTACATCAAAGACCTGAGTCCGATAGCTCCTTTGGTCGCTGGAGAAGGTCCACTGCGCATCGAAGAAGGAGGCCTTTATCTCATCACAGGAGGTAGTGGCGGCTTGGGAAGCCTGTTCGCGGCGCACATCGGAAATACAAAAAAAGCCAAGCCAATCCTCATAGGCCGTAGACCATTGAACAAGGACATAGAGCAAGTACTACAGGCAGTACCCAACGCTGTATACCACAGTTGTGATATCGGGGATAAAACAGCAGTAGCACAATTGATGAAAGATATTCAGTCTCGATATGGACACCTTAAGGGGATCATCCATAGTGCGGGACATGTAGCGGATGACTTCATGGTCAACAAAATCAAAGAGGTCCGTCATACCGTACTGGCTCCCAAAATCCAGGGTACCCTGAACCTGGACGAATGCAGTAAGGATATGGCGCTGGACTTTGTGGTGTATTTCAGTTCGGTAGCGGCCATCATGGGCAATGCGGGCCAGACGGATTATGCCGCGGCCAATACCTTTATGGACCATCACGCGCAGTATAGAAATACCCTGCGCCATCGAGGGCTGCGCCAAGGACTGACCATGAGCATCAACTGGCCGCTATGGGCGGAAGGCGGGATGCAGGTCGCTGAGGATGTCGCAGAGTACATGAAGAAACAGTGGGGCCTGATGCCCTTGCCAAAAGAAGAAGGCCTTCGCGTGTTCGATGAGCTTCTGGACCAAGGAAAAGAGCAGGCAGCGGTCTTTTACGGACTCGTGGACAAGTTTGCCGAGAAGTGGAAAGCACAACAGCAGAAAGAGCGAAAGCACGGCACTGTTCCTGCTTCGACCTCATCTGTACAGCACCTACAGGAACCTACGGAGCATCAGCTGGTCGCATTCATGTCGGAGCTATTGAAGATAGACCCGCAACTTATCGATAGGCAAAAGGAACTGGGCAGTTACGGTTTTGATTCCATCCTGTTGAGTAAGTATACCAATACCCTCAACGATCATTTCGATATAGATGTACAACCTACGGTCTTTTTCAGTTACCCTACGGTAGAAAAGCTGGCCCAATACCTTCTGGAGGAATACCCCCAGCAACTGGAAAAAGTCATGGGAGACCAAGCGGAGCAGCAAGTTCCTGCCACTATACCCACCGCTCTTCCGACCCCGGAAGCACTGCCCCCTACAGGACCATCGTTCAGAAAACCACCAAGATTCCGTTCCGAAAGTCTCTCCCATTCGCCACAAGAGCAGGTAGGGACAGTTCCCCGAAAGGAAGAGGAGGCCATCGCTATTGTAGGCCTTAGTGGTCGCTATCCGGACTCCCCCGATCTGGAAGCATTCTGGCAGAACCTGCACGATAACAAAGACCTGATTTCGGAAGTGCCCCAAGAGCGGTGGGACTGGAAGAAATACTATGGAGACCCCCTCAAGGAAAAGGGCAAGACCAAAGCAAAATGGGGCGGCTTCATGCCCGATGTGGATAAGTTCGACCCGTTCTATTTCAATATTCTACCAAGCGAAGCCGAACTGATGGACCCGCAACAGCGCCTGATACTGGAAACCGTATTCAGTGCCGTAGAGGATGCCGGTATCACCCAAGAAAAGATAAAAGGAAGCAATACGGGCATATTCATAGGAGTGGCCAGTTCGGACTATGCCATGCGCTATGGGGATGAGAACAATGCCAATATCGAAGCCCAGTTCTCCACGGGTTCTTCGCATTCCGTTCTGGTCAACAGGATATCCTACCTCTTGGACCTGCATGGACCGAGCGAACCTATCGATACGGCCTGTTCCAGTTCCCTAGTGGCCCTGCACCGCGCGGTAGAAAATATCCGCTCGGGCTATTGCGATATGGCCATCGCTGGCGGAGTCAACGTATTATTATTGCCACAGATCACTATATCCTTCAGTCAGGCAGGCATGTTGAGCGATGACGGTCGTTGCAAGAGTTTTGATGAAAGCGCGAATGGATACGTAAGGAGTGAAGGCGTAGGTGCCTTGGTGCTGAAGCCACTGCGCCAAGCAGAGTTGGACGGAGACCCCATCTACGGAATCGTCCGAGGTACGGGGGAAAATCACGGAGGAAGGGCCAATACCCTCACTTCACCCAACCCTATGGCCCAGAAGGAACTCTTGGTCAAGGCCTATCGTAGTGCGGGCGTTGACCCTGGCGACATCAGTTATATCGAAGCACACGGTACGGGCACCCCGTTGGGAGACCCTATCGAAGTAGAGGGACTGAAAGCGGCCTTCAAGGAACTCTATCGGGACAAAGGCCAAGCGATGCCCCAAGAGCCGCACTGTGCCATCGGTACGGTCAAGGCCAATATAGGACACCTGGAAGCCGCCGCCGGTATGGCCGGTATCACCAAGGTCCTATTGGCCATGAAGCACAATACCTTGCCGGGCAATCCACATCTGAAAAACCCGAACAAATACCTGAAACTGGCAGGAAGCCCATTTGCCCTACAGCAGGAGACGCGGACATGGTCAAAAACAGGCGATGTACCGAAAATAGCAGGCGTCAGCAGTTTTGGTTTTGGTGGAAGCAATGCCCACATCATTATCGAAGAGTATATTGCTCCCGAGAAAGCAGGGTACTCCGATGATGCAGCGGCACTCATCCTGTTATCGGCCAAGACACCTGAAGCCCTAAAGGATAGGGTCAGGGATTTACAGGCCCATGTAGCATCGAACCCTCGGGAGGCACTGCATGAAATAGCCTATACACTCCAAGTAGGCCGCGACCACCACGAAGAAAGACTGGCTTTTATCGCAGAGGATAGGGAAATACTGAAAAAACAGCTGTCCGACTACTTGCACGGAGAGCATAGGGATCAATTCAGGGCCAAGGTCAGGAAAAAAACAGTCCCGGCAATCGATACTGCCACGGTCACAGCGTCCCTAAAAGAGCAAAATCTGTCGGCACTTGCTGAACACTGGGTGGCTGGGGCACAAATCGATTGGTCGCAACTCTACCCCGAAAGGACACTTTCCAAGCTTTCCCTGCCGACCTACCCTTTTGCAAGGGAAAGGTACTGGATAGAGACAGAAGCCATCGCCGATAGTCCGCAGGGCAAGCCGGCCGAACTGCACCCGCTACTGCATCGGAACGAGTCCGACCTGAAAGCCCAAAAATACGAAAGTACCTATACGGGCAAGGAAAACTTCCTCGCCCACCACTTGGTGCAGGACAGGAAAGTACTGCCCGGTGTGGCCTATCTGGAGATGGCACGGGAAGCCGGTGTCAGAAGTACAGGGCAACAAATCAATCAACTGAAGGAAGTCGTCTGGTTGAGTCCCATTGAAGTGAACGGAACGCCCCGGAACGTGGGTATTTCCGTTCATCCACAGCAGGAAGGACTCACCTATGAAGTCTACTCCGCGATGGGCGATGAAAACAAGGTACACAGCCAGGGCATATTACTGAACAAAGACGGGAAACGAACCCGGAGTTATGACTTGGCCCAATTGCGCGATAAGCTACCGCAATCCAAAGAAAAAGAGGAATTCTACGCACTTTTCAGGGAGATAGGCCTGAACTATGGGAGCAGCTTCCAAGGTGTAGAACACTTGTTCTATGGAGAGGGAGAGGTCCTGTCCAAAATAGCACTGAAAAAAGAGCCGGGCTATGTACTGACTCCGGGGATATTGGATTCTGCACTACAGACCTGTGCCGGTCTGAATTTCGGCAATGAAGAGAAAGCCCTTGTGCTGCCCTATAGCGTCCAAGAGGTAAACCTATATGCTGAGCTGCCCGAATCGCTCTGGTGCTATGCCCGCAGGAACAAAGACAAGGATGCCGGTGCGGTTATCCATTATGACATCGATATCCTGAACGATGCCGGTGAGGTGCTGATCGATTTTGTGGACTTTGTGGGCCTGAAATTTTCCGGAGATGCGCCGAAAAATGCTGAAAAGAAGACACACACTTACGATTACCCTTGGAAAGAAAGCCCCGTCGATACAGAGAAGCAGTCCACTTCACCACTGGCCACTCAAGTTTATCTGATAGGAGGAACGGGAATCATGGCCGATAAGCTCAAGGAAGTACTGGAAATAGAGGTGGAAGCCCTTCCCGTTTCGGATTCTTTGGACTATGCGGTACAGGTAGCAGACCGCCTGCGTACCGATATGAAAAACAATGGACCTTCGCACAACTTGGTGGTGATGAGTGCTTCGGATGCGGTACATTTCGGCTTCCTATCGGGGCTGTTCAAGAGTGTCGCTCAGGAAACCCCAAAAGTAAGTGGGAAGGTACTTCTACTGGAAGACGGCATACTGCATGATGTGGAATCCCTGGGAGCACTGTTGAACGTAGAGCGCATCATCGATACTACCGAAGTCCGTTATCAGAACGGTACCCGTGAGGTTCGGGAACTGATTCCGGTCGAGGCAGTACCTGAGGAAGGCCTTTCGGACTCTTGCATCAAAGAAGGGGGCACCTACCTCATCACAGGCGGCGGTGGCGGTCTGGGAAGGATTTTTGCCCGGTACATAGCCTCGGTCAAGGATACCCGAATCCTACTGGTCGGTAGAAGTTCAATCAGTACAGAACTACAGGCTTTTCTGGGTGAATTTCCCCGGACAAGCTACCATTCCTGTGATATGGGTGACAGGGAGGCCCTGAAAGGTCTTATAAATAAGGTCAAAAGCGAATACGGAGGCCTTCAGGGAATCATCCATGCGGCCGGAAGGACAGAGGATGGCCTGCTCCTCCACAAGACTTCCGAAGAAATACGCTCCGTACTTGCTCCCAAAATGCTGGGAACTAAATATTTGGATGAGTTGACCAAGGACATGACCTTGGACTTCATGGTCTATTTCAGTTCTGTAGCCGCTATCATGGGGAATGCCGGCCAAGCGGATTATGCCATGGCCAATACCTATCTGGACAATTACGCTCACTACAGAAATGCGCTAAAGGCAGCGGGGAAACGAAAAGGGCATACCATAAGTATCAACTGGCCCCTGTGGGAAGAAGGCGGCATACAGGTCAATGCAGAAGTGCAGAAATATATGGAGCAGCAATGGGGGATGAGTCCCATGCCTACCACGGATGGATTGTCGGTTTTCGAAAAACTGATGACCACCGACAAGGAACAGGCGATAGTTACCTATGGCAAAAAACTGAAAGCCATGAAAAAAACGGTCAAGGTCAAAGAAAAGCAAGCCCCTTCTGCGCTCAGCGACAAGGAACAGGAAAAGTTGAAAGCCTTTTCCATACGCTATATCAAAGGAATCCTGCACAAGGATCTAAAGCTACCCGAAGACAGGATCGATCTGGAAGTACCCTTTGAGGATTACGGCATCGATTCCCTGTCCATCACCAAATTGACCAATAGTCTGGGGCAGGTTTTCGATAATCTACCGAGAACACTGTTTTTTGAACACCAGAACCTGGGCGAACTGCTCGAATACTTTATGGAAGAACATACCGATACACTCCTGAAACTGGCCGGTATGTCCCCCGGAGATAATCCTGCAACCGTGATGACCGAAGATACACCCGTAACACCGATAGCGGTTCTGCCCGACTCCAGGCCCCGCTTTATCCGAGCCGTGGAAGAAACGAATACCGTGCACAAACCCTTGGGGCAAACGGCAAATGGCGCGGAAGATATCGCTATCATAGGGCTCGGAGGCCAATACCCGGGCGCGAAGGATGTCAATGCGTTTTGGGAAAACCTGAAACAGGGCCGTGATAGCATCACGGAGATTCCCGAGGAACGATGGGACCTGAGCGGTTTTTACGATGCACAAAAGGGACAAGCCGGAAAAAGTTTCAGCAAATGGGGCGGCTTCATCGATGGCTACGACAGGTTCGATTCCAAGTTCTTCAAGATTTCACCGAAAGAAGCCGAGATGATGGACCCTCAGGAGCGGCTCTTTTTACAGACGGTACATGAGGCCATCGAAGATGCCGGCTATACCAAAGAGACCCTTCGAGGCTCGAAGACCAAGGAAAAGAACGTACTGAGAAGTAAGGTCGGCGTGTATGTAGGGGTGATGTACGAGGAATACCAGCTTTTCGGAGTCGAAGAGACACTCAAAGGTAGGCCCACCGCCCTGTGGAGCAGTCCGAGCAGCATTGCGAACCGTGCATCCTATTTCTTTGACTTTCACGGACCCAGTCTGGCCGTGGACACCATGTGTTCCTCTTCACTGACCGCCATCGAGATTGCCTGTGGTAGCTTGCGTAGCGGTAGCATCGATTATGCAGTAGCCGGCGGGGTCAACGTCAGTATCCACCCCAACAAATATTTGGTACTCTCACAGGGGAATTTCGTATCGAGCAAGGGTAGGTGCGAGAGTTTCGGTGAAGGTGCCGAAGGCTATGTCCCCGCAGAAGGTGTGGGTGCGGTACTCTTGAAACCACTGAGCAAGGCCATAAAGGACGGAGACCATATCTATGGAACGATCAAGGGCATCGCTGTAAACCATGGAGGAAAGACCAACGGCTATACCGTCCCCAATCCCAAGGCACAGTCCGCTGTCATACAGGAAGCAGTCCGCAATGCCAATATCGATACGGCCGAGATCAGTTATATCGAAGCCCATGGCACGGGCACAAGTCTGGGCGATCCGATAGAAATCGCCGGCCTGTCCAAGGTCTTTGCTCCCGAAAACAATCAGGAAAAAAAGATAAAAATAGGCTCCGTCAAGTCGAACATCGGTCATGGAGAGTCCATGGCGGCCATTTCGGGCATTACCAAAGTCCTATTGCAGCTCAAGCACAGAACACTGGTGCCCTCACTGCACTCCGAAACCCTCAACCCCAACATTGATTTTGAAAATAGCCCTTTCAGCGTACAGCAGCAACTGGAACCCTGGACCCGCGATGGGGAAGGGCCACTACTGGCAGGAGTCAGTAGTTTCGGGGCCGGCGGTAGCAATGGCCACATCATTATCGAAGAATACCGGGAACAACGGAAGGCTCCTGTCCATGCAAGCGGACCTGTAGTCCTCGTCCTTTCGGCAAAAAATACCGATCGGCTAAGGGCACAGGCTGAAAACCTATTGCAACACCTACAGACCCGCCCCGCCCTGGACCTACAGTCCATGGCCTACACCCTACAGGTAGGGAGACAGGCCCTAGAAGAGCGGATGGCCCTTGTGGCCGATAGTGCAGAGGACATTATCGACAAGCTCTCTGCCTATCTGGAAGGAAAATCGGAGGGTATATTTCTCGGGAATACCAAGAAAAAGGAAAGTGGATTCCTACTGACAGGACAAGCAGGACAGGCCTATGTGACCACAGCTATCAAGAACAACGAACTGCCCTCACTGGCCCAATTGTGGGTGAAAGGAATGGACATGGACTGGTTGCTCCTCTACGGAGAAGAAAAACCATTGAAAATGAGCCTCCCGACCTATCCCTTCGCACCGGAACGCTATTGGTACAATGCCTATGAGCAAAACCGCCAAAAGAAAGTCGATACGGTCGGGACGCTGAATCCCGTGCTGGTCAGGAAGGATAATTTGGAACCGAAAAGGGTGCTGGAAGCCGCAGGTGCAGCGGAAGCCGATGTCTTCCAAGCGCATGAAGTCCCATCGCTGAAAATCGCTTTGGAGGATCCTAATGACAGTACTGTGGACTATTCCGCCTCTAGGGCCGCTTCGACCATTTTGGAAGAACGCCCTCAAATAAAGGAAGACCGTCAGCCCACCCCGCAAGAAGACCGAACAGCAGGGGCACCTGCTATCAGTTTGCAGTCCATTAAAGAGAAAATCAAGGATATCTTTGACAATATACTGCATATCCCGAGCGACGAATTCGATGAGGAAGCCTCCTTTGTGGATGTCGGTCTGGACTCTATCAGTGGCATCGAGATATTGAAAGCGGTCAACGATACCTACGGCACTTCCATACAAGGGGCAGCACTGTACGAAAATCCCACTCTGGACGAATTTGCGAAAATGATACTCAAGGAGGCAGCAGCACTCCCCGCCATAGAAACAACAACACGGGCAGAGGTCACGGACGTGGAACAGAAGGAACCAGCGGTAGTTTTGGAAGAACCCGAACCCATAGCGGTTTCCCATAGCGATAGCAAACAAAGCTTAGTGGAAATCAGTGCGGTAGAGGTAGCTGGTAGTGAGGAAGATGTCCTGACCAAGGACATCGCTATCATAGGGGCCGAGGGGCTCTTCCCAGGTGCGGACAACCCGGGCGAACTCTGGTCCAACTCCCTATCGGGAGAAAGTAGACCGAATGCGTCCAAAGGCTGGATGGGAATCAATGAAGGAGTGGTGGACAAAGACCTGCAACAGTTGTTGGACAAACCCATAGAGGGCGATATCACTTCAGACCTGCGCCAGCACAAATTGGTCTTCGGAGTTTTGGCCAAGGTCCTGGCCTCCTCAGGGATGGGCCGTAAAGAGCTCTACGGGAGCAATACGGGTGTCTTTATAGGTCTGACACAGCACTTTGATAACCAATCCATGGAAAACAGTAGAAGCATGGCCTCCATGTTGGCCTCGAAGATATCCTATGAGTTCAACCTATCGGGTCCGAGTGAGATTGTCAATTCTGCCTGTACCAGTTCCTTTCAGGCTATTCACAAAGCAGTGCAGGCCATCCACAATGGAGAATGTACACAAGCTATCGTGGGAAGTGTCAATGTCATTACTAAGGAAACGGCCACATACAAAGGAATGGAAGACCTAGTGGGACTATTGAGCAAAGAAGGGGAGATGAAAAGCTTCGGTCAGGAGGCCGATGGTATCGTCCGGAGTGAGGGTATCGGCATGGTCATGCTCAAGCGCCTCGACCTCGCCGAGTCGGAAGGAAATACTATCCAGGCTCTGGTAAAGGGAAGCAGTTACCTGCATGGAGGAAAGAATATCTCTTGGGAAGCCCCTAATCCCAAAGGCATTAAATCAGCCGTAAGGAAAAGCCTTGAAAATGCAAAAATAGACCCCAATACTATCGATTATATCGAAGCACATGGTATCGCCAACCGTATTTCGGATGCTATAGAATTGGGGGCAATAGACGCTGTTTACAAAGAACTGAGCAGTGAAAAGGATAAAAAGTGGCGCATCAGCAGCATAAAACCAACCGTGGGGCACTCGGGAATCGCCTCGGGTATGGCCTCCCTGATCAAAGTCATCATGGCCTTGAGAAGCAAGACCATACCGGGCATACCCGGACTGGGAGAAGTCAACAGCGATCTGTCCCCATCACTTTCCCTGGTACTGGAAGACAACGCTATTCCATGGAAGAACGGTAGCTATCCCCGTAGGGCCGCACTGAACAGCTTCGCTGTAGGAGGCACCAATGCCCATATCATACTCGAAGAGTACAAGGGAAAAGGAACAGCTGCGCTGCCCCTTCCCGAAGAAGAAGGAGGGAAGGTACAGGTCCCAGAGAAGGAACCCGAGGAAAGAACACCTTTGGAGACCATTCCCAGTAAAGAGAAAGAGAAAATCGATACCGTTTTCAAAGACATAACGGGAAAGGAACTCGCTGATATCTCCATGGACCTCCCACTCTCCGAACTGGACCTGACTTCACTACAGGTGTTGGACCTGATGAGCGGACTCAATGAAGCTTTGGACCTTCACCTCACAATGGGACAAGTACTGGTGCAGCAGGACTTGGGCGCTTTGTTAAGCCTGATTGAGCAGGATTTGAAAGCCCCTAAGGAAAACTATCATAAGGATATCATCTATTTCAAGAACGATGGGAACCGTGAAACAGGACACACCTATATCCTGCCCGGTATGCCCGGTATTGTTGACGGCTACTATGAGCTGGCCGAGAAGTTTTCAGCCTCTGGTAATGTTTTTGGACTACAGATGAAAGGAGTAAGGGAAGAAGGGGAAGCACTGACCACACTGGCGGCCATGGCAGCACACAACCTCGACCTGATCAAGGAACTGGCACCTACAGGTCCAGTGCAGATCGTGGCCCATAGCTATGGAGGTCTTGTACTCCACGAAATGCTGAAACAACTGAAAGACATACCGGATCTGATTATCGGGAATGTAATTCTTATTGACAGTTATTCCAATACGCTGAACCTAAAGGTCAATGACCGCATTACGGCTTTTATTAGGACGATAGTGGACCAATCCGATGAAACCTTGGTATTGGACATCGATAAAATGACCAAGAAAATCATGAGAACTGCCAAATCCAAAAGAGTGGCAGTGATTCATGACCTATTGGACAAAGCAGGTGTGCGTCTGGACAGGAATAAACTGCATAAGATGTGGGAGGTGTACCATGCCTCCTTGGATACCGACCATGAACTATCGGGCCTTTTCGATGTATCGGCCACCTTGATTCGAGCCCAGGGCGAATTTTTGAAAGGAGCAAGCGAAGATTTGGGTTGGAAGGCCCATTACAGTAACCTAAGGGTTATCAATGCCGAAGGAGACCATTTTTCGGTAACGAAAGAACCCCATTGTTCAGCATGGTTCGCACAATTGAACGAAACAGAAAATCATAAAAATCAATAGAAAATGAAAGCGATAATGTTTCCTGGGCAAGGTGCCCAGCACAGAGGCATGGGAAAGGGACTTTTTCAACAATATAGAACAGAGACTTTGGCAGCATCGGAGTTCTTGGGCTATGATTTGGAAGAGCTTTGCCTAAAGGACCCAAAGAGAGAACTGGGCAAGACCCAGTTCACGCAGCCCGCATTGTATACGGTAAATGCCTTTCGGTATTACGAACAGCAGAACGGTTCGACTCCTGACTATCTCATAGGGCACAGTTTGGGCGAGTACAATGCCCTGCTCAGTGCCGGAGCTTTTGATTTTATGTCGGGCCTGAAGTTGGTCCAAAAGAGAGGCGAATTGATGGCGGCAGCCTCCGGTGGAGGAATGGCCGCTGTACTGGGCCTGGAAGCGGGACAAGTACGGGAAAAACTGAAAGAAGGCGGCTACGGTGTAGAGGTCGCCAACTACAACACGCCCACGCAGATTGTCATCGCTGGAAAAAAGGAAGAGATCGATACCGTCGTCAAGGATTTTGATGCTCAGGGAATCAAGATTATCCCACTGTTCGTCAGCGCACCTTTTCATTCGAAATACATGGCCAATGCTGCTTCGGAGTTTGAGGCTTTTTTGGAACAGGTCCGTTTTTCGCCATTGAAAGTACCCGTGATTGCCAATGCGACTGCGAGACCATATGACAACGGAGAAGTGAAAAAACTACTGGCCACGCAGATAGCGAGTTCGGTCCTATGGGTAGATACCATAGCTCACCTCTTGGATAGTGGTGTTGGGGATTTCGAGGAAATAGGAGGTGACATCCTGACCAAAATGGTCATCGAAATAAAAAATAAACATGAAGTAAAAGCCACTGCCGTGGTGGAGAAAATAAGCCCTGAAAAAAAAACAACGAACGGGTTTTGTGGAAGTAGTCTGGGTTCTGCAAGCTTCCGGGAAGAATATAAAGTGAAGTATGCCTATATGACGGGGGCCATGTACAAAGGGATTGCATCCAAAGAGATGGTGCTGCGTTTGGCAAAGTCGAACATGCTCGGTTTTCTGGGGACGGCAGGTATGAGCTTGCGACAGATCGAAGAGGACATCCGGTACCTCCAAGGACAATTGACTCCCAGTCAGGCCTATGGGCTGAACCTGATCCATCATTTGGATAATCCGGATAGGGAGATGGACATCGTCAGCCTTTACCTGAACCATGGTATCCATACCATAGAAGCGGCAGCTTTCATGACCATGACACCAGCACTGGTCTATTATCGATTGAAAGGATTGAAAAAAATGGGTAATGGTGAAATCAGCTGTACCCATAGGATAGTGGCAAAAGTATCCAGGCCCGAAGTGGCCAAAGCTTTTATGAGCCCGGCACCGGAGAGGATAGTCAATAGGCTCTTGGAAGAGGGACTGATCAGTATTGAAGAGTCCACCTATGCAAAGAAAGTACCCATGAGCTATGATATCTGCGTGGAGGCCGACTCCGGAGGGCATACGGACCGTGGTATAGCTATGGTCCTCTTGCCTGCCATGCAGCAATTGAGGGATAGTTGTAAAAGACAATATGCCTACGATCGATCGATCAGGGTCGGTCTTGCGGGCGGTATAGGCACGCCACAGTCCATTGTCTGTGCCTTTATGATGGGGGCCGATTTTGTACTGACAGGTTCTATCAATCAGTGTACCGTCGAGGCGGGTACCAGTGAGAGCGTGAAGGAGATCTTGCAGGAGGTGGACGTACGGGATACGGATTATGCCCCTGCGGGAGACATGTTCGAAATCGGGGCCAAGGTGCAGGTATTGAAAAAAGGGGTATTGTTTCCCGTTAGGGCCAATAAACTGTTCAATCTCTATCAGCAATACAATGCTATAGAAGAGATCCCCGAAAAAATAGTGCAGCAATTGGAAAATAGATACTTCGAAAAAACACTCGACGAAGTGTGGAAAGAAGTAAGGGCCTATAAAATGAAAAATGGAAAGGAAGCAGAAATCGAAAAAGCAGAAAAGAACCCCAGAAATAAAATGGCCCTGATATTCCGTGCTTATTTCGGTTTCAGTAGTCGCTTGGCCTTTGAAGGCAATATGGAGAGAAAGGTGAACTTTCAGGTGCATACAGGCTCGTCGATGGGAGCCTTCAACCAATGGGTGAAAGGTTCCCGATTGGAAAACTGGAGAGAACGCCATACCGATGAGATAGGCACTTTGCTCATGGAGGAAGCGGCCAAGCTCATGAAAGAAAAACTATCGATTATCAACAACTAAACAACAAATAGAAATGAAACAGAAAGTAGTCAGTATTATCAAAGAAAACTTATTGGAAATCATCCCTGCACTGGAAAACGAGGAGCTATCACTCGACGATACCTTTGTCGATTTGGGAGCGAACTCACTGGACAGGGGCGAACTGATCACCATGACCCTGGAACGATTGGAATCGGAATCCTCAAGAGTAGAGTTCGTCGGGGCGCAGACCATCAACGAACTGGCCGATATGATCGTGGAGAAAGGATAACGCAATGAAAAAGGAAGAGGTGTTCGATCTGATTGTACAGCGTCTGATGGATATCGTACCCAATCTGGAAAAAGAGGAGGTGGAATACGACTCCTTTTTATGCCTATTGGGTGGAGGGTCTGTTGAACGGGCAGAACTTATTGAAACGATGATGGAAGATTTGGGGCTTGTGGCTCACCGATTTGAATTTCATACAGCAGGCAACCTCGGCGAGCTAGCGGATATGCTATTGGAAAAAATGACCTTACCTTAATGACGATTTTACCAAAATGAATGTAACCGTAACAGGACTGGGGGCAATTACCCCTATCGGTATTGGCATAGCCAAGTTTACCGAAGCATTGAAAAACGGGGATACCCATTTTTCAAAAATCCTATTTGAAAAAGAAGGCGTGGACTATACGTTTCCCATAGGAAATACGGTAGGTTTCGACTTCAGGGAGGCCGTCTCCCGACTGCCATTGGAACAGGAGGTCATGGACCGAGTCCTACGAATGCGGAACTTGTCGAAAAGTGCTTCCTATGGGATGTATTGTGCTTTGGAAGCTTGGTGCGATGCCCAGCTGCAAGATGCTGTAAGTGACCGGTCCAGAGTGGCCATTGTTTCCAGTGGTAGCAATATACAGCAGGCAGACCTTTATGAAAACTACGAAAAGTATGCCCATAAACTGCGTTTTTTGAGACCGAACTACGCCCTGAACTTCTTCGATACCGATATTGTCGGAGCCTTGTCCGAAGTATTGGGGATTCGAGGTGAGGGGCATGCTATCGCAGCAGCTTCGGCCAGTGGCAATATGGGAATCATCCAGGGCTGCCGCCTGATCAACTCCGGAGAATACGATACGGTCATCGTTGTGGCACCTTTGATGGACCTCTCTCTCTTTGAGTACCAAGGCTTCACAGCAATGGGTGCGATGGCCGGTGCCGATGAAACGACCGATGTGTCAAAACTCTACCGTCCATTTGACCGTGCCCATGCCGGCTTTGTATATGGGCAATCCGCGGCCTGCCTTGTTCTGGAATCCGCTTCACACCCAGTTCAAAGGAAGCAACAGGGCTACGGAAGCATTCTGGGCTATGGGATAAGCATGGATGCCAACAGAAACCCCAACCCTTCCATGCAAGGAGAGCTGGAGGCGATGAAAAAAGCTTTGGACCATTCGCAGCTCCGGGCCGATCAGGTCGATTATATCAACACACACGGTACCGGGTCGGTCATAGGCGATAAGACCGAAGTAGAAGCCATTATCGCCATGGATATGCCCCGGGTCAAGGTCAATAGCACCAAATCCTTGATCGGTCATGGACTCAGTGCGGCGGGTGCTATTGAAGCGGTGGCCTCTTTACTACAGATGAAAGAAGGCTTCCTCCACCGAAGTAATAACCTGGACAATCCCATCCATGAGCAGGTCCAATGGCTCAGGGAAACCGAATACACTGGCGATGTCGACCATACCCTTAGCAATAGCTTCGGTTTTGGAGGTATCAATACATCACTGGTAATCAAGAAAAACTAATACATAATCTATAAACTTAACCTAATGAAAGCAGGAATAGAAGCTATCAATATCTATTGTGGGTCAGCAGTACTCGATGTAAAAGAGCTGGCTGTTGCACGAAATCTGAACATGGAAAGGTTCGAAAACCTTATGATGAAAGAAAAGACCGTTCCCATGCCCTACGAAGATCCTATCTCCAATGGTGTGAACGCCGCCAAACCTATTATCGACAACCTGTCCGAAGAAGAAAAGGGCAAAATAGATATGATCATCACCTGCACCGAATCGGGCATCGACTTTGGCAAGTCCATGAGCACCTATATGCACCACTATCTGGGACTGAGCAGAAACTGCCGTTTGTTCGAGTTGAAAAATGCCTGCTACTCCGGGACCGCCGGTTTTCAGATGGCCGTGAACTTCATCCTGTCCCAAGCAGCACCGGGCCGCAAAGCCTTGGTTATCTGTACGGACATTATGCGGACCAATATCGTCGAAGACTCACTGGACTTTTCATTTGCCGAACCCAGTACGGGTTCCGGAGCGGTAGCTATTCTGGTCAGTGACAATCCCACCGTGTTTCAGGTGGATAAAGGTGCCAATGGCTACTACGGCTATGAGGTCATGGATACCTGTAGGCCCGTACCCGATGCCGAGGCCGGCGATGCGGACAAGTCCCTGTTATCCTATCTGGATTGTTGTGAAAACTCCTTCAAGGAGTATCAGAATAGGGTAGAAGGTGCCGATTATGAAACTACCTTCGACTACCTGGCCTTTCACACGCCTTTTGGCGGTATGGTGAAGGGTGCCCACCGTACCAATATGAGAAAACTGAAAAAAGCAAAACCCGATTACATCGAAGCTGATTTTCAAAAGAGAGTGACCCCCTCACTGCTCTACTGCCAACGCGTGGGAAATATCATGGGAGCTACGGCACACTTGGCACTGTTGAGCGCCATCGAAAACGGTAACTATGACCGCACCAAGAGGGTGGGTGTATTCTCCTATGGGTCGGGCTGTTGCTCAGAGTTCTACAGCGGGCTGGTGAGTCCACAGGCACAGGAGAGCTTAAAGAAGTACGGCATATCCAATCACCTACAGGACCGCTACAAAATGTCCATGAGCGATTATGAAAGTACCTTTCATGTCAATGGAAAATTGAAATTCGGCACAAAGAACTTTAAAGTAGATCGCGAGGAGTTTCCCGAACCTTATGCGCACGTCAAGGGAAAGAACAAATTGGTGTTCTCCGAAATCAAGGATTTTCACAGAAAGTACGAATTCGTATAAGCTATAGCTATGGATACAATAAGCAAAGCATTCGAAACCATCCTTACCGACCGTAAAAGAGGAGTGGTCACACTTCAGATCAATAGGCCGGAAGAAAACAATAGTATCAATAACCTACTCCTAGAGGAGATGATGGAAGTACTGCGCGATATCGAATCAGACCCGACTCAGAAAGTCCTCGTTATACAAGGCAATGAGAAGGACTTCTGCACAGGCATGGATTTTAAAGCGGTAGCAGCACACAGTGCTGCTGCCGGTGCTTCCGACCTGGATTCCAATCGCTACTACGACATGCTCAGGCACATCACCACCTGTTCGAAAATCGTCGTGGTGAAGGTGGACGGCAAGGTAAACGCGGGTGGCATGGGCATTGTAGCTGCCAGTGATATCGTACTGTCCGGTGAGAAGGCTACCTATGGACTGTCGGAGGCACTATTTGGCCTATTGCCCGCTTGCGTCATGCCCTTTCTGATAAGAAGGGTAGGATACCAAAAGGCGCAATGGATGACGCTGATGACGGGTGGCATCACTGCGGAGAGGGCCTTCCAGATCGGCCTGGTGGATGAGCTCAGCCCTGCACCGGACCAGACCTTGAGAACCATGCTGCTGAGACTTACCCGTCTGGAAGGTGCTACGGTGAAAGACCTGAAAGAATACATGTCCAAGCTGTGGATTATCGAGGAAGATACGCAGAAACTGGCCGTGGACAAGATAACCGGTCTGGTCAATTCCGAGAAAGTACGTTCGAACATTTCCAATTTTGTCAACAACAATATATTCCCATGGAACAAATAGTCAGTCTAAAAGAGCTGGGGGATGATATCATCCAGATTACCTTGGAGGACAAAGCGTCCCGAAATACCTTTTCTACCGAACTGGTCAAGAACATTATCAAGGCTTTTGAGCTGATCAAGGAAAGAGGCCACTACAAAGTAGTCATTATCACGGGATACGATAACTATTTCTGCTGTGGGGGAACAAAAGAGGAACTCTTCAAGATCTACAAAAAAGAAATGGGCTTCAACGATCTGGCCTTTTTTACCTATCCTTTAGAATGCGAGGTTCCCGTGATCTCGGCCATGCAGGGACATGCCATAGGCGGCGGTTTTGTGTTCGGTCTATACTCGGACTTCACCATTTTGGGTAAGGAAAGTGTGTATACAACGAATTTCATGAAGTATGGATTTACACCCGGTATGGGAGGCACGATGATGGTGCCCCTTCGTCTAGGAGATACCCTGGGAAATGAGATGCTCTTTTCAGCGGAAAACTACCGTGGTGGAGACCTACGGGAAAGAGGGGTGCCCTTGACAGTGGTACCCAAAGCGGAAGTACTCGATACCGCCATTGGTCTGGCACGCTCTTTGGCACAAAAACCAAGGTTGTCCCTCCTTACACTGAAAGAGCACCTGACCCAGCGTATCAAAAAAGATCTGCCCAAAGTCATCGAACAGGAACTGAAAATGCATGACATCACCTTTCATCAACCCGAGGTAGCCGATAGGATAGAGGCACTTTTCGGAAGATAGGTGCTTATCGGTGAAGTAGGGCGGGCATTGCCCAGCGGGTCAACGATAATTTGGCTTCGCAATGGGAAAACCAATGCACCTTTTGGAAGAAACCTGTTGTGGTCAAACCTATATATAGTCGCAGAGATCAGGTGTCGGCAATAACCCTCTGACAACAGGTTGATCAATAAGGATTGAATATTCAACCCAAATTGATCGATAGGGTTTTGTGATAAGGGCATAATCGCTATAAAATCAGCGGTTTAGGTGAGGAGGCCTTTGTATCACTAAGGTGTAAAACCTGCACAGCGCAACACAGCTGGTTTTGAAGCCATTTGTGTTCGTAATTAGGAAGGCTATCGATCAATTTGGTTTCAACGTAAAAAGAATCATTACCCATGGAAAAAGAGACACTAAAAGTAGTTTTCCTATTTTCGGGCCAAGGTAGCCAGTACAGAGGAATGGGACAGAAATTGTTCGCGGACAATGGAGTGTTCAGGGCCAGTATGGAAGAGAGCGATGCTATCGTCCGGCAGTATTTGGGCAAATCCATTATCCAGCAGCTGTACGATACCACAGAACCCGTTTTTGATGACCTGCTCATGACCCATCCCGCTATACTGGCTACCGAAATAGCCATGTGCCGAGTGATGGAAAGTATGGGGATAGCCGCAGACTATGTCATGGGTACAAGTCTGGGCGAGTTTGCGGCGGGCGTTGCCAATGGTCTGTGGAGTGCCGAGGAGGCACTTCGTAGTGCTATGGACCAAGCTATCATGATTGTAGAGCGCAGGATAGAAGGAGGCATGCTGGCGGTGTTGGCCCCGAGAGACCACCGCCATCGGACCGCTTATGAGAACCATGGCCTGGATCTGGCCTCGGACAACTTCGATGGGCACTTTACCGTATCTGGCAAGGCGGCAGACTTAGGGGCATTTCAGAAAGAAATGGAATCCATAGGGACTACTTTTCTGCGGCTGCCCGTAAAGGCACCTTTC
The DNA here is from genome assembly GCA_947492745.1 of uncultured Cyclobacteriaceae bacterium. Lineage (GTDB taxonomy): Bacteria > Bacteroidota > Bacteroidia > Cytophagales > Cyclobacteriaceae > Aurantiphycus > Aurantiphycus algarum. The sequence continues at coordinate 20,539 of CANLOE010000025.1, read as the reverse complement.
CACTCCCCATTGCTCGGAGACACTATTGATGAGTTCTCGGACCGGCCCTTCAACCACCGAACCGTACCCGAGCCTGTGCCGGGATTTGTATCCGGGCTGCATTGTGAGGAACTTGGGGAGGTACCGAGGGACTATTTTTGGAAAGTTGTTGCCCTTTACACTGATTTTCGAAAGGCAGTAGCATTTTTCGAAAAAAAAGGCCCATGCCTCTATATTGACCTTGGCCCTTCGGGAACCCATGCCACTTTCGTCAAATACAACCTTGCGGATAATGCCCGTTCCATGACAATGCCCGTGATGAGTCCATACAGGAGAGAACCCCAACAAATCGAAAAGCTGTTGGAATGGCGCTCCACTCTGTGTGCTTCATGAAAAAACGAATCCCAACTGATTGATAGAAAACGTGATGAACGTATACAGCGTAAAAGGTGGACAATTTGGATTCATTCGACATAGCAGCATGATGGTGAATGAAAACAGAGGAGGGCGTGGCTCCCGATATGCAGCTATTGATGCACGGAATAGGTAAAGTAAACGCGGGGATAACTCCCTTGAGCTTCTTCGATGTATAGCCATCACAATGACAACGGGACGATATGTCGCTATCAAAAACTTTCATTCCCGATAAAAAAATAAAATAGGGTCGAATGACCCACCTGACCAGGACCGGCCGAACACTAACGGGAAAGCATTCCATTTTCTACGGATGCCGTATTCCCAAGATAATTGACCTCGAATATCCTCATGTCACTAAAGAAAAAATCAAAAGTAAGCATACTGAACTCCCCACTTTCGGAAGTCATGATGGAGCTATCCTTGCCCGCCATTGTGGCCATGGTGCTTTTTGGTCTGAATGGTTTTCTGGATGCCGTATTCGTGGGGCAGTTACTGGGAGAGATAGCTTTTTCGGGTGTAGCCTTGGCATATCCATTGAATACGATTGTCATAGGACTGGCCTCACTTATCGGTACTGGGGCAGCCAATACTTTGAGTATTGCTCTGGGGCAGGAGAACAGGGCCATACTATCGGGTATATTGCCGAATACCAATACCATGGTTATCATCGCAGCATTGATATTTACGCCTTTGGCCTATAGTCAGACCGAGCGGATGGTACGGTTTATGGGAGGAGAAGGGGCTATACTGACAGATGCCACTACCTATTTCAAAGTGGTTTCCCTGGGCATGGTTTTTTGGATTTATGGTTTTGCCCAGAACCTGATCATCCGTGGGGAGGGAAAGATGAAAAGGGCAGCCATCATGATGAGTTATGGCCTTATGGTAAATATTGTTCTCAATCCACTCTTCATCAGGATATTGGGCATGGGTGTGGCAGGAGCGGCCTGGGCAACGAATGTGGGTATGCTCGTCTATTGCTTGGTAGGTTACCGATATTTCAGAAAAGAAAGAACACCATCTTTGGGAGATATAAACACGATTGGCTTTGATAGGGCTATCTTGAAATCCATGTTTTCCAAAGGTCTGCCCAGTTTAGTGGTCCGTATTATGAATGTTGTACAGTACGTTGTCGTTTTCAATATCATCGCACAAATAGGTGAAGAAAGTGATATTGCCTTTTTTGCAGCGGCCAGCCGCTTGCAACTCTTCCTGTTGACACCCTTGTTTGGCCTTATGATTGCTTTTCAGCCCTTTGCGGGGATCAACTATGGAGCAGGCAATTATGGACGTCTAAAGGAAGGTTTCAGGTTATTTAGCTTGATAGGAACGCTCATAATTGTTCCCTTTTGGCTATTGATCGTTCTGTACCCCGGGGAAACACTCCATATCCTCTTGCCGAACAGGGTCTTTTCTTCGGTTCGACTCTGGGATTTCCGTATCTATATGTTCATACTTCCCTTTTTACCTGTATTTTTTATGGGACTGGCAGCTTTTCCCGCCATGAACAGAGGAAGGTATGCTACTATCGTCGGACTGATCAGACAATTGGTACTCTATATTCCTGCCGTTGTATTGATTTCAGGGCAGTATGGGATTTCGGGTATTTTTTATGCAGCCGCAGGTGTGGACAGCATTACTATTTTGGCAACCATGATTGCTATTGGGACACTGTTCCATAAGTTGGGCCGTAATTGATGTATTGCAATGCGATTTATGACCGGGCCGGTCTACCGTGACTTGCCAACGAAGAGAATTCCCGAGCTGAATATTTGTATATCATTTTGGGTTCAACCCAAAATGATCAATAACCTTCCTGAACATAAATGGCTTCAAAATCAGCTGTGCAGGTTTTATACAAATTTAGCTTTTAACTATCGCATATCTTCCTGTTCATTTTGTTTCACTCTGCGTTGACCATCCTCGGGATAGCAGCGTTATCCCTGTGGTGTTCGCCTTGATTGAAACTAAAATGACCCGCGCAATCCTATACGACATTTAAAACCCAAATTTGTATTATACCTTAGTGATAACAGCCTCCTCATCTAAACCATTGATTTTATTGTAATTATGCCCTCTATAACATAACCCCATTGATCAATTTGGATTAAACGATATTCCCTACGGTCTATCAGAACTCCAGCACCGCATTGAAGGGCAGGTGATCGGACCCACTGCTCTCGATCAGTTCGGACGCAATCGGTGTGATGTTCTCATTGACAAAAATATAGTCAAACCGAACGATGGGAAAAGGCGGATAGTGTACATTATAGGGATAGTTCAGCCCCATATTTACTCCTGTAAACCCAAACACGTCAATAAACTTTTTTCTGATCTGCCGGTATAACAATTCGAAATCCAATGTATTGGCATCTCCCATAATGACTATTTTGGAGTTTTTACTTGTTTCGTAGGTAATCAGTTGATCGAGATGTTTCCATTCCTTTTGTCTGGCCTTGATATTGGTATTGTAGAGCGTAAGGATCTCATCCCCGGAACGCTTGAACTCTTGGGTAGGAGAGAGTTGTATATTGTACAGATTTACTTCTTCGCCATGAATATCAAGTAGTGCAGATTGTGCCATGAGCCGATTGGCAGTACTGTATACTATCTTGGAGGAATTGATTTTGAATTTTGAAAAGATACCGAGACCATTGGTTCCGTTCATGGGGTGAAGTGCCAAGTAAGGATAGATACTGTCAAACCTTAAGAGAATCTTATCTTTCCATTCCGGGGTCAGCTCTTGCACTACAAGTACATCTGCATTCTCTTCGAAAAGTGTATTTAGCGTCTTGTCATCATCACCACCCAGAAATTTGAGGTTCTGGGTCAGGAATTTAGCCTGCCTTTCCAGAGAGGGTTCTTCTACAAGTTTCGGACTCTGATACTGTATATGGTACCAGGTCCATTCTATACTGTAAAGAAAAACAATGCCCAATAGTGTGTAGATGATCAGCTTACTGTTTTGAAAGCGCAGAACAATCATCATAGCAAAACACAAAATGACGATGACCCAACGTAAGAAAATCAATGTAGCCCCCAGTCCATAACTGTAAAAACGCCCGAAAAACAAAAACAGGGCAAAAATCGCAAGGATATAGGCAAAAATCTTCGAGCTACTCTTTAAATATTTATTCATTTTCTCTGATCCCTTGGCAAAGATATAAAAACCCTAAATTTGGATTAAATCAGAAGAAATGCAAATATTTAAGGATTGATTTGCGAAACAAATTATCGATTTGACTTATAAGGATGCTTTTCTGTACTCTCATCGAAAAATGGTATTCGGTTTGTCTGTAATATCGGTCGGCTATTTTGTAGTGGTGATCGATGGATTCCTTGCCAGGTTCTAAAAAGTATTGTTGGGCTTTTCACCTTAACATTGCTATTTTAATTCTAAACGCTTCGTAGTCGGTGATGATGGACTTTCAGGTAGACAAAGGTTTTATTCGCTTGGGTTCCCGTAAATTTTTTGGCTTCGCTACCTACTATCGGATGATTTAGTTGAAAAGATTGTGACCGATAGCAGTGAGAAGAGTTATTTTAATTTTATTTTGCAAGCTGATAGGATGCGTTCATCATAACCAAATTATAAGAAGCTTGTTTGAAATACATAAAGCGTATAAGCTCAATAAACAACAGGTACCTAACAACTTTTGAATAACATTATGGGAAAAACTATTATTATATCCAATCGACTTCCGGTCAAGATTTTGAAGAGCGCCAAAGGAGAGCTGGTCTACAAACCCAGTGAGGGGGGACTGGCTACAGGTTTAGGTTCAATATATAGAAAAGGTAATAATGTTTGGTTAGGTTGGCCAGGACTTTCTTTCAAAAAGGATTCTGACAAAACAGAAGTTACCCAGAAGTTGAAATCGGAAAACATGTTTCCTGTTTTTTTGACCGCAGAGGAGATAAAGCTATACTATGAGGGGTTTAGTAATGAAACTTTATGGCCCACTTTCCATTATTTCAACCAGTATGCTATTTACAAAAAGTCGCTATGGGAGGCTTATGAGAAAGTCAACAAAAAATTCTGTGAAGCCCTAATGGAAATAGCGGAGCCAGAGGATACCATATGGGTGCATGATTACCAATTGTTGCTATTGCCCGGCCTGATCAGACAGCAGATGCCCAATGTAAGTGTGGGCTTTTTTCTGCACATACCTTTCCCTTCTTATGAGGTGTTTCGACTGTTGCCATGGAGAAAGGAATTGATTGATGGTATGCTCGGGGCTGACCTGGTCGGATTCCATACTTATGACGATATGCGCCATTTCCTTAGTGCAGTTAGCCGTATTTCCTACCTGAGCAACAAAAGAGGCCAGTTGACCAAGGGCAATAGGGTCATACAGGTCGACTCTTTTCCGATGGGCATAGATTATGATAAATATGCGAACTCTGCGGCAAGTCCTGAAACCATAAAAAGGGAAGTGAGGTTCAGGGCCTCTCTGGGAGATCAAAAATTGATATTATCCATTGACCGTCTGGACTACTCTAAGGGTATCCCGGCAAGGCTCGGTATTTTCGATATATTCCTACAGAATTTCCCTAAATACCAAAAGCGTGTTTCTTTAATACTCATAGTAGTACCCTCTAGGGACAAGGTAGAGAAGTATAAAGAGCTGAAAAGAGAGGTAGACCTCTTGGTAGGCCGTATCAATGGTCGCTATGGCACGATGAACTGGACTCCAATACATTATTTCTACCGCTCTTTCCCCTTGGAGGACCTATCGGCTTTTTATAGAATGGCTGATGTGGCCATGGTCACTCCCATGAGGGATGGGATGAACCTTGTATGTAAGGAATTCGTTGCCAGTAAATTGGATAAAAAAGGAGTGCTGGTACTCAGTGAGATGGCGGGGTCTTCGAAGGAACTCTCAGATGCGATCATTATCAATCCCAATGATAAGACTCAAGTAGTGGATGCACTGCACCAAGCGCTGACCATGCCCGAGGAAGAACAGTCGCTGCACATGGATACAATGCAAGCAACACTCAAGCGCTATAATATCCATCACTGGGTCAAGATGTTCCTGGACCGTCTGGAAGATATCAAAGAACGTCAGCAATCCTTGGCCACAAAGAGGATCGATGAAGAGACGGTACAGATCATCATGGATAAGTATACCAAGTCCAAAAAGCGATTGTTCTTTCTGGATTATGATGGGACCCTCGTACCTTTCTACTCTAGGCCCGAGCAGGCCAGTCCCGGGAAAGAATTACTCGAAATATTGACGTCTCTGACCGAGAATCCCAATAATCACGTTGTCATCATCAGCGGAAGGGACCGAAAGACGCTCGGAAGTTGGCTGGGACATTTGAAAATGGATATGATTTGCGAACACGGTGTGTGGCTAAGAGCCCATGGTGAAGAGTGGGAAACCATTGACAGTCTTTCCAATGAATGGAAAAGCGATATAAAACCCATTTTGGAAATGTATGTGAACAAAACCCCGGGGTCTCTGGTAGAAGAGAAGGATTACTCTTTAGCATGGCATTACCGAAAAGTAGATCCGGGCTTCGGTGATTTAAGGGCAAGAGAGATAGTGAGCCATCTTAAGTACCTCTCTGCCAATATGAACCTGCAAGTATTGGAAGGAGATATGGTAGTGGAAATCAAAAATATTGAAGTTAACAAAGGAAAGGCAGCCTGTAAATGGATGGAGCGTTACCCTTCGGATTTTATCATGGCACTGGGCGATGACTGGACAGACGAAGATACCTTTAAGGCTATTCCTAAGGATGGTGTGACCATCAAGGTCGGAAGTGCTAATTCGGAGGCGAAGTATAGTATTGAAAATCATACCGGAGTACGCGACTTGCTGGGACTTATTGCAAAAAATAAGTAATCATCAGGAGTAATGTCGGGATTTCTCCCCTTCGGTAAGGAGCTTTCGAAGAAAGAAGTTATAATACAAACTTAGCTTTCAACTATCGCCTATCTTCCTGTTCATTTTGCTTCACTCTGCGTTGACCATCCTCGGGATAGCGCTGCTATTCCTGCGGTTCTCGCCTTGATTGAAACAAAATGACCAGCGGAATCTTATACGACATTTAAAACCTAAATTTGTATAATAGCTGATTATACGATAAAAACCGGCGTTTATTCATACGAAGAGACCGGCCGTTGCGATATTTGAATTGGTAGTACCCAAGCTGAATATCAATACTGAAGGATTATAAAAAAAACTACCCGATTTTTGGAGAACCAAAAATCGGGTAGTTTTTTATTTTATAAGGGTGCCAACAATCAATTTTTGAGATTGATGCTATCTGTACCTTTAGAATAGTCGCTTATAAATAGGTCATAGTCTCCATATACATTCTTTGATTACCAAGGGAACTCATAGGAGACCTTAAAGCTATAGGTTCTGGGCTCAATGAAATAATTGGCATCAGAAACAAAGGATTGACTGCCTCCGAAGCTCTTGGTAAACGTTTGTATCTGTTCATCGATTCTCGCCAAGTTACCTCCTAGGATATTGTGCACTCCGACCATAATGGATAAGTTTTCTATCGGCTTGGCCGTAAAGGTGGCATTCCAGAATATGCTTGTACCAAACAGGTTTTCATCATCGAACGCTTTTTGATAGGCATCAAAGACCTTTTGTCCCGTAGTCGGATTGCTTTTGGAATCTCTAGCCACTTCCTGTACCGATTTGCTACCTTCAAATCCCCAGAAAGCAGCTAATTCCGTATGAAGTATATATTTCTTATCACTAAAGTATTTGTTGAGATAGAGCTTCGTAGAGTTAACAGGTATGCCCACTAAATCGTTTCCGTGACCTATATTGACAAATTGTCCGGGAGCAGTACCATTGATAAAGTAATTGGCGTAGGAAATGTTACTGAATAGGCTATCGGCTTTCAGCTGATAGTCCAACTGCTTGATATAAGAATGGTTGATACCACCGGTAAATCCTGAGTATTGGAGTTGATAGTCTATTTCCAGCCCCGCCATTTGGATGTCGGCAATGGGGGTGGTAGCGACGGCGACACGGTTCCAACCGATAGCATCTTGGTCGTTGTAAAATCCTGAAATATTAAGTTTGGAATTCTCACCCAGTAAAGTCGTGTAGATTACTTCAGCGTTGAAAATAGATTCTATATCACTTTCTACCCCAGTTCGGTCAGCAATCAACAATTGTTCGGCAGTATTGATTTTCTGAGATCTTTGAAGTACGAACTTCAATACATTTTTATTATTGATTTCGGATATAATGGCCAATCTCGGTGATAATAACCAGTCGGAAAAAGTGTTTTTATCCAATCTACCGGATAACAGTACATTGAATAATGGGGTAAATCCCAAATTCGCCTCTGCTACAAGTCCTATATCGTTAATAGACCAACCATCACCGACAAAAAAGAAATCTTTATTTTCCACGCGATCTGCCACATTTATAGTACGCGGCCTGTTCTCAGTTCTAGCGGCAAAAGAGTTGGGACCACTAATAATATTCTGAAAGTCACCCATTCGAAGGTCACGTTCATCGTCACCCCAGCCTGAACCGAACTTGGTATTGACATATTCTACACCCAATGCAAACTTATACTCATCACTGATTTTGTATACTCCCAACACATTGGCGACAAAAGCATTCTCAGAGAAGTTCTGTAATAGGTTCATAGGATTATCTAAGCTATTGGCATCGTAGAACCTGCCGGCATCATCGAAGTTATCTGCTGCTTGAACGGGGTCAGATGCTCCAAAGAAGGCTAGGAAACCTTCATTTATAAACCGTTGTGTCCTTTGATAATCACTGCTCAAATAAGTCAGTGATGAGTTGATTTCTATAGGGATACTGGAGAATTCGTGTCTGTTCTCCGCCGTTAACTGAAATTGCTGCTGGCTTTGAAAGAAAATATCGTCGAAATCCTCGGTTCTTATGGCATTGTTATCACCATCGAACCCGGTAATCAACTTTGTCTGAGGATGTAGGTACCCACCTATAGTAGCCCCCGACCGGTTAAACCTGGCTGTGACAGTAAAATCTTCTGAAAAATTAATTCCACCTAGAAACTTTACTTGTGGTTTATCATCATAGTCACGCATATAAGTGGCAGCAGGCGTTAGAAACTCGTCGGGATTTCCTCTTTCACCGAGTATAGAGTCATTCAGATACATCCCATCGGGTACCAATCCATTGGTTCTTGCTACACTGGCATGGAAAATCCCTTTTACATTGGCCTTATTGAAGCCATAAGAGGCAGAAAAAGTCTTATTCTCATACCCAGTGACGTAGCCTGCACTTAATTTCAATCCACTAAGGTCTCCCGGTTTTCTGGTTTGTATATTAATAACACCCGCTATCGCACCTGGACCATAGGTTACCGAACCGGGACCACGGATAACTTCTATCTTTTCAATATCTCCTAAATCCCAGTTTTCCAAATCTGTAGTCACACCGTTATGTGCTCGCTGATTAACGACAATCCCGTCGATAACCATTAACAACTTATTGTTTCTGTCCGAAATGATACCTCTAAGGCCAATCATGGGGCCTTCATCATGTCGAGTATAGGTCACACCAGGTACATAAAGCTGCAATAGGTGAAGTAGATTCTGGGCATTGGAGACTTCGATATCCGAACGGCTGATGGTGGTTACGCTAAGAGGTAGTTTCAGGTTAGAAGTACCGGAAATATTACCTACCGTAACTTCAATATTCATCAGCTCTTCAAGTGAAAGGTCGTATACCTCTTCATTCACATCAATGTCCTGCGCCTGTAGCGAGGCTATCGTGATGAGTGATATAACAAATAAATGGACAAACTTTTTCATGACTTGTTCGTTTAAAAGACAAAAAAATATTCAGATAGTTTTATGATTAATCATTCGGATGTACGTTAGTATTCGATGTTATCGTCAAACTTATTCCTGAAAACAGAGTATAGAAAAAGGCCAAATTCAGGGTAGAATGCCCTCGTATTAAAATAATTAGTTGAGTGCTTATCCTTATCTATTTATTGAATGAGACCGTTGTTTACGCCAATTTTCAACAATCTATGTCAAGTTTACTTAAAGGAATTTTTTATTACTTCTATCTAAAAGTGGCACTATTTATTGCTGATTTCACAAGTAATCCAGTGATTAAAAGCTTAGATTATTGATATTTTTTGATAATTTCAAGCGTTCCTGCAACTTTATTTGTCAGCTGCTCGTACTTTTCTTCTTTGACGATATCCGAAGTCAACAATTTGGACCCCATCCCTACACAGATTACGCCTGCCTGAAACCAAGCTTTCAAATTTTCATCCGTGGGTTCGACTCCACCTGTGGGCATAATACTGCACCAAGGAAAAGGGCCTTTTACAGCCTTTACGAAAGAAGGACCTCCTACTTGCGATCCAGGAAAAATCTTAACTACTTCGGCTCCAAGTTCTTCGGCAAGTCCAATTTCGGTCAGAGAACCACAGCCGGGAGACCAGGCTACCTTTCTCCTGTTACAAACCTTGGCCATCTCTTCTTTCAGCACAGGGCTGACAATGAAATTTGCCCCTAACTGTAAATACAGGCTAGTGGTACCTGCATCGATGACAGAACCGACACCCAGAATCATCTCGGGAAGATGCTCTCTACAGTACTTGTTCAGTTCACCGAATACCTCATGGGCAAAATCCCCTCTATTGGTAAACTCAAATACCCTGACACCTCCATCATAACAGGATTTGACTATTTTTTTACATACTTCAATATCAGCATGATAAAAAACAGGGACAAGCCCTGTTTTTTTCATTGCCATAGCTACTTCTATTCTTGAGAATCTTGACATTTTTAAATTAACTTTTTGATGATCTATTTTTTTACTGAATATACCTTTTATGGTTACTACTTCGCCCTAAATTCAAGACGTTGTAGCTATTCTTAAGTATATCCCTTTTTTCAATGCGACTTATCGGGAAACACGTCCGGAGGCATCGCCTTCGACCAGTTTTTCTACTTCTTCGATACTCACTTGATTAGCATCTCCATAGATAGTATGCTTTAGGCAAGAAGCGGCCACAGCATAGTTCAATGCCTTCTGGTCATCTTCAGGATAGTGTAGCAATCCATAGATCAGTCCTCCCATGAACGAATCGCCACCACCAACTCTGTCTACAATGTGTGTGATTTGATAAGTAGGGGCTTCCAGAAATTCAGAACCGTTGTAGAGTACACCCGACCAGGTATTATGAGAGGCACTGATAGAACCCCGAAGCGTAGTAATGACTTTTTTCGCTTTTGGAAATCGCTCCATCAACTTTAAGCAGACACCTTTATAGGCTTGTGCATCCATAGAGTCACCTTTAGTCACATCTACAGTATCGGGATGGATATCAAAATGCTTCTCTGCATCTTCCTCATTTCCCAATATGATATCGCAGTGTTCTACCAAGGCAGGCATTACCTCTGAAGGTTCTTTGCCATACTTCCATAGTTTTTTTCGATAATTCAAATCCGTGGATATAGTGATGCCCATATCGCTGGCAACTTCAAGTGCTTCCAAACAGGCATCTGCGGCTCCTTGGGATATGGCAGGGGTGATTCCCGTCCAATGAAACCATTGTGCATCCTTAAACACCTCTTTCCAGTCCACCATGCCTTTCTCAATGGTACACATTGAAGAATGAGCCCTGTCATAAACGACCTTGCTTCCTCTGCTTACTGCTCCTGTTTCTAAAAAATAAATCCCTAACCTTTCGCCTCCGAAGATGATGTTTTCAGTATTTACACCTCTCTTTCGCATCTCCATCAAAGCACATTGGCCGATATCGTTTTTGGGCAAACGCGTGATGAAGTCCACTGGCACTCCGAAATTTGCCAATGATACAGCAACGTTTGATTCGCCACCGCCATAAATGGCCTGAAAAGAATTGGCTTGTGAAAACCTGAGAAAACCTTGGGGCGCGAGCCTCAGCATTATTTCTCCAAAAGTTACAACTTTTTTCATAATAGTTTTAAATGATAATAAAGGGTGTTTTTTACAATTGGAAATTATTTCCAATGCAGTAGGTATGACGCTACGGAATTACAAAATTGATAATTACAGTTGCACATTCCTTACCGCTATTTTTTTTGGCTAAAGTACATACTTTTTAGCTTAAAAGCTGTTAAATGCTTCAAATCATCCTCAATAGTTTGAATTATTCAAATGTGCAGAGACAAAAAAAGTATTGGGTCTTATGCAGATGGATTCCCCCACGGTTAAGGGAAAAGGTAGCTTTCAACAGCTTTATTTCAAAACTGCCATTGACCCTCCTGTTATCAATTGTAAAAAATCTAAAAATCAGATATTTATATAACTTTACCGGCTCATTACAATAAGTAATGCTTTTGAACCCTTCATACAATGGCTGATTTTATCGGGATTATGCTTTCGGAATATAAGCTTATAATGAACAATATTTGAAAGCTAGATCAACACAATGAAAAAAGGTTCTTTGTTGTCAACAAGAACCTTTTTTGTTTAATACGGTTTAAAGACAGGATAATACCAAATATCATTAAATCAATATTTTATGAACCTTTTAACAGTTGTCATTTTTGGGGTATTGATTTCCAATAGGTAATAACCCTTATCAAGTGTTGAGATATCGATACTATCGAATTGATTGGAAGTAATGGTTTCTTCTCTTTTTACTTTACCGGTGAAGTCGGTAATTGTCAACGTTGTACCGAGTGATAGGGTTTTGTTGAACGATAATTGTGTTTTTGCTGGATTTGGATAAAACACTATGCTGGATTCTTTTTCTACTTCGTCTATACCCGTAATGACTTCTGCTCTCAATACAAAACGATCTAAATTCCATTGCCAATCGTTCTCGCCCGAAGCAAATATGGTCAGTTCGGTCACACCTTTTTTCAGGAAAAAACTATTTTTACCGATTAGATTATAAAAGGAGTTCCAATCGCCGCTATTGGCGACACTCTCTTCATTAAGTACTTCATCCCCCTGTTTGAGCTGTATTTTGATATTATCGGTAAGCGGTGTACTTATCAAGTAATTGACGGTATAGTTACCACTGAAAGGAACATCAACGGTGTAGGTGGCCCAATCTTCCTTGTTGACAAAATTGATGACCGTAGCTGCCCGTCCGACACCTAAGGGGCCGCCATAAGTCTCCCCGCTTAAGTTACCTGTCTTTTCGAACTCTTCCGCTTCTATACTAATCTCTTTTTCTTCTATGTCACCGGATATAACATTGATGTCTAATTCGCGGCTGATATTCAATGATTTCAATTTAACCCTGATGGTTGCAGACCCTATTCGCTTTCCATTTAAAACGCCATTTTCATCTACCTCGACGATGGAGGGGGCATCACTTTCCCATTCCAGCTCAAATTTGTTGGAATTCGATGGAACGAACTCGGGAAGTACTCTTCTCGTCTTCCCTACATTCAGATTGATTGTTTCGAGTAGGAAAAAAATATCGGTAGCTTGGACTTCAAGAAGGTCAAAACGGTGCAGGTACATCCATCCACCAGGCCTGTCCCACACCAGTTCATGAGCTAGTCCCCATTGTATACCTTGAAGTGGGTTGGTGCTGCTCTCCTCATCCCTGAACAGGCCAAATGCATGTGGCAGTTGGGTAGCCGAGGACATGATTTTAAAATTGATACCATCTTCGGAAAATTGTATGGTATTTCTTTCCGGTCCATCCAAAGTATGGATAAGTGCAATACCACCATTGTACTTCCATAGTGTAAGTTCATGACCTGTATTCGTAATAGGATTGTACTCGGACTTGATATAGGGTCCTTCGGGATTATCAGCTATAGCTACTCCCCATTTTATTTCACGTTGTCCAAGAAAACGTTCCTCGCCCATTTGCTCACCTTTATAGTAGAGCATGAACTTGCCCTTGAAGTAGATGAGTGTAGGGTCGTGTACTTTATGACTATCAAAATCTCCCTTTTTATGTACTAAAAAACGATTGTCTACATCACCTCTCCATATACCATTATCGGTGGGTCGCAGTATGGGTTCATCCAGCTTTCTCCAAGGACCACGTGGATTATCTGCCACCGCCATGGCCACAGTATTCTTGACCCGTACTACATAAGGTGCTTTTACTGCCTGATAGACGAGGTAGTACTTGCCATCATGTGCAAATATCTCAGGGGTAAAGACAGAACGGTCATCAAAAGTGCCTTTCGGGCCTCGGAGGACGGCAGGGCCTTCTTCTTTCCAAGTGTAACCATCAGTAGAAGTACCGTACCAAATATCACATTTGTCCCATGGGAAGATCTTGGCCTCAGGATCTCCGGTGTTGAAACCGGGTACAGGGCCTGTACCTCTGGTATACCAGGTATAGTAAGTGCCGTCTATTTCCAAAACCGCACTTGGATCTCGCCGGGTAACACTCCTATCCGGTGCGAAGTCGCCGCTAAGCCGGGACTTTTCAAAACTGCTGGTCCATTCCTGCTGGCGTTCGTAACTCAGGGTCTCACTTTCTCTTGCTTTATAGCCTTCCAATCTAATAGCTGCAATACTTTTCTTTCTAGGTCTAAGGAGTATTTTGAAGTCATTGGCCCCAGCTGCCGGAATAAGTTCTTTATAAAAAACATAGCCTTCCAGTTCTGCACTGATAACCCTATCGGATAGGGAAGGAGCTGTGAACTCAAACTTCCCGGCGGCATCGGTGGTGGTGGATAGGTCATCTTCCACTAATCGTACCTCGACATTGGCCAATGCGCTATTGGTTTCAGAGTCAATGACGAAACCTGAAAATTTTTGAGCTTGAGAAAAAGTGCTGAAAAAAATGAATAGAACCAAGATGATATGAATTTTCGTATTTCTCATAGTTGTGGTGGCCATGTTTGTTTTTGAAATTTGCTTATTGCTAATATAGTGATAATAAACAACTTATGAACATGGCCTTTGCCGGTATAGTTTCCATGGATACGGGAAAAGAAATAGTGACCTCTGTTATGCGAAAAAGGGAGAACACCAAAGAAATTTTTTTGCCTATCAGTGAAAGCGAGCGGGGCTATTTATAGAATTGTCAGTGCCATGAAAAATTGGATTGAAAATCGACACCATCTACTTGAAAATAAAAGATATATTTTCCAAATAGCCTCTACAATCGGAGATTGCTGATGCGATGGTTTCCTTTTTCAGGAATCAGCGAACTTACGTATCATAGAATTGCCCCGCATCAAGCATTAATATGTTGTTTTGAGGGCTTTAGTAGCCACAGATCAGGATGTTTTCTTGGATTCAGTATTGCATTGATACGGTTAATTCGATACACCACTTTTCATATTATACAAATTGGGTTTCAGATGTCGTATAAGATTCCGCGGGTCATATTAGTTTCGATTAAGGCGATAACCGCAGGGATAGCAGCGTATCCCGAGGATCGTCAACGCAGAGTGAAGCATAATGAACAGGAAGATAGGCGATTTTAAAAGCTAAGTTTGTATTACTGATTTGAAGCTATACCGGGAGGTTTAGGGCATGATTTGGGTGAATGCTACAAGCTAAAAAAAAAACAGGCCTTAGGTTTTCTCGAACCTAAGGCCTGTTTTTTTGAAGTTAATTCTTTATCTATTGACTACAAACTTCAGGCTATGTGTGACCTTCTCAGAGACCAACTTCAATAAGTAGACTCCCTCACTCAGGCTTTCGGTATTGTGACGGTACTTGCCATCGATGAATAGCTGTTGTTTTTTGTCGATGACTTGGCCTTGAAGGTCATAAGTAATTATATCATACCTATCAGTAGCTACATCTTCCAGAAACAAAGTATTGTTTACAGGTATGGGATAAATGGTAGGTATTGCTTGTTCTTGTAAATCGTTCTCCAGCCCTACTACTGTGCCTTCAACAGGTTTGTACACACGGAGCCAATCTACTTTCATAATATTTTTCGAAGGGTCATTTAACTCTGCATTTGTGGGAGTACGTCCAGCGGCTACATGCCAATTCTGAGATTCGACGTTGATGATAATGTCCATTTCTTTAAAGAAACCATTACCACTCTGATATTTAAAAGGATCAATGACCTCTACTTCTGAGAGATCACTAGCTTCCTTTAATGTCTGAAAAGAATAAGTGCTCCCTTTTGAATATTCTACTACTGTTTGATAACCATTAGTGAAATCAAGCTCTCCATCTGTCATGGTAGGATAAGTATAGGACCATTCGTTTTCTTTGTCCTTATAAGTAGCAAAAGCGTTGTTGTACACTACACGGACAAGTTTACCATCGATATAATATTCAAAGTGAAAAGGGCTTATCCAGTATACACCGGTCTGTACGTATTTTCTGTCTCCATCATTCCATAAATACTCTCCCCAACTACTGACGCCCTCTCTACCCCACCAGCTATTGGCATCTCTTGGTTGATAGTCAGTAAACGGTACCCGTATGAAAGAGTGATGGCTCAAGTGGATGAACTGGGCGAAGAATTGATTGCCATTATCTGCTCCTCCATAACATTCTATGATGTCTATTTCTTGTGTATCGTCCGGACTGAGTAGCCAAACATCAGAAGCTAAAGAGATATCTGCAACACTGATACTGGCTTCTACAAAAACAGGGTACTTAACCCGAGAGGTTCCGGTAACACATCCTGCGTTGATACCCTCTACACCCATTTTTACCGTACTTTTATTTCGTGAGGAGTTGAAAACCAAGTCACTACCATCTACAGAAACATGATCATACTGCCAGTATGTGGTTCCAGGGCCGTCCCATCCATTGTGATAAAAATTATACCACTTTTTATCGCCGAAGTCAGTACTGTCTTTTGTGGCTTCAAAAATATAATTGAAGTCATCTGAAGCAGCTTCTTGTAGCTCCCATACTTTACCGCTTCCTGCTTTTGCCGGAACGGGAATGTTTTCCCAATCTTGGGCTGCAAGTGTGAACGGTATACATACTGCGATGGTTAATAATGGTTTGAAAAAGTTCATGTGGTAGTATTTTGTGAGAGATATTAAAAGCATTTCTAAAAAATAAGTCACAAAAAATGTGCTGATATCCAGTGCCATTATATTAGCAAAAATTGCGCCATAATAAATATCAATTAAGGAACAATGGGTAAGCTCCCATTGTTCCTTAAATCGAAATAATGTAATATTTAATTAATTGCTCTTAATAATTCGATGTATTTCATTCAGGTTTTCTCCAATTAGCTGTAATGTATATATACCGCTTCTCAAGGATTTGATATTCAGTGAATTATTGTCTAATTCAACACTCATCACTCGGACACCCTGAAGATTGTAAACGTTTACACTCTTGACCATGTCCCCTTCGCTGATAAATCTGATGATATCTTCAGCAGGGTTAGGGTAAATGCTGACTTGCTTCTCGATGATGGTGTTATCACCAATAAGTCTACTGGAAGAACTCGCAGGACTTAACTTGATTTTGTCAAGATTCCACTGCCAGCTATTACTACCTGAAGCAACTATTCTAATCGTATGCGAACCGGCAGTTAAGTTGATGGTACCACCGCTAAGAGGAGTGTAATCTTCCCACTGTCCGTTGTTCGGAACATTGGTGGTTGCCACGAGAGTGCCATCGACCATGAACTGAATCTGAGCGTTTGCGGAAGGCGTTGATATCAGGTATTCTATAGCGTAAGCACCTGATACGGCTACATTGATATCATAAGAAGCCCAGTCACCTGCATTGACATAATTGATTCTGTTTCCACTGGCCTTTACACCAAAACCAGGTCCTTCGGGAACAAAGGAGTCATCAAAGGTACCGTCGGTAGCTTTGAAGTCTTCCGCTTCGATAACCAGACCCATGTTTGTATTGTCTGAACCTTCTTTACCTTTAACAACAACCTCGGACATATGGAGGTAGTTAGTACCTGCAAGTTGTACTCTGACATAACGTCCCGTACGGTTGGCGGTAATTACAGATGGGCTGCCCGCCTGACCTTCGGTATGGAAGTCACTGACGCTTGACTGCTGTAAAGTAGCATTCAGGCTTTCTGAAGTAAAAGGAATATCAGAAACAAATACGTGAAAGTCACTCAATCGGAAAGAGCAGCAATCGGTTCTGTTATAAACTTCGATAGTGCTGATTTCTGACACTGCTCCTAGATCGACTTCCCACCAAGCATTGGTATCATTTTCAGTATGGTTGAAATTCTTTTCAACTCTACTGCCATCATTGGCCATTGAAGCAACGGATTTAGCGGTATAGTTACTGGACTGTCTTGCGGGTTTGTTGAGTGCCAAGTTAGTGGTAGTGCCACCTCCGGTATCTTTGGGAGTTACGGTGACGACAGTACTTGCCTGCTTGTTCCCATCTGTGGTGTTCACGGTTACGGTAGCTCTACCTGTTGCCACGGCGGTAACCACACCACTGTTGCTTACCCTAACAATATTACTGTTACTGGAAGACCATGCGAGGCTTTTGTCCGAAGCATTGGCCGGTAGTACTGTGGCCTTGAGCGTAGATGATTCTCCTATCTCTAAGGAAAGTGAAGAAGCCATGGTTACGTCCGTAACGGCTACAATATCCGTTGAAGGCACTGGTTTATAAACGCGTAACCAGTCTACTTTCATTTGGTTTCTGGTTGGGTCTTTCAATAGTTCATCGTTGGGAGTGCGTCCCGCTTCTACGTGCCAATCCTGAGATTCTACATTCACGATGATATCCAGTTCCTTTGTAAACCCTCTACCTCCTTGGAAGTTATAGGGATCTACAACGCTTACATTGGAAACCTTGTTGGCGTCATCTAATATTTTCATTGAAAAAGTACTACTGGTAGCAAACCGAGTGGTTTTCTGAAACCCATCTCCACCTGTATCCAATACACCATTAGTCATTGTTGGGTAAGTATAATACCAAGTGTTACCATTCTTAGTGGCCATGGCTTCATCTTTTAGAATCCTTACCATTTCACCATCGATATAATACTCGAAGTGTTTGGGGCCTACCCAGTTCACACCGATACGTACATACTGTCGGTCTCCATTGTTCCAGGAGAATTCTCCCCAAGTATTGACATCGCTACGTCCCCACCAGCTATCTCTATCTCTAGGTTGGTAGTCTGTGAAGGGTGCTCTAATGAAAGAATGATGACTTAAATGAATAAATTCGGCAAAGAAGCCGTTGCCACTATCTCCACCTCCGTAACATTCGATAATATCGATTTCTTGAGTATCGTCAGGGCTGAGTAGCCATACATCAGAGGCCAAGGCAATGTTCGCTACGCTTATACTAGCCTCGACATAAACAGGGTAAAGCACTCGATTACTTCCAGTAATACAACCCGCGTTAATCCCTTCTACACCTAGTTTTGCCGTACTACGGTTTCTTGAGGCCCTAAGTACCAAATCATCACCGTCAACAGCTACATGGTCATATTGCCAATAAGTTGTGCCGGGACCGTTCCAGGAGTTATGATAAAAGTTGTACCATTTTCGGTCTTCCCCGAAGTGGGCGAAGTTTTCCTGAGCGTCGAATTTATAATTGAAATCATCCGAGGGTTTCTCCTGGATTTCCCAGGTCATTCCCGGGGCTATTCTAGCAGGGACAGGTATATTGTCCCATTCCTTGTTTTGCCCCATTGTTGCTAGTGGTAGGCAGGTCAAGGCAATCATTGATAATTTAGAGAATTTCATCAAATAGTAAAGTTTTAGAGTAGATGTTTGCTTTAGGTTGTTTTCGTAGTTTTTTAGCTTGATGTTATATTGCAAATATAATTCGATATCAGGTTTTGGGTAACGTGGAGAGGTTGGATGGCCGCATTAGTAGTTATACTGACTAATTTAAATGTCTAATTGTGTTATCGATTACTTTAAGATACTGAAATCACTTGTAAAGTCTTTTATGCTTGGGTATTAGCTTCTGTAAGGTGAGCAGATTTCCATCTGTAAGCACAACGGGTTCTCTCAATGACCCACGGTATTTAAGGGGCAATCGGAATAAGTATTTTAATGGGAAAAACTCTTGTTCGGGACTCATTTCGAATAAAGGGTATGAAGTACTTACTAAGATTCCGCTATAAATCTGGTATTGTATTTAAGTGTATGTTAATCAAAATTTTAGATTCAAAACAAACTGCTTTTTCTGTTTTTTTTCAGTGTATTGACTTCGTTATTTAATGGATGTGGTATTTTTTTGGTTTTTGAGAATTAATGGGCTTTTATTAACTGTACTTTGATTTACATACGTATTGTTTGTTCAAGGGGGCTGCTTTATGAAAACAGTTGTTAAGAAGGACAGGACTATCCTCATCTATTTTGGGTACAAATATCAAAGGGTTTTCAGGAACTAATTGTAAATCATTTCAATTCTGATGGGTGAAATAGTTCAATATTGATTAGAGCCTATACAACGATCCTAACCCTGGCCTTATCAAGTTGAACCGGGATTAAACCATGTTCTTGCTATAGAAGGAGGTTGAGAACATTTGCCCAATTACCGAAACCGATATTCATTGAAGTTTGTTCTGATTTATGGTGGTAATGAAAATTTCTGTAAGATTATTTCAATAATTTTTTATTGCTTATGTTTATAGGTAAGATTATATGATATAAATACTATATAAAATTTTTTTTTTGGTAAGATTTTGTGCCAAACAAGCATATACAGCAATGGGTATGGTGAAAAAAGCAAAAGTTCGATATAAATACTGCTCTACTGAAAACTCTACGCACCCATTGAAAATCAAAGATATATTTCGAAACAATCTCTGGGATGAGAATTCAAACACGACAATTAACACAGTTATTCAATTCGTACCAATGTTCTCTAGGGTTCTGAAAATAGCCCTCACTTAACTCTGAGGTTCTTTATTCACAACACAAATACCTTAATTCAAAATCAATTTTTATTTACATCAATATTTTGTTAATTAAGTATTTTTTTACTTGATTATCAAGTGTTATTTGCGTTAATTTCAATAAATTATGATTTTGGGTAGCGTATTGGTAAATTGCCCTTGAAGCATCATTTGCATAAGTTAAAAGCTAAAAGTTACACTATTCGGTGTATCAATGCGTTTTAGCGTTTTTCGTATTTAAGAATCTTGTTCGAATTTTGTCTAATGTGCTTTTGTGGCACCTTGGTAATTCTAAAAGTTTAGGTCTTGAATGTTGAGTGAACATTGGAATTGCAATAAAAAACTGGACAATAAGTTAAGCACATTTTGAATAATTGATTTTACTAAACTCTTCTGG
>CANLOE010000024.1 GCA_947492745.1 uncultured Cyclobacteriaceae bacterium | reverse complement strand
CACCACTGGAATCAAACACAATAGTGAACTAAATGAACAGGAAGATAGGCGATATTTAAAAGCTAAGTTTGTATAAACCCAAACTTGTATTACTCATTTTCTTCGGCAGGACTGAGGCGACTGCTCAGGACACTGGAGCTTTTCCGCAGCCATTGAATGAGCAAAGGCAGCAAAGCCACTCCGAAAAGAACAAGCGCCAGCGTCAGGACAAAACTGATATGAGCGGATTTGGTACCATAAGTGGAGAGCGCCAAAATCATGAGGGTAGAAAAAGGTAGGGAAAGCGCCAGCATGTTCATAGCAAAGCTCAGGTCAAAGGTACTTGTGCCGTTCTCCTTGACATCGTCCATTTTGTGAATGGCGCACATGTGGGCATAGGGCCAGAAACTACAACTGCTCTGAGGAAAGAGTACGACCAACATGGCCAGTACAGGGTCGGTAATATTGAAAGCAAACAGCACAATGGCGCTGAACAAAAAGGCCAGAGCAGAACGACAGAGCAATAGTGAGAAAATGATTTTGAACTGTTGCCATTGAAATTTGACGGAGATACCGATGAACATCAGTACCAGCGGAGTCATGATGGAACTGATACGGTCTATTGTCAATCTCAAAGGAGTAGGAAAACCCTCATAGTTCAGGCCAAAAGCGAGCAAAACCAAGGCTGCTACGATGACCATATTGACGGGTTCTTTGACCAAAGATTTGAACAGGGCCATCACCTTATCTTTTTTGGAGGCAGTCTCTTCCTTATGGGTAGCATAGTGCCATCTCAGTGCTACCATGTAGAGTACCACCAGCACAAAAAACTTGTTGCCGATATCACTGATAGCTGCATTGGCCAGAGTTTCTTCACCGAAGTATTCCAGTAGAAATGGAAAGCAGGACAAGCCCGGAGCCAAAGAGGGCAGTAACAGCTTCAATGTATGCAGGCTTTGCTTGCTTTTGATCTTAAAGAGCTGTACCAGCGCACTGCTAAAGAAAAAGGTAATGATATTGAACGACAATGCCAATAGCGGGAATATAAGCATGTCCCAAGAGAAAGAAATCTTTTGTAGCCCGATGAATATCATGGCGGGCAAGGCGACGCTAAGTATGATTTCCTTGATACCCGATTTTTGTTCTTTGGAGATTATTTTTTTCCGTAAGGTAAACCCTACGAAAATCAGTAAGAGTAAAGAGATAGTTTTTGCTAATGCAATCCCCATAATTGTAATGGTGTTTAAGGTTCATAATGGTTATCTGCCTCGGCAGCACCTACCGAGGGCTTTGAATACCTCATTTGGGTCTATGAGTACATAGGCTTTCTTCTTCTTGGTATGTAGAGGCGAGCGGATACCTACATTTGGGCATACATTTATCACGTTCCCCGAATTTATAGGAACAACGACCTTGACTTTCCGGGAAAACCCCTAGGTCCTACCAAAACTTCCGATAATCTCTTGCTACGACATAAAAGTCAATAACAAGAGCTGGGATAGTGCTTTCGCCCTTATCTTTCGGTCAGGAAATGACTTTTTTCAGTGTGTCCACGAACATTTTCATTTCACTCATGGTCCCCATGCTGACCCTGCCCCAAGGTTTGCCGTCCATTTCGAACAGACGAACACCGACCCCTTTTTCGTACATTCCTTTCATGTATTGCTCACCATCGATTTTCAGTGGGAAAAAGATAAAACTGGTAGCTGAAGGCACGTAATCGATGTCCATGGACTTGAACATCTTGTAGACATAAGCTTTGGCCTCATCGTTTTTCTCTCGACAGAATTTCAACTGTGCGGTATCGTTGAGGCTGGCCATTGCTGCCATGAGCGAGCTGATGGACAGGTTATAAGAAGAGCGAAGTACCTTGTTGATGGCTTCGATGCGCTCTTCCTTGGCGACGACATAGCCTACCCGAAGTCCTGCCATACCGTGGATTTTGGAAAAGGTCCTGGAAAGAATGATGTCTTTTCCTTCTTTCACCAGTCCGACCATACTTTTTTGCTGTTCTACCGGGAGGAATTCCAGATAGGCCTCATCGACAAATACAGGAGCTTTCTCGGATACTTTGCTACAAAAGTCCCATAACTCTTTCGCAGGAGTAATGGCCCCTGTAGGATTGTTGGGATTACAGACATAGACCAGCTTAGTATGCTCATCGACCGCATCGGCCATGGCATTGAGGTCATGCGCCCAATCTTTTTTACAAGGGATGTTTTTCCACTCCGCACCGACACGCTGGGCGCTACGGATTATGGACATATAGGCCGGGTCTGCCGATACTATGTTTCCTTTTTTAGCTCCCATGAAAGAGATGACAGCGGTCTTTTCCAAAAGATCGGTAGACCCGGGACCCAAGATGATCTGCTCGGGTTTGACACCTTCTTTTTCGGCCAGCATCCCTTTCAGTTTCATGACTTCCTTATGAGCGTAATAGTTGCCCGCCGATATGGCCTCAGCGGCCGCTTTCTGTGCCATTGCCGATGGACCGAACTTGTTCTCATTGGCATTCAGTTTGGCCTTCAGTTCATAGTCCATGAAAGGAAAAGGGCGGGTCATTAATCGGGGCTTGTTGGTCCAGAAAGGTGTGACCGTTTCGCCATAGGTTCCCCAGGGCAGGGCAGTAGCTACAGCGGTGCCTCCAAGAGCCAGCATGCTTGTTCGTAGCCAGTTCCTCCGGTTGATTCTCTGTTGGTCAATGTTCATTGTATTATGGTTAGTGATTGAGTGGATTGTTTTAAGAATTAGTCGGCCGAAGATATGGGGGCGGCATTGCCCCCTATATTGCCCATGGCCACAATATTGCCGCTTTCTGTGGCTTCGCTGATGATAATATGGGCATCGTAAGTGTCCAGTCCGTCAAAGAGCTTGCTTCCCGATACAACGAAGAATTTTCCCGAACGGAATGCTCCGGTACTGCCATCGATTTTGTCCAAAGTCAGTAGTGTCTCCTTTCTCTCTTCTATAGTTCCGGCAATCAGTTCGGCTTTGTAGCTTATGGCTTCTTCGGTATTGTCCAAAGCTATTTGCAAAAGGGTATTTCCTCCATTGCCCGACCAGAATACGATGCGGCCCTGTATATCAAGAGCTGCACTTCCCACTTTTTCGATACGGTAAGCTTTGTGGCTGGAAAGTGTGCCACCACCGTCCGCTACGTTCAGTGCGGGTTCGGGACTTTCCTGTGAGCAGGATAGTAGTAATAAGGGCAATAGTGTATATAGTATCGGTATTCTTTTTCTTTTCATGGTACCAGAGGTTTATAGGTTATATTATAAGGTTATCGCTACCCGTCCGAAATAATAGGCTCCGGCAGAACCTTGTTGATAGTTAGAGTAGAGGTAAAAACCCCTATTCTCCTCCCTGAGGATATCCGGATAGCTGTCCAGTATGTTATTGCCACCGATAGTGAAGCGCAGGTGTTCGTTAGGGGTATAGGTCACGCTCAGGTCCATAACGGTCTGAGCAGAAAAGGTCTGGTCTGCGTAGTACCGATTGGGCTCGGGTCCTGAGAGGTCACGCGCACGGCTGCTGACTTCTCCATAATAGGTACTTCGTAGCATCGAAGAGAATTTCCCCCGAGAGAAGAGTGCGGAAAATATTACCTTCTCTCTTGGCGTGCCCGTTCTGAACTGGCCCTCTACATCTCTGGAGAGATAGCGGGAGGTGATTTCCTCATCGCTCAGGTTCGCGATATTCAGGTCGGGAACATTGATGCTCAAGATTTCATTTTTATTGAAAGTCCCTGCAAGTGTCAGTGTCAGGGTGGAAAGGTTCAGATTCGTCTTATAGTTGGCCACTACTTCCAGTCCTTGGCTTCTGACATCTGCTCCATTGATGAAAAAACTGGCTTCGCCATCACCGATGACCTCCTCATAATTATTGCCCACTTCCGCAGCCGTAAATGTACGGGTGTTGAATATCCTGTCCCTAACATCAATTTGATAGGCATCTACCGTCAGTTCCAGTTGAGGAGTGATTTTTGTGGTAAAGCCGGCGCTGATGCTGGTGGATTTTTCTTCGGAGAGTTCTTGAATACCTATGGCCCTTGCAGCAGTGCTGTTGGTCGGGTAGGTCGTACCATCGACAGGGACAAGGTTGCCTGTCTCATCGGCTACGAAATAGGTAAACGTGTGCGTATAGTTAAGCTCCTGTAGTGAAGGAGCGCGAAAACCAGTACTGATAGAGCCTCGAAATGCTAGGTTTCTCAGCAGGGAATACCGTGCAGAGAACTTGCCCGTAACAACCGAACCGAAATCGGAAAAATTTTCCAGTCGGGCAGCAGCAGTCAGTAGCAGGGCCTCACTCAGGTCCAGTTCCGTATCCAGATAGGCCGAGATATTGCTGCGAAAGGCATTTCTTTCATTATCAGGACCAAAGCCACGGAAACACTGGCAGTTGGGAGAGAACCCTTTGACAGTATACTCCTGCCCGAAATTGAGTACTAAGGGATTGCCCGAGGCATCGACGATGGGTTCCCCATTTCTATCTTCTAAAGGTTGTCCATCAGGCCCTATCAATGCGAAGTCATCTGATGGCGCGGTAACAATGCCCGCATTGCCTAAGGAGTAACTTTCTTCCTGACCCGCATGTATCTGATATTGCTCTACCCTCATTTCCATTCCAAAAGCAAGATTGAATCCTTTTAGAATGGTTTTATAATACTTGGAAAAATCCAGATTGGTACTATTTTGAGAGAAACTATGTGTTCCCAAGTTCATGTCAACGGGAGAATTGGAGCCTAGGGAAGCATTGAGCGTGTTGATCATCCCGAAACGCATGCTGTTTCTACCATAGGTATTACTGAAATCCACCGCAAAAGTACCCAGCTGTCCTTTGACTCCCAGGGTCGTGGAGATATCATTCTGGTTACTGGTTATCTGAGGTCTGAAACCATTGGGATAGAGCAGGAAGTCGAACCTATCGGTCTGGGCGGCCCTACGGTAGTAGCAACTAAATCCCTCCAGGTATTTATAACTGAGTCCCCCGAAGCCATAGACTTCCAGATTATCACTGATCTTGGCACCCAAGTTATAGAACAGGGTGCCTCCCGTTATGGCAGGCTGACCTGCATAGACCGCAGTGACATCGCCTTTGGTATATCCCCGTGCTGCCAATAGACCTTCTTCTGTTTTCAGATTGGAAATCATGGCCTCATCTCCTGTTGCCATAGCATCGATCAGTTCAGGATTGGTAATGATGGGATTACCAAGCTTATCTGTACGCTCATTGTTCAGATAGGTATCATCATAAGCAGTCCAGTCGTTGACATAAGGTCTGACGGTTGCCTGTCGTTGATTCAGTTCTGCGGAGAGGTTCAGGTAGCCTTTTTCTTCAAAGTCAAAGCCATAGTTTGCCGATAGTTGGTAATTGAATCCATCGGGATTTCCTTTTAAAGTGAGGTCAGGGGCATCGCCACCGGAGTTGAGGAAACCACCTGTGGTCAATGTGCCATTGAATTCGCCCGTACCTTTTTTCAGTACGATATTGATGACACCGGCGATGGCATCGGAGCCATACTGTGCTGCGGCACCATCGCGGAGTATTTCCACTCGTTCGATAGCAGTAGTCGGAATCATCATCATGTCCGTACTGGTAGACGGACTTCCCACAGCGGTATTGATAATGAGCAAGGCGGCGGAGTGCCGTCGCTTACCATTGATGAGCAGTAATGTTTGATTGGGGGCCATGTTGCGTAATTGTGCCGGGTCGACATGGGAGTTCAGGTCTCCACCTTGGGAGCGGACCGCATTGAAGGAAGGAGCTACGGCGGCCAGCATTTGTGCCAAGTCCATTTGCGGCATATCTCCCATGATCTCTTTGATGGAGATAACATCGACAGGAGCAGGAGTACTCAATTTGGTCCTGCCGCCGCTTCTGGAACCAACAACAATAAGCTCTGCCAGCTCGGACTTATCCTCTTTTAAAATCAGATCAACTTCGGCATTGCCATTCATCGCGACTTCCTGTGTAGCATAACCGATATAAGAAAACACAATAATGGCATTCGGGGAAGTACTGATAGAGTAACTTCCATTGCCATCGGTAATGGTCCCTTGGTCCGTTCCCTTGATAACGATATTTACTCCAGGGAGTGGACTATTGTCTTCAGCGGTAACCACACCTCTGATAGTGTGTTGTGCTACTAATTGATGGCATAGCAATAAAGAAATAACTAGTGGTAAAGTTGGTTTCATAGGCAGGTTTATTAAGGGTCGTAATTCAACAAATATTACCACAGAAATAGATTGATTCAATACGGGCGAGAAATAATTGCAATATTATTCAATAGCATAGTGCTTTGATTGAAATTTTTAAATTTAGTAGCTATTTATTGGGTTTAAAATGATAAGTGTAGAATAATTGAAATGCTTTTTAGTTTTTATTAAAATAATATTTCATTCGAATGCTTTGAATGTAAATAAAATAAAATATTCTTCTGGTTTTAAGTAATTTAGAATTTTGGGTGCTGCATATCGCTTTATAAACCGAGATTATGCACCGGAACTTTGTCATAAGGGTTTATACTCAAGAAAAAATGAAAAGGGAAATTTGGGACTCACTAGGCTATGGAAAAATACTGCGTTTGTAAAAAAGTTATTACTTGATTGGGCATTGGGACCGTTCCCGTCGGAACAGTGTTCTTGCAACTATTTTCGGTTTGTCCCAAAACAATTTCATAAGAGCGTAAATAGCCATAAATCAGGGTGTTTTGTTAGATTCGGCGTAGCACCGCTAGGGTTAATTCAAAAAGCAGGTCCATTTTTCTGATTTGCAGTTACTTAAGATTTTAAAATTTTTCTAATGTATAACCTTGGGTAAACGGAGGGTACATTATTTTTTTGGCCATTTGGCCAAAGGATAGGATTTCTGTAACCCAAGGACAGTACGATTCTGTTAATCCCAAAATGTTCGTTGGAACTTCGTCATGAGGACTTATACAAATTTGGGTTTCAAATGTTGTATAAGATTCCGCTGGTCATTTTGTTTCAATCAAGGCGAGCACCGCAGGGATAGCAGCGCTATCCCGAGGATTGTCAACGCAGAGTGAAGCAAAATGAACAAGAAGATATGCGATATTTGAAAGCTAAGTTTGTATTAAATGGCAATACATCAGTGCGTTTTCTTGGGTTCAGCGTAGCACCGCTACGGTTAATTCAAAAAACGCATTCATTTACTGATTTGAAGCCGGTTAAGTCCGGAATAGATTTTCTAATGGACATTTTGGGTTAATTATGATCTTAGGGCTTATTTCTGTCCTATAGTATTATGGGAGCTTTAGGGCAGAGGTCTGTGCAAATTCAGGTTGTACATTCTGAAAAATGAAATGAGAAATTTGATGGGTGTTTCAAATTCTTGAATCGGACTGTTAAGTGAAAGTTCGCTAGAGGGTGTGACATAGCTTATTTCCAGAGGTGTAATGGTATTGTCCTACTCATTTCTTTTGCCTCAAATCGATTTTGTTGCCTGTCTTTTGGCAGAATCGGGTTGTAGATTCAAACCGAATTATGTGAAGTAGCTTTGCGGTGAGGGCTTAAAAAGCAATAAATCAGGGTGTTTTATCGGATTCAGCGTAGCACCGCTACGGTGAATTCGATAAAACGCATTCACTTTACTGATTTGCAGCTATCTAAGGCCGCAATAGAAGGGCTAATGCATGATCCGGGTTTAAGCGGTATGGGTGTCGAATATAGAAGTCGGTAGAATCAATCGCCCTCTATTTTACCATCCCCAAGAGCATTGCCCTCTTCATTGACTTTCATGAATCCGAATACTTCGTTGTTGGCGATGGTCACTGTACTCAATAGGAGGATGTCCAGATCTGAGCTTTCCTGTACAAATACACCTCTATCGGCCCCCTGTCCACCAAAAGTATTGGACCACAACTGATTTCCTTCATTATCAGTTTTGAACAGGTGTATATTTCTACCGCCGCTGGCTTCATCCACTTCCTTTGTTCCTGTGACGATGAACCCACCATCTAGGGCAGAAGACACAGCAGCTCCTTCTTGTACCCCCGATTCTTTATACCTTTTTAAGAAAAGCTGCTGACCTAGGTTATCGATTTTCATCAGATAGGTACTATCTCCCCAAGCTCCCGTGACCACGTAGCCTCCTGGTGCCAGCTCGATATCTTTTCCTGTATTGTTAAGATTGCCTCCATAATCAAAGGCCCACTGGATAATGCCGGCATTGTCCAATGCGACTATCCTTGCATTGCCTGATTCTTCTTCGGATGAGGTACTCACTGTACCACAGATCAGGAGGTCTCCAAGCGGATTTTCCACAACTGAACCTACCTCATCGAACTCGCCACGGATACCATAGGTTTTTATGAATTCTTCATTCCCCTCTTTGTCTATTTTCAAAAGGAAAAGGTCTGACGTGCTGTTCTCTGCATCTTCTAATGCTTTCGTAGTCCCTACCAATAGGAATTTGTTATCATCCGTAATTTTCACAAAGGCTCCTTTCTCATTGGCTTCCTTGGTCAGGGGAATACTTTCCAAAGAGTCACCCTCTTGATTGATTCTCATCAGCAAAATATCGTCGGTAACTTCACCCGTGACTTCATTTTCCTGATTGGTAAACCCAAGGACAAAAATATCACCATTACTGTCGATTACGATATCCTGCCCGCCTTGGTTCCTATTGTCACCATACCTTCGCTCCCATTTCCTGTTACCGTTCTTATCGACACTGATCAGTAGGACATCTGTGCCGCCCTTGGTTTTGGAGCTGGTCGTACCCACAATTAGATAGCCTGTCGCTGTCTCCTTTACCGTGAAGGCTTCTTCATCATTCGCGCCACCAAAAAACTTAGTGAACAGTCCGGAATCATCGGGAGTCACAAAGGGTTCCGGACTACAGGAAAAGAACAATGAACAGAGCAAGAGTATTACTCCTTGAAATAACTTTTGTTTTTTCATCATTTTGTATTTGGGTTATTTGCCTTATCCATAGGATACTAAGAGACTGTTTTAAACGGTATCTCTATTATTTTCATATTGAACGGTATTGATTTTTGATGATTACCTGGAATTAGCAGGTATACTACTTATCTCAAAACCATTCTTTTCTTTACTGTGCTCATAGCTATATGTGATCTTTTGGCACATCGTTACGTTGAAATCTTCACGCATAGCGCTGCTATCATTTGGCAATGATTCCCGACTTAAAACAAGCAGTATCAAATTTTAAAATAATTTCAGGACTGTCTCTTATTACTTTTGCTTACTTTTTCTTCGGTATTTATCACTCTCTGCACCAGGAGTCCTTAATTGTTTTTCGTACTTACGCTCTATTTTCTTTACCCTTCGTTTGAGCAGTTTGGGCTTGTATTTTGGCATAACATAGCCAATAGAGAAGGCATAGGTGTTTTGACTGAAATCATTATCGATATGTAAGTAATCATAGATAAGACGGTCATTGGAAATCCGTTTATCGGCATTGACCACGTTGGTCAGACCATAACTGAACCTGAAATCAAGGGTGATGTACCCGATATCGATAACATTTTTGAATTTGACTCCAAAACCACCGACCAGTGCATAGTTAAAACGATTTCTCAGATTGGCGACGCCTTCGGACATCTCGGGTACCTCTCTTTGGGTCTGTTCCGATTCGTTGAATACTTCATCTTCGCGAAGTACGGTAGCGTTGGCCCCGAGAAGGTATTGCATAGAGGCACCCAAGTTGATATAGGGGACAATCAGTTTGCTATTGCTGAAGTTGTAGCGTAAAGTGACGGGCGTCTGTACCCAAGTCTGCGTCTCTTGAAAATTCAGTACCGCAAAATCCAATAAAAAATCACGATAACCATAATTTTTTACAGCAAACTGTATTTCAGGATTAATGGAGAGGGGGGTGGCAATAATGGGAATCTCTCCGGATAACGCTAACTGAAACCCTAATTTCGCATCGTATGCAGTACCTTCACGTGATATTGCTGAGTTGTCCAGACTGAAATTTCTGATAACATTTGGGGCAGTGACATTACCTCCCACGATACCCCCAAAAAGATAGATGGGTGTTGTCCTGAAGGCTTTATGCAGATTTCTGAATTCAGAGGCATCGATAAGTTCATCTACCTGATACTCCGGATTCAAGGTAAGGAACTGGGTCATTTCCTCTATGGCTTTTTCGTTTTCGTTATAGTATAAAAACGTATTGACCAATAGTTTATGGGCTGCTATTTCATCCTCTTTACTGAAATTGTTTCCTTGTAGACAAGGCCTTAGCATGCCTTCAACCAAATCAATACGGCCATTTTCGAACCTTCTTTGTGCTTCTTTGAGCGTCTTGGTACATCGCCCTGACTGACTCCATGCGGGGATGGATAGCAGCAGTATGGCTATAAGGGTGCAAGTTGATTTTTTGAACATGATGGTTAAGGCTTATCCATTAAGAACATTGTTTTTTACTCCGAAGAGGATCATTATTGATTCAATCGTTGATATTCATCGCAGGTGTTTTCATAAAGCACACCTTGTTTGGCGACATAATCGTACCATTCCGTTGAGGTCATTTTTTCTCTTCCTCTCTCTGACAGTAGAGGACAGATTTCTTGTGCCATCATTTCTATGTTTGTAGGCCATAGACGGATAATATTGTCTTTACAGCCCGAAATCAGGTACTTCCCATCGGGGCTGAATTCCATAGCGACGACCCAGTCCTTATGATCGCTCATAATGACAGGCTGCGAACTTGGGTTTTTAGGATTCCATATCCGGATACTTCTATCCCAGCTTCCGCTGGCCAACATGTTGCCATCACTACTGAATCTGAGGTTATTGACCCAAGCTTTGTGTCCTCTGAAGATGATGGGCGTATCGGTGAAGTTCACATCCCTCCAGTAATAGACCAAACCTTGTTCATCCCCAGCTGCAATACTCTTCCCGTCAGGGCTGAAAGTCACGGATGGGAAGCCTATTCTACTCAACGACTGGTACGCGGCCAGTTGTGCGCCCGAAAACGCATCATAGAGTGTTACTAATCCATCGTTTTGCGCTGCGGCTATTTTATTACCATTAGGACTGACAGCAATAGCATTGATTTTCATATTACTTTTTGCTATTTCTTTAGGAGCGCCATTGGCTCCTTGGGCCACATCCCATTGGAGAATACGTTTTTGCTGCCCAACAGAAATCAACTTAGTGTTATCGGTACCGAAGCTGAGGTGCCAAACCGAGCTGATAGCGCTTCCTTGGAGTAATGTAGGCTTAGGGTTTGCCTCTGTCAGATCGAATACCTGTATATAACCGTAATCACCGCCAACGGCAAGCCATCTTTTGTTAGGGCTGATGGCCATGGATTTATGTATCTTTCCTTCCTCACTTGGGCTAATGTTCGTAGCCGCTATATCGGGAGCGTTCAGGTTCCATGATAGGATCTGTCCATCGCTACCTGTTGTATAGATTTTATTGCCAGGTCCTTTAACGATGACCCTAACATTATCCTTATGTCCATTAAGTTTGTTATGCTCATCGCCTTTCAGTGTTTTCAGCGCATAATAAAGCCCGTTATAGATATCAGGATCCAAATCATTGCCATCACTTCTTTTGTTGAAGATATAGGCTTGTTGCGCCACAAGTCCCTGCCGTGTAGAGTCGGTCATCTGTAAGGATTTGATGGCCATCGATCTGGAGATGGACAGCATTCTCAATTTATCGGCCTTTTCCTTTTCTTGAACGGCAATTTCCTGTGAGGCGATGGCGTCTCTTCTTGCGGCTTCGGCACTGTCCTTGGCGATTTCCGCCAGTAATTTCTGGTTTCGAGCGATACGCGCACTTTCCTCAGCTTCTTCAGCAGCAATCTCTGCATTATGACGTTCGCGTTCAGCTTCTTCTTTACTCAACAGTGCCTCTTCGGCACTTTGAACAGCTTCTTTTCGTGCGATTTCCGCTTTGGCAGCCTCTTCCTTGGCGACGATACCTTGCTTAAGACCATAGAGGTAGAATCCGAACATGATCAAAAGACCTATACCCGCTAAAGCTGAAATGAGCTTGGCTATAAAAAGGCGTCGCTTTTGTATCTTCTGTTTATTGATCTGTTCTTTTTCATATTCCTTTTTGCTATAGTCTAGGAACATAATGGCCCGTTCATAGCCGGGATTATAGCGCAGACCCCAAGTTAGGGATGGTTTATGGGATTCAAGCCAAGATAATGCTATTTGCAGATCCGGCGGCCTCCACAGGCCGGCTTTTCCGAGCTGGTGCATCTCCGCAGCTTCACAGAGCCTTAGGTACAGTTTTGCCGACTCAAATTCATCGTCTACCCACTCCCTCAGATTAGTCCATATCCGCATCAGGCTTTCATGTGATATATCGATCATACTCTCCTCATCAATGGCTACTGTGTAAGGCGGCATGAGTAAGGTTCTGCCCGGTGCCCGGAAGTGTTCTACAATAGCTTGGACCTCCTCGATATCGGCGCCTGTTATGGTCGCTATATCTATCAGTCGGGTAGGTCTACGGGTACCACGCCCTCCATCACCTTTTTCAGTGATGGTCTTGAATATCTTTTCGCACAGTACCTGTTGCGATTCGCTCAATTCATAAAAAGCTTCGTTGGCATGGACAGAAAGGGCCTTTTCCATGCCACCAATAGCTTCGTACTGTGAGAATCCGATGACATCATTACTGAAACTGTTCCTTGCCCAGTAATCATAGGTACGCATCATGGCATGCTGCATCACGGGGAGTGCATCTGCTTCTTCTCCTACATCGGTCAGTATTTTGTTGACCAGCTCCTCATCAATGGTAGCATCGACAGTCTCCACAGGGCCTATAATAGCTTTGCGACGCTCTTCACGCGTCATTTGTGGTATAAGGAACTGGCTATCATTTATCTTATCGGTGAATTCCGGGTAACGCGCGCATTCTCCCACAAAGTCCGAGCGCATGGTGATGATGATGTAGATAGGAACCTTACTCTGATTGATAGCGGAAATCAATAGGTTGAGAAAGGTATTCACTTCATCGATTTCGGTGCTATGCTTATCGCGATAGCGAAACACTTCTTCGAACTGATCGATGTAGATCAGTATGTTTTTATTGGAAACTTTATGTTTTTCTTCCGCAACGGAGACCAAGCCGCTTATCCTTTGTTTCAACAGCTCATGGGTCGTTTGCAGCGCCGAACTTTTCGCCCCTTCTTCGATGACCTCGGTAGCAGCGATGTCCTTGGTCAATGATTTGGCCATGTTATAAATAGGAGAGTTGCCCGGTCGGAAATTAAAGACTTCCCATTTGGAACTGACACCTGTTTTGTAATCTTTGAAAAGTATAGGCAGTATACCACAGTTGATAAATGAGGATTTACCTATTCCGGAAGTACCGATTATGGCAACAAACTGATTTTCTATCAATTTATCCAATACTTCCCCAATTTGCTCTTCCCTGCCAAAATATAGGTGACTTTCTTCGAACCGGAAAGGCCTTAAACCAGGGAATGGGTTGAAAAATTGACCTTTGTCAGTGTTGGAGTCGGCGTTGAGAC
The DNA here is from genome assembly GCA_947492745.1 of uncultured Cyclobacteriaceae bacterium. Taxonomy (GTDB): domain Bacteria; phylum Bacteroidota; class Bacteroidia; order Cytophagales; family Cyclobacteriaceae; genus Aurantiphycus; species Aurantiphycus algarum. The sequence goes on along the minus strand of CANLOE010000024.1, from coordinate 59,797 downwards.
CTTCACTGATGATTGAAAATTCGTTATCTTCCATAATGTTGAATTTATTCCCTACTGCCTTAGTATGTGTGTATTATCCGCTAATATAATGAATCTAACAATGGTTATGAAAATATTCTATTCCTTCCTTAGAAACTGTTTTGAAAATGTGTCTTTTCTTTCCGTATTGATGATATTGATTTTAACCCGCATAATGCAATAGTCTTTCTATTACGGAGTAAACTGCTGCGAATCAGTAAAATGTATGTGTTTTTTGATTTGACCGTAACGGTGCTGCGCTGAATCCAAGAAAACACACTGATTTTTTGGATTTTAAGTGCTCATAACGAAGCTCCAAATACAGCGTATTTACGAAACTGTCAAAACAGATACAAAGGTGAACCAATCCATAATTCGAATCTAATGTCCACATGGAATTTGCATACAATATCATTCTCCATAAGCTTTTGCTTTCATTGATCATGCTCATCGCTATATGTACTTCTTTCAGCGATTAATTTCGCTGAAACCTTTGCAGATAGAGCTGTTATCTTTGTTCATCTTTCACGCTGTAGGTCGGCTCTTTCGCTGGCCAAGTCCTCAGGGCATTATCAGCGCTCGGTCTTATTCAAAATAAGCGATAACAAATTCGGGATAATACCTTTATAAACAGTATTCTATACTAATAAAATGTAATATCCTCGCTTCATACTTCTTCCAATGTTCTACTCATCCTATTACTTTTAACAGGCATTTGAGCAGTCTTGCTTAGGAGCAGAGCTTTGGGTATAGCGTTATGGAATGAGCATAATTCATTGAAATCCGCTCGCTTAATGGTATAGATAATGCAGTCCTCAACGGCCACTAATTGATAGTTGCCTTCCACAGTATTGATCAAATCATAATTTTGCATGAAACTGTTTTCACTAAAATCAGCTACCCATTCCCCTTCTTTTTCCAGTCTGACACTCCCTTTGTAGATAAACCCGAAGTTCATTTCCTCGGTAAGCGAGAAATGTCCTATAGTACTTTCTTTGGGTATATACTTGACGGTCGTCAATTTTGATATCTCGGAGAGGACCAGTCCGGGAATGGCCTTCAATGGCTCAATCTCGGTCAGAAATTTAACGATGTCGATATTGATTCTAGGGCTATCTCTCAAGTGCTCGATGCCCTTACCTTGTTCCATTTCGATGAGTTTCAGCGCTTGTTCTGCATATTCCTTTTGATATTTGTCCCTTTCCATAAACTCATCGAAGCTATTCTGGCTCAGGCCGTGATATGCCCTGGCCGCAATCTCGCGCAACATGATATCAGGGTTGACCAGATTGGCGGCAAATATCTCATGATCTTCTTGGGCATTGAAACTTTTCAGGTCACTGATGGCACAGGCCTTGGTCCAGCGATTGGTTTTCTTGTAATCTCTCTGAATGAGATTGTATAGGACCTCTTTTTTCTTCATCGGGGTTGTCGGCATCACATATTGCAGCTTTTTGACTTTATCGCTGTAAGAAGATACGTTCAGAACGGGAAGTAGATAGGACTTCAACTCTTCTTCCACCAAAATGTCCAACAACTCGGAAGCAAAGTCCGATTGGTCCGTATTACCACTATTGATGTTCTTTTCGACCAGTTCCACGGACTTTGGCTCATAAAGAAGTGCCAACAGTTGGAATATGGTCTGGTAGTTGTTGGTAATCTCCGCTTTCATCGCCGCTATCAAAAGGCTATTGGTATTGGTCCGTTTCAAGTCCAGAAAAGCGGACATGTTCCATACTACGGTGCTACATACCTCTTCTAGCTCCCTTTTGATACTAAGTGCTTTATCCTGTTTTACATTATAACCCGACCGGCTCAGTGCTACCAGTGCACCCGATATGATGTTCTGGTTGGGCAGGTCCAGTTTTTTCAACAATAACTCCACAGCCTCTTTTGTACCTACGCTCCCGAAAATCTGTATGATGCGCAACTGTATTTTTTCCAATTGTCCTGTTTGATTAAAGGCGGACTCCAATACGGGCAGTACTGCTACACCTGTATTCGATATGGCGGCAACCGCTGCATTGCTGTAGCGCGAATCGGCCAGCATCTCCGTGAGGTTTTTGAGCATTCCCTCATCATTGGAACCGGCAGCGGCAGCGGCAGCGTAGTATCTTACTCGACTGATAGGGTCTCTAAAGAGCTTATTGAGTAGTTTGGGTTTGATGTCTTCGTCGGCATAGCGGGTCAGGGAAGCTCCGAATACCCGCTCATTGATCAGTTTGGAATAGGTCAACTGTTCTATATATCTCAACTTTTCCAATCGAAACTCGGCTCCGCGTAGTTTGTCGTAAGTATCTAGGATGAGGTCTCTATTTTTGAGTACGTTGAAATATTTCAGTAGCATTATCCCCTTCAATACAGGAATAGCCTCTAAAAGGCATAGCTTGTTGGCTTGCTTTAGGGCAATGGCCTGCGCTGCATCGTTCTCATGATCGATCAGTGACAGCACTGCCGACTTGTAGATGACAGGGTCCAATAGGTTGATGATATTCAAGTGTGGAGGGAGTTTGGCCGTAGCGATCAGTTTGGCACTATCTGCCAGCATACCCACATAACTCAAGCGCGCTTGATCGGCTTTGACGATTTGTTGTTTGTCCAAGGTTTCTTTGAGGACTTCCCTGTAGGCAGCATAGATTTTAAAGACAATAATGGTGCACGTAACGGCCATTACAATCAGCAAAATAGCATAATACAAAGGGTTCCAAGGTATGACCGTTGTGAACAGCAAAAGCAGGACCGCGCCAAGGGCAGTGGCTAATTGCTGACCTACACCGATGACTTTGATAATGGTGTCATGCCGTAGCATCTCAGGGATAGGGAGAAAATAATAGCGTAAGGCGGGCAGCATCAGATTCTCTTTTAGGCGACTGCTGATCAGTTGTATGCTACAGACCACAATAAAGAAGATGTAAAATGTGGTCGTACCGGGAGTGTGCCCAAAATAGGAACCTATCCATATACATAGACCGGACAGTAGCACAATAGCTACCGGAAGGACAAGAAGGGCGACCTTAAGACCGTACTTGTTGAGGATGAAATTATAGATAACAAAATGAACAAAGAGTCCCACTGTTAGAGAAATGCCCCAAAACTGGGCCAGGAAATTGACCAATGCATTCAGGCCTTCATAATTTTGCTCGACGGCCCTGAAAAAATAAAAATCAATAAATAGTAAAGGAATAACGATGCTTACGGAGAATAGCAGCAGCAATCGGACATACCTGTTATTGTATAGTTTCGAATAATTGTTTTTGGCATTGATATATTGTGCACTTACAGTCAGTTCTTTCAATACTTGTATATTGGTCGTAGCTACCAAGAGCAGTACTGTGGCTATAGTCAGAAACGCACCACCCAAGAGTATGAACTGAGCAACCCTCAAGTTCAGATTTACCTGCAATAAGTGTGCGCAATAGAAAACGGTGATAGAGGATAGAACTATTCCGATGTTGGACCACTGTCCCAACTTCCTTACTTCTTGGTTACCAAAAAGAAAGTTGTGCATGCGCTGAAAGTTGCCTATGATCAACAAATGCGCGGGAATAGCGAAAACAAAGGCAAAATAAATATACTTGGGCTTATTGAAATGGTCCATGCCATAATAGATGACAAAATAACCAAAGGATATCACCGAGTAACAGACGAGTGCCACCATCGTATACGCATAGCGGTTACGCTGAAAGGCATAGATACTCAAGATAATCATACCCAACAATCCGGAAAGGAGAAATGCCTTGGGCAAGCCTGCTGCTCCGAAAGTATCGATGAACAGACTTATTGCACCCAGATCGTAAAAAGCCAATGCGGCACCGATGAAGATGCCCCAGACGACTAAGAATACAAACTTTATGACCTGAGCTGAAAATACAGTTCTTTCCTTGTTTTTTTGCATGAATATCTCCGTTTCAATCGGATATCGTAGGCATAATCAGAGCATAGACGATACGAAACCTTCTGTTGACCTGATTACCGAAAAAATTTCTTACAATTTCCGTTATCTTTACTTAAAATTCAATTAAATGCTGAAAAATAAATATTATAATGTTTTCCCTATCTTTTTGAGTTCTTTTCTAATTCCCTCTAAAAAGTTATCTTCAGTGACTATAGTTTCCTTGTTATTAATAGTCATCATTGCGCAGTAGCGCAGTACATTGATGATATTGCCCCCAGAGAGTTCGTATTTCCGAGCTACCTCATTGAGGTTAATTTCATCCGAAAGGGAATACTTCCCTTGGAATGCTTTTTTATATAATGTCATGCGCAGGTTCTCACTCGGCATGGGAAATCGTATGATGGACTGAAACCTTCGCATAAAGGCTTGGTCCATATTGGACTTATAATTACTGGCGAGGATGATGACCCCGGGAAAATCCTCTATTCGCTGTAATAAATAGGATACCTCCTGATTGGCGTAACGATCGTTAGAGCTACTGGTCTGGGTTCTTTTCCCAAAGAGTGAGTCTGCTTCATCGAAAAAAAGTATCCAGTTCCTGTTTTGTGCTATGTCGAAGACCTTTGCCAAGTTTTTTTCGGTCTCTCCGATATATTTGGAAACGACCATAGAGAGATCGATGCGGTATACGGCCATCCCAGAGGACTTCCCCAATAAACAAGCGGTCAGGGTCTTGCCCGTGCCCGATGGTCCGTAGAACAAACTTCTATATCCTTTTTTTATCTTTCTTCCTACATCCGGGTCACCCAATAGTTGTTCGCCATGTTGTAGCCATATATCGATTTCCTGCACCGCATCAAAGGTTTCGGAACCTAGAACTAAATCTTCCCAGTCCAATTGAGTACTGATAGGTTTGGCAGGAAAGTCCTTGCTATACTCTTGCTGGTAGGGTTCTCCTAAGGTCAAAAGACACAAATATTCTTTGGACAAAGTCAAGGCCCCGCTCAAACGTGGCTCTCCCTCTTTGACTTCTCCCAAATGCAGGATATTGTTGAAATCGAAAAAATGCTCTTTACTGAATATATGCTCGCTGATGATTCTCTTCATCATGTTGTTAGCAGATAATAGAAAAAGGGCTGTTTCTCCTGTAGGGATAAATCCTCGGTGCTGGCTACCTGACAGACCACCAAATTCGGTCCTGATCAGGCCCAGATCGTTCCGTGTCAGAAAAAAATCCAAAGCTTCCGGGCGAATATGGGGCAGAAAGGCCAAGAGCAATACTATTCTTTCCTCGATGGTCAGCTGTAGTACAAAGCTTACATAGGGTAGAGAGGCCTCTGCCTCAGAAAATGTGGGAGGTTCGATGGTATACAACTCTTCCAGATTGTTCTCTTGGTTTTGATATAGGCTGATGCGATGACCTGCAAATTCGAAAAACCATTCTATATCTTTATCTATAGCCGCCGCATTCAGGGCAAAACCGGTATTGGACTTCATGATCAGTGTAAACGAAAATTGTTGAAACAAGTAGTGTTCTCTCTGAAAAAAAGAAACATCAAAATATACCCAAAAACCTAAAGATGGGACAAGTTTAGCTTTTTAACAAGCCTAAGCTTACCGATAATGCGCTATAATGTCGTAAGCTTATCTTTTACAGGAGGATGATACTGAAAACAGATGGGTATACACCACTTTTTTGGGGATATAGATAGGCTGTAACAACTCGATTTCCGGTGCTTTGTTAAAAAAAATCATTAATTTTCAATAAATTGACAGTTCATAGAGAGTCGTATTAAACAACTATGGAATGAATACCTATGCACCACTGGGTAAAAATGAAAACAGCTCACCTTCAAGGCGAAACGGGCAGGGGAGTGCCACGAAACAAATGACAGATGGAGAGCAAGTGTTGAAGGCAGGTAACCCACCTCCTTCGTCAAGACCGGGTATCGGTGCTGTTCCGGATACACCTCAAAATCGATTGATACAACTATTGTCCGGAAAGGGAAATACATCCATTCAGGCTCGTAAAAGTCAAGAAATGGGGCAGAGCAGTAGCTTGTCCAATGAATCTCGGAAAGAAAAAAGTTCCGTACTAGGGCAGACTACCTTTCAAAAGACTACTTCGGCCATTGCTGAAAAAATGCCCTCGGATACCCGCCTCAAGATGGAAGGAGCCTTTGGGACAGATTTTTCCAAAGTGAACATTCATACTAATGATAATCGAGCGACCCAGATGGGTGCCTTGGCATTTACCGAAGGAAACCACATACACTTCGCTCCTGGACAATACGCTCCCCAAAGTTCGAAAGGACAGGAACTCTTGGGACATGAACTGACCCATGTGATTCAGCAAAAGCAGGGCAGGGTACCCGTAACAACACAGGCCATGGGGCTATCTATCAATGATGATGCCTTATTGGAAAGAGAGGCAGACCGTTTGGGGGCGAAGGCTGCGAAGGGCGAAACCTGCACCGTAGGTAATAAAAATACAATGAACAGCACTGCGACCGCTGTGATCCAGCAGAAAGACCATGTCATACAACGCTTGGAAGTGGACGATGTAGCCCATGAGATGAACGGGCAACAATTCGTACTCGTAGCAGACAATGGTGGAGTGGCTGCCGGCACTGTCGTCACGGTAACGGACTGGAAAGGAACCGCACCCGAAGCAATAGTTTCCTTTACCAATGCTGCCGGAGTACCAGAAAGTGCTACGGTTGGCAAAAGTAGTTTGAGCCCCTTGTACAGTGCCGTCGGAGGAGTGCACAAATACGAAGTGGGGCTTGAAGCACAACGGGGCACAGTGGGTAGGTCGCAGGGAGAGCTGGACAAATGGCGTGCTCGCGAATCAGAGTATAAGAATAATAGGTCTATGTGGGAGGCCGAGTTACAGCGTTTGGAGGGGCTGCACCGGACACGCGAAGTGCACATGAACCGAATGTTGGTACGGGAGACCATGTACAATCGCTTCGATGCGGATATTGTCCGTTGGGTAGACCATTACAACAATGAGCTCCGACCGGCTACCAATTTGGAGTATAATGTCGTCAAGTCCATACTGTTCAAAGAAACCCGCATGGGTACTCACGGAGAACACTTGACATTGCCACCCTATAGTTTCCAGGGAGAAGAAGGGACCAACCACCCAATAAAAAGTAGGTTTAACCTAGGACAGGTCATTGATTCTTTCGGACCTCAGCAGTACCTGATGATCAAGGAAATGGCCCCCACTATTTACAATCAATACGGGTTCGGTCAGTTCGAGGCACGGTCAGCTTGGCTCGATACGGACTGGTGGTCCAATGACAATTACCATCGGGCCATTCAGGCCTTTTCCGCGCTGCGCCAGGCGGATGGTAATAACCTGATGGGAAATGATACCGACCTGTTTCTTGACTATGCCTTCTGGATACGGGCGACTGTTCGATGGCTTTTCAGAAAGTACGCCGTTACTAACGACTGGCCTGCTGCCATAAGGGCCTATAACGGAGGGGGCAGCCGAGCTACGGCTTATCGCAACGAAGTGATGGGTCGTGCCAATACAAGCGGAACGGTAATGGTCGGAAATCAATAAAACCTACTCGGAGAACCAATGAGAACAATCCCTTGCTTTGTGTATTTGAGCCTTTTTTCATTACTACTAAGCTGTAATGGACAAAAAAAAATGCCGCAACAGGTACAAGCTCTTCCCATAGAGGAAAACCCAGGCCATAGATGGAAAGAAAGTTTCGATTTTGATGCGGATGGAAAAGTGGACACACTTAGTTATACCTACTCTGGCGGAGCGCATTGTTGCTACCGCATAACCGTAGACCTCAGCAGGACAAAGGAAAGGATAGCGCTGCCTTATAAAGTAGAGGGAGGTTATCTCGGGTTTGACCTTTCCAAGCCCGATAACTTCGCGATAAAGGACATGGACAATGACGGTATCCCGGAAATATTACTGAAAGTGGCGGAGCAAACTGAGACCACATCTACTGAAAGTTTCATCGGCGAAACGGTGATCATCGATTTTTCGGAAAGGAAAAAGAAAGAAGGTTATTACATGACAATCCGATTACGATGAGCGCTACTTTATCTGGAATAAGAGACTGTTCTGAAATGTACCTTTCAAAACAGTCTCTTGGGTTAATTTCTACTTCCTTTTTGTTGGGGACAAATGCTATTTCACCATGACCATTTCAGAGTAAATGGCATCACTGGATAGAAATACCAGTCGGTATACACCTGCTTTACAATGGGAGACATCCATAGAAACAGGATGTTCGTCCGTCACTGTCAGCGAACCTACTTCTTTCCCCTGCATATCCATAAGGTATGCACTTGTCCGCCCGGAACCTTTGGGGACGGATAGGTAGAGTATATCACTCACAGGGTTGGGATAGGCCTGTATCTTATCCTCTGTGTCCAAAGTCAATGCTTCTGGATTTTCCTTAGCCGCACTTCTACTGAGTTCGGAGCGTAACCTTCGGGTTCTTTTTGCGATGTTGCCGTCATTATCGGTGATAGTGAGTGTGATATTATAGGTTTTGTCACCGGCAAAAGTTACCTTGGGATTTTTATCCGATTTGGTCGAACCCTGCACGAACCTACCTCCATCAAGGTCCCAAAGATAGGAGACGATAGAACCATCGGTATCGAATGATTGTGCAGCACTCAAATCGATAACCGTACTGTAATTGTCCTCATGAGGTACTGATAATAGTGAATATGTGAACTTCGGAGTCGGCAGTACCGTAGGAGAAATATTTTCATCCACAGAGACAATTACGGAATCATTGGCTTCGGGCGTAACCAAATAGAGATTCTTGGACTTGTAAAGGACCAATTTGATACTGTGTTTTCCTGGGCTTAGCGATAATATGGGTATAGGATTATCAGTGTACCAGATTCCGATTTGTTTATTGTCAACATAATACGCAACACCATCACCAAAATACTCATCAAATCTAATTCGCTTCTTTTTGAATTTTACGCTGAAGGATTTTCCTACAGCGTCCATCGGAAGCGGTGATTCAATAGCGATAGAGGGGGAGCTGATGGCGGGCAGGTTTATTTGGCTTGCCTCGGGGCTACACTCGGCAAATACTGAAATTCTAGGCTCTGCCTTCATGTTTAAATAGGGTATATCCATTATCCTATTTTTGTCGGTAATGTACTCCCTTCTATGGTGTGCAGTACTGTTGACTAGCTTATAAGCTTTTGCCCCTTTTATAGGATCCCAAGATATGGAAAACTCGCCCTTACTTTTATTGATAGAGACTACTTCTATGTTTTCAACTTTACCACAAGGGATTGTTTCAGGGATATAAATGGTCTCCCAAGTATCATTACAGGGTGTTTTCAGACCTATTTCGGTAATTTTGTTTTCCCTCGATAAAGAAAATTCCGTATTCTTTTCCACTTCACGATACCTATACTGTTCCTCTCCCTCGTGACGGAAGCGAATGGAGGCAAATCGTTCAAGGTCTTTATCATCAAATGGTGTATAGTCCCACTCGATATTGACAGAGGTAGCACCAGAGTATACCACCCTCAGGTTTTTGATATTGTCTTTACAGTCTACATCTTTAGACTCTTCTACTCCTATGGCCTTAAAAGCCTCAGCCACCTGCTTGGCTTCAAATGAGCCGACACCGAAAATATCTTCCGCTGATTGAATACCCGCAAACTTGGCGAATAGGTAGTCCGAAGTAGGTTCCAGATAGGTAGTGAGCATGCGATAGACAACATCTGCTGCTTTATCGATACCTATGCCCTTTACATTGTATTTCGTATCATCATCATTGCTTCCACTTTTGCCTTCGGAAAGAAGATAGAACCAGTGGTTGAGTACACTACTATTGGTATGTACGTGCCGGTTATCTTTACCTGACCCATCATCCTCTTTCCAGAAATCTCCTTTGTAGGTATCCGGATGCTGAAACCGATTGGGGTCCGACATATCGCGGATAGGCTTTTTTTCCGCTGCTATCGGGTTTATTTCCCAGATACTTCTCTCGGGCATCTTCTTTGATTTTACTGCAGTAGCGAAGATATCACTAATGGACTCATTCAGTGCTCCTGATTGTGCGTAGTACACCAGATTAGCAGTAGTTTCGGTAACCCCATGCGTCATCTCATGGGCCACAAAGTCAATAGCTGTGAAAGGTAGTCCATTGACATCTTCACCATATTGTACGGTTCCGTTGTACCAATAGGCACTGGCATAGCTCTTGCCAATATGGACTAGATTTTTCAGTAGGCTACCCTTACCATCGTAGCTGTCTCTTCCATGTTCCTCCATGAAATAATCGTAAGTCTGACCCAATGCCCAATGGGTATCGAGTGCAGCAATATCGGAGTTTTTATTGTCCCATTCTTCCGCAGTCCAGTTGTTGTCTTTGTCCACAAATTCAGAGGTCGCCTCGAAACTGAAACTGGGTTCGAATACAGAGAATTCGTTGATATTTTCAGCATTTTTGGTATGTATTCCACTTCCTCTTGTCTTATCCAATAGGCGATAGCCTCCTTGATAAGGGTCGGTAATCAATTGTCTGATTCCGTGGTATTTAGTTACAGCGTTTCCTGCACGCGTAGTTCTGGCCCTGAGGGTCGGTTTGGTTTTGATTTTGGTGTTTCCTTGAGGACTGTGCTGATGAACCCTGATCAGGTCGTTTGCAAAGAGGATATGGCCCTTTTCGGCATCCACAAACACTTCTGTCAGACCTACCGGATCGGTAGTGGCTATCTGAAATCGATAGGCCAGATGACCTCGGTCGTCATTTTTGTTATAGAAATCCTTACAGTATACCAGTGTGCCCTTTGACGCCTTCTGAGTTGAACTATTGCTAGTAGGGATATATTCTAGTGCCCTCTCCGATGCAGATTCATGGTCAATAGAAGGGCTAAGTGTCTCTTTTTCGTCGATAGTAATGAAGTTTCCACTAAGCGTTTGGACATTAGTGGCTGTTCGGTGAATCGTAAAAGTACCGAAAGCTACTTTCAGACCATTATGATACTGCTGGTACACATTATGGAGACTGCCGTTCGAATCCTTTTGGGATCGGAGAAGTTGGTAGGAGTCCTCGACCTGCATCGGTAGATAATTTCTAAGGACCTCCTCATCGTTCAGGGTACCTGTTCGGCCATTTGTTTTTTGTTTTGTCGAGGAGTTCAATTTGATGAACCTTGGATTACCTCTTGTAGAGGAAAGCTGTTGCAGAGTAGGTGGTTGTTGTGCGATGACCTGTGGGGCCTTCATTACGCCAAAGGCTGTTAAACAGCTGATGGAAATCGCAATCAGTGGTGATTTATTTTTGGTCATGTTTTGTGGTTAAGGTTGGTTGTCCTTGGTGAGCAATGGAGTCCAAGGGAGATATACTGCGATTTTTTTATAGCATATTTCGTGGAGACATTACTCTCTTTATGTAGATATACTATTATTTTTACATTGGTAACCTATAAAACTGACTTTTTTTATCCTGCTTTGTGCATCATTCTGAAAACTAGATTACTATTAAAGAAAGTTTAGTACGGAGGCTTTTATGTTCTGTTTCGCGTATTGTACGTAGGGTCTTCTCTTTGAGTCTATTTGTTTGATTTCTAGCATTTTTTTTATATTCAAGAACCCCGTTTTTGGTCGATTTGGCCAAAAAAGCGGGGTTTTCTTATTTTGGTCTTGCGAACACCAAAACGGAATATAGCTTGCAGACCGATATTTTCAAACCTTCCGAGACAGAACCTGTCAGATTGTATCTTTTCAAGAATTCTGAACCGGGCCGACTTCGGGACGCCCTTCCGTTGTCGGAGCTGGCCGTACAGCTCCCCGACAGGTGCGAAGGCCGTCCCTCTTGGTTTGACAATGAGGGCATGTTGGCCCCGATGTTCCTGAAATCTTACAGTGGGCTGAGCGACCAGAAGCTTATCGAGCGCTTCAACTTCGACTAGGGCTTCCAGCTGTTCTGTGGACGGCTTTTGGGAGAGCATGACCGTATCAAGGCCAGGGCATCGTCTCCAGGGTACGCTGTTACCTGTCGGTCCACCTGGACATGGGCCTTTTTTAAACCCAAAATGTCCATTAGAAAATCTATTCCGGACTTAACTGGCTTCAAATCAGTAAATGAATGCGTTTTTTGAATTCACCGTAGCGGTGCTACGCTGAATCCATGAAAACACCCTGATGTATTGCCATTTAAATCCTCATGACGAAGTTCCAACGAACATTCTGGGTTAAAAGATACTGGCCGGCCACTGGAAGGAGGACCTGGAGCACCTCCACCTGTGCCTGATGGATGTCAGCTGTTATGAGAGCCACGTGCGCTATCCTACCGACGTGAAACTGCTTTGGGAATGCTGTTAGTGGATCTTCGAGAAACTCATGTTCCCTTATTGCAAAAGGCTGTGCATCGCCCACCCCTGTACCGAGTTCCCCGAACAGGTACCTTGAACCCAAAATGTCCATTAGAAAATCTATTCCGGGCTTAACTGGCTTCAAATCAGTAAATGAATGCGTTTTTTGAATTCACCATAGCGGTGCTATGCCGAACGAATCCAAATGGCCGGTATTTTGCTATTTATACGCTCATCACGATTTCTATCGATCAATTTGGGTTACATAACCCCGAAGTCCCATACAACATACCCATGCCGACATCCTTGCCTTCGGCAATGTCGCAATCGATGTTCAACGTTGCCTGACTGCTATGCCATGGTCCAAATGCTCCTTCTGTACCAAACCTTGTGTTTGAAGGATTTTACCTAGAGCCCATCAAAACCAAAGTTCCTTTCAATGGATACCGATGTAATTGAAAGGAGTTATTTTTCTCAATTCGATCTTGATATCTTCCGATACCTCCAGCTGCTCGATAAAATCAGCGATGGTACTTTCCGTGATTTTCTCGTTCTTTCGGGTCAGTGCTTTCAGTGCTTCATAGGGTTTGGGATAGGACTCTCGACGGAGTATGGTCTGTATGGCCTCCGCGACTACGGCCCAGTTGTCTTCTAGGTCCCTATCGATGGCCTCCCTGTTCAGCTCCAGTTTTCCTAGGCCCTTTTCCAGCGATTTCAGTGCGATATAGGTATGGGACAGTGGTACGCCGATATTGCGCAGTACAGTGGAGTCGGTCAGGTCCCTTTGCAGACGGGATATGGGCAGTTTGGCCGATAGAAATTCGAATAGGGCATTGGCCATGCCCAGATTACCTTCCGCATTCTCAAAATCAATGGGGTTGACCTTATGCGGCATGGCAGAGGAGCCGACCTCACCTGCCTTGATTTTCTGCTTGAAATAGTTCATGGACACATACTGCCATACATCTCTACTAAAATCGATAAGAATGGTATTGATTCTCTTGAGGTTATCGAAGAGCGCGGCCAAATTATCATAATGTTCTATTTGCGTGGTGGGATGACTGCGTTCTAGATTTAAGTAGTCTTTGACAAAATCATCACCGAATTTTTTCCAATCCATGGTCGGATAGGCCAGATGATGGGCATTGAAATTGCCCGTGGCTCCACCGAACTTGGCCGAATAGGGGATGGTACGTAAGAGGTCCAGTTGCCTATCGATACGCTCGACAAAAACCTGAAACTCTTTGCCCAGTGTGGTGGGGGAGGCAGGCTGACCATGTGTCTTGGCCAGCATGGGTATCTGCTTCCAGTCCGAGGCCTTGACTTCGACCATGGTTTTTACCTGCTGCAATAAAGGAAAGAATACATCCCCAAAAGCTGCCTTCAATAGTGCGGGAGTTGCTGTATTATTGATATCCTGTGAGGTCAGTCCAAAATGGATGAACTCCTTATAGGCCTCCAGCCCGAGTCCATCGAATCTTTCCTTCAAATAATATTCTACAGCCTTTACATCATGGTTCGTTGTCTTCTCTATCTCTTTGATAGCGGTGGCCCCGCCCGGTTCGAAGTCCTCATACAAAGAACGCAGCTCCTTGAAAACAGCTTTATCGACCCCTTTTAGTTGTGGTAGTGGTAGCTCACAGAGTGCGATAAAATACTCTATCTCGACCATGACCCGATATCGGATAAGTCCAAATTCGGAGAAATAAGGGGCTAAGACACTACTGTGTCTTCTGTAGCGTCCATCTACGGGGGATATGGCGGTCAGTGAGGTCAGTTCCATAATTCTGGTAGTCATTTGTTAGGTGTCCATTATTTGTTTGCACAAAAACATCTGTTGGCCACTCGATTTCGAATACAAAACATAATCTTTCTCGGAGGAATAGACGCTATGTGACGTTAAGCGCACAAAAATAGAAAAAATAGCCATCCGGGAAACGATACCGCGCAATTATACCCGAAAAAATGGTGATAGTATCAAGAGGCCTATTTTCGAAGTAGTCGAAACCGGCTACTCCATGGGATTTCCACCCGTCCTTTTTTTCTCTATTATCGATATTGCGAACAGCTTAGATGTACTATACGGGTGCGATTTCCTCTCTTTCTTAGCAAATAATCAGTAATACGGCGATAATCGGAAAAAAACATACGATGACAACTGCGCACTCTTTGATTCTCAATGTGCTGATAGCGTGTTCCCTTACCCTTTGAAAAAGGAAATGCAAGTTGCAGATCACTTATTCTCCAGTGGTACCAAAACGAGTTTTTATGTATTTCAAATTGGTTACCTTTAAATTTCATGATTATTTTATTGATTTTAAACGACTTGAAGAAAACAGTAAGCATTTCCATTTTTTTTTCTCTTCTACTCTTGGGCCAAACAGTTTTTGGTCAGGATAGAGCGCGCAACGATTATCACATTACAGTCAAGAATACGGCTACTCCACTGAATATCGATGGAGTACTGGATGAAGCGGTATGGCAGCAGAGTAACAAAGCCACTAACTTTGTCCAAAACTTCCCTACCGACTCTTTGCCTGCGACCTCACCTACGGAAATGATGGCTGCCTATGATGGTGAGTTCCTCTATTTTGCGGGTATATGTTTCACGCCTGGCGGAGAAGACTATATCATACAATCCCTTCGGCGGGATTTTGACTGGCCGCTCAATGAGAACCTGAGTATTTACATCGACCCTTTTAATGATAAGACAAATGGGTTTACCTTTGGTATCACCCCAGCAGGTATACAAAGAGAAGGTCTGGTGACCAATGGCCAGGATGTCTCCTCGGACTGGGATAACAAGTGGTATTCGAAAGTCAAGCACTATCCCGACCGCTGGCAGTTCGAGATGGCCATACCCTTTAAGACCCTTCGTTATAATGAAGACTTTCGCGAGTGGAACCTTATCTTTCTGAGACTGGACCTGATCAATAATGAGCGCAGTACTTGGGTACCCGTACCACAGGCCTACCGTCCTTCTTCCTTTGCTTTTTCGGGGAAAATGGCTTTTGAAGGGCCCTTGAAAAAATCGGGGACCAATATTTCCCTGATTCCCTATATCTCCGGAGGGGTGGAGAGAAATCATGAAGAAGATGACCCTCGGGCACTGACGGCCAGCACGGGCTTCGATGCCAAGATAGCCATTAGCCCCTCATTGAACCTCGACCTGACCGTCAACCCTGATTTCTCACAAGTGGAAGTAGACC
Source organism: uncultured Cyclobacteriaceae bacterium (assembly GCA_947492745.1). Classification (GTDB taxonomy): domain Bacteria; phylum Bacteroidota; class Bacteroidia; order Cytophagales; family Cyclobacteriaceae; genus Aurantiphycus; species Aurantiphycus algarum. The sequence continues at coordinate 44,341 of CANLOE010000024.1, read as the reverse complement.
GGCAGGTAACCAATCTGAGTCGTTTTGAGCTGTTCTTTCCGGAGCGTAGACAGTTTTTTCTGGAAAACTCCGACCTCTTCAGTAATAACGGTTTCCCCAGGTCGCGTCCTTTTTTCTCGCGGCGTATCGGGATAGCCGAGGATACCACGGGCAATCGTGTACAGGTGCCGATTACTTATGGTGCCCGATTGAGCGGTAAAATAGGAAACGACTGGCGTGTAGGGCTACTGAACATGCAGACGCCAAAGACAGATAGGGCCAGGCCCGCCGGTCTGGACGAAATACCAGGGACTTATAACCTGCCCGGACAGAACTATTCCGTGGCGGTGGTGCAGCGGAAGGTCTTTTCCCGCTCTAATATCAGTGCCCTGTTGGTCAATCGTCAAGCCCTAGGCTATAGTGCCGATGACCTTACCTTATCCTCGACACAGTTCAATAGGGTATTCGGCCTGGACTACAACCTATTGTCAAAAGACAACCGATGGGAAGGAAATGCCTATTACCATCGCTCACAGAGTGTAGAGGATAATTCGGATAATTTTTCTTCGGGCCTGTTTCTACGCTATGGCGTGAGGAAGTTTCGCATAGGCGTTTTTTCCAGTACGATAGGAAGAAACTACAATGCCGAGCTGGGGTTTGTGCCCAGAAGGAACATCATCGACTACGGCACTTTTGGCGAGCTTTTTTATTATCCAAAATCCAAGATCATCAATCGGCATGGACCTCGGGCGCGAGTATTTTCGGTCACTGACCGAAATTATTCCTTGACCGACCGAGAGTTGAACACAGGCTACAACATTACTTTTTTGAATACCAGTGAGTTCAATATAGAGCTACAACGGACATTTCAACTGCTCAGGGATGATTTCGAGCCTACGGGCATCGAAGAAGAAGCGCTGAGAGAAGGTACCGACTATACGTGGAACACCTTGTCCATGGCCTATAATACCGATACACGTAAAACGGTATCCGTAGAGGCCTACATCAATTATGGAGGATTCTATGATGGCGAACGCTTCAATCTAGGAGGCACGGCCAACCTGCGCTACCAGCCCTATGGAAGCATAGGATTGACCATGGACTATAATCAGATCAGCCGGCCCGAAGGGCTGACCAGTGTGGATTTCTTCCTGATAGGATCAAGAATAGACTTTACGTTTACCGATAAACTTTTCCTTACTACTTTTGTTCAATACAATGACCAAGACGATAATGTAAATCTGAATACAAGATTTCAGTGGCGTTTCAAACCGGCCTCGGACTTGTTTTTGGTCTACACGGATAATTATTTCCCTAAAGCGTTGAAAGTGAAGAACAGAGCTTTGGTCATGAAGTTATCCTATTGGTTGAATGTGTAATACCTAAAATGGTGTGTACATTTGGTTTGAAGCGGGAAATGGGAGATTTTCCACCCCAATGGAACTTTTTTGAGCGGCTAAGCCAATTTTATATCGTGATAAAAAGGCAAAATTAGGGTGAAACAAGCTAAGTTTGCAACCGAAAGGAAAGTTTAAATCATTTCTTATTAAAACCTCGATTACTGTATGGCCTTTAATTTTTTTAAAAAGAAAAAAAATAAAAGTACGGAAGAGACTCCTCCAAAAACGGGTCAATACTACGACTTGACCATTAAGGAATTGATACAAGAGACCGAGGATGCGATAACGATAGTGCTTCAGCAGCCAGAGCGTGCCATCACTTATCTTTCAGGGCAGTTTCTTACCTTGATCGTATCCATAAAAGATAAAGAAGTACGTCGTGCCTACTCGCTGAGTTCATCCTCCCATACCGAGGAAGACTTGGCGGTGACCGTCAAGCGTGTAGAGGGAGGGCTCATGTCGAATTATCTCCCGGATACGCTGAAAGTAGGGGATACCCTCAAGGTGATGGAGCCAATGGGTACCTTTACGACAGAGCATCGCCCCGAGAATAAGCGCCATGTGGTCATGTTCGCCGGTGGCAGTGGTATTACGCCCATGATGTCCATCATCAAATCCTTATTGGTCAAAGAACCGGAAAGCATCGTCTCCCTAGTATATGCCAATAGGAATATCGATTCGATTATCTTCAGAGAGGCGCTGGCCAAAATGGAAACTGACAACGAAGGGCGACTGCATGTGGTCCATATACTGGATGATGCCCCCATGAACTGGCAGGGCTATTCGGGACTGCTCAACCACGATATGCTCGTCAAACTTTTTCAAAGGATACCGGACTGGGGTATAGAGGATACCACTTATCTGATGTGTGGTCCTGAGGGCATGATGAACAATGTTGGTACTCTTTTGGCAGCACACAATATACCCAAAGACAAAATATTCAAAGAGAGTTTTGTATCAGGTATCATCGGTAAGGATACCAAGGCCAAGGAGACTGCACTGACCGATAGAAAAGTGACCATTCACTTTGATGGAGAGGAACATGTACTGGAGGTCGCTTCGGATTCCACCATATTGGAGACTGCCTTGGATCAAGGTATAGATCTACCTTATTCCTGCCAGAGTGGATTATGTACTGCCTGTAGGGGCAAGTGTATCTCCGGAAAAGTGAAATTGGATGAAGAAGAAGGACTCTCTGAAGAAGAGCTGAGCCAAGGCTACGTTCTCACCTGCGTAGGTCATCCCCTCACCGATGGCGTGGTCATCGAGATAGGGTAGCTTATCCTGCCAAAAGCAGCAGAGTGAAGAGTATACCTACAAAGAAACAGTCTATAAGGCAACTTCGGTAAGAGAACTGAGCTTTCGCCGCGGATGTATCACTAAAAAACGAGGCTATCAGCCCCAACAGATATCGATAAAGCTATGGAACAGATCATGACCAATATACCCGAAAAGAAAGCGCGAACCTTTCTTCCCGAAGACTTTGAAGTGAGTACCTGGGATGCCCTGGAACCCTACTTCGAACAACTCTTGCAAAGGGATATCAATTCCGTGGAAGACCTTCGGCAATTACTTCGGGACGATAGCGAACTTTCCGCTGTACTATCAGAGGACTTGGCATGGCGCTATATAAAGATGACCTGTAATACGGGAGATAAGGCATTGAGCGAACGCTACAAGGATTATGTACAGCACATACAGCCCAAAATGGCACCCTTTGGAGACCGCCTGAACAAGAAGGTGACCGCCAGCCCTTACCTATCCGAACTTGAAAAGGAAGAAGGTTACGATATTCTCATTCGTGAAATGAAAAAGAACATCGAGATATTCAGGGAAGAAAATGTGCCTCTCTTTACAGAAATAGGCATGGAAGGACAGAAGTACGGACAAATAATAGGGGCGATGACCGTAGATATCAATGGTGAAGAGATGACACTGCCCCAAGCGAACGTACGCTTACAGTCCGACGATAGGACAGAAAGAGAAGAAGTGTACCGAAAGATAGCGGACAGAAGACTACAGGACAGAGAGGATATAGACGGACTCTATACCCAACTGATAGACCTACGCTACCAAGTAGCCAAAAATGCCGATTACCCTAACTTCAGGGATTATAAGTTCAGGTCCATGGGGCGTTTCGACTATACACCACAGGACTGCTTCGACTTCCATGAGGCAGTGGCGAAAGAGGTAGTGCCCATGCTCGATACCATCGCACGGTCGCGGAAGGAAAAGCTCGGTGTGGACACACTCCGGCCTTGGGATAAATCAGTGGATGCCGATGGCCATCAACCACTCAAACCTTTTGAAAACAGCGAAGAACTATTGACCAAATCGATTGTCTGTTTTTCCAAGATAGACCCTTTCTTGGGACAGTGTCTGGCCATCATGAAAGAAATGGGCCACTTGGATCTTGCCTCCCGAAAGAACAAAGCTCCCGGAGGATACAATTACCCACTTTCCGAAATCGGAGTCCCTTTCATCTTTATGAACGCTACCTCCACTTTAAGGGATATGGTCACGCTGATGCACGAAGGAGGGCATGCCGTACACTCTTTTCTGACGCGGGACCTAGAACTGGTCGATTTTCAGCGTACCCCTTCTGAGGTGGCCGAACTGGCCTCTATGTCCATGGAACTGATTTCCATGGACCATTGGGATTTGTTTTTCGAGGATGCCGCAGAACTCAAACGGGCCAAGCGTGAACACCTGGAGCAGATCATAGAGACACTTCCATGGGTAGCCACTATCGATAAGTTTCAACACTGGATTTACGAAAACCCGGGCCATAGTCAAGAAGAACGTATACAGGCTTGGAACGAAGTATATGATACCTTTAGCGACAACATCACCGACTGGACCGGTCTGGAAGAGCAGAAAAACTATATGTGGCAGAAGCAATTGCACCTTTTCGAAATTCCTTTTTACTATATAGAGTACGGCATGGCACAGTTGGGTGCAGTGGCCATATGGAAAAACTACAAAGAAGATAAACAATCGGGGCTAGAGGCCTATATGAAAGCCCTGAAGCTGGGATATACCCGTAGTATTCCCGAAGTATATGCCGCGGCGGACATTCGCTTTGATTTCAGTGCTTCCAATATCAATCAACTGATCGGCTTTGTGCAGGAAGAGTTGGAGCGTTTATAGCAGAGAATCTTCGTAGCTGATGATGGCCCTTTGCGCAATGGGTAAAAGGTTTTGATGAAGGGAATATATCGGAAGCTCCGATTTGTTCAGAACGCTGCTGATGATACGGTCACTACTGAGATTATACCTGGATGAAATGGCGTTCTGAACAAAATTGGTTCTCTATAGAGAACCTCTATTGGGTAAATAGTTTCATGTAAAAAGAAGGCCTGACCAGTTCCTTTTTGATATCGATATCCACCATAGCACTGGCCAACATCATCCGTAGAGAGTGGCTGCGGTTGGCTTTCTTCACCACGCTGTCGAACAAACGTGGATACCGTAGCAGTAGTTGTAGATTGCGGCTGAGACGGAGTTCTTTCCACATTCTTCTATAGATTTCCTTGTCATAGGCTTTGTTGAAAGCAGCATCGAAACGTTGTTCACGAAAGCAAGCCTGTATATGTTCTGCTGCGACCCTTCCGCTACGTAGGGTATTGCCGATGCCCTCCCCCGTGAAAGGGTCGATGAGTGAGGCAGCATCTCCTGTGAGCAGAAAACGATGCCCTGATATATTCCGCTTTTTGGATCCTATGGGCAATCCGAAGCCTTTGACGGATTCCAAAGGAGTAGCCTTACTGAATCGTAGAGCTACCTGAGGGTGGTTTTGTAGAATATCGGAGAGCAGTGCCTTCAAGTCGATGTTTCGTTGGCTTATACTTTTGGACAGCATACCTATCCCTACATTGGCCTGACCATTGGGGAGCGGAAACAACCAGAAATAGCCGGGCAGCACCTCCTTGTAGAAGTGTAGTTCGATGTGTTGGCCCTCGTGAAAACCTTCGACACCCTCATAATAGACCCGAAGCCCGGCGCAATAGTGATTTTTTTCGACCTTGATATCACTGAGCTGTTTGACAATGATGGACTGAGCCCCGTCTGCACCGACTACCATACCGGCGGTCAGGATGCCCTTATCCGTTATCAGAGAGAGAAAGTCTCCGTTGTCCGTAACCGTAATCAGACGCTGCCCTTCCAGTACCGATATGTTCGGATAGGACTTTAGGGATTGTATCAGGTAATTGTCAAATTCCTTGCGCTTAATGGTATATCCCGGGGCAAGTCCCGATGTTGTATTGTTTTCCGGAAAGTCGATATCCAAGCGTTCATGGCTAGGCGCATAGAAGCGTACTCCATGGACAGTGGTTTTGGCTTCTAGGGCAACAAAGTCCTTCATCAGATGTTCATTGGGCAGCAGGCCCAATTGCTTAATGACATCAGCACTGAGAGCATCACCGCATATCTTGTCCCTTGGAAAATTAGCCTTTTTTTAGCAATTAACAATTAGCAATTAACAATTAGCAATTAACAATTAGCAATTAACAATTAGCAATTAACAATTAGCAATTATACTCAAACGCAATTGTTTTGGGATAAACTGAAGATCCTTGCGAAGGCACTATGCCGCTTGGAACGACCCTAATGACCAATCAACCAATGAAAGTGTACCCCTGCTGGGTTTTTCCATTTTTATTGAACCCAGAATGTTCGTTAGAACTTCGTCATGAGGACTTAAATAGCAATAAATCAGGGCGTTTTCTTGGATTCAGCGTAGCACCGCTACGGTGAATTCAAAAAACGCATTCATTTACTGATTTGAAGCCAGTTAAGTCCGGAATAGATTTTCTAATGGACATTTTGGGTTGAACCCAAATTGATCAATAGGATTTCGCGATGAGGACATAAAGTGCAATAAAATCAGTGGTTTAGGTGAGGGGCCTAGCGTACTGTTAAGGTGAGGAACCTGCGCAGCGTAAAACCGTTGCTTTTGAAGCTATTTATGCGCGTATAATACAAATTTAGGTTTTAAATGTCGTATAAGATTCCGCTGGTCATTTTGTTTCAATCAAGGCGAGAACCGCAGGAATAGCAGCGCTATCCCGAGGATTGTCAACGCAGAGTGAAGCAAAATGAACAGGAAGATATGCGATATTTGAAAGCTAAGTTTGTATAATAGGAAGGCTATTGATTATTTTGGATTGACCCTGAATTTTCTATTTCACTCTTTCTTGAGTATAACAATTAGCAGTTTCAACTTCCCGTATGAATCTATGACTATTGCTCAAAGACTGTTCCGTCAACTGGCGCAAGCGTCCGCTTGTGCCCTGCTACGTCCACACCCATCCGCATTCTCTCTTGGCCGATGATACAATCACTTCATGGAATGATACATCTCTACCCCAGTATTTCATTAGCTTCTCAAAAGTCGATAATAACCGTTAGCCTCTTGGTTCAACTAGCCTCGTCTCCAATTGCTCAGAATCCCCAGCAGCGGCCCGAGAAATAGCAAAAGGTAGATGTACCGCTCGGGCAAGAGGTCACTCATCCATTTCAATCCCTGTATACTGACAATGGTGATGGCAAAGCCCAAGCTATTGACAATAGTGAGGGCAGTGCCTTTATAGGCTTTTGGCGCATTTTGGGCGACCAAAGTGGAGAATTGGGGAGAGTCGCCCACGACTGTCAATCCCCATAGTAGCACTACGGCCAGATAAAGGGGCAAGGGCAACGCTGAGAGTAGAGGGGATACCAGGCAGCATAGACCTGACACTACCAGCATGGCCATGGCGATGCGCTGACTGCCCCAGCGCAAAGAGAGGTAGCCGCCCCATACACAGCCCAAGGCTCCCATCGCAATAATCAGCCCGGACCAGAGGGATATTGTAAACGAGGCCTCGGGCCGGTAATCTTTATAATAATAGAGAAGTGCGGGTACCGATGCCCAGAGCGCGTACAGCTCCCACATATGTCCAAAATACCCGAAGGCCGCGCGGCGAAAGTTTTTTTTCTTAAAAATAAGTGGAAGTGCGGACCATGAGAAAGGAGGACTTGCTTGACGATGAGGGCCATCAGGTACTAGAAAATAGATCGAAACACCGCCCAATGTCGCCAATAGGGAAGTGGCCACGAGTACAGTGGCCCATGGCAAGGTCTCGGTAAAGGTCTTCATCAGATGGGGAAATGCCGTACCCAATACCAGAGCACCTACCAAATAACCCAAGGCCTTGCCCAGTCCCTTAGCATACCAGTCAGCGGATATCTTCATGCCCATAGGATAGATACCAGCCAGAAAAAAGCCTGTAATGAACCGATAAAGAAGTATTTCCCCATAGGAATGGGCAAAGAGAAACACGGACACATTAGCCAGAGCGGCTATAACCGCACTGTATAGAAACACCTTTGAAGACGGGAAGCGGTCTGCTACTCCGAAGAGCGCAAAGACCAAAGTACCCAAGATAAAACCGAACTGTACCGCAGAAGTAATGTCGCTTCCTGCATGCGTGGTGAGAGCGAATTCTTTTTGTAGCTCAGGTATGATGGCATTGGTAGCAAACCAGAGCGAAGTGCCGGCAAACTGGGCAAAAATAATGGTAGGGAGAATGTGTCGGGGTACAGTGCTTTGGATTTTATCCATCAAAGGTCTGATTTTTTCGTATCGAATCGATAGTCTTCTTCCTCAAGGAGGGGTATAAGCAGATTTCTCCCCGAAGATAAACAATCGCCTGCCCCGAAAGCAGTACTCTGTCCGATTTCAGTTCGCAATGTATATGGCCGACACGTTTTGACAGCTGTTGGGCATATAGGACTTTCTTGTTGAGCTTCTTGGCCCAGTAGGGACACAGCGTCGTATGTGCCGAACCCGTAGCAGGGTCCTCATCTACGCCCGATTGCGGATAAAAACATCTCGATACAAAATCCACTTCCTCACCTTTTGCGGTAACGATAAGGCCCCGAGCCTTTAGCAGGCTCAATGCTCTCAAATCGGGCTCTAGGTGTCTCAAAGCTTCTTCCGAACCGATAACCGCCATGTAATCGTTGATGCCACGGTACATTTCTTTCACCTCCGTACCCAAGGCCCGCTCTATGTCAAGTGTAGCTTCGACGGTTTTAAGCGTATCCATGGGGAAATCCATCGTCAGCCCGTGTTTTGTTTTAAAAACGGGTAGAGGCCCACTTTTGGACTGAAATACAATGACTTCTTCCCTATAGCCCAATAGATGAAATAGAATATGGGCCGTTGCCAAAGTAGCATGGCCGCAAAGGTCCACTTCGATGGTAGGAGTGAACCAGCGCAGGTGAAACCCCTCAGAAGTAGGTACGAAAAACGCTGTCTCGGCCAGATTGTTCTCGGCAGCAATCTGTTGTAGGACTTTGTCCGGGAGCCATTCTTCCAAAGGGCATACGGCTGCGGGATTTCCTTCGAACAGGTTTTCGGCAAAGGCATCCACTTGGTATAGAGGTAGGTTCATCTATGCTATCGAATTAGGAGGTACTGAATGATTGATATGGGCAATTTACAGATACCCGACCATTGGGACAAGTCCTCTTTTATAAAAGCCTGTTCCAGAGCAAAATTCAATGGATACAACAAGTGCGCTCAACGTATTGATTTGAAGCTATCCACAGTAGAAGTATATTTTCTATCCAAGAAACCGGTTTAGCCCAGATCATACATCAATCCTTCTATTACAGCTTCAAAAGCTTCAAATCAATGAAATGGACGCGTTCTTTGTAGTGACCGTAGCGATGCTATGCTGAACTTAGGAAAACCTGCCGATTTATTGTCTGTTAAGTCCTCGTGATGAAGCTCCAAATACAGCGTATTTACGAAACCATTACAATAAACACAGCGATGAACTTATGCATCATTCGGGGTCGGTCCCTATGCTTTGCCGGTATCTTCCTTTATACTCAAGTAAAAATGAAACAGGGAACTATAAGATTAGCTCTAGGATTATATAGAAACTAACCCCTCTATTGATCAATGGAATTTTTTCATGATAACATAAAGTGCACTAAAATCAGTGGTTTGGGAGAGGAGGCTTTTGTATCACTAAGGTGACGCACCTACGTAGTGTAAAACTGCTGATTTTGAAGTGATTTATGCTCGCAATGGGAAGGCTATCGATTATTTTGGGTTATACAAATTTGGGTTTTAAATGTCGTATAGGATTGCGCGGGTCATTTTTTTTCAATCAAGGCGAACACCGCAGGGATAGCAGCGCTATCCCGAGGATTGTCCACGCAGAGTGAAACAAAATGAACAGGAAGATATGGGATATTTGAAAGCTAAATCTGTATTAAACCCAAAATGTCCATTAGAAAATCTATTCCGGACTCAACTGGCTTCAAATCAGTAAATAAATACGTTTTTTGAATTCACCGTAGCGGTGCTACGCAGAACCCAAGAAAACGCACTGATTTATTGCCATTTAAGTCCTCATGACGAAGTTCCAACGAACATTCTGGGTTAAATAAATTTTACACCGATATACTTCAGATGACCCTAAAAGAAAAGCGCTTTACCCTATTGTTCCTGTTGACTCTATTGTCACAGGTATCCATGGCACAGGACCCTATAGTGAAGTCTATCTACTTTGGTGGTGGTAGCTGCCTATATCGATGAAGAACAAGCGCTGGAAATACGGACCTTGGTCGAGTCCATCGTTCTACTTGGAGAATGTGCAGATTTCCATCTGGAGCCATACGGACAATATCGGTGGTGCGGAATACAACCAGTGGCTTTCGGAAAGAAGGAGTAGGGCCGTGCTCAGAGAACTGGTAAAAAACCATATACCTTCCGAAGTAGTACAGATAAAGGACAATGGGCAGGTGAACCCATTATATGACAACGACTCCGGTAGGGGACGAATGGCCAACCGCAGGGTAGATATCACCATAAGCCCGCTGATCCTATAATAGCTTTTGGGAAATGTACGTTCATAAATGTCAATAGGGGTGAATCAATAAAGCGACCCTTCTATCCTTAACATATACGGCAACGAAAGCATCGGTGACGCCTCGGTCATGCGCCTTCTTTCTAAGGGATTCTGCAATCGATAAGTCGGTAAAATCTCCAATAAGGAACTTGGTCATTCCATTGGTATACTCTTTTTCGATTTTACCCAGTCCTTTCAGGTTCCTGAATAGACCCTGCCTAGGGTTGCGGTAGGCCCCTACCTGTACCCGTAGATGCACATCTTCCGGGCTTTTCAGGCCACTTTTCACATTCTCGAATTCCTCATGGGTCATAATAGGGCTGAAAGTGGCGCTGTTACCACTGCTAGGGGCAGAAGAGGGTTTGGCCCTGGCTATGGGATTCGTTCTTTCTTCGCTAGCTCTGGCTTCATCAGTATTCATGGGAGGGCTTTTCGCGGGAGAACTTTCGGTAGCTACCTCTTCTTCCCTTCTGCTACCTCTTGATGCTCTATTGGATAACACGGACTCATCGGTACTTATGTTCTCTGAAGTGCTGCTTTGACTCTGTCCCGAATTCGGAAGGTAAGGGTCAGTTTCGCTATCAATATTTCGAACTACTGTACCATCCTCTTTCACTAGACTGGGCTGAGCGGAGAAAGATTCTCTATCGGGCCTATCCGTGGATAGCTTGTATTCTCCATTCTCATCGAGGGCATCGAATTGAAACCTCCCCTCGGTATCCTTCATCACGTTGCCTACCTTGTTCTCTTGGTCCAAGGCGACCTTGGTATGAGGGCTTTTTTCGCCCGATTGCGTAAGAACTCCTTCCATATGCAGGTCCTTTGAAGGGCTAGAGGCTTTTTCAGGACCACCCTCAGGCTGCGTATAGGGTAGGTTCTCCATGATAGCGTGAAAAGTGTCGTTGCTATCGTCCAGTTGTGCAGTTTCTAATTGGTTTTCCGCTATTGGAGATTTATTATCCACAGCTATGGTATAGATGCGGTTACAACAGGTCGTGCGGACGTCTTCATCAACAACTCTATTGGAACTCAAATGGCCACTATCCCCTTCCGGGTTTATCGTAAAGTAATAATCATCCGCGCTACTGTTGACAGGTCTTCCAAGGTTGAGGACTTTTCCTGTTTTTGAGGAGGGCTGATACTGTACTGTGTATACATCCAGCTCACCCAGACCGCTTGATGCTCTATCAGAGCTGAAAAATAGGGCATTGGTTCCGCGCTGGAAATAAGGGCTGACCTCATCCCGACGAGAGTTGACGGGACTTCCTAGGTGGCTTACCGCACTGGCATTTTTGTTCTCATCCAGACGTGCATACCAGAGATCGAATCCTCCCAGACCTCCAGGTCTATTGGAAGCGAAGAGCATGACTTCTTCGCCGGTTTCGGGATCTTGTATCAAGGTAGCCTGTTTTGAGGAGGTCTCCGGTAGATTGATGGGGGCGTCCATGGCCTTTGGCTTTGACCAAGAGTCACCACTTTTCTCACTGTAGTGGATGCTGCTGTATTTATCGCCCCCTACACTGGGATAAAGACTATAGTACAATCGGTTCCCATCCGAAGAGAGGGCGGGAGCTGCTATGCTCCACGATTTGTCATCGGGTTCGATGTCCAGCATACTACTGCCCGTTTCGTTTTCTTCAAATAGGCGCGTTACGTATATGGTATCGTACACGCCCGCGATGGTATTGTATTTCTCTTTTCTTCTAGAGGTTATGGGGACTACTTGCGTAAAAAGGAGTTCACTACTTCCAGGGAGGGGGGCGACAGCGGATTTGACAGGATGGTCCTCCATCCTGTCCATAAGGTTTACAGCCACGCCAGCGGACACCTCAGGGCTATTTGCTGTTCTACAGGATGCTATCAGGGCATTGGTCTCCTCTATTTCGTCCTTATCCAGGTCAGGGTTCTGCTCTAGGTAGCGGGTAAAAGCATCGATGGCCTTGTTATATTGACCTGAGGCTTTGGAAACCATGCCCAACCGGAAATGGGCTTTGGGATAGTCTTGCGAGTTTTCCTCAACAACGGCCGTGTAGTATCTGTTGGCCCCAGCGTAATCGCGTAAGTGGCGCGAAGACTCTCCGGCATAGTACCGACTGTGGGTGTCGAGACTATCCTCTGTCAGTATTTTTTGATAGTAGTTCAGTGCGGAGTAGTAGCGCTGTGCTGCGAAAAGCTCATTGGCTATCTGACGCATATCGTCCATACTTGTCGATGTGGCATATGTGGGCTGACGTCGGATTTTCTGAGCGTATACCTTTGCTGAACAACAAAGGATCAGCTGGGCAGAAACAAAAAGATACACGCTATATTTTGATGGAACGGATAACTTCATAGATCATAGTCTAGGGTTAGGGTTCGACAGCAAGGGGAGAGAGACACTGCCTTTCTTTTGTAGTGCATAAATCAGACTCAGCTCAAGTCCCCCTTGTCGGGTAATCGATGTCAGCTTTGACAGCAGTATATCATAACTGGCCTCTATAGTGAAACCTTTGTGTTCCAGACCACCATTGATAATAAAGGCATTCGCATTCCTTGACCATGCGCCCAAGGTTAGAGAGGAGGTGCTAAGCGCGCCTGAAAGCGCATAGTCCATGGATAGGCCCGGACTGAATAGGGTCGAAGCACCTCGGTTCGTGAACATTACATTTGGGTTTAGGCTGATTCTTTGCCCGATGGGCCAGCGCAGGCCTGCATGTGCCACATACCTTCTTGCCAATGGAACAGTGCTTCCCAAGAAGGATTTTTCGGGTTCTAGAATATGGTAGGCGGCTGCACCAGCGAATAGGGTACCCCCGTTCTCCAAAAAAGTATAGTACAACAGACCTGCTTGTAGGTCGAGCAGAGAGGCATTGTCTCCAAAGACAACTTCCCCAGAGGGCAGACGCTCATCAAAACCAACTCCATCGACCCACTGGCTCTGCGTACTCAGGCGCGTAAGGTTCAGAGTGGTCCGGTCAAGCCCCCCCTGTAGCCCGAAGGCCAGGTAACTATTGGTACTGCCCAAGGATTTATGATAGGCTAAAGATAGCATGGTTTTCAGATTGCTCAGACCTATTCCCGAATCATCGTTGAGCACAAGCAGGCCTACTCCCGCAAAGTCATCTGCCTTATGATTTTCCATGATGGACATATCCGCTGAAAAAGAATAGGTTTCAAACGATCCTACAGAAGTCAGCTGATTCCTATAGTTGAGGCCCATCCGCACAGTACCCACGGATATTCCCGTCAGAGCAGGGTTTAAATAGAGTGGGGCATTATAGAATTGTGAGAAATAAGGGTCCTGAGCTGAAAGCTGGCAGTAACAAAACGAAAATAATAAGAGTAGATAAGTCTTTTTCATTTTTCAGGTCATCAAAACTAATATATATACATAGACTCTGGGAATTCAATCCCTATAATAAAATAGGCAAAGCTACTGTTTTGGGTAATGATACATCCGCTATCCCATACTTGGCCCATGGCCTTTGTCTATTTTCAATTTCCGACCTGAAAAAATCGATTTTTCAGGTCTATGATTTATTGTCATCATGGTACATTACCGTAACAGTCGAACACATGCCCATATGTCCGTTATGAGTTCGGCAGGAAACTATCCTGCCTTCCATGGATGTATTCAGCGTACCAGTTGCACGGTACCTTTTTCCTGAACGACCTTTTCACCGAAGGTAAGGGCATTGACCGTATAAATATAAGTATCCAGCCCCATCTGTTTTCCATTTTGCCGCCCGTCCCATCCAAGTAAGGGGTCGCTGGTCTCGAAAAGTAGCTGACCTGTTCTGTCAAATACACGGAACTCCATTTGTGCTATGCCTAGAGTGTTGACAAATAGTATATCGTTGTTTCCATCTCCATTCGGTGTGAAAAGCTCGGGGACGAAAATTTCAAAGGTATCATTCACTTTTATGTCTACAAATGCCGTACTGCTGCATCCATTCTCACCAAAAATCGTGGCCGTATAGATGACCGACTGTTTGGGGCTGGCTGTGGGTCGGGCCGTATTCGGATTGTCCAGGCCTGAGCTGGGACTCCAGAGGTATCGTACACCTCCTTCGGCAAACAGCTCCGTACTTTCTCCCGCCTTGATGATAGCGCTGGTACCGGCCGAAGCCATGGGTACCGGTTTTACAGTAAGTGATATCGAACTGGAAGAACAGGTTTCGCCATCGATACTGACCGTGTAGGTAATATTACTTTCCGGGCTTGCGCTAGGACTTTTTGCACGGGGATTGTCCAGACCCTCTACGGGCGACCATAAAAAAGAGTTTCCTGCTGATGCTGTCAGTGTAATGGATTCTCCCAAGCACAGTTCATTGCTTTCCGCAATGATTTCCACCTCAGGGAGTACTTTTACTTCTACGATATCCGTCTCGGAGCTACACCCTTCAGTGCCTACGGTCCAAGCAAGTACTACAATACTGCCGGGTTCTAGGTTGCTCAGTAGAGCATTCGGGTCGCTAAGGTCACTGATTTTTCCCTCGCCCGAGAGAATGGACCATTCTCCTATGCCAAACTCGGGTGCTGTTGCTTTGAGCATGACCTCTGTGGCAATCTCAGGGCATAGAGTGATATCTTCGCCGGCCTCAGCTTTAGAAGGGCCGGGCAGTACGATGACCAAGCTGGTATCTCTATCCACCACTACAAAACCACCACTGGGGCCCAGTTCCTCCAAAGTAAGTACATATGCCGTAGTGCCGGTAGGACCGGCGACGGGATTGAGGGACATAGGATCGGAAATATTGCTCGCAGGCGACCATGAAAAGCGATAACTTTCCGTTCCGCAGTAGGCACTGTTTTCCCCTCCAAGAAAGATCGTCTCACCGCTACAGATAACCGATAATTCCGGTCCGGCATCTACTACGGCATCGGTCACAGGACTAAGTATAACCTTGTCCTGCTTTACGCAACCGACATTGTCCGTTATTTCTACGGTATATTCGGTTTCTACGAGCGGACTGACCTCGGGATTGGCCGTAGAACTACTGAAACTGGGTTCTGTAGAGGAGGACCACTGAAAGTCATAGGGTGGGGTGCCGGAGTCTGCTGTAAAGAATGTCCCCAGTGAAGTGGCTTCGCCCATGCATATCTTTCTGCCCTCACCGGCATTGACTTCCAAGAGAAAACAACAACTCTCGACAAAGCTACCGGTACCTTCATTTTTCAGTATACCCCCGCGAAGGCAGAGCATCACCTCTCCTATAATAGCACCTGTTGCGGTGTTTTCTAAAGTATCATTGCTACTTACCAGAAATATGCCTCCCTGACAATCACCGCTGACCGTGCCTTCGTTACTGAACAGGGAAGGGATGTCGTTCTGTACTAGAATAATGCGACCACAGAGACCGAAACTGCCCGAACTGCGGTTGTTCAGTGTTTCGGCAATCAGTACATCACTTTCCGAAAGGGTTTGAAAATCGTTGCTGTTTACGATATGTTGGGCATCCAGAAACTTTTCGTTTATAAAAATACCCTCGTTCTTCAATAGATCGGTGACCATCATACGGTCACTGTTGACCCATCGGGCGGATGCGCTATTGACGACCTTTTTGATACGCATCAGCCTTCTGTTCTCCAGTAGACCACCGGCATTGTTTTCTAGGCTATCGACGACCAGTCGCCCTTTATTGATCAGCAGCCCACTGTTGATGAACCTATTGAGATAAAGACTGCCTTCGATACCGATGGTCAATTGCCCATCACGGCCCACAGAATGTACCCCACGTGAGGTAATCCTATGGTTAACGGTAATCTGGGCCGTATTCGGAGGTACCCCATTAGGTAGCCAGACATTGGGATTGTTCCATTCGCCATCCATAACCGTCTGAAATTCTTGTGCAAGAACTTCACCACAAAGAGACACACATACCGCTAGCAATACCAAAAAGCTGCAAACTAACTTTGACATAACCGACTGAACATTAAAAAAAAATACAATGAGAGACCGTTTTGTAAGTAGATATGAAATTTGCTATCGCTTATCTTGAAATTAGAATCAATTGATAGGGATAACAATAGTAACTACTTGATATTTAATATTTTATACGTCAAAAGAAGCGTATAAGAAAATAAAAGATATGTTTCAAAACAGTCTGCGAAGTTAAAAAAGATATTTGTCTACACACTGCCTTTTAAATTTCATTTTTAAATTAATAAAAGTGACAGTAAGAAGCTAATTATATACTTATTTATACTATATCTATCTTTTGATTATCGCTTAAGTAATCAATGACTTACAGTGGATGCCTGTCAGATCTAAAATCCCAAGTAGAAATCTGTTTTGAGTTTAAATTTATATAAATCAGCACGTTGATGATTCAGTGTTCGCCTGCTTCCTATTCATAGTTTACAGAGGAGTTTGATACTTAGATACTTGTTGGTCCGCAAGGAAGTTATAACAGATGACGGGCTTTTATTGTAAAAGGGTAGCATCTCCAAAAACATGTTTGTACTGCACTTTCCACAATAAGGAGAAGGGTGTAGCGCTCATGTCTGTGGTGCACAAAAGTCAACGACAATTTCGAATTGCAGTAGTTACTATTGCAGATGACAATAAGTAAAATATACGTTTGTTCAATTTGTAGTACTTTTTCAAGTTTCAACTGAAGATAAGTCTCTTGAGAAACGTAGGTATGCATTTAAGTAATTGATTTATAATAGATCACATGATATGTAAAACAGAGTGAAAGAAGTGTATCAATCGAATAAACCACTGGATTAACTTTCAAATGTGCAAATTACCCCTTCTATTTGTGAAATTTGAGCCGTTTTTCTACTTGTGGCCGTAGTAAAATTGTACTCAAAGTTCTTAACGACGTATGGGCTTTGAAAAATTTCCTATATAACAATTCCCTAACAGTGCTTTTGCGGTTTTATTGAGTCTAACTTTCGGTGTTGTAAAGTGTCCTGATGACAGGTTACTTTTCTTCTGTCCTTTCTGATTTTCAGAAGGGCTTTAGGTGATAGCTATGTTTCGAAAAAGGGACTCTAAATGGTCCATTTCGTGAAATAGAGTTATCAAGTTCTAAACAAGAAAACTATAAACTACTGAACACGAATGAAGATTATAAGGTCCTTAATGATTGTGCTTATCGTCCATTTGTGGAGTACATACGGTTTTGCGCAGTATCTTGAAGGCGACAGGAATACTATGCCTATTGCTCAAGACCGACAAGAAGCACTACCTATCACGACACTTCTTTCCTGTACCAAAAAGAATTGGACAAATATTCCAGGGCTAAGTCCTAAGACTGGAGCGGGTGTTACCATGACTACACTAAGCGATATGAAAAGAGTCATCGGATGTCTATCCGGGCCTACCGCAGGGGAGTTTTACTTAAGTATCGGTTTACAAAAAGATTTTAGGAATATACAGGTCTTTGATGGGCAGGGTGGCTTGCAGTTTACTCCGGAAAACCCAGTGTCCGATTTGGGTCGGATTTCGCTAGCGGGACCTATTCCGTAAGGGTCAATTTTCTGCATACCTTCAAATCATTTGAAGTAATCAAGGAGATAGAGAGGCAAGTTAAGTGTGGGATTCAAAGTTTTTACTTCGAAAAACGAGTATATCATACATGTTAGCGGAAAAATCATAATTGAAGGGGATATTATTTTATTAAGTTATTAAATAATTGATATAGAGTTATTTATGAGGAAATTATCATCTATGAATCATACAACTGTATCAAAAACTAGGGGTATCCCTAGTCCAATAATGTTCCTGTATAGGAATTGCCAATTGCACAGACAAAAACAAACTTAAACAACCTAAGAATCATGAAAAAAAATTGTTTGATCATGGCAGCAAAGTTGCTGTTCACATGCTTGGTCACTGCTAACATGGCAGTGGCGCAGCAGGTGTCCAATAAGTACATCGATCGTTTTACCGAATTGAGAAATGAGGTCATCGACCCGAGTAACGGGTACTTGAGTCCCGATGGCGCACCGTACCACTCCATAGAAACGCTGATTGTCGAAGCACCTGACCATGGGCATGAAATCACCAGTGAGGGTTATTCCTACTACTTATGGTTAGAGGTGATGAATGGACGTATTACCGGTGACTGGAGCGGAGTGGATGACGTTTGGAAAAAAATGGAAGACCACATCATTCCTACCTCGGAAGACCAGCCGACCAATAGTTTCTACGATGCCAGTAGTCCGGCGGCTTTTGCTCCGGAGTTTCTGGAGCCTAGCGGCTACCCCTCACCATTGAATTTCAATGCTCCCGTGGGAGAAGACCCGGTATCTCCCGAGCTGTCATCTACCTATGGTACCGATGATATTTATGGGATGCACTGGTTATTGGACGGAGATAACTTCTATGGATACGGTAACCGAGGGGATGGTACCAGCACACCTTCCTACATCAATACGTTTCAGCGGGGAGAGCAGGAGTCCGTATGGGAGACCGTACCCCATCCTTCTTGGGAAGATTTCAGCTGGGGCGATGATGATGGCTACTTACCCTTATTTACTTTGGATGCCAACTATGCCAAGCAGTGGAGGTATACCAGTGCCCCTGATGCAGATGCCAGAGCGGTACAGGCGATGTACTGGGCTTATCTTTATGCTGAAGAGCAGGGGCTAGATCCTATGGCCACTTTACCTATAGACAAAGCCACCAAAATGGGTGACTACCTCCGTCTGGGCATGTTCGATAAGTATTTCAAGGAAATGGGCGTAGAAGACCCTCTTGGTCCTGGTGGATCAGGTTATGGAGGAGCGCATTACCTGATGTCATGGTATTATTCTTGGGGTGGCAATGTGCCCGTACCCGGTCAGAACTTTGGCTGGGCCTTCAGAATCGGGGCCAGTGCTTGCCACTTTGGTTATCAGAACCCGGTAGCTGCCTATGCTTTAAGTCAGATTCCCGATTTCAAGCCCGCTTCTCCTAACGGTGCCCGCGACTGGGCCATTAGCTTGGACCGTCAAATGGAATTCTACGAATACCTACAATCCAAAGAAGGAGCTATTGCCGGAGGTACGACCAACAGCTGGAATGGAGACTACAGCGCATATCCCGCTGGAAAGTCTACTTTCTACGATATGGCCTATGATGAAAATCCCGTATATGAAGATCCGGGAAGTGGTACTTGGGCAGGATGGCAGGCTTGGTCCGTAGAGCGGATCATGGAATATTACTACCTGACCAACGATGCCAAAGCCAAAAGAATAGCCGATAAGTGGGTGGCTTGGTTGATGAGTGAAGTGAAGCTGATAGGTAGTGATGATTTCGAAATCCCCGTTACCTTGAACTGGTCGGGAGAACCCGATACCTATACTCCCGGTGCTACTGTTACCAATAACAACCTATCGGTGACGGTTACGGATTACAACAAGGATATCGGTATCGCTGCCGGTTTTGCCAAGTGTCTGATCTATTATGCCGCAGCCACGGAAAAGCATGACGTACTCGATGAGGATGCAAAGAACATGGCCAAAGAGCTATTGGACAGAATGTGGAATACCTACAGGACTGACAAAGGACTGGCAGTACCTGAGTCAAGAGGTGATTACAACCGATTCTTTGAGCAGGAAGTATACATTCCCGGTAGTTTCTCCGGAGAGATGCCCAATGGTGACGACATTGAGGACGGTGTGACCTTCTTGGACATTCGTTCCGCTTATAAGAACGATCCTGACTATCAGAAGCTATTGAATGCTTACAATGCCGGTACGGATTATGTCCAGACTTATCATAGGACTTGGGCACAGATAGAAGCCGCTCTGGCCAATGCAGAATACGGTTTCTTCTTCGGAGAAGATGCGCAAGAACCCGGTGTGTCGGTCAAGATGGTAACTCCTGACAATAATAAGGCTTTTCAGTTCGGTAAGAAGATAAGACTGACCGCAGAAGCATCTTCTACAGAAGGAGATATCACCCGTGTGGCTTTCTTTGCCAATGGCAATAGGATAAAAGTAGATACTAAAGCACCTTTTATCTTCTCTTGGGAAGACGCTCCTCTAGGAGAATACGATTTGACTGCCCGTGCCACTGATGATCAGGGCAATGGTAAAATGTCCGCCCCCATTAAGATATCTGTATTGGATAAGGTTTCTCCTACTGTCAGTATAGAAACGCCTAGCAACAATGCAAGTTTCGGCGCAGGTGTTGATATCAGTGTATCCGTCAATGCACAGGATGAAGATGGTATCTTGAACAACGTGTCCTTGTTCCTCGACGGTAGCTTGTTTCAGCGCTTGAGAAGGGCTCCCTATGAGTTCACACTGACCGGCTTGTCTGCTGGTAGCCATACCATTAGGGCAAGAGCAGTCGATAACGATAGAAATACCACTGTCTCTTCTTTGGTAACGTTTACAGTCTCTACCTCAAGAGCGGCGGTATCCAAAGCCAATCCATCAGGCAAGGACAGGTTCGAAACCGAAGCTTTCGAGATCTTCCCTAACCCCTCTGGAACGGAGTTCAACCTGAATGTCATCGATGCCGAGGATATCATGGGTATCCGTATTTATAACACATCAGGTAAAATGGTGGAAGAAATAACTAAAGATAAAATATCGAATGGAAATTTGATATTCGGGAAGCAATTGTTGGAAGGTTTCTATACCATACATATAAAGCAGAACGATAGTATCAAAACACTGAAAGTAATTAAGCGATAAGTTAGGTTTTAAACTGACTATCCATTTTGGAGCAGGTCATCGGTGATACCCTTGACCTGTTCTTATTTATCGGAGTATAGATGGAATTCTACAGATCCAATATGTGTAAGAAAGCACCTATCCCTTAGCTCAGTGGTACTAAGAGACATTACAATACGATAAGCCGTTGCTATTTGCCTTTTAACCCAAATTGATCAATAGGATTGTGCGATGAGCGTATAAAGTGCAATAAAATCAGTGGTTTAGGTGAGTAGGCTCAGTGCATCATTAAGGTGTAATACAAATTTAGGTTTTAAATGTCGTATAAGATTGCGCGGGTCATTTTGGTTTCAATCAAGGCGATAACCGCAGGGATAGCAGCGCTATCGCGAGGATTGTCAACGCAGAGTGAAGCAAAATGAACAGGAAGATAGGCGATATTTGAAAGCTAAGTTTGTATAAAACCTGCGTAGCATAAAACTGCTGATTTTGAAGCAATTTATGTTCGGAATAGGAATGCTATCGATTATTTTGGGTTAAATAAAGCAAATCAGTAAAACGCATGTCATGTGTTTTGGAATTCACCATAGCGCTGCTACGCTGAATTGAAAATAACGCCGATTTATAGCTATTTAAGTCTTTATGATAGAGTTCGGACCACAGGTCCGACGAATGCCATTGAAATCAATCGATATCGGATAAAAGGCCCGTATACTCACTGTGAAATTGCCTCGGGACAATTCTTTTTCCCTCTATGGGTGCTCTCCGTAGCACAAGTGATTGTTTACACTCTATCTCTTGCTTAGGAAGGCCCGCCGATAGTTTTGGATTAAGAAAAACACTTTTCCGTATGAATATCGCATGACAAAATAAAGTTTATGTATAGGTATACTCAAGAAGAAAATGAATAGGGAGTCCCCGCTAGTAGCGGATGCTCTTTAAGGGTTTTCGTAGTAAATACGGTTTTCCTAAAAGCGTTTTACCACATTCCGCATCAAATGCGCTTGAGTACGGTTTTCCTGTGCAGTATCTATGAGCTTAAAGATTACGCTCTATTCATTTTCTATAACCCCCTATTCAACACTATTAAATCCTACTTCTATGAAAAGATTGAGACTTTTGTCAATAGTATTGTTAGTAATGGTCGCTACCGTTGTGCAGGCACAGCAGCAGAACTACCTTACCGTAAGTGGAAATAAGCTGTACGATATCAGAGGACAGCAGGTACGCTTGACCGGGCTCAACTGGTTTGGTTTTGAGACCTCTAACCTTGTGCTCCACGGATTATGGGCCAGGGATATGAAAAGTATGCTGCAGGAGATCAAAGACTTGGGATTCAATACACTGCGTGTTCCATGGTGCAATGACATGCTGGTCACGGGTGCCGCTCCGCAGAGTGTACAGATCAATGCCTTCGGGGCAGACCCCTATACCGGTAATCCCCTGAATACCTACCTTGAGGGGCTGAGTCCCATCGAGATCATGGATGTACTCGTAGACTGGTGTCAGGAAAACGATATAAAGATAGTACTGGATAACCACTCCCGCGCCGCAGGAGCCTTTCTCAATGAAGGGCTGTGGTATACCGATGCGTACCCGGAAGAAAAATGGATCGAGGACTGGATATTTATGGCCCAACGCTACAAAGGTAAGTCTGCCGTGGTAGCCATGGACCTGAACAATGAACCCCATGATGCCTCTTGGGGTTCGGGTGATCTTGCTACCGACTGGGACAAGGCAGCGGCCCGCTGTGGAAATGCTATACTGGAAGTGAACCCGGAGGTACTCATTATGGTCGAAGGAGTAGGGACCGTAGAAGGAGATAGCTACTGGTGGGGCGGTAATCTGAAAAATGCAGGCCGGCATCCTGTTGCCCTCAATGATGCTTCCAAACTAGTATATTCTGCCCATGAGTATGGTCCGGAAGTGTTCAATCAATCTTGGTTCCGTGCCCCTGGTTTTCCTAACAATATGCCCAGGATATGGAACCGGTATTTCAACAATCTCTTTACACAGCAGGTATCTCCCATACTTCTTGGTGAGTTTGGCATCAAGGAGCAGGATGCCTTCAGCGGCGTTTCCTTCGAATGGATTTCTACGTTCATGCAGTTCATGGGGGATAAATACTCTTGGACCTTCTGGTGTTGGAACCCCAACTCCGGTGATACGGGAGGTATCGTCAAAAACGACTGGTTTACCAAAGAACAATGGAAACTGGACCTATTGACGCCCTATCAGGCAGCACCTATCCCCAATGTAGTGGACGAAGAGGGAAACATACCGCCCAAAGTGCTGGCCAAGGCTTCCACGCTCAGCGGAATCGCTCCCTTGGTCGTGGATTTTGAGGCTACTGCCGCTGTGGACCCGGAAGGCCAACCTCTGAAACTACGGTGGGAGTTCCGTGATGGCACACCACGGCAAGGGGGGAAGAAAGTCCGGCATGTCTTTCGAAAGCCGGGAAGATATGCGGTAGTATTGTTTGCCATAGACGATAAAGGTGCTATTGGGAGGGTCAAAGTACCCATTATAGTGAAAAAGGAATCTTCGGGAAATACGAACCCTTGTGCCTTTGGAGTCCCCAGAGACAGCAGCTTGCCTTCTACGAATGAAGAATATACCCAGTTCTACGTATTGGGAGAAGATACTGCCGGCCCCGATTTGAGTAATATCGATAAACTTTCCTTTAACTGGGACGGAAGTAATCGCTCACTGTCCCAGTTGGCCATCACCACTACGAATGGACAGCCGGCCTGGTGGCAGGATATGCGCTCGGCCATCGATCAGCAATTGGGCCAGATCAACCCTTCCATGAACATCGCAGATTCCGGCTTTCCGGGACTGGATGGCGACTATTGGGTCACCTTGGATGAGGATAACCTAGTGCTGGTATCCCAGGATAAGGACTATACCATCTATTGTACCAAAGAGGCGGGTCGCCCCGATTGTGAAAGTGCTACGCAAAGAACAATGGTAGATTCTCCGGATGAGAATGTACAGAGCGTGTATCCCAATCCTAGTAAGGGGCTGTTCACCTTGCAGTTGGTCGATGAGGAGATAGTATCCATCCGGCTCATGACCCTTTCGGGGAGTGTTCTTAAATATTTGGATATAAACTCTTTGGAAAGTGGTAATTTGCAGTTCGGAAAGTGCTTGCGGGCAGGGGTATATCTGTTAGAAATAAACCATGCGGAGAAAGACACAGAAGTAATCAGAATTCTTAAACAATAAACCATTAACAATGAAAAAAAGCATACACTCCCTGAATGACCTCCTCAGTTCCGTAACTAAGATCGGAGCATTGATTGTAGGTATTTTAGCAGTTATGACCCACTCAGTGATAGCTCAGGAGAATATCAGGCTCAATCAAGAGGGATATTATTCCGACGGCCCCAAAGTAGCGGTCGTAGCCTCAGGATTGGGCAATGATTTTGAAGTGATAGACAAGAGAACGGGGTCATCTGTGTTCTCGGGGAGTCTGGGGGCAGGACAGAACTGGAGCTTTTCCGGAGAGAATGTCCAGCTAGCGGACTTCTCCTCGTTCGATACCCCCGGTGACTACCAGCTGAAAGTAGGAGGGGAGACCTCCTACGAGTTCAGCATCGGGGACAACATCCATGCGGCCACAGCAGAAGCAGCGTTGAAGGCATACTATTTCAACCGTGCCTCTACCGCGCTGGAACCTACCTATGCCGGCCCTTGGGCCAGGAATATGGGACATCCCGATACCGATGTATTGATACACTCTTCTGCGGCTTCAGCGCAGCGACCTACGGGCACGGTCATCTCCTCCCCAAAAGGATGGTACGATGCGGGTGACTATAACAAATACATCGTCAACTCAGGTATCTCCACTTATACATTGTTGGCATTTTATGAACACTTCCCGGAATATGCCAAGGGGCTGAATGTCAACATCCCCGAAAGCAATAACGGTACTCCGGACCTACTGGATGAAATCAAGTGGAACTTGGACTGGATGCTGACCATGCAGGACCCTAACGACGGCGGGGTATACCATAAGTTGACGACGCTCAACTTTTCGGGTAGGATCACCCCAGAGCAGGGCAATGGCACAAGGTATGTTGTCCAGAAGACCACAGGAGCAGCATTGAACTTTGCTGCTGTCATGGCCGTAGCACATCGGGTATACAAGGACTTTGATGCCGCATATGCAGAGCAATGTCTGACAGCGGCTGTCAAAGCTTGGGACTGGGCAAGGGCCAATCCCGCCATCTATTATCAGCAACCCTCGGATGTGCAGACAGGACAGTATGAAGACGATGATGTCAGTGATGAGTTTGCATGGGCTGCCAATGAACTCTATATTACCACAGGAGATGATGGCTATTATAGTGCCGTCAACTTTCTGGGACTGAAAACAGAGATTCCCTGGTGGCAGAAAGTAAGCACTTTAGGGCTGATTTCGCTCTCGCACCACAAGGACCGGCTGACATCGATAGCCGATGTGTCGACTGTAGAATCGAAACTGCTGGGGCTGGCCGATGAGCTACTGGCCGGTGCGCAGAGCAGTTCATATCGAGTATCACTGGTATACTTCGCTTGGGGCAGTAATAGCGCCATGGCCAATGAAGCCTTGGTCATGATGCAAGCTTACCGTATCACTAAAGACAAAAAATACCTCAATGCCGCTATCGGCAATCTGGATTACCTGATGGGCAAGAACGCCACCGGTTACAGTTTCGTCACGGGTATCGGGGATAAGACTCCGATAGACCCACATCATCGCCAGTCCTCTGCCGATGGAGTAGCAGCACCTGTTCCCGGGTTTTTGGTCGGCGGTCCTCACGATGGTCAGCAGGACGGGTGTAATTACCCCTCCAGCCAACCTGCCAAAAGTTATGTGGATGCTTGGTGTTCTTACAGTACCAATGAAGTGACCATCAACTGGAACGCACCACTGTTCTACCTCAGTGCAGCGGTAGAGGACATCATGTCCGGAAGCCCTGCCCCTACTATGGAGGTAAACGTCACCTCACCGGAAGATGGCAAGCTTTTCAAGTTCGGCCGTAAGATCAGATTGAAGGCCGAGGCCTCATCGACCAGCGGTGATATCGTAAAAGTCGTATTCTTCGATGGGAAAAAACCTTTGAAGACCGATAAAAAGGCACCTTTCGTTTTTGCTTGGACAGACGCTCCTCTCGGAGAGCATGTCATCACTGCACGAGCGGTAGATAGTGAGGGCAATGCACTACGATCGGCTCCTGTTACCATCGAAGTGCTAGAGAATATCGCCCCTGAGGTACGCATCAGTTCTCCTTCAGAAGGTACGGTTTTCCCTGCCAACACAGATGTAGCGGTGACAGTGGAGGCAACGGATGCTGACGGTAACCTTAATAATGTAGCACTGTTCATGGAAGGCACACTGGTCGCCAGACTTCGAACGGCACCTTTTACCTATACGCTACCTCAACTTGCCGCCGGTACGTATAAGTTGGTCGCACGAGCAGTGGACAATGACCGCAACCTGAGCAAGTCAGTACCTGTGACCATAACGGTAAGTGCGGCATTCAGGACCACTACGGAAAACGAAGCACCGACGGCCGTTTCCATTTATCCCAATCCTTTTTCTGATGCCTTTACTTTACAGAGTTTGGGAGAAGAGAATATAGAAACCATTAGGATACGGGATGTCATGGGCAAAGTGGTCATGGAATTGGGAGCAGAAGACATAAAGGATAGGACCATTAGCGGAAAGCAGTGGAAGGCAGGAGTGTATCTCGTACAGGTCATGACCTCGAACGGCACCTCTTTCCATCAGATCATCAAAAAGTAAAAGGATAAACATCCTGTATAAGGATAGTCCAAGTACATCATGACTATTCTTGCTGCCACCATTACCGATACCTCAATGTGCATTGCACGGCCAGGTATCGGTTTTTTTATGTTCGATAATCTTGTTGAGGCACAATGCTGATACAGGACACATAATCCCAAATTGCTCAATAGGATTTCGTGATGAAAAGTACACTAATACAAATTTGGGTTTTAAATGTCGTACAAGATTCCGCAGGTCATTTTGATTTCAATCAAGGCGATAACCGCAGGGATAGCAGCGCTATCGCGAGGATTGTCCACGCAGAGTGAAGTAAAATGAACAGGAAGATAGGCGATATTTAAAAGCTAAGTTTGTATAAAATCAGCGGTTTAGGTGAGGAGGTTTAGACCGAAAGTTCATGAACACCATCAAAAAGACAAACACAACAGTAAACTAAACCACAGGTTTGACGAATACCGTTGAACCCAAACTGATCGATAGAAATCGTGATGAGCGTATCAATAGCAAAATACCGGCCATTTGGATTCGTTCGGCATAGCACCGCTATGGTGAATGAAGACCGGTGGACAAAGCTTCCGGTATGAAGCTATTTATGCGCGGAATAGGTTCTCTATTGATCATTTTGGGTTGAAATCAATCTATATAATGAGTCAAATCGAAGATTTGATGAATGCCTTTGAAGTTTTTTCCTTCTGGCCAATGAGGGTTAAAGAGTGAATCCGGCGCGGGCTCAATAATTAGTAAAAATAAGCTCAACTCAATGTAATTTTTTTTGATTAAAGTTATTTTTTTTTATTGAAATATAGTTTTGCTCTGAAAGAATACAAGTAAACTTCTTTATTATATTGCGCTAATTATCAACTATTTACGCTATAAACATCTCTATTTGTTTTGTTTGGAAGTAGTGGGGCTGACATTTTTGATATATTTAATTTTTATTGTTGGCTTATTTACTTAAATTGAACATTGTAATAAAGTTTTGTTTTTTTAGCAAAAGTATTTTTTAATTAAACCCCTATTGTCATGTTAAAAATGTCTAGGTATTTTTTCAAGGGTCTGGCTTTTGTAGTTGTTCTTTTTTTTGTCATACAAGAAGTAAAAGCGCAATCCGATGTTTCCTACACTCCCAGTTCCGGATATAGAAAGAAGCTTAAAAAGAAATTAAAAGAAATATTGGTACCCGAAACACCCCTTAGAAAAAGGACTCAATTAGAGTCCTTGTTGACGGGGGATGAGATATTTGATGGTTTCGAAAGAGAAGTCAAGAGTATGGGGTTCGAGCCCAATGATATGGCAGTAATACTGGCCCTTAGCCAAATCAAAGCTTATGAAGTTGTCAACGCTACGAAAATTAGTGATGAAGGAATCCGTGCCGTTTATGCACAGTGTGCAAAGCAGTTCGGACCCGAATCAGACTGGATTTATACACCAAGTAAGAGCAAGCAGGGTTATTTTGATGAACTGATCGTTCGCCGCTACTGGATGGGACAGCTGTACAATAGTTATACCGAGGAAAAGGATGCGCGCATGTTGGGAATGATAAAGGCCAAAGCCAAAAGTTGGCTGGCAGAGATGCTGGAGAGCAACGGGGCCAAAGTGGAACTCGTCAAAGAAGGCTTGGTAATAGCGACAGCGCTTGATGGCGTAAACAATGATAGAGATCAACACTAAACCTATGTTGTGCACCGAAGTTTGGTATACGCAATCACATCGGGTCAATAAGGGCTAAATGTTTCTTGGATACATAGGTCAAGCATTTGATTTTAAGATATTTAAAATTGTGAAGTGAGAATAGTGATGTTGATCTACATGTATCTCCCCTCCACCTCTCCGGTGGAGGGTTTTTTATTTTGGGGCCGATTATTAGGGTCGTGTCGAAGGGAGCGGGTAACAGATTTTGGAACTGCTGGTAACATGCTTTTTATAATAGACTGGATATGTAAAATAGTGTCAATGATACTAAGAAATAGATTTTATCTATTAAACCCAGAATGTTCGTTGGAACTTCGTAACGAGGGTTTGAATAGCAATACATCAGGGAGTTTTATTGGATTCAGCGTAGCACCGCTACGGTGAATTCAAAAAACGCATTCATTTACTGATTTGAAGCTAGTTATACAAATTTGGGTTTCAAATGTCGTGTAAGATTCACGCTGGTCATTTTAGTATCCATCAAGGCGAGCACCGCAGGGGTAGCAGCGCTATCCCGAGGATTGTCAACGCAGAGTGAAGCATAATGAACAGGAAGATAGGCGATATTTAAAAGCTAAGTTTGTATTAAGTCCGGAATAGATTTTCTAATGGACATTTTGGGTTTAAGAAAAAACTGGATTTTTTGATTTAATACATTTATCTTTGCGACAATAAAGTAATAACCTTAATTATTGTTGGAAATGATATGTTATCATATAAAATAAAACACATTATTTTATTTTATTGGCAAATACTTATATAAATGTAAAATAAATCAATGGATTTCACGGATAACTGATTCTTGACACAGAACGGAGCTTTGGCCAGTCCGTATTTCCGATACATGGCGAAGGTCAGTCGGTAGAAAGATCAGGAGCATTGAATGACCTGATATAGGATAGCGACAAGCTTTCTCAAACCTGTATGAGCGTATGGATGACCTCTTTATTTTAACCTAAGATATCCATGCAGAGGACAACGATAATTACTTTCCACAATTGGAAGGGCAGAGTACTATAGGCATAAAAGAAAACAACTGGAAATTCAAATCAACTGTTTCGGGTCTCTTCTGAGAAATACTTAAGGTTATGTGCTGGAAAACAACATTACCATCGGAGCGATAACTTCTTAATAACCCCAAACGATTGATTAAAAACCTTAATGATACCCAAAAGAAATTGTTACGGGACAGACTGAAAACGATAGCGAAAGCACTTTACCAATCAGAACGGTCCCAAAGGCCAATCAACCAATGAAATTGTACCAATGCATGATTTTTCCATTTTCGTTGAAACACGAATTTCCCATTTCACTTTTTCTTGAGTATACACCCAAGTTATATTTTAAAACAGTACATATTTCCGATTTATATTGATTCAATTCGCAGATATACCATTAATTAAGTTGATCAACGTGATTTTCTGAAAAACACTTTTGAGGAGAAGGTGTCTTCCAATGCCATGTATTCTGGAACAATTGAAAATCAAACTATTATACCAATGACGAATGACACATCTACTCCGGATTACCTGATCCGGGTCAAAACCATGCACAGTATCAAAGCGCCGTGGCAACATCCTCGGCAATACGAACGCCCTACAATGCTACCCCTGACCAAGAGAAATCCGCAAAGAAAGCTACACGGTCTCGTTCTACTGCTAATGGGGGTACTCTTGGCCCACCCCGATACTCTGAGGGCGCAGGACGGAGAGACGAACATATCAGAGATGGTCAACCTCTCTACGGGAGACCTGAGTTACTCCCTGCCCTTGATGTCACTGCCCGGCAAAGGCTATGATTTTCCCTTGGTTATGAGCTATTCGCCCGCTATAGGTTTACTTCAAGAAGCCTCATGGGTAGGGCTTGGATGGCAGCTTGACCCTGGGGCCATCCATCGGCAGGTATCCCAGATTCCCGATGATTTCAAAGGAGAAGTTATTTACACCCACCAAGAAGACCCCGGAGAGGAAAAGACCACGAATAATCCCTCTATTTTCAAGAGACTGTCCGATAAGATCACGAAACAGTACGGTAAGGCAAAAGTAGACTTTGACCGTAGTGTCTATGGTTCCAACTCCGCTGCCATGTCCAATTATATGGGCAATGTCATCCGGACCTATTACCTTTTGGAGAGTTTCAACCCTATAGGCCAGAGCAAGGGCAATCCGCACTTGGGTGCCGGGCTTTACTTCCACCTAAGCTCCTCTCTGTTCGGTACCCGTATGAATGCGGACCATCTCTCTTCTTGGGACTGGATACTGGAGACCTCCGAAAAGAAGCGTAAACTCCTCTGGTTCAACTCAGGTACCAAATCGGTTACCTATCGTTACTATTTGGATATACTGCGTAAGGAGTATGCCTATGGACTGCTCTACCAGAGCGCACTACCTACCACAAGGACGGCCAGCGGCATGCTGAGCTATAGCCGCCTCGGCATCGATGAGAACAATTTTTATAGCCGCGATGACTTCGGGACCAGTAGTGATTACTACCAGAAGAATACCGAGGGAGGAAAGGCGATATTCGACAATACGGCACCCATCTACTGGAGTCCCGACAACTACCGCATACAGACACCTACTATCAGTGGTGAGCTGGTACCGCTACGGTTCGACAATGCCAGCGTATCCACCTCTTTCAGTTCCAACAAGTCCTACAAAGGACGGCTGGCCCTGGAAAAGTTCAGTGTCGGTAGTGTACAGGAGGAGAAAGTACAGTTCATCCTGATGCAGGACTACAGTGGTGGCTTTGACGGCCATCTGCCCACTGATGATAGGGACATGGCACTTCGGTACAGCGTGGACAATTATTTTCACGATGAGGGAAATACGGAGGTCAGCACCCTGAAATTAGGAATACAATCCCCCACATTGGACTTCCGACCGGAGGCCGGTCCTGGCTTCAATGGTAGCAACACCCTGTACAAAGGCGTGGACATACAGTGGTTCAGTAATGAGGAGCTAAGGGAAGGCCGGGTGCCCGGCCGATTCATGGAAAGCCCCGGACTGGACAGGTCCGCCCGTAAAGGACATCATATCGGAGCATTCATGGCAACGGATAAAAATGGCTATACCTATCACTTTGCCATTCCCGTGATGGGACGACAGGAAGACTATATGCAGGTCACTACTACCTCTTCCAAGAACTATTCCTTGGACAATCATGCCGTCAAGTGGTTGCTCACGGCCATCACCGGTCCTGACTTTCGGGATGTCGGGACCCTGCCGGGGCAGGTAGACCATGACGATACGGGAGAGTATGTGGTGTTCGGATACGGAAAGTTCTCCGATGCCTTTATCCAGCGCTTTCCGCTTACGGGCACCCGCTACAGTGCCAAAAATAGCGATGCAAGGTCCTATTCGGAAAACCACGGAGAGCACTACTACCTCAATACTATCGCCACCAATACCCATACCGCCCTCTTTGTCAAGAAAAATAGAAGGGACTACCGCTCTAAGGACAATAAGGACAGCAGTCTGGCCCTGGAGGAAATCATCCTGTTGCGTAACGAGCACTTCGACTACCTCAAAGAAGCACTCGATTTTGAGTATAAGGACAGGCTTGGAAACTATCAAGGGCATCAGGACCAAGTGCTGAAGAGCGAGGACATACACCGTGACCCCGCTATCCGTGATTATGTCAGGCAGCATGCCCTGCGCAAGGTGAGGTTGAGCCATGACTACAGCCTTTGCCAAGGTGTACCCAATGCCATCGAAGGAAAGCTGACACTGCAACGGCTGTCACTGTACGGTAAGAAAAACGAAAACCTGGCACCTTCCTATCACTTTGACTACGGTTTCAATCCCCGCTTTGGCCGCAATAGCTGGGATGCCTGGGGACTCTACAAAAACAATGATCTGGAAGGGCCGGACCGCCACAAGGTCAGCAGCAATAGCGATGGTGCCGCTTGGTCACTGAGCCAAGTAAGCCTGCCGCAGGGAGCGACACTTCATATCGACTACGAAAGGGATAGCTATTCCACGGTCAGTGGTGTCCCTCTGGAAGACGGGCTGGACAGCAAGTACGGAGGGAGCCTTCGGGTGAAGTCCCTCCGGCTGAAAAACCGTGAAGGAGAACTACTCCGGCACTATCGCTATGCCTACGAACTGCCCGACGGCAGTAGCTCGGGCGTGGCTACCAAAGAACCCTCCCACTGTCAGGGAAGGGAAAGAGCGGTGGACGACATCTACCGCTATCCGGACTTTGCGGTAACCTACGCGCAAGTGTCGGTACTTCAGGAGTCAGTACAGGGCGATGGCTTTCTCAGCCGGACCGTTCACCGATTTGCTACGGCCGATGAGGCTACCGTTACCCTCAAGAGACCTTACAGCGACCGGCACACCATTTTCGAGGACACGGATAGGGTCCCCTATACGGCCCATTTGTTTGGCGAGCGACTGAAACAGCAAGCTTATGTGACCGAATATAGGACAGGCCATATCGGTCGGCCGCTGTCCATAGCGACCTATACTCCACATGGGAGGTGCATCTCCAAGGTAGAGCATACCTATGAAGAGAGCGGCCTGGGAGGCTTTACTCAGTCCCTGAACCTGCTCGACAAGACCCTTCGCAACTACCGCTACCAACCCACGCCTTCTTCGCTCCATAAGTTCGACCTCAAGAGCAACTACCGCTTTATCAACAGTGTATCGCGCTACATTCCCTCTCTGTTGAAAGCGACCACGACCACGGATGCCTACGGAGTGACCCACCATCAATTGTTCTTGGAAAGGGACCGCTTTTCCGGAGCTGTGCTGAAAAACCTGAGCTATGACGGACTGGGCCACTACCAAGTGGAAGAATCCCGGCCGGCCTATAAAAAATATCCCGGTATGGGACTCGTCGCACAGGGAGGCCGAAACCTGCTCCAGGCCAATGCTGCTGTATCGACTTTCAAGGTCAGTCCCGATTATGTCGCTAGGCCCGCCGAATCCGAAAAAATCGGCCTATTGAACAGTAGCGTTACCACTTGGAATCATAATGATGGCTTCCATCAGGTCACAGCGTCCTCCACAGATGGGCCCGTCTTCCGAGAAGACCGCAGCTATACCTACCATGCCCCGAAGGCCTTGGATTTAACGGGAGCCTCGCCCATGGAAGACTATACCGAATTTGATGCTTGGCAGGAGGGAGAGGTGCCGTCCAGCGGGCATTGGTGGAAAACGGCTACCGTAGAGCGGGTAGATGCACACTCCCATGTACTCGAAAGCACGGATATCAATGGGGCAGTGACCCTACAAAAGAGCGATATCCAGCAAGAGCATATCATCGCCAAGGCGGTTCATGCCGAGTATGGCGAGGTCGTCTACAGTGGGGCAGAGGACATGGACTTTCGCAATGGTAACGCTGCACAAAGGGAGCTGCGTAGGGGACAGGGCATTATCCTTGGCCCGGAAGAGGGCTATTCTCCACATACAGGTACCCGTGCCCTCGGACTTGCAGGCAATAAGAAGGGCTTTGTCTTTGATGCCCGACATCTCCATGCCGATAAGATCTATCGCATTAGCGTCTGGACCAACGATGCCTCGGGCCGCATCTACTGTCGCTATAAAGAGGGTAACAGTACCACCCATGGGACCGATGCGCGAAAGAAGGCCGGGGACTGGTACCTCATCGATGTGGACCTCACCTTTCGGTCCGATAATCTCCTAGAAGAGGTCGGGGTGACCACCTCCAGCGCTAACGCTATCCTCTTCGATGATTTTCGCCTCCACCCACTTAGTGCCCCTATGGAGAGCTATGTGTACAATGAGTGGAACGAGTCCGTAGCTACCTTGGATGCCAATAACCTCGCTTCCCTGACCGAGTACGATGCGTTGGGAAGGGTGGTCGCCACCTACCAAGAGTCCTTTGGGAGGGGCATCATCAAGACCGCGGCCCGGACCTACCATATGGGGGGAATGGTCGCCGACCGACGCGCCTACCTCGACGATGTGGATTTTACGTTTTACGGTAAGTTCGGGGCAGGCAAGCCCATGACCTTTGAGGTCGAAGGAGCCCATGAAGAATACGGTCCCTATAGCTTTGAGTGGTCTTTTTCGGATGGTAGCATCCAGAAGTCTACGAACAGCATCATCCAGAAGACTTTCAGCACTACAGGCAGCAAGGTAGTGGTACTGACCCTACAGACTGCGGATGGCAGCTACGAGCGGGAAATCCGCAAACGGCTGAGCATTCACCGGGACTGCCCCGCTCGAGGTGCGGTCCTGGGCCGCTACTGCGAAGTGGACAGCGATGGTTGTAATACGGGAAGAGAGATGGTCATCCGAGCTGACGGCAATTGCAGTACTACCAGAAAGTACGAAGGAGGTACCTGCTCTAGGGGCGGTAACAACTGCAACCATTGATACTATAGCCATCATTAAATCTGGATCATGCATTAGAGCTTCGTAAGGAGGGTTTAAAAAGCAATACATCAGCGTGTTTTATCGGATTCAGCGTAGCACCGCTACGGTGAATTCTAAAAAAGCATTCACTTTACTGATTTACAGCTATTTAATACCTGAATAGAAGAGCTACTGCATAATCCTGGTTAAAACAGATTTAGACAAAGACAAAGCCAATAACGATGAAATCCTATAACACACTAGCCCTCTTTCTGGGAATACTGTTCTATAGTTTCGGAGCATTTGAGTCAGAGGCCCAGGGCCTACCCGAAGCAGAGCGCAACTGGATACAGGTCCAAGAGTTCGATGCCGATAGCCGAACGATAGCCGAGGAGAAGACCTATTATGAAAACAACGGCAAGCCGATGCAGCGCCAGTACAAAGACCTGTCGACGGGGCAGGTCCTGGCGACCGAGCACCGGCGTGATGCCTATGATAGGGATGCTATCCAGACCCTGCCCGCAGCGATACAGCAAGGGGACTTCCACTATAAGGAAGGTTTTATGAGTACTACCGATGAAGCTCCCTATGCCATCAGTGACTTCGGCCATGCAGGACACCCTGCCCGACCTATAGGAAATGGTGGTCCCGGTACCTTGGGCTGGTACTACAGTGCCGACAATACCTTGGTACCGGAGACACCCGCTACCCGCTACCCTTTCGCCCGAACGGAGTACGATGAGGCAAGGGGAGGCATGGTGCACAAAAGGAACACGGTCCCGGGAGATGCGCATTACCTCGGTTCAGGGCATGAAGAAAAAACAGCGGGCTTTGATGTCGGAGAGGAGTTTGCCCATTACTCCTCCCTCATGCGCAAGTACTTCGGCCATCGCCTCTACGAACGTATCCTGCTCGGGGGAAATGCTCGGCAAGAACTCCGGAGAGATGCCAACGGACGACTACAGGGCAGGGTCACCGATGCGAAGGGAAATGTCATCATCACCTTCAGCGAGGGCAACACCCTGCCACTAGCGGTAAAACTTGTACCCGCGGATAATATGGACCGCTTCTACCTCTGCGAGAGCACGGAACTCCAAGTGAAGCTGCTCCCGGGCGCGGCGGAAGGCCGACTGCTGGTCCGCGACCTGATGAGTGGAGCGGAAAAAATAGACCAAAGACTGACCTCGGCAAGACCACGGCATACTGTCCGTCTGGAAAAAGGCCTGTACGGACTGGCCCTGGACCGTGCCGAACTCTCCTATACCCATCATGTGGGCAGTGTAGCGTATCACTTTTACGATATCAAGGGGCAGTTGCTGGCCTCGATAGCCCCGAACGGCCTTCGGGACCTCATGGACAAAGGACTGGACACCTATGGAAAATTGTCCGACCTGCCCTTTACGAACCATTACCGCTACGACCAGCAAGGCCGGCTACTCTCCCTGTCCGAACCCGACGCCGGGCGCACCGAGTACCGCTACCGACGGGATGGAAATATCCGTTTCTCGCAAAATGCCGAGCAGCGCAAAGCACATCGCTACTCCTATACCCACTACGATGCGCTCGGCCGTGTCACCCTATCGGGTGAGTTCGATGCCAAGGACCGTCCCGCTTTTCGTTTCGATAAGGCAGGGGCCAGGCCTCAGCTGCTCGAAAGTATTGCTCCCGACGGAGGCCTGCCCAATAGCGGTAGGGACTGGGTAAAGACCTATTACGATGTTCCAGAGGAGCACTTCCACACGGATACGCGACTGCCCGATACCTATGTGCAGGAGTTCGTGATGGGCGCGGTCTCCTGCACAGAGAACGAGTATGCCCGTACTTGGTACAGTTATGATGAGCTGGGCCGCGTCGTCTGGACCGCACAACAGCCCAAAGGACTGGAGCGTACCTTTGTGCTGGCCTACAGCTATGACTTCCAGGGCAATGTCCTGCAAAGCTCTCTAAGGTCCTATGATGCCCAAGGTCAGGACATTCCCCATGAGCAGTTTCACCATCACTTCGACTACGATGCCGACCAGCGGCTGCGTCGGGTATATACAAGCCGTGATGGAAACAGGGCCACCGCCACCGAGCAGGCCCACTACAGCTATTACCTCCACGGTCCCCTCAAGCGCATCGAACTGGCCGGAAACCTACAAGGTATAGATTTTACCTATACGGCCCAAGGTTGGCTAAAGTCCATCAATGATCCAGCTATGGACGAGGACGGCGACAACGGTTTCCGCAAGGATGCTTTCAGTCTTTTGCTGCATTACCATAAGAACAGTCGCGCGGAGTCACTTCGGCTGGGGCAGTACCGAGGACAGGGGAGCCAACAAAGGCATGATGTGCCTTGGAATAGCTACAAAGCGCCACTCCGCTTGGCAGAAGCTTTCCACTCCCTGCGCCCCAGCATCAAGAGCAGTGGTCGGCAGTGGCGGGAGCAATGGCCCCTTCGGCCCGAAGAACAACAAGAAGGGCAGCCCATAGCCTTGGCCGCAAGAGGTGCCGGTCTCTATCTGCCTCTCACTATAGCAGGACCCTCACAACGGTGGGAGGCCACACGGGACAATGGTAAAGAGGAGGTCATGAACCGTGTCCCCGATGCCCTCGAACTGGTCGCCCTGCGCCGATTGTTCGCGGCGACCAAGGGCGGAGAATGGGAGAACAAAGAGGGCTGGCCCGCGCTGGCCCACTGGCCCCGCAGCGTCACGGCCACCGAGATGGGTACCTGGTTCGGGGTCACCGAAGAAAATGGGGACATCGTAGGCCTGCAACTGTCCGGTAATCACTTGGTCGGTACACTGCCCGACCTCTCCGCACTACGCGCCCTGAAAGAACTCAAACTGGGCAGTAATGAGCTATCGGGTACCCTCTCCTCATGGATAGGGGACCTGAAAGAACTGCGGGTCCTGGCGCTGGACGGCAATCGACTGACGGGAGGGATACCCTCGGCATTGGGAAGGGCCACCGCGCTGGAAGAACTCTACCTCAGGGGCAATCCACTGGGAGGAGGCATCCCCGCTGCACTGGGCCGGTTACGCCAGCTGAGTGTTCTGGAGATCAGCGATGCCGAACTGGGGGGGCCACTGCCCGCTGCTCTATCGGAACTGGGAGAACTGATTTTTATCGGTCTGCAACACAACCGTCTGGAAGGCCCACTCCCTGACATGAGCCAGTGGAAAAAGATGCAGTTTATCTTTCTCAACAATAACCGTTTCGTAGGCTCCATACCTCGGAGTATAGTGGCGACCAAGGAGAAGCTCATCCTGCTCCAGCTCTCCCATAACCGACTCTCGGGCAAGATACCCGAGGTGCTGAACCAAGTGTCCGGCCTGTTTCAGGCCTTTCTGGACCACAATGACTTCGAAGAGATGGCCATCCTCAAGGGCCATCCCAATGCGAATCGGCTGGAACTGCGTATCGGGAACAACCGATTGGAACTGGCGGATATCGCTGCGCAGCTGACAGGCCCCGATGGTGGACATGTGTTCCGGAGTTTCGAATACCTCGAACAGGCAGCCCCGGTAAAGGTAAAAGCACTGGACTTCAGTGAAGGACAGACATGGATGAAGCATACCATCGCCGACCGGCATCGTGGGCATCACTATCAGTGGCAGAAATGGGAACAGGGAGCCTGGAAAGCGGTGCCCGGTGCCAAAGGGGCTACCCTTAGCCTACGGAAGCCCGAACTCATCGAAAATGCGCGCTATCGTTGCCGGGTAGAAAATACTTGGTTGGAGGTGGTGCGCATCAGCGAAGAACTGGTACTGGTGAAAGATGATCTGCCACCGGCAGGAGACCGCCGACCACAGGACCTCTATGATGGCAGTATCTCGGCCATGGCCTGGAGAACCGAACCTGTCCACCGTACGGGCGGTACGGATACCACGGGCCTCTACTTTTTTGACTATGATGAGAAGTACCAGCTCAAAGAAGCACTATGGGGCCGGCCCGAGCTGAACTTCAAGGGATATACCCGAGGAGGCAACCGCTACCGTGTGACGGGACTGGACTATGACCCCAACGGCAACCTCTTGCAGCTCCGGCGCTATGGTGCGGATAGCGTACGGAAGCACCGCCTCCGCTATCACTATGGCACTGCCAACCGCCTCCGCAGTATCGATGATCATGCCACCTACGGCTATGATGCCCTGGGCCGCCTGATCGTGGAGAAGCCTCGGGAAGGAGAGGGGAAATACATAAAGTACGATGTCATGGGCAAGGTCAAGGCCGTTTATGCCGATGCGGCAAAGCGGGAGCAGAAGCTTTCCTTTCTGTATGATGAACGTGGCTTCCGCCTGATGAAAAAAGACCATAGGAACCGGACAGAGACCTGGTATGTCCGCGATGCTGCGGGCCGACTCCTCAGTACCTATGAAAAAAGAGCTGCCAACCCACCGCAACAAACCGAACTCATGGTCCATGGACTGGAACGACTGGGCCTCTACCGCCCGCAGGAAAGCGCGGTATTGTATGAGTTGAGTGATCACTTAGGCAATGCCCGCGCCCTGCTCCGGAAAGAAACACTGGTCTATGAGGCCAGCATGGAAGCGGGAAATGCCGCTGTGGAAGAACACTTCTTCGAGCGTCTGGATACGCGTAGTGCTGTAGCTCCCGGGCTGAACGCCACCGCTCCCGCCTACAGTGATGCCAGCCCCAAAGCGGCCCGGCTCAATGCCTTTCGTGGAGAAAAAGTAGGGCCCGCCAAGACCCTGGTACTTGAAGCAGGGGAGCGGGTGCTCTGTTCTGTCATGGCCGCCTATGTCCCGCCCGAAACGGTGAATGGCCAGTCCA
Organism: uncultured Cyclobacteriaceae bacterium; assembly: GCA_947492745.1. Lineage (GTDB taxonomy): Bacteria > Bacteroidota > Bacteroidia > Cytophagales > Cyclobacteriaceae > Aurantiphycus > Aurantiphycus algarum. Next base: position 4,860 of record CANLOE010000024.1, on the reverse strand, counting down.
AAGCCAGCGGCAGTACCGCTGCCCAGCTGGCAGCGGTATTCGGAGGCACCAAGCCCATCGGAGAAGGGCAGCGACAGGTCCTGACCGACCTGCACCGCGCCCTGGCCGGCAGTGTCCTAGGGAGAGCGGGTATGGAGGAAGCTCCCAAAGCTGGTCTGAACTATATCTTTGTCCCCCATGCCAAGAGCGGCGAGGTCCATATGGGTTTTGCGCCCATTGGCAAAGCAGCAGCACGGCCCTTGGGTCAGGTACCTGAAGGTACCATGGAAAAATTGGGACTGAACTATACCGCTAAAGTCCCCGGGACACTGTATATTTACGTAGCAGCGGAAGGCAGCGAAGATGTGGACTATTACTTCGACGAACTGCGGATAGCCCATGAACAGGCCCGTGTGGTACGGTCGACGGACTACTATCCCTTTGGCAGTGTGCAGAGGACGGTCAGCACCTCGGATACACGGCAGTACCGCTTCGGCTACCAAGGGCAGTTCGCGGAGTACGATACCCTCACGGGGTGGAACCACTTCGACCTGCGGGAGTACGACCCGGTAATTGGTCGCTTTACCCAGACCGACCCCATGGGTCAGTACTGGTCGCCCTATGTAGGGATGGGCAACAGTCCCGTGATGGGAGTGGACCCCACGGGGGGTACCTGCGAGACCTGCCCGGAAACGTCCGAGTACGATGACTACCGCGACTCGAACCTGGACTACGCATATAGCTCACTGGTGAGCGGTGATGGGGCCTATCAGATGCTGGCGGAAGTGGAAGTGCTCTCCGAGCCGGGCATGCTCTTTACGAATGCCATCCGCAGCGGTCAGGAGAGTTTTTACAACCACCCCGTGACCCAGGCCACGATGCTGCTGGCGGGGGGCTTTATAGGTGCGGAGACCTTTCTGCTGGCGAGAGCGGCACAGGGCCTGAAAGCGGGCGCCAGTGCCGCAAAATTAGGAGCCAAGGCTCTTTCGGCAGCGGAGACGGCAGGGGAAGTTGCTAGGGGGGGTACAACTGGGTTTAAGTCACTTGGAGCAGCAGGGAAAGGGTTTAGTAAAACTCTTCAAACGGGAGGCCACACCCTGAATAAATCAACTCTTAAAGCTCTAAATCTCTCTAAACAACAAGGTAAGATTGCTATTGAAGGTCTCAAAAAAGATATAGGGCTACCTCCTAACTTTCATGGAAAGATTATGGGTAATGGGGATTTAGTACACCCGAATTCAGGGCAAGTTTTAGGAAACCTTTTTGATTATTTGTATTAAGGATTTAGCCATGGAAAAGGATTATTTCTCAAATAAAATTTACTGTGAGTTTGCTATTGTATCTGATACTATTAGTCCAGAGCAATTAACAAAGCAATTAAGCGTCAATCCTCATAGAACTTTTTCTAAAGGAGATACATATAAGTCCAAACATTCAGGTTCATTAATTACTCGACCTCACAATTTATGGGCAGTTAGTTCAAAGGCGACTATTTCTGAAGAACAGGATATTACGCCTCATGTTTTGCGATTAAAATCGCATCTTGAATGTAGTATTGATAAGCTTAAAGAGTTAAAGAAGGACGATGACGTAGAGCTTACACTTTGGCTATGGTTTGAAACAGAAGATGCAGGTATTGGTATCGATATACTTGAACCTGAGTTATCTTTTATTAACAGTATTACAAACAGGATACATTTCTCAGTAGTTGCTGATACGGAAATAACCGAATAAAAATTGACGAAAGGATTAAAGCAAAGCCTCTGAGAAATCAGGGGCTTTTTGCATTAACCATCGAGCATATTAGAAAGGTTGTCTTTCATACGCTTTTTGGAGATGGCAATATCAATCATTTTCAGGAGCGCATTTTTTTCATCCCCTTCCAATTGGTCAATCAGCTTAATCTTTTCCAGTAAAGGTAGGTTTACATCTTCCTCGGTAGTGTTAGGGATTTTAAAGAAGCCCACATGCGCAAGCTTGTAGCTGAAAAGCGGCCAGATACTCCTTGGAAGAATGGATAACTCGATTCGCGCCTAGCCTAAAAGTTCCGTACCTATCTAGAAAAGTAGTAAAAACAAGAAAAAAGTACTATAGTACTTTCTTTTTCTCATGGTAGACAGTTATCTTTGGGATGTAAGTATATTGTATATCAATATAGTTCAATAAAAAAATATTGAAAAAGAATAAAAATCAATTGAAACCAGCAGTAGTTATGGTAAAGTATAATGATACCAGCTATGATAAACTCTATTTTGGAGTTTCCTTATAGCGTTAATTGCTACTAATACAAACTTAGCTTTTAAAATCGCCTATCTTCCTGTTCATTTTGCTTCACTCTGCGTTGACCATCCTCTGCGTTTATCGCCTTGATTGAAACCAAAATGACCCGCGGAATCTTATACGACATTTAAAACCCAAATTTGTATAAAAACAACTATAGGTCAATACAACAGAAAAACAAATAAACCATACGAATGCTGAAATCAAACCATCAAAATCGATTCAAATACAGTATTTTATTGATTTTCCTTCTCGCTACACTTAGGGGATTCGCACAAGGAGACTTTGTGGCAGGGAGTATCATTACCTTGGAAAGGGACACGGTAGAATGTGAGCTACTTGTCCATAAGAACAAGCGCAAGGAGAGAAAGAGTGCCTATACGCTCATCACTATCAAGGACAGTACCTCTCAAATCCGAACACTGAATGCCAAACAGGTTTTGGGCTATCGCAAGGGAAACAAGGTATATAAAGCCTTCCGGCCCTCTAGTCTAAAGACCTATGTGGAGCCCAACGGTTTTTTTGCGCTATATCTGGTCAAGGGCAAGGTGAACCTACTGCATACGCCGTACTGGCCACGGCAGGTACTGGGGAAGTACCTGTTCAAAAAACAGCGCGAACGGGGCTATAATGTCATCGATGACAGCTTTGAACAGCGGGTGGCCGATGCTGACGCAAGTCGGAGTGGGGCGCAGCTCACCGATCTGGGACGTATGGAAATGGAGAGTCCGGAGCAGGCCTTTCGCAAGTTTTTCGCAAATTACTTTAGAGACTGCGCCGTAGTAGCCAACAAATTGAAAATGGGACTTCATGGCAGTAGTGATATAGAAGCGCTGTTCAAAGCCTATAACGAGGAATGCCGCTGATATAGGATAGGGAGCGGTTTGGGATTGGATACCCAAAATAGAATGGCTGTACTCCATCGGAGGGTACCGTGTATCTCAGGATTCCCTTTAGGGTTATTATTCTGTGCAAAAGTTGGGGCTTTAGAGGAGTATGACCGGTGTCGGATCAATGTACTCCCCCTTTGCCTACTCGACTTTAACGCAGTGTAACTTGTGGCAAAAATCCGTCAAGTTTTTTAACCTGCCTGTATGAGCCGTAACTATAGGATACAAAATCAGGACAGGTTGTACTTTTTGTCCTTTGCGGTCATCAACTGGATGGACGTTTTCATCCGACCGCTGTATAAGGATATCACGGTGGAGAGCTTGAGGTGCTGCATCTAGGAGAAGGGCCCGGAGGTCTACTCCCGGTGCATCATGACCGGCCAACCACAGATCAGAACATGCAGGATATAGTTAAGGACCTGAAACGGTATACTTCGAAGGCAGTTACCACATCCATCCCGGAAAATCACCGGGAAAGTCGAAAAGAATGGATGCCATGGATGATGCAAAGGGCCGGTGAAAGAAACCCCAACAACAGAAAATACCGGTTCCGGCAGCAACACAATAAGCCTATGGAACTGTTCAATAACGAAATCATGCAACAAAAAGCAGGTTATATTCACCAAAATCCAGTAGTGGCCGGTATCGTCAATGAGCCGGAAGATTATAGGTACAGCAGTGCCATGGATTATACCGGAGGAAAGGGACTTGTCGATATAAAGTTTATCTCCTGATTGTAGCAAGTTGAAAATTTGCATCAAATATTGCCACAAGTTATGGCCTTGTCTAAACTTGCGGCAGTTGGAGATTTTACAATCCAAAAAGCAGGAAAATGACCAAAGCTCTGCCCTTCGTCGCACTTGTGCAACGAAGGGCAGATACCCCTATATGGCGCACTGGCGCACTGATACCCGCGGTTGCAATGGATTTCCAATTTTGCATTTTGTGTTGCCCCGATACTTGGCGTTTTTTTAATTGATGGGTAGGGTAAACCCTTCATTCTACGTTTTATCTTATAGTTAGAGGCCTCTGATAGTAGAATAAATTATTAAATTAAAAACTAAAGAAAACAAACCATGAAGAATCTGAAAATTTTAGCCGCAGTGGCTATCTCTGCAATGGCATTCACAGCCTGCGAAAAAGAAAACATGAACCCAGCACCTGCTTCCGAGGATACTCAGGTCGAGCTAGCGGGCGAATCCAAAGTACTCCCCAGCGCAGCAGAAAGAAGTGCAGCTGCTGAACAACTGGCCACGTACAAAGGAACTTGGAGAGTCGTATCGGTCCAACCTTTGGGGGGAACTGAAATGCCCACGAGTACAATGGACCTGAACAAACTGTTCGACCCCGTAACCAATAGCAATAGTAATCTGGAAAATGCGGAGACAGTAACGTTCGATGGCCGTAAAGGTGCAGTATTTGCCTCAGCTAATGAACAATATAAGGTCAAAATCGGTAACTACTTCCTCGCCGGGGTGCTGTTGAGGAACCAGCTCATCTATAACCTAGGAGCAAATGTTCCCAAAGGGAGAAAAGGTGTACGACTTGCCACCATCATAAGCCCGGCAGATGGCAAGATGCGTATTACCAGTATTAGAGCAAGTGAGAAAGTCCAATATACTTTGGAAAAAGAGTAATACAGATTTACATTTTTAATGTCGCATTGAAACATTTCATATAATGGTGGTTTGATGTGATTTCCATTATGGTT